>DAIMKF010000079.1:0-1564 GCA_036721855.1 Bacillota bacterium | reverse complement strand
TACCCGAATTTAAAGGACTTCTCTCTTATTTACACAAGATATTTTACACTATCGAATTTGGTTAACAAAAGCAGTTTTAGAATTTAATTGATTAACCTCTGAAGGGGTATAAACAAATAAATCCAATTATTTTCAGCCCCCTCAAATATTTCCTTACTTCAGTGTTTCGTTAATAATTATAAATTGGTGTATCTGTTTCCTTTATTACTATAAATCCAAATCGCTATGCGCTAGGAGTCACCCCACGTTTCTCAGCTTCGACAAATCGGATTGCTTCCTTTGTTATAACTTCTATAAGTAGTTAAAACTGCTTCTATTGCATTAAGCATTATAGTACTCTAAGAATATGCCGACTTTCAACATTTCTTGTTGCCTAGTTTGTGTAAAAATTGTAGTAAAAAGCCTCGGAGATGCTCCGAGGCTAAAAAAACTTATATACATATTGTACCTAGGTGGTAAAATGGTGCGCCACCAGGGACTCGAACCCGGGACCCGCTGATTAAGAGTCAGCTGCTCTACCACCTGAGCTAGTGGCGCTTATATGGTAGCGGCGACTGGATTTGAACCAGTGACACTGCGGGTATGAACCGCATGCTCTAACCAACTGAGCTACGCCGCCAAAAGAATTGAAGACAGTTATTATTATAACAGAAAGCTAATTACCGTCAAGAGGTTTTTCTGAAAAAGGCAGGGCTCCCATTAACGATATTAACGGAAGCCCCAAATAAAATTCAGACAAATTGTTTTAATTAATTCCTTAAGCTTTTTGGGCTTCTTCTTTGTCATACTTATTTGGATCAAAGCGGAATTTACCTACTATCATCCAACTGATAATAAAGACAAACACCGGAATAAAAGTAAACCAGCCTTCCAGAGGTCTGTCTAAAGAAGCAGAGACGGTCTGAACAATACCATGAGATATAAATGTTAGGCCAATAGAGATCCAATAGATCGCTTTTTCCATAAACCTTCTGGCAAACTGTCTGTTGCTAGCTTTAATGGAAATAGTTTTATCTTTTAACAGCCTTTTAGCTAAAACAAAATCAAGAGGTGCTGCTGCTGCTAAAATCACTCCAATAATGATATACCCCCATGGATTTTCATACGCCAAAAAGATAAACAACAGTAAAGCAATAGCAATCAAAAGCCAGTTTACTATTTTGGCAAAGCCATACATTTTAAACCCTCCTTTTATTGATTAGTATTGATTAGTCACGAGCATGCGCTTCTTATTTTATTCTATTCAACAAAAGAAGAATGAATCCTTTGTAGGGATAAAAAATGGTGCGAGGGAAGGGAGTCGAACCCTCACGGCCGGTTAAGCCAGCGGATTTTAAGTCCGCTGCGTCTGCCATTCCGCCACCCTCGCACATATTATTTGGGTACCCACTTATAATATTGACGTACATAAGGTATTTTACTACATCCTTGCGAGTAGGTCAATTGTTCCTTAGCATTTTTTTATAATCTATCAAATGACCTCGATTGCAAAACTAACTTCCACCCCAGAAACCATCTAGGGTAGAAGTTAAACTTACAAATCAAGGGGTGGCTTTTAGTCTTA
>DAIMKF010000078.1:0-1879 GCA_036721855.1 Bacillota bacterium | reverse complement strand
AATTCCACCGATTCCCCAGCTAAGAAAGGTAAAAGCTGCATATCCTAAACGAATTAGAGTAGCATCGATATTAAAATATTCAGCCAAACCACCACAGACTCCTGAGACCATGCGATTTTGTGTTGAACGGTACAATTTTTTCATCCCGCCGAAACCTCCCCAATTATCTCTTTTTATTTAATCCAAAGGAACAATAGTTATCGAACCATTGCTGGTAAATGCCTTAAGATGAATACTTTGTTCTTTAGGCTCAAAAGAACTGTCTTTAACTGTAGTTGCTTGCATAAAATTGTCCCCATCGCGATTTAGCTTTAGGTCCTTAACCGGCAAATCAATGGTCATCTTCCCCCAGCCGGTAGAAGCTTCCAGATTATAATCTATACTCTGACTGACAGGTAGTCTCACCCTTACCGAACCATTAGTACTTTTTACAATGGCTTTAGTATTACCCTTAGTTAAAAAATACTCGATGGAACCATTATGGGTATTAGCATCGATAATATCAAAATCTCCCGCCACATCGATACTGCCATTTAAGGTTTTAAGCTCCAGATAGTCTGCCTCACATTTTTCTACTCCTATTCTCCCATTCACCGTCTCAAGTCTTGCCGTAAGCAGATCTAAATCGACCAGTGAGAGCTTGCCATTTATAGATTGAATCTCTATTGTGTACTGAAATTTTCTAGGTAGATATAAGACTGTCTCCAGCCAAAGTTCACGCTTATCTAAAAGATTAAGTAGGAGCTGTTCGTCAGTAGCTGTGAAATCAAGAGTTTGGTCGGCTATGATACTTGCTTTTTGCTCATCTTCGGCTCTTACCATCTTGACAATACCAAGCTGGAATTCGTCTTGATCTGTACCTTGAATTAAAACCGGGCCATTGCTTTTAATCTTAATTAAGGCTCCATCTTTAATAGGTCCATTAAATTTATCTTCAAAGCGATAACGCCGTCCTCCAAACCCAAAACCTTTATCAAAGGTTGAAAAACCGGAAATCTGATCACCAACTTTACTCAGACCCTCTTGGATATATTGACTTAGGTTTTCGACAAAAGTATTAACCTTCTTACCCACATCTTCCAAAACCCGGGTGGTTTTTTCATCGAAATCGCCTTTTTTGCCCTTTTGAGAAGCTTTAGCCGTTTCCGCAGCATTTTTTTCTCCGATGGCTTCTAAAAGCGAGACTGCTTCGTCAACAGTGATTTTACCTTCGTTTAACATCTCTAGGATCCTTTTTTTATCGTTCATAGTAAGTCACCTGCCTTAATTTTACGCAGTAATTCTACCGCCTCTTGCGCGCTTAAACGTCCTGTCTCTAGATCATCTAGAATAGCTTTTCTTTTTTCATCAATTTCACTATCTTCAGAAGCCTCAGGTCTTATCCCTAGGTTATTAAGGATCTCATCTAATCTAACACGTACCGTAGGATAAGAGACACCTAAAAGCCTTTCCATCTCTTTTAAACTACCTCTGACTGAGAGAAACTTAAGGACAAACTCCTCCTGTTCAGATGTTAAAACAGATAGTCTATTTCTGGTAAACTGTCCTTTTAACTCGGTCTGGCACCCTTCGCAGTATAAAGAGGTCTCGATTAGTTTTCCTCCACAGGCAGGACATTTACCGAAAGCTCTCGGCATGAAAGCCACCTCTTTCAAGAGTAATTTAAAAAGCTTAGGCAATAGTATTTAGAATTTGACAAGTGCTAACCTAACTTACTATTGACTAACCTTTTCGATCTTATCTTAAGGTATATCTTAGCAAATGTCAACTAGTGTTTTAATATTGCTAAGGTATATCTTTGCTTTTATCAAAATTCAGTCTTATATTTATTAAAGTATCTCTTTAAAATCAAAAAACCGGTGCTAAAAGCACCGGTTTT
>DAIMKF010000077.1:0-2245 GCA_036721855.1 Bacillota bacterium | reverse complement strand
TGAGGTGATTATATTGATTTTAGCTGTTATAGTACTATTGGTTTTAAGTAGTCTTGCCGGAGCTGTTTTTCAGGAAACAGGTTTTGACAACTGGCTTTTGCAACAAATAGCCTGGGTTAGAACCGAAAATAGCCTTTCCTGGCCGAAGGTAGGCTTTGCTGAGGCAAAGCTTGGCGAATATAACTGGTCTGATTATACTCTAAGTATAATAATTAACCCTGAAGAATATGGTGAAAATGGACAGGTCAGATTATATTTTCGCCAAGCATCTCCTTTTTACACTTACAGTCTTAATATCACCCCGGATTTTATTTCCATCAGTCGCTTTGGAGGACACCACGAAAATTCCAAAAAACTAGTTACTGCAGATATTGGTATTAAAGCCGGAGTAGAAGCAAAAATTGGTTTAGTTGCCAAAGGCAGTGAATTTAGTGTCTTTCTAAACGATGAGTTAATTCTAAAGACAGAAGATCGCCGCTATCCCTATGGTGGTATCAGTCTTTGGGCCGAAAACTCTAAGTTTACAGCCAAAGATTTTACCATTACCGGCACAGCGGATAAGGAATATGTAGTAAATGAAGGCTACTATCCCAAAGCAGATCCCCGCAGTGGCGGTATAAATGACCTGATGCTAATCTACAATAACTACGGTAAGTCCTGGACTTTAGAAAATGCTCTTAACTATGTCACCTACCGTGTCCCAGATGAGAATAACTCTTTGGTAATAAAAGATTGGTTTTTTGACTCATTTTTGTTTTTATCTTTAGTTGGTCCCAAAAAACATGCTTTTGATTCACCGGCTAGAGCCACTCCGGCAACCATGAAAGAATGGCAATGGTATATCGATACGATTTTTATCAAGGATAAACAGATCGCAGCTTTTGATAAGGCTTATGAAGTAGCTAACCAGACTCTACCTCAAAAACGCAGAGGTAAAATCTATATCATGATTCCAAACCCCATGGTTGAAGTTAAAGACTTCGGTGATGTAGATGGTAGTGGCTCCCTTAACTTCTCTCTAAAAGATCCTGCCCTAGCGGTTGAGCAACGTTTTAAAGCCGTTAAGTGGTATGTAGATCAGGTGCTGGAAAGATACAATGCCGCTGAGTTTAAAAACCTCGATCTCATCGGTTTTTACTGGGTAGAAGAGACGATTCATTTTAATAACCCCGGTGAAACGGGCCTGGTAAAACAGGTCTCTGATTATCTGCATGCCAAAAATTTAAAACTAGCCTGGATTCCTTTTTATAATGCCGAGGGCAACCGGGAATGGGATAAGCTAGGCTTTGATCTTTGCATCTATCAACCCAACCATGTCTTTGATAACTACTCTACCAACAGCCGTTTTATTGATGTCTGTAAGACAGCCCGAGAAATTGAAATGGGTATTGAAATCGAAGTAGATAAAAGGATTTTAAAAAATGATACCCAGCGGGACAAGTTTATAAATTATCTTAGAGCCGGTGTAACTCTAGGCTATATGAAAGAAGCTGTCCATGGCTATTATCAGGATGTTAACTTCCTGGAACAGTGTGCTTTAAGTGACGATCCTAAAATCCGCGAGCTCTATGATTTGGTTTATCTATTTGTTAAAGAAGAGTTTGATGAACCTCTGGGGACTAAATAATAACAGATGCTAGGATTTTCCTAGCATCTGTTATTTATAAATATTACAGTATTTTAATTTTTTTTAGGAGCTTTTTTATTCTTTCTGCCAGCAAATCAAAAGGTATGTAATTAGTTAGCGATAAATAAAAAGGAAAAGTTAGTTTGTTACCTTAAAATGGGTAGGTCTATACTTCAAAGAGCTATTTTAATTCTTATCGCTGTATAGTTAAGCCTTTTTCCTCTTTAGTGGTTTTAACAGCCCCTATTTATTCGCCATCTCAACAAAGCAGCGATAAGATATAATTTAAACCCTGGATTTGTCTTGCAACAACCCAATTCCTTCTCCCTCTTTTGCTGATTTTTCTAGCTTGCGTATTCTAATCATCTCTTCCTAATCCTTTCGAATTAATGTCATCGGCTCTCACCCAGAAAGAAAAACGACCCCAGGCTTGCACCCAAGATCGCTGATTCTTACTAAAAATCCTACCCGAGCAACTATAGTACAGATTAAGAGGAACGTTAGCTTAGGTTAATCCCGAAATTCTACTTCAACATCCGCTGTCTCTTTTGATTTAAGTGTTTTTCTTAGTCCCAAAGAAGCAATTGCCCCTGTTAGAGCCAGAATCAACCAGATAAA
>DAIMKF010000076.1:0-2474 GCA_036721855.1 Bacillota bacterium | reverse complement strand
CAAATTCAACACCTACCTTGCTTCTTTTTTCTCTACCAAATAGCAGTTTCCTTTTCCCACTTAATAATAAAATAGACTTAGCAAGTTAGTTCTAAGTAGTTTTCTTATCCCACCATTTCGCCAAAACATATGTTCCTGTTCTGACTCTTACAAATAAATTAGACGACCCTAATATCACTTGGATTGATTTTACCGAATACTGAGCTTCTTTGGGTAACATCTCGTTAATTCGTAGAGTTATCTCTTTATAATGAGCAGGTCTCCCTAAAGACTCTAAAACGTCTTTTATATATTCTTCACGGCTTTTGGGAATAAAGTATTGCCATTCTACCAAAGAAACCTGGCCAAAAGCATCTATTTTTAGGGCTTTACTGTTTAAGATACAAGCTTCTATAAAGGTAGTAAGTAGGGATAGATTCATTTCTTGAAGACACTTTGACACTGCATCTATTAAATCACTCTTTGGAATTGGTTTTTCTTTTCCTATGAGATTTTTCTTAGCTACCTTTTGAATTTCTAAAACTATATCAGCATCGATATCTCTTCTTGCCCAAAGTCCCTCTAAAACCTCATTATAACCTGACATAGTCAACAGTATCGGTATAATATTTGTAGGATTTACATTAACTGCCGGTAACTTATCAGTCAGTTTTCCTCTTAGATAACCTACTTCTAAAACTCCACCCTGCTCAGCAAAAAACTGATCTATCTGAGTAAACAAAGGTTTGACTGTCTTGTAGTTAGAAAGTGCAAATATCTTCTTTTTAGCTTTTTTTTCAATTTGCCTAATTCTTTCGCGGGATAAATTATAATCCTTGGCTATGCTTTTTAAGGTTTCAGGATGTTGTGAATAAGTACCAAAGCGTCTGTTTAAGATATCCTTTTGTCGTGTAGAAAGTGGCGCTTGTAAAAGTTCAATATAAGCATCTAGGGTATTAAGGTCTTCCCAGATACTTTTATCTATGTTACCTAAAAAGCGATTTAATTCTTTTTTTATATCGGCCACTGATCTTTGTCCGATATTTTTGAGGGTTAAAAGTTCAGAGTCTTTAAGTGGTATAACCTCTTCGACATAGCAAAAGCCGTTATTCTTTAAAGCATTTAATGATCTTTTGCTAAAATCAAGTTCCTGGAGATAAGTCTTTTTATAATCCGTAGGGTCGATACAATAAAGTTCTTGGCAGCTAATAATTTCTTTGCCGGTTATCTCTTTCATTTGTTTACTCAATTTAGCTAAAGAAACAATACCAATACCCCGTAGATTGCTGATTTCCTCACGGCTCATCCTTTCTAACTGACTGACATAGTAGATATTACTCTTTCTTAAAGCATTAAGAGTACGATTATCTAAACCTAACTTATCTATAGCCAAATCACATAAATCATTTTTTTCAAGATTATAAAGATCTACAGCTTGAATTATATTTTGTACACTCTTTTTACCTAAACCTTTGAGCGTAAGCAGATCTTTAACATCGATCCTTACTAGATCACCTAAGGTTAAAATGCCAGCTTTTTTCAGACTTTGAAAAGCTCTTTTATTCAAATCCAGCACTGACAGATCTAAACCCTCTTCTTTTTTAGCAATATTAATCGTTCTGTTTTTTGATGGTTGAATACCTTTTTTTATAGCAGAGATCTTTCTTATAATCTCTGCTGCTGTTACTTGACCTAATTTAGGTATTTTCAATAACTCTTCGTAACTTAACTTATCTAATTCCTCAAAAGTATTTATCCCGACATTTAAAAGAGCATTAGTGGCACGTGTAGAAAGTCCTAAGCATGCTACAGATGTAGTGGTATCAAATTTAACTGGTAAATAATTGCCAGTAATGTTCATACTTATTAACCACCTTTGTATTTCATGATTAACTTAGGTTAATTTTTCTAACAGTTATTTCTCTTATTTTTTGACTATTCCTTCCCATATAATAATATTGCAAATATTATTACACCAATCAATTTACCTAGCTTGACAAATCCAAGTTAACTTCTTAGAATAAAACCAGATTAGAACCTGAGCGGTTGGTTTAGCCTATAAGCTAATCATTCAAATCAGGTAAAAGATCCTGAGGAGGTAATTGTTGTGAAGGAAAAGGTAGCTGCCGTTTTGGATAAAATTCGTCCTAGCCTCCAAGCTGATGGTGGCGATGTTGTTTTAGTTGATGTAACAGATGATGGTATTGTTAAGGTTAAACTGACCGGTGCTTGTTCTGGGTGTCCAATGTCTACCATTACACTTAAAAATGGTATTGAACGCCTGTTGAAACAAGAAATTCCCGCAGTCCAATCAGTTCAGGCTGTTTAATCTTTGCTATAACATCTAAAAAGGGGCTGTTGCACAATTAACTGATTAGTTAGTTGCGCGGCAGCCTTTTTTTGTGTATACAACAGAAAAACGAGTTTGTAGGACATCTGTTTGAAGGGGCATTCGGAGTATTAAAGAGCGACTACAACTTCGATAGATTCCTAAC
>DAIMKF010000075.1:0-2686 GCA_036721855.1 Bacillota bacterium | reverse complement strand
TACAAAAAACATCCGGTTCACCTCCCAAGTTTCATTTCTCTAATGTATATGTTGCAAGAGCATGTCTCTAGATTTAATTAGAGAAAACGGCACAAAATAAGATGCTTTAAGGAGTGGATTCCAACATGTTCTGGGATGCTATTTTATTTGATATGGATGGCACATTAATTGATGTGGATATGAAAAAATTTCTCCATGATTATTTTGGACTTTGGCAACATTTAGTTGCTAAATATACAGATGAACCGGCAGAATTTGTAAAAAGATTAATTTGGGCTACAGACAAAATGGTTGAAAATACAGATAAAAATCTCACTAATGAAGAAGCTTACTGGCAAGCTTTTTCTGATCATAACTGGCCATATGAGATCTATAAGCCAATTGCCGATAAGTTTTATGAAAATGAATTTCTTCTTCTGGAACCTTTGGTTAATAAAAGACCTGCTATGATTAGTCTCATACAAAAATTACAGGGTCAGACTAAACTAGCCCTGGCAACAAACTCGGTTTTCCCCAAAAAAGCCATCTTAAGCAGGTTAAAATGGGGAGGCTTACAGGCGGAGTATTTTGATTTTATAGCCAACTATGAACAGATGCATTTCTGCAAACCAAGGCCTGGTTATTTTCTGGAGATAACAGAATTTTTAAATGTAGATCTCAAGAGATCATTGGTAGTAGGCGATGATCCTCAACTGGATTTGGTTGCCCATAAATTAGGTATGGCCACTTTCTTTTTAGATGTAGCAGAAGGTCAAGATGCTGAATGGGATGGCGAAGCTATCCATGTAGTTACGGAAGAAGATAGAAAAAAAGGCAGAGAAGTTGCTGATCATTATGGCGATATAGCTGCTTTGGAAAAGTTTATTTTTGCAGGATTAAACCAAGTGGCAGAGAAAGATAGTTGATGGATTTAACGATAAGGAGGGAAGGCAGCCAAGAAAACTTGGAGCCAGCTAAATGAAAAAGATAAACCTAGTTTTAATAGTTGTGATAATAGGTTTAGTGAGTACACTGGTTGTTGGCGCTAATAATAAAAATTGGCCAAATATTCTTGATTTACAGATACGTAGTTTTGAAGGCAATGTTGCCAATCTAAATCTAGCGTCGATGAATGCATCTTTAGCAGCCAATAATTTTCAACCTCTAACCAGTCCGTTTTGGGGTTTTAGTTGTGGTTCATACATTAAAAATGCACCCCATAATAAGTTGAATTTTGGTTTATATACCGGTCAACTATCTAAGTCCTCGGTTAAAGGAGTTAAAAAGGCCAGCTTGGCTTTACAATCAATGGGTTTAATGATTAACAGAGATTTTCTCAAACAAGGTGTTACTTTTTCGCCAAAGCTGGTTTTGGGTGTTGCTGCAGCAAATCTTTCCCTAGTTCATAAAGCTTCCGAAGAGATCTATCTCGAACCTCGTGAAGTCGTAGCCAAAGGTCTATATTTATGTGGGTTGGTCGGCTTTAACCTCAGCTATAATATTAATGAAATCGTCGGTCTAACTGCTTCGGCAGATTATATGGGAGGCTATAAACTACTTCAAGCCATTAAAGACTTAAATTCTTTTACCGGCTATAAGTTTGGTTTGGGATTTGTACTAAGCTTACCAATATAGTAAAATTAATTTTAAAGGTTATTTTTTCCGAATTTGGTTTTTAACCCCGAAGGAGTGTGGATGTCAAATGGGTTTTTGGATCGGCTTAATTATCGTTTTTATTATTATTGCTATTGCTTTGGTAATCAAAAAGAAAAAAGATAGTGGTGAGGCAGAAGATATCGAAGGTAAAATAAACCGAGTTTTATTCCAGGAAGAAGGCAACAAAGTATATATCCAGCTTTTTGTGGCAACTACTTATAACGAAGACTTAAAGTGTTTTTATAAAACAACGAAAGAAAGAACTCCAAGTAAAGATGATCTAAAAAATAGAGATCAGGTTATTTTAAAAGGCAGATGGGACCAATCTACAACACCTTATACATTTAAGGTAAGAGAAATTGAAAATCTTACACAAAAGAAATCATTTAAAGCTTAAAAGAGCCCAGGTGGGCTCTTTGTCTTTAAATGACCGTTTTTTCATGGACTTCTGGATAAACTAGAGAAAATGAGTTTATTTAGGAGGAAGTTTCTTTGCAACTGCTAGCAATTATTGCCAGTGCTTTAAGTGGGGTCTTCATGGCACTACAAGGGCTGTTTAACTCAAAACTTGCTGAAAAAACCGGTCTTTTTCGGGGTAATTTCTATGTGCATCTAATAGCTTTATTTTTGGCCTTTTTACTTTTTGTCATGCTACCGCATCCTGTGCAAAGAACAAAACTGACCTATACTGATTTTTTAGGAGGAGTTTTAGCTCCGGCCATTATTATTTTAGTAGCCTATGGCATAGCCTTAAGTGGGACATTTAAGGCTACCATGGCCATTGTAGCGGCACAAACTTTAACTGCGGCTCTGCTAGATAACTTCGGACTTTTTGGCTTAGAAAAAAAGCCTATGAATTTTCTGGAGATATTCGGAGCCGCTTTGATGGTCCTAGGCGTTTACCTGGTTTTAAGATCGAAATAAGGGCTTTTAGGAAGTATGTCCCGCTCCTTACTCTAAAAAGCCTTTTAATTCTTTCTTATCCTTTTTATGTTATCTGTCAATAGTCTTTGAAAATGTCACCTAAACGGTATAGGTTTTATTCAGTAAA
>DAIMKF010000074.1:0-2831 GCA_036721855.1 Bacillota bacterium | reverse complement strand
ATTTGTCAACGTTCGGAATAGGAGAGGTGTTTTCCTTTGAGTGAACTTGTGTTATATTAGTTTGCGTCATGTGATTTCATCTTTATCTATTGATTATTTGGTTAACTTCAATAATAACATCAAATTCACATGGCGTTTTTTTAGCTAGAGGTGGCTAAGTTAATTGTACAATCCACCATTAGTATTCTTATGCAACCTTTATATAAATTAGCGTAACACCTTACTAACTACAAATTATATGTGTATTATTGCTTGTCTATAACACGAATCATGTATTGTTTACGACATTTGCGCTTAAAGTCCTTTTACTTAATTAATAATTCTCAAAATAAATAATGTTGCTTAATAAAAACAATCTTAGGTTATAAGTGCAAATGATTCCTCAGCAAAAATAGTCCGCTCCTTTTTTTCAATCATGTAAAAGTGTAGGATTATTCGAAAAGGTTGACCACAGGTCTAAAAAAGAAGCTTGGCCATAAATCCGAAGATTGTTTATCTACCTTTCTTATGAAAAATAACATCAGAGTTATAAGCTTAAGCTTACAGTAGTGAGTTATGATTTATTTTTGGCATCTGGTTTGGCTTTTTCCTTCTTGGTTTTCTAACCGGTAACAGCTTGTTCGTCTAAGAATCGCTCTAGGATTTTGATTTCTTTCCTAACATAAATCTCAGGCATCTTTTTAGCTATCTCTAGAGCTTTAGCTCCTAAATTTAGCAAGTAATCTAAATTCGAGTTAAGCTTTTTAGATCCAACTCGATAGAGCATACTGGTTTTGAAATTAGGCTTTGATACTTCTTTTAAGGCCTCGGTAAGTTTAAAATGAGGTATGACTTTTACAGCTTGATTGAGAACATCAAAAGCTAAAGCAAGACGCCCAGCTTTTTTAATATTGGATTCAATCATAGTAGAATCCATACGCAGTTCTCCCGTATAGATGCCTAGTATTTCTATGAAATCAGAAGTTAGATCCTTAAAAAGTTGAAATAGAAGACTCCCTTTTTCTGGATTGCTTAATGTAAAAGCGAGCAACCTCTTTCTAAAATCATAAATAGTTCTATCACCAATATAGAAAGAACCTAGTTGGCTTATTCCAAGAGCATAATTAACTTCATAATCAGCTCGTAGTGCTCTTAAAAGTTGCTCATCGGTATAATTCCAGAGATGCTTAATGATTTCTAAACTCACAAGAATATTAACAGGTGTATTTGGGCTTCCTCTATCTTTGCTGTATAAAGGTTCAAACTGTTTTTCATCAATGGCACAAAAGACATTTTTATAAAAAAGGCCTGCCCAATCTTCTTCTGTTTCTTTGGCATAACGAGGATCCATACTGTTAATAGTACAAAACAAAGATTGATTGAGATGCTCTTTATTTTCTCGAAACATTGGTATAGCCTCCTAGATTAGGTACTTACTTTCTTATTTTACATTGCCAGTGCATAACCCTTTAAAAACCAAGAGTTTTCTGTTTAGGATAAGACTGTATAAACAGTGAATTAAAATTAGTTATTTGTTTGTTCTATGTACGTTTTTTTTTATTAAGATTTGGTAAATCTAATTATCAGACTCATAATCTATTAGAGCTAGAAGATTGTAAAATTGAATAATACCTTGAAAAATATACATTTACAACTATCTCAGATTAATTAGGGAGGAATTAATCTTACATCTTTGGAATTTATATATTGTATTTTCAGTTAGAAAGGGGTTATAGTATGAGTTCATGTTCACAGTTAATAATCATGGTTTTTGTTCTTTTGCTTTGTTTTCCTGTAGCTGCCCTTGCCAATGAAAAAAGTTGGAAAATCAATACAAAAAAGAATAGTTTGGAATTTGAGTACGATGGAATCATTTTACTTTCTGATTTAGAATTTTATAAAAACAAACAGCTGCTCTTACCAAAAATAGAAGAAGAATCAGCTGAACCTATGTTCGATAAAGTTATTATTGGGCTTTATGATAAAGATGCTTTGCGTCAAAGTGAAGTAACCATCCTTTTGGCAGAAACAGAACTTGATTCGCTTGCTAGAATAGATTTAGAAGATGATATAGTTATCAAAGGTTTTGCCGATTTTGGTAAAGAACCAATAGCTTGTCGTCTAAATTCACCCAGAGATGAAAAAGTATATCAAGTTGCTACTGGGCTGGGAATATCTCCTAAAGCCGATTCTTTATATGATGCTTCTTTAGATTTAGCGTTAGAAATGAATGGCTGTAAATTATCATATGCTGAAAAAGGTTATAAAATAGAAGTTGAAAATCAGGAAATGGTTCGCTTTTGGCTACGTAAAAACGTCATCAAGAGATTAGGTGTTGCATATTTTTCTCCGTTAAATAGAGAGTCTTTCCCGGCAGCACCTACTGGATGGTGTAGCTGGTATTCTTATTATCAAAGTATAACAGCTAACGAATGGAAAAAGAATGTTCTCTGGCTTAAAGACAATTTACGCGATTATGGTTGTGAGTGGGTTCAGCTTGATGATGGTTGGCAAGCTTTTGATGGTAGTCCAAATACTGAAGGTGGACGTGACTGGTTCAATACCAATAAAAAGTTTAAAAATGGTATGAAAGAAATAGCTTCTATAGTTAAAGAAAACGGTATGAAACCTGGAATTTGGCTCATTCCCCAAAAAATAGATCGCGATGATATTTATGAAAAAAATCCTGCTTATTTTTTACATTATAATGACGGCAGACCTGTCAAGCATACGGATTGGGCTCCTGAAAACAGAGCTATGTATGTTGTGGATGTAACTAATCAAGAAGCTTTAGATAATGGTGAATTGAAAAGTTAAGTTCCACTTTGTAAATTTAACTTCCATGGTAACGG
>DAIMKF010000073.1:0-3237 GCA_036721855.1 Bacillota bacterium | reverse complement strand
TTACTGAATAAAACCTATACCGTTTAGGTGACATTTTCAAAGACTATTGACACAAGTATTTCTGCTTCTACTGATTAAAAGATACCCAACATGTATTGTGCTTATCAATTAAGCCATAACAAAAACTGTTTGTTAAGAGCCACTTTATACATTTTTGTACTAAAAGTTTAAATAAAAAGAAGCCAATACCTGAAGTACCGGCTTCTTTTTATTCTAGTAATATTTAAATATTATTCATAACACAGAACATATTCATCGCTAGGTTCCGATATATTACCAGCAAAATCATAACTTCTAATAGTATAGATATAACTTCTACCACTCCTGAGTTTAGTCTCTTTGAAGGCAGTAAGATAGAGGTTTTGATTGGTAATTTTTGGCACCTGTGTCCTACCAATTTGTCTTCCATCTCGATAAATAATATACCCAGCTACCCCCATATTATCTTCCCCCGGCTCCCACCTTAAAAACACATCTCCGTTAGGCATCTCTAAAAGCTCAATGTTTGTCGGAGGAGTCGGAGGTTTATTGTCTAGCAAGCCAGTTTTTACATATTCTAGATAGGTTTTGTGAAAGCCGCTGTCTATAATGTTGGGGCTGTAATAATGAGAGTAAGAGAAAGTTATAAAATCATCAACATATTCTTCTACTCTTTTTAGTTGTTCAACGAAACGTCCAATCGGAGCAGAAGTCCAGTCACGATAGTCAAAATTCTCGGCGTTAGACCATAGTTTTAAACCTGGTTTTGTATCCACAGCTTTTCTAAATTCGGCAAACCAATCTGCCACATTTTCTAGATTGGTACCCCCTGCACCTACACAATCCATTGGTGAAAAAACATCACCTTCGCGAAAATGTACATCTTTAAAAACCTCAATCCAGAAGTCACGGTATTCTTCTTCAGTTGCTTGCCAGGAATTCATATAGGGACTCCAAATAAAAAAGAGATTGGGATCTAATTGGTTGAGAAAATCTATCTGTTTATTAAAAGCATTTACAATTATTTCCGAAACACCCTTCTCTCTTATCATAAGATTATCGATCTCCCAGACAAAATACCAAGCACAAATAGTATCTTTATAACGTGGAAAATAAAGATTGTAGATCTCTTCCGCTAGCATATTGCCAAGCTCAATCTCTTGATAGAGCCAATCTGGATCTTTGATCCCTTTTTTCCACCATAGATCGTTCATATTTAAGCCCAATATAACTTGCAAACCTGCCCGCTTAGCTGCACTTAGGGTATTCTCTAAAATATCAAACCCAGTAAAATATTCTCTCCATCCTTCTACCTTTGTTGGATAAAGAGTGCGTAAAGCATGTCCTTCTTCAATACCAAAAGCTGTTGGAGAGATAATTATATACTTCATACCAACTTCTTTTAAGTAAGATAATTCAAGATCCCATTTTTCGTCAGACCAGCTTTTAGATAGCCACTCTTGAATGAAATTCCCATGTACAATTGGCCAAGAATCAGCATATAAACTTTGCGAAACTAAAAGAATTAGAACCAACAACAAAGCAAAATATTTATACTTCATTTAAACACCTTCCTTCCAACTATATTTCTTATTGCTAAGGAGAGCGTTTTCCTGCTATCTTTTTGTTTTAAAACCTTAAACGATTATTCTAATTCGCTGTAGTCATATTCTAATTAATAAAAACATATTAAAAAAAAGCTACCTTTTTTAAGATTGAATTGCTAATTACGAAAAGTATCTAGTACACTATCTTTACCTAGTGATAATAGCTAAGTTTGAAGACGATTAAATAAACTTAATTAAATCAGGTTTAATATAGCGATATTGTGGGGGGTCTTTTAATTGAATCTCTCCTTTATAATCTACTTAGCAGCAGTGTACCTCATTGCTTCTATCCCATTTAGCCTTGTTTTAGCTAGATTGATATGCGGAATTGATGTGCGGAAATTTGGCGATGGAAATCCAGGTGCTGCCAATGCTTGGCGTTACGGTGGTAAGATTGCTGGCACATTAGGTTTTATATTTGATATTTTCAAAGGTAGTTTACCAGTTTTTTTCGCTAAGAAATATTGGCCAAACTCCGAATCTGTTTTGCTCTTAACCGGTGTTATCGCTGTATCCGGTCATGCTTGGCCTATATATCTAAACTTTAACGGAGGTAAGTCCTTAGCTGTTACAACAGGTGTTTTTTTGAGTCTTTTTGATAATCTTATTGTAATATATTGGCTTGTACTTTTAGCAATCGTGACCTCTTTAGCCATCCCCTTTGCTGAAGGTGTAATTATTACACTTGTTGTGGCTAATATTCATACCTTCATACTATATAAATCCTGGTATTTACGTATTACAGTTTTAATTATTACTCTTATCGTAGCTAGTAAACATAGACAAACATTAAGAAGTTTAGGCTTAAGTAATGCAAGCTTAGTTAGTAAAATAAAAAATAAGCTACACCTTTTTAAATAGGAATAGAGCAAAAGTAACACATCTTTGACCTTAGTCTTCGCATAATCTATGCTGGGTAAGGAGATGCGAAGATGTATTTTGATAAACGTCCTAAAGCTACTGCTTGTATCAAAGGAGGTCCCTTAAGACCTCAGATAAATGGAACTGCTTGGTTTTTTGATGCACCTGAAGGTGGTACTTATTTATTAATTCAAGTAGAAGGCTTACCACCATACCAACTTGCAACTATTGACAATCCACCAATTGGGCCACATGGCTTTCATATTCACTCGGGTTGCTCTTGCACTGTGGGTGATCCTAGCAAACCTTTTCTTGAGGCTGGTGAACATTATAATCCAGACAATCAACCTCACGGAAATCATGCGGGCGATTTACCAGTGCTTTTTTCTATGAATGGTCTTGCAACTCTGTTTTTTTATACTCACCACTTCAAACCACACGAGGTTATCGGAAGAACAATAATAATACATCAAAATCCAGATGATTTTCGTTCTCAGCCAGCAGGAAATTCAGGCCTTCGCCTAGCCTGTGGTGAAATTAAAAGATTTGATTGACTTAGATTGGAAAAAAAACCAAAACATGCTTTTTCTGTTTAGAAAACTTTTTAGAAGGAAAAAACCCTTAATCTACTCCTTAACTTACTTTATATTTATTTTCAAATTAGTTTCTACTTTATAAAACTATATAGAAATCGATAACTATAGGGCAGCTGGCTTTTAGCTAGCTGCTATTTGCAAAAGGAAACTGCTATTTGGTAGAGAAAAAAGAAGCAAGGTAGGTGTTGAATTTG
>DAIMKF010000072.1:0-3296 GCA_036721855.1 Bacillota bacterium | reverse complement strand
TTCTTAGTCCCAAAGAAGCAATTGCCCCTGTTAGAGCCAGAATCAACCAGATAAAAAGAGCGTTTTGCCAACTGCCGCTTTCAGCTAAAAAACCCATCAGGGGCCCGGCTATAGCTGAGCCCATATAAGATAGGAAATCCAGGACGCCAGCAATAGCTGAGACTCTGCCGGTTTTGGCAAATCTTAAGGGTACAAAAGCGAGAAGAACTGTATTGGCTCCATAGGCAAAGGCTCCGGCTAGACTAATTAAAATGGCAACTTTTAACCCCTCAAGATTAGCAAAGCGAACTGCGCCAAAACTTAGACCACTTAAGGCTATAAGAAGTGCAAAGGAGAGACTATCATCAGAAGCAGTTAATTTTTCACTAAACCCGGCTAAAAACATACCCAAAAGACTTAAAAGAGGAATTAAAAGAGCGCTTTGGGTTGCTTTTTCATGAGATAGTCCTGCATACTCAATTAAAATGGTAGGTCCCCAAAGAGAGATACCGTCTTTTATTATGCCTTGGGTAATGGCACAAAGAATTATTAAAATCAAAACTACAGGCCCAAACTTCAGTTTACCCTGAATTTTCTTAGGGGTTACCTCTCTCTCTAGTTTTGGAACTACCCCTCTAGGAAGTAAGATAACCCAAAGAAAAGCTATTAATAAACCCACCAGACCTGGGATTAAAAACGCTAACCTCCAGGAGTTTGTAGCTATTACTCTCCCGAGGCCCCCCCAGGCCAGAAAGTAGCCAAGTACCATAGAGGTATTTAGAGCTAGAGCTATCTTTGACTGGATTTTAGAACTATACAAAACAGATACCAGCCTCATAATTGGTCCCCACAAAGCTGCCAGGGCAAAACCGTTTATAACCCAGCTTATTATTAAGATGGTGGTATTTGGAAAAAGAAAGATTAAGATATTACATAAAGCAGAGACGAAAAGACCGGCCCCTACTAATAACCTAGGGGAAATTAAATCACCTAAAAAACCATTTATTAGCTGCCCTATAGCATAGGTCCAAAAAAACGCTCCCCCAATACTGCCAAGGATAATTTTATTTAAGGTTGCTTCCTGCTGCATCCTTGGAAGCGCAATAGCAAAATTTGCTCGACAGAGATAAGCTGTTGTATAAGCAAAAAAACAAAGCAGAAAAACTACAATCTTGTTTCTTTTTTCTAAGGTCATATCACCAACCCCTTAATGCTATTAACAGACTAAAAGACCCCCAAAGAAAGCTCCTGTTTCTTAGTAGGGTCTTTTGTCTTTGGCTACATATGTTATTTAAGTTCGAAGAGACATTCTTTTAAGGACTCTACCACTAAGTTTACTTGTTCCGGTGTAAGTTCCGGATACATCGGCAGTGATAGAACTTCTTTAGAGGCTTTTTCAGCTACCGGAAAATCTCCTAATTTATAGCCTAGATTTCGAAAGACTGGCTGAAGATGCAAAGCTAGCGGATAGTAGATCATGGTAGCGATCCCTTTGTCTCTTAACTTTTGATGAATCTCGTCTCTGTTTTTTACTCGGATGGTATATTGGTGATAGGTATGCAATGCATCTTTATCTACAAACGGAGTTTCCACCTCAGGAATACTTTTTAGTTTTTTATCGTATAAGCCAGCAATAGCTGCTCTCTTTTTAAGATAAGTATCAAAGTATTTAAACTTAACATTTAGAATAGCTGCCTGGATGGTATCCATACGGCAATTAAAGCCAAGTAGATCGTGATAGTATCTTCTGGAAGATCCGTGCACACGGAGGAGTTTAACTCGCTCAGCCAGTTTGCTATCACTAGTTAAGACCATCCCACCTTCTCCAAAGGCACCTAAGTTTTTAGTAGGATAAAAACTAAGACAGGCTAGATTCCCAAAAGAACAGGCAGGTTCTCCTCTAAAGGTTGCTCCTAGAGCCTGAGCTGCATCTTCAATAACTATTAAATTGTGTCTTTTAGCTAAATCTAGAATTTCGTCCATCTTGGCTACTTGTCCATAAAGATGCACCGGCAAAATTGCTTTGGTTTTTTCAGTAAGCTTTTTTTCGATCTCACTAGAGTCGATATTAAATGTTTTAGGATCGATATCACAAAAAACCGGTCTGGCTCCTGTTCTAACTATAGAACTAGCTGTAGCAAAAAAGGTAAAGGGGGTTGTGATTACTTCATCTCCAGGGCCAATATCTGCTGAGAGTAGTGCCAGATAAAGAGCATCACTGCCGTTTGAGACACCGATTGCATATTTAGTTTTACAAAACACTGCCAGATCTTCTTCCAGCTTTATTAAATCAGGGCCCATAATAAATTGCCCGGATTTAATAACGCTACCAACAGCTTCCATGAGCTGATCATAGAGAGCTTGGTTTTGTTTTAAAAGATCAAACGAAGGCACTTTCACATCCATTACATTCCACTCCAATTTATATTCAAGTGCTGAAAGCTAATAATACTTATCCCATACCAAGGTTAATTGTATATTGTTTGAGTAGCTTACTCAAGTAAAATAGCAACTTTTCTGAATATAGGCCCCTTCGGGCCAATCCTCTTCCTTTATTCTATCAATTCTTAACCCTTATTGCCTTGAGTAAAAAGACCTACTAGTAAAAGAACACAAAAAAACTTGCCCAAACTATAACTAGGGTAAGTTTTTCTGTTTAAGTTTCAAACCCCAACATTAAGTTCCCACTAGACTTTTATTTAACCTTGTTTGTAAATAAGTGAAATAGTGTCTTACCCCAATGTAGGTCATACCAGCTTTTTTTGAAAACCTTGATTTTAGTATATATCTCTAGCGACTCTCCCAAATGTGAATTTCTTGAAATAGATAACACAGGGCTGCTAGTTAACAGATTATTACTTGCTGTTACCTTTACAGAATTCATCTAACCTTGTTTTATTATCATAAGCCGATAGGAATTCGTCATATTCTGTTTGGTTAAATTCTTTGCCCAAGTTTGCTTTGGCGCTTTCCCTAGAAAGTCCCTCTCTTTGTTTAAAAACCTGGCAAGGATAACTCTTACAATAGCCGCAATGCTCAAGCCCTAACAAGGTAGCTTATATCTATCCTTTTAGCATCTTCTTTTATACACAGACAGTCATCACAATAAATATCCTCCGGAGAATAATTAAGACCGGAATAATATTTGGCCCACATTTTAGAAAGCTTTTCTCTTTAATCTTTTCTTCTAATATTTTGAGTAAAAGCTTGGCATAAATCACAACAATAACCGCACTTTGTTAGTTTTAGCATTGCTATTTCCCACCTTTTAGGGGTTCTGCTTTAGCGGAGATAAGCAACTTGTAATCTTCAAGATC
>DAIMKF010000071.1:0-3459 GCA_036721855.1 Bacillota bacterium | reverse complement strand
GAAATACCCTTGTGGTGGTGTATTTAACTCCACTGTTTCATCTAAGCTTTTTTTAATATCTGACAGATCTTCTACTAGTTCCTTACAACCGGAACAGTTTTTAAGATGTGTGTAGAGATCTTTGCTAATCAGTTTATTATTTATAAAGTCTTCAGCTTGAAACTCCTGCTCTAAAAAAGCATCGATAATTAAATCTCCTGCTTTTTGGCAATCCATCTAATCAATCACCCCTTGGCTTCAAACTACAGCGTAGATCTGAAATAGCATAATGAAGTCTCGAACGCACCGTACCAGGAGGAATATCCAAAAGTATGGCTATCTCTGCATAGGTATAGCCATAATAGTATTTTAAGATTAAAGGGAGTCTTTTTTCAGGGGTTAACCCTTCTAGCAACTGATAGAAATAAAGATCAGTTTCTTGGGACTTTTCTTCTTCTATCAGCTTAAGCCGGTTTTCTCTCTCCCTTTTTTCTTTGGTTAGCCAATTGCGATAAATATTGGTGCCAATTGTAATCAGCCAGGTGGAAAACTTAGCTTCACCTCTAAAAAGAGTGACCTTTTCAATAGCTTTAAGGAGTGTTTCCTGGGTTAGATCAAAAGCACAATCTTTAGAGCCGGTTAGTTTTAGAAAGTAGCCGAAGATCAACTGATAGTTATCTTGTAGGAGTAAACATAGAGCTTGATTATCTCCGGCTTTAGCTCTTTCTGTAAGCAGTTTTTCCTGAAAATGTTTTTGAGTCATAAAACCCATAACACTCCACCCAATCAAATGAATTTAAAATATCTGACTTTCAAAAAGTTTGTTGCGGTTAAAATACTTTACCATCCTCCAAAGAGCCAGTGCTGAAATAATTATACCAAATAAACCTATAAACCACAGGATTTTACTATCTAAAAAAAGTGCCCCGGTCGCTTGCGAAACCACTAAAGCTATTAGAGGCAGTATTATAAATACACTCATTTGATTGGCTTCCTGAAAACCCTTTACCTTAGCTGAAATAGCAACATTAAAAAGAATGGCCAGTAAACTAAGGGATGGGCTTACCCAAAAGATTAACACCCACCAGCTAGGCTCGGGAAAGATCAACTGGTTAAACATGGGGTAGGCCAGGATATTGACCGTAAGGCCAAAGAGTATAAAACCACCTATTGCCAAAAGCATTGCTAAAACAAAAGCAGCTAACGCTTTGCCCAAAAAAAGCGAATAGAGATCTACAGGTGCAAAAAGTAAGCTTTCTAAAGTTTTTCTTTCTTTTTCACCGGCAAAACTGTTGGCAGCCACCAAACTTGCGGCCATTATTGGTATAAGTAAAAAAAGTGGGGCCAAAAAATAATTAACAAAAATAAAGATCATCTGTTGATTTATATCCTGAAAACTCAAGAGTTTTGTCTTGATATTAATATCAGGAATCTTTTCAAACAACTTTAACATCGGCTCTAGATTGCCCATATTTGTAATATTACCATAGCGACTAACCAAGATGATCATTCCAGGCATCAGCACGCAAAAGATAAGTGGCACAATAATAATCGGTAAAAAGATCTGCACATTGGAAGTGACTGCACTGAGATCTTTTTTAGCAATAGCTTTAATTGCTCTTAGATTCATTTTTTCGCCTCCCTTATCTTAAAGTACATAGTCTCTAAATCCCGGCCTAAAATATTACAGCCATAAACAGGACCCATAGCAAGTATCCTTTTTAACAATACAGGAATATCGCTTTTTTTCTCTAACTTAAAGATTAGTCTCTTAGGTAGTGTAGCTAATAACCTCACGGATATATCCTCTGAAAGAGACTCCGGTTTTACCTCGGTTTCAATTTCTACTTGGAATTCAGTCAAATAGCGATCTTCAATCTCTTGTAAGGTTCCCGCTTCAATTATTTTACCGGAGGCCATAAATAAAAACTTATGGCAAAGATGTTCTACTTGCGAAAGAATATGGGTGCAGATTAGAATTGTAACCTCTTTGTTTTTATTTAATCTTTCGATATAGTTTAATAGATCTCTGGCCCCTTCGGGGTCAAGGCCGGTAGTGGGTTCATCCAAAAGTAGAATTTTTGGGTCGTGTAACAGAGCCTTAGCAATGCCTAGGCGCTTTTTCATGCCCGTTGAATAGCTGCCAACTTTCTTTTGGCGATGTTCATAGAGGCCAAACTGGGTTAATAGTCTGGCTGTTTTATCTTTAACATTCTCTTTTACATTGTAAAGTTCAGCGAAAAATATCAGGTTTTGCTCACCGCTTAGGTGGGGGTATAGGCCTGCACTTTCAGTAAGCACACCGGTAAGACTCCGGATCCTATCACCGTCTTTTTTAGGATCCAGACCTAAGACTTGAATATCTCCTTTTTCAGCTGTAATTACACCATTTAATAACCTTACTGTGGTCGTTTTCCCCGAGCCATTTGGCCCTAAAAGACCCACTATTTCCCCTTTTAAGACCGTAAAGTTGAGATCTCTAAGCACTAACTCCGTGTGATAAGATTTATATACTTTAGAGACCTTGATTACTTCTTTGATCTTTATCACCTCCATTGTTCAACCCTAAGACGCTTGGGCCTCCAAAAAAGTTCAGCCCATTTTTTGAATTTGCCAAATTAATATTAATCAACTAGACTAATATAAGAGGTTTAACAGGAGGAAAACTATGAGCTATTTAACTAATATTAGGATTTTTGGTTTTCTATT
The DNA here is from genome assembly GCA_036721855.1 of Bacillota bacterium. Taxonomy (GTDB): domain Bacteria; phylum Bacillota; class DTU065; order DTU065; family DTU065; genus JAHDNZ01. The sequence goes on along the minus strand of DAIMKF010000071.1, from coordinate 771 downwards.
GATCTTTGTTTTTTCAGGACTTCTTATTTATAGTCTGCTAGTAAATTTAAGCAAAAGAAATAAATTTTTAGCTGCTGCTTTTAATAATAAGCATATCTTTAGATTATTCACGGTACTTCTTACCATAATTTTTTTACTTATTCTTGGCAATTTCTACGTCTACAATGGCTTTGATTATCAGCCGGATATTTTTAGAAAAGGTTCTAGATCTTCCAACTATGTAGCGCTAACCTTCGATGATGGTCCAAGTCCTGAATATACCCCCTTAATCCTTGATATACTTAAAGAGAAGAATGTCGAAGCTACTTTTTTTATGGTAGGCAAGCATGTGGAAAAATACCCTGAAGTTGCCAAACAGGTAGCTGAAGATGGTCACGAAATCGGCAATCACACCTATGATCATCTAAATATTCCCACCCTAAAATTTAATGATCTGACCAAACAGATTCTTCTTACCAATCGTGTCATCCACCATGTTACCGATAAAAAAGTTTCCTACTTACGCCCTCCACGCGGTATGTATGATGCTAGGTATCGCAGACTAGCTCATCTTTTAGGCCAAGAGATCGTTCTTTGGACTATTTCCGGTCAGGATTGGAGAAGCACTACTTCGGCTAGAGCTATCGTTAAAAGAATTGTCACAAAAGCCAAAGGCGGAGAGATTATTCTTTTGCATGATAGCGGTGCCCTTATAAAAGATGAAGGCGGCAACCATAGAGCTTTGCTTATAGCCCTCCCGGAAATAATCGATGGCTTAAGAGCTAAAGGACT
>DAIMKF010000070.1:0-3709 GCA_036721855.1 Bacillota bacterium | reverse complement strand
CTGGTTATTAATACGGATTCAGGTACTGTTGACCACTGTGAAGCTATTTACTTGCAGATGCGCTTGCCGTTAATATTAGAGACATCCTAGGTAATGCATCTTCAATAGGATCTAACTATTTAGCTGCAGCAGATATCATTTAATTGGAAAGGGCTGGTATGCCGAAATAATTAACCTATTAGGTTAATATAAATTGCCCATTAGGGAATGATACTATATAATGAAATTGAGATTTAAGAACAACAGAATCAAAAAACAGTGCGAAAACCCCCAAAGGGCACAGCTTGATTTTGGTTCGAGAATGGGAAATGTGCTAACACAAAGAGTAGCCGAGCTAGCGGCCGCAACTAGCTTATTGGACATTAAGCACATTCCCGCCGCCAGATTACATAGGTTGAAAGGGGCTAGGGCAGATGAGTTTGCTGTAGATTTAGTCCACCCCTATAGACTTGTTTTTAGGCCTATTTTACAAGAAGGTGTCGATATTTTTGATTTGGAAAGTATTAATATTATACGGATTGAGGAGGTGACGGATTACCATGGTAAACAAAAAAGATAATGCCAAGTTTATGCCTACTGTTGCTATTCCGCCTGGGAAAACAATTAGGGAGAATATGAAGTATTTGGGTATGAACCAAAAAGAACTAGCCCTAAGGCTTGGAATAACCACAAAGCATCTGAGCAATGTCATAAATGGTAACGATCCCATCACCTATGAAACCGCTTTAAAACTGGAAACAGTGCTTGGGCCTAAGGCGCAGTTTTGGATGAACTTAGAAACGAATTATCAGTTGACCAAGGCAAGGTTAAAAAGGGAGGCAGACCTGGAAGCTGATTTAGAAATCCTTAAAGGTGTACCCTATAAAAGCATGAGTGATTTCGGCTGGGTGCCGGCAACAGATAATCGCCAAGAGAGGATTAATAACCTAAGGGGTTTTTTCGGGGTGGCAAGTTTAAAAGCTGTGCCGAAGACCATGAATGCCATGCTTAGAAAACATAAACAAATTAAGGGGATTTCCGATCTAGGGGTAATGGCGTGGCTAAGGAAGGCCGAAATTGACGGGCTTGTAGTGAAGGTTAAAAAATTTAACCGCACCAAACTAAAAAAGTATATACCTAAATTTAGGGAGCTAACATTAAAAAGCCCTGAAGAGTTTCTTCCAAAGGTGCAAAAATTATGCGCGGAGTGTGGTGTGGCTCTGGTATTAGTCCCATCGCTACCTAAGACATATATATGCGGTGCGACTTTTTGGCGCAGGGATAATCCTATCCTAGCGTTAAGTGTAAGGGGAAAGCGGGCCGATATATTTTGGTTTACTTTTTTCCATGAACTGGCACACCTTATTAACCACTACCGAAAAATATCTTGTGTTAGCTATGAAGATAACGGGTATGAGGATGAGGCGGACGAAAAGGCCGGCGGCTATTTAATTCCCGACGGGCAATACCGGAAATTTATAAGGGAATTTGACTATAAGGACAAAAGTGTAATTAGGAAATACGCCCATAGTATTGGAATAGCGCCGTGTATACTGGTCGGCAGATTACTTCATGATAATCTCATTGATTATGCTAATTATAGTGATTTAAGGCCACCTTTTGAAATAGGATATTGATTAGCAGTGAAATAGTATCCCGTCCCAGGCCACAGCCGATTTAACGAAAGCGAAGTGGCAACCGCGCCGTCCATCTTCTTTGTTAATTTTTCCTAGTCGGGCATGATGTTCCCCAAGGATTGGTCTTAATGAAGATGTTATCCACATCAAAGGTGCCAGGCCGCAGTTCATCAAAGCGGCGCTGGTTTCTAGATAACTCCGCAAAGAACATCAGGAGATCATCATTCACACTGGACAGCATTATAACCGTGAGCTTTCAGATATTTTCTTTGATGAAATGAACATACCCCAACCGGATTACAACTTAGGGATTGGGTCTGATACACATGCCCGGCTACGTTGTTCCTCTATTGCCCAAAATCTGCTTGCATAATCTAATCATAATTTGACCGCGCAAATCGTCGTTCCCAACCTTTTCAAATTGAGCAAGCATATAGTTTAGAGCTTTTTCACCTTCTTTTAAAATATCTCCATATTCATCCTAATGGGCAGCAGGTAGAGATTATAAAAGCTTTGTTAAGTCCCGGCGATTGTAAAGAATACGGCGCACTTCCATTACATCATCGATGACAACATAAAAAACGGTGAAGTTTTTGATCCGTATGCGGTAGTAAGGATATTCACGTTCCTTTACAGATTTATAAGGTTCAAAAGATTCAGCATTAGGTAGCCGGTTATAAATGGCAGCTTCTATAGCATCAACTAGATCATTGGCAGCAGTTGGATTTTTAAGTTTGAAAGTAATATAGTCTATGATTTCATTTAAGTCTTCCTCAAAAAGAGGCAAAACTTGCAGTTTGTATTCTTTCTTACTCATTGATGCGCTTCTTTACTCTGGTAAAAACCTCCTTGCCGGTGTAGCGAGTATCACTTAACTGGGCAGCTTTATCAGCTTCATCAAGCTTCAATTCCAAGCTGTCTGTTAGAACGGCATACTGTTCGATGCTTAAAAGAACCATAGAACCATAACCGTTTTTGGTTAAGAAAACAGGCTCGCTGCTTTCAATAACAAGTTTCTCAATTTCAGGAAATTTATTTCTTAAATCAGAAACAGGCCTAATATTAATCATGGCAACCTCCCTTTAGACTTTGCTTATCATTATTATATCATGATATTATCAAGGTAACAATAAGATATGCTTTGATGGTAGGATGTCCCCTTCAGCTTTAAACTTTATGCTTTTGCTGATATAACCGTGCATTCTTCATTGTTATAACAGTGCTTTAAACTTCTTTCTCTATTCCTAAATCAATGTTTCTTCATTGACTTTTATTCCGTCCTGTAGGCGGTTCATATAACCCAACATCTGTCCATCGATGGCCAGCTTTTCATTACTTGAAGCCAAATAACTGTCTAAAGTGCCAGCTCCGAAAATAATATCTATACCGGACAAGGTAGCAAACATTGCTCCCATAGCAGTCTTAAAACCTGCCTGATAGAAGGCGCAATATAGAAAAAGAAATGGCCTCTTTAACTCCCCTGTTCACTCATTTCAACTACAAAGAGGTCGACGAACAGGGCATGGAGTGGCCATAACTGCTACGGCCATGCGGCAATAAGGTGCCAGGCACCATCAGTTGAATTTTTGAAACCTTCTGGTGCAGGATACGCAGATAAAGTAGAAGGCAAATCAGAAGAAGCGCCCGATCCAGCAAAACATACATCGGGTAGGGATATTACCCCACCCGATTTTTTCTGGTGACAGTCACTCTCGGGGAATTGAATCTTTGTGATTTTCTCATAAGTCGTTCAGAACATCCTCTCTTCTCCATATCCCTCAAACAAATGAGAACCCCTCTCCCTTGCGTCCAGGTATGTATTACAACCGTGACGAGAAACATACTGGAGGAAGTATTGCAACCCACGGGTCAATATCTATCCCCTCACTGAGGTATTAAAAAAGAGGATAAAAACTACAAGAAGGGAGCAAAAAGAACGTCCCCTTGCTTTCCTTAGATAAACCGCTCCGGGATACCAGACCCTCTTCTTTTTTAACAATATTACCCCTCCCTGCCCCTTATTCTGGTAAAGTTTAAGTTAAATATTATCATTTTATCATACTATTTACAACACAAGGTACCGGTTACCCCCC
>DAIMKF010000069.1:0-3834 GCA_036721855.1 Bacillota bacterium | reverse complement strand
GAATCGATGGTATGCAGGTAGATGAACTTCTACCCTTCTTGAGAGACCACAAGGATGAACTCTTGGAATCCCTTCGGGACGGTAAGTACCGTCCAAAACCCGTGAGCAGGGTAGAAATACCCAAAGAGAACGGTAAGACACGGAAGCTAGGAATATCTTGCTACAGGGTTGCCACATTTTTCTGTTTGTTTACAAAAGCCCTCACTTTATATTTCGTACAAAGTGAGGGTTATCAATGGTATTATATGGTCGGAGTGCGGGGATTTGAACCCCGGGCCTCTGCGTCCCGAACGCAGCGCTCTACCAAACTGAGCCACACTCCGAAACAAAATAATTATACCTGAGCCTAGGGCTCTTGTCAAAGCTATTTGTTAAGCAATTGCCTAGCAAAACGCACAAACTTAAGGAAGGGATTAGTTTTAGGTTGTTATCTACTTTGTAGCTATAAATTTGTAGGGTTTACTGGTATAAAGAAGTGGTAGGAGTAGACTATTTACCCAACTTAAATCGGTAATTATTCTTTCAGCCGTTATAACCGGAATAAGGTTTTCATTCTTACTCTCACGCTTAAGCTGTAAAATAAAACTTTCAATGGCCTTTATTATGGGTTCTAATTGGGTTACATCCATTGGCGATTCTTCCCTCAGATCTCTTGTATCCCAGGGTTTAAGTTCTAAATCCTTAACTTGCTTAGCTAGTTTTTCAATGGTAGAAATATACTTTTCAAGTTGTAAAGAATAGTTACCAAGGACTGGTTTAAACTCAATAATTCTTTGACATAAGTCGATTAAAATTTGATAAGCTGCTTCCATAGGGTCACGGTATGTTGGCATGGCGGGTTTACTCCAGGGGCCCTTTTGTAAGACATCAAAGTGTGAAAGTTTCATGTTGGTAGTTGAAAAGATCATTTGCCCGGTCTGAGCAGCTTTTCTACCAGCGGCTATCTGTTCCAGCAAAACGGTATCGTTAAAAAGATAAACCCCTAATCCGGTGAAGAGATAACCTGATTGGGCCACGGAGTTTAGATCACTATTTACCACAGCTAGATATTCAGTGGCAGTCTTGCGGTAAGACATAGGCGTACAAAAATGGACAGTCCTATTTTGTATCCAACTTAACCAGTCCTGGCCTTTTTCCAGCTTATACCAGGCATAGGGGGAGCAAACAGCAGCCGATATTATTAAAGACGGCTTAATGGCTTTTAGCTCCTTAAAACTACGTTCCATAAATCTATTAATGAATTGGGTTTTAAAAACAATGAAATCTTCTTCTTGTTTTGGAGTTTTAAAATCTAGGGGATCTAAGCCAAATAACTTTTTATAAAGATTGCGAGTATATTCGTTGTAGCCATAATCTGAATCAAAGCGAATATAGTCTAAATGGACACCATCGATATCATAATTATTAGCCAGCTCAACCAACATGGCAATTAGATATTCCCTTACCCCCGGATGTACAGGCGAAAGCCAATAGAATCCATTGGCTAGGGTATAGTTATTTGCTTTGGTTTTATCCAGCCAATCGATATGGCTTGTCAAAAAATGTTCGGGATCGTTATGCAGAGCAAAAACCCTAACCAGTGGATGCACTTCAATATTCCTTTTATGTGCTTCGGCAATTAGATCCTTAAGAATATCTTTACCATTGTACATGGTTTTAAAACGCCAGTTTTGAGGGACTACATCACTAGGGTAGATGGCTGCTCCTTTTCCATATACATCGGGAAAGATTATATTAACATTAATTGCTTTTAATTTATCCAGGTAATTGCCTATATCCTCCCTGGTAAAAAAACTATCAACAGTTGCATTATCAAGCCACATCCCTCTGGTTTCAACCGGTAAAGACTCATACAAAAAAGGTGCGATTTCTTTTAGCATAAAAGTGATATCGGCTAACAATTGGATGGCTTCTTGGCTATCAGGATTATTTTGAGCAAGTAAAGTAGCTTTTTCTAAGTTTAGTTGCAAAAGGTTTATTTTTTCTTCAAGAAGATCGTAGTTTAAGCGTCGCATTTCTAACTTTGCTGTTTCCATTGATTTTTCCAGACTGTTTATTTCTAAGCTTAGTTCTTTAATCCTATGGGGCACAAAATCTGCAAAGGTAAGAACACTAAATGAGAGCAGTAATAAAAGGAGTAGAAATACATGCTGTATAGTTCTTGTCATTAAAAAAACTCCTTTCTTAGATAGTACTTCTTACCACCACTCTTTTCGTAGAAAGCATCAATTATCCTTTTTCTTACAAGGTTTTAGTGCCAAATAAAGAGAGAGATTGTCACTACAACAGCAGAAAAATGGATTAAAAAATTAAGGTTAAGCTAAAGTTTCTAACCTTAATTTTTCTATTTTTAATTTTGGGGATCTTAATATTGCCATAAGTTGTTTAAAGGCTAAGCTCTGGAAGAGAGGCAGAATATTTTTGCAGATTAAAGTAACTAAGTAGACAATCTAAAGCAGTTTTACTAACCTTCACCTTAGTCCACTCATATTCGAGAGCGATCTCTTGAATTTCTCTTTCAGATACGATACCCAAAGAGGCACCTGTATTGGCTAAACCGAGTAGGTCCGCGGTTTCTGCAAGGGAAGATTTAGCATTTTGCCAGGCCTCTTGAGCCTTTTTATAACTGTTTAGGGCTTCACTGACCTCCTTACAAAAAGCCTCTTTTCTTTCGCTAAGAAGAATTTCTTGCTTTTTAACTTCTAGTTTAGCAAGAGCTATCTGTTTTGTAAGTTGAGGTTTGTAGAGATTGTGACTAAAGCTAATCTGAGTTAATAAAGTTTGGTTTTTTGGTAAATAATTGAGATTTAAGCTGGCAAAAACTTGCGGCTTTTTTTGTTTTTCCAGCTGGCTTAATTCGGATTGGGCTTGTAAAAGGGGCAGATCTAAGGCTGTTATAAGCTCAGGATTAATCTCTAGTTGCTCTATATGTGGCCAACTCTGTTCTAATTGTAAGTCAAGATCGTTTAAGTTAGACAGCCCGAGCAGTTTTTTTAAAGCATTTTCATCTTTGACTAGTTTTTCTTTAGCTAATATCAGTTCCGTTTGCAGAGTACTCGAATTCTTAGTGGCATTTTTTACCTCCGAAAAAGAGACTAAACCTAAAGAAAATTTTTCTTTCTGTAAGGATAAATGCTCTTCTTTTAGCTGACAGTCTTTTTCTATTAAAGGTACTTCAAGGCGGCCAATAAATACCGCAAAAAACAATCTGGCTGTGTGGATTTTTATTTCCAGCTCATCTGGGGAAAGCTTTTGTTTGGCTAAAGAGGTTTTGGTTTTTAGGGGATAGAGTTCTACGGATAGAGCAAAAGAAATCTTAGAAGTCAGAGGGTTATAGGTAATTGAAGCCAGGGTTAAATTATCGGCCTGGCTTACGGCGGATAAACTTAGGTTAGTGCTATCTTTACTACCTGAGGTGTCTGCTTTTAGGTTAATCTCAGTAGTGGCTAACAGTTTACCTAAAAAAGAAGTTGGAACTTGAGAGAGCTGGGCTATTTCGGTTTCAAGTAGACTAAGCTGCCCCTTAGAATTGCTTTTGGCCAGATCAAATGCTTCAGGGAAGGTAAGAGCGAGGATTTTGGAACCTGGAAATAACAAAAAACAAATTAAAATAACTAGTGTAAAGCTAAGAATTGATTGGTGTTTTAATTTAGTCATTAGGCCCACCTGCTAGGAAAATATTATCTAAAGAAGAGCTTTCAGGAAGGAGCCCTAAACGTCCAAGTGCAATGGTAAGGGCAAAAACCCCTTTTTTACCTTTTAATTCTGTTAGTTTAACCTGGGATTTTGCTTCTTCCAGCTCATTTTGGGCAATTAGACCTAACTTATACTGCT
>DAIMKF010000068.1:0-3967 GCA_036721855.1 Bacillota bacterium | reverse complement strand
AACCACCTGTGGCAAGAATCGTTGCATTTGCTTTATATGTGGTCAAATTACCTTCTTTATCTTTAGCAACTACACCAACTACAGCTTCATCTTCTAGAACAATGTCAACAACCTTTGTGTTGAGCAAAAGAACTACTTTACCTTCCCTGATTTGCTCGTTAAGAAGTTCTTCTAACTTATCTACAACAGCCTTAGCGCCACCTTGTATATGGATTTCACGTAAGGTATCAAAGGCCTCATAGACTGCTGGTTGATAGAGTTTCCTATCACCAAAGCTAATACCAATAGAATCATACCAGTCAATAGCTTGAGCTGAATATTCTACATGATAGCGGGCTAGTTCAGGTATAAAGATACCTTTGCCAAGACGCTCAATATCTGCATAAAACTTTGCAGGACTATCTTCAACATTATTTTCCAATTGAACTTTTGTTCCAGCACCAGACAAAGTGCCTCCTGCATATAAACCAGACCCACCAACTCGTGAGTTTTGTTCAAACAAAATAACATTAGCACCTAATGAAGCGGCCTCATAGGCAGCATTTAAGCCAGCCATTCCTGCGCCAACTACCAGAACATCTGCCTTTTCAAAAGGTAACATTGCATTGTCTTCTTCGCTCTTTAGCCCTAAGGCTGTATTTAAAGCATTAGCTACTGCTTCTTTTATGGCATCAGAGGTAATTGTTGCACCAGCAACACTATCTACATCTACAGATTGTTTTTTTAGGATTTGTCGAGGAATATTATTAATAGCAGGATCGGATAGTCCAGGGGTTTCACTATGGCTTTCGATTTCTATTGAATTAATCTTGCCATTAACAATAGATACTGATACAACTACTTCTCCACCAATACCGTTACCTTTTCCTTGATAAATCCCATCTTTATAATTGGCACTTTTTCCCATTGCGAATGCTTGATGTGCACCGAGTGCTAGAACAAGTAGTAAAACTGTTAATACTGATTCCACTGCGGAAAGTCTTTTCTTAACCAAACTTTAAAGGATATGCACTTATTTTTGTAGAAATATACAATGAATAATCATTGTAGGGGGCAAAGCAAATGTTTCGAGAAAATACTGAGCATCGTCAGAAATCAATGTTTTGCACAATTGATAGTATGGATCCTCGCTATGCTAAAGAAATAGAAGAAGGCTGGGCTGGACTTTTTTATAAACATGTATTCTGTTCTATTGATGAAAAACTATTTGAACCTTTATATAGCAAAGATATGGGGCGTCCTAATACTCCGGTAAATATTCTAGTAGGATTAGAGATCATTAAACATACATGGAACTATACTGATGAACAACTTTTTAGAGCTATGCGTTCTGATTATGAGGTAAATTACGCTCTTGGAATTCGGGAATTAGGCTCATTCTACGTTGGCGATCGTACCGTCTATGATTTCAGAGAGAGACTACTAGGCTATACTTTAAGCAATCCAGAAGAAGGAACCATTGTTTTTCAACTTTTTCAAGAGCTCACTGCTAACTTTGCAGAATTGCTAGGTGTTAGTAAACAAGAACTACGTATGGACTCTACAATGATTGAGCCAAATATAAAGAAGGCTGGACGTCTTGCTTTGTCTTTTGATGTTCTTCATCAAGCTGTAAAAGTTATTCCTAGTGCCAAACGTACAGATTCATTAAATGAAGTTTTAGAACCTAAATTCAAAACTCGGATTCTTTACCGTGTTGAATCAGAAAAACTTGGTTCTACTCTAGATTATCTGCTTCAACTAGCAGATGAAGCTCTAAAAATAGCTAAACAACTACCAGAAATAGCTGCTACAAAGGAAGTTCAAATTCTAGAGAGATTTTTAGAAGAGCAAACTATCTTTGATGAGAAAACCAAAAAACCAAAAGCAAAACAAGCGTCTAAAATAAGTGCAAGTTCTTTGCAGTCAGCATATGATCCTGATGCTACTTATCGCCAAAAAGGTGATAAGAAATCCTCTGGTTATAGCGTTAATATCACAGAGACTTGTGGTGAAGATAATCCCATTCAATTGATTGTCGATTACATGGTTGAGAAAAACACTATTTCAGATCAAGATTTTTTAAAAAAGGCTATCCCTAACATAGATGAAGAAACTACAGTCTATCTAGATGGTGGCTATTCCTCAGTAGAACTTTGGCAAGAGGCTAAATCAAATAATGTCGACCTTATGTTTACTGATATGATTGGTAGTAAACCAGATCCAGATAAACTTCCACTATCATCATTTGATGTAGTTACAAAAGAGAAAGAAGAAACTATACTAAGTTGCCCTGCTGGACATAAACCCTTATACTGCTATTTTAATAAAGGTTCTTATTCAGCTAGATTTGATATTCATATTTGCGAATCTTGCCCTATGAAATCTCAATGTCCAACTAATCTAAAAAAACGCTATGGCGTACTTAAATTCAGTAAAAAATCCTATATCACTTCACTTGTTAGAGCAACATGTTTTGATAATGAAACACTGGAAAATAGTCTTTCTAAAAGAGCTGGTGTAGAAGGATGCATATCTGGACTTAAAAGAGGTCAAGAATTAGCTAAACTCCCGGTAAGGGGAAAACTAAAGGTCTATTATTATACTGAACTTAAAATGATCGCTGCAAATGTAAAACGAGTATTTAGAGGTATAAAAATAATGCTTGAAAAAGGTAAACTTATTCACCAAGGGCGAAGTGTGCCCATTTATGGTACTTAAAAGATAAAATGAGTAGTTTATACCGGTTATAAACCGGTATAGGAGGAGTTTTAGGCAATAATTGTAAAAATGTAATCTGTTTTTAACAAAAAATCGATTTTTTTGCTTGCATAAATTTACATTTGCAAATAAAGCGGGGAAGAACAAATTATTTTCGCAGTGGAATCATATGTAGATAAAAGATTTAATAAAGAACATTGCTTAAATAACCTCAGACTCGAGCAACTTCTATTAAAAGAATATCAAAAAGATTTTCCTGATATAGACAAGATCATAGAGATTGAGAGTCAAATCGAATAGGGCCAAAGAGGCTTTAAACGTAGGAGGTTAACATTGATGAAGATAAGAGAACTATTAGCAATTCTTCTCATTTTGTTATTCACCTTTGGTGCTCAAGCTAAGATAATGGTAAATCCTTACGGCTATCTGCCTTTTGCTAAAAAAGAGGCTCTTACCACTGAATATGCAGAAAACTTTGAATTAAGGAATAAAGAATCTGGCCGGGAAAGCTATAAAAACAAACTCGAAGGACCTTTAATCGATCCAGAGACTAAAGAAGAGCTCTATCTTCTAAACTTTACTGAGCAAGTAAGAGGAGGAGATTACTTTCTTACTGTAGGTAACACAGAATCTCCTTATTTGAAGATCGATGCAAGAGCTTTCAACCCAGTTTTTGAAGAGGCTATGAAACATTTTACAGCTAGAAGAAGTGATTATGGCTGGCTAGATGATAATGGGGAAGAAAACCCTCTTTTTACAAGCTATATTATGGCAAGAGGGCTAGCTTTTTACGAGGTCTTCTCTGATCGCTTTGCTGATGGAGAGCTAGATGTGCTCCCTCAAGAGCAAAACAACAAAATACCAGATTTTGTCGATGAGATGCTCTCAGGGGCAAGAGGTCTATTGAAATGGTATAACGATGGAGATAGATCAGCTAAAGATGCCAATGAGCTAACCTTTGCCTCAGCAGTTTTTGCCCTATCAGGAAGAACTCTTTTAAAAGCAGATCGTGAGTTAGCAGAAGAATGTAGCCAAATAGCTAAAGCAAATTTTACTTATTTACAAGAAGAACGCTCTCAAGAGATTCGTAACGACTTATGGCTATTGTTTCTTGCCGAGATGAACTTATTAACAGATGAAAAAGTGTACGAAGATCAGTTTAGACAACAATTGACACCTGTTTTAGAGACTGGTTGGCAGACTATCTCCCTTAATGATATGACAGGGCTAGCTATATCAGAGATGATGAAAAAAGCACTCCCTGTCG
>DAIMKF010000067.1:0-4371 GCA_036721855.1 Bacillota bacterium | reverse complement strand
CCCCGGTGATCTGATTATTGTGATGGGGGCCGGCGATATCAGCGGCCTGGCCTATATTCTTGTTCATAATTATAACAAAAAATAATAATTTTCTAGGTCACATCTAAAAATTATACAAATTTTATTTTGGGAGCGTAGCCTTGAAACAATCAATAGCATACGATGCGGTAAAACTGTCCACCGCTAAAATAATTACTCTGCTCATATCAATGATATCAGCAATGCTACTGTCAAGGTTTCGCACGCTAGAAGAATATGGGACCTACTCGCAACTACTCTTAGTTATCAACCTGGTTACGACTATTTTCATGGTAGGATTACCTAACAGTATTAACTTCTTTTTGGCAAGAGCAGAAAGTGATAAAGAAAGACAAAAATATTTGTCTGTATTTTATACTTTAACAACAGTCTTAAGTTTAATTACGGGCCTGGTTTTGGTTTTAAGCACTTCGTTGATTATAGATTACTTTAACAACCCCTATATAAGAAAATTTATGTATGTATTAGCAGTATACCCATGGACAAAAATAGTGCTATCAAGCATTGATCATATCTATATAGTCTATCAAAAAACTACGCACCTGATGCTATTTCGCATTTTAAATAGTACTTATCTACTTATTATCATACTAATTGTGGAGAAAATGAACTGGGGCTTTAATGAATATATGGCTCTTTTTGTGTTTGGTGAATCAATTTTTGCTTTAAGTGTGTATATAATAGTTAAAAATATTGCAGGAAAAATCTATTTCTCTTTTGACAAAGATTTAATTTTAAGGATATTAAATTTTTCCATTCCCATCGGGTTGGCGACAGTGGTGGGCACTCTGAAAATTGAATTTGATAAACTATTAATAGGTAGATTTTTCAATACTGAGCAGCTTGCCATATACACAAATGCAGCTAGAGAGATGCCAGTTACATTTGTAGCGGCCTCAATAACAGCTGTGTTAATGCCACAGATTGTAAAGTTACTAAAAAAAGATGATAAGTGTAAGGCGGTAGATTTATGGAAACATGCTACATCACTATCTTATCTGATCATCTGTTTCTTTGCTGCCGGGATATTTACGTATGCTCCTGAAGTAATAACGCTGTTATATTCAGAAAAGTATATACCCGGCGTCTCTGTGTTTCGAGTTTATTCTATAGACTTATTATTTCGCTGTACTTACTTCGGTATGATTTTAAATTCAATAGGTAAAACAAAAACCATATTTTATAACTCTGTATTGGCGTTAATAATAAATATAATCTTGAATTTTGTATTTTACTATTTGCTAGGTTTTATCGGCCCTGCTATAGCGACTTTAGTGGCGACACTATTTAGCGCAACATTTCTGCTTCTCTCAACTTCAAAAACACTAAACATGTCTATCAAAAATATATTTCCCTGGGGAGATATATTTAAAATTACAATTGTGAATATTGGGTTCTGCGTTGTTTTCTTTTGGGCTAAAAACTTGTTAGCAGTAGAGTCTATTTTAGGCGAGGTAATTGAATCGATCTTGCTGGGTGCAATATGGGGTGTAATCTACTTTTCGCTTACATTTGCATTTATTAAAAAAAAGTGGTTGGCTTTAAATGTAAAATGACAACGATTAACGTAAGGCTGTTTTTTATGAAAAGCCAGCAAACCCTAGGAGGATGATCATGACAAAGATACTGCTGTATGGTGTTTTCCCGGAAAATAATTTTGGTGGTCCATCATTAATGCATGGGGCTAGGGAACTAATTAAGGAATTAAACAATGATTACGAAATTATATTTTATCAGGCCACGGAGCCTGTCGAGCTGGCGGTCAGCGATATGGGATTTAAGGTTTATCAAATTCCATACAACAAAGCCTCTCACTTGCTCCGGGATGCAATTAAGTTAAAGTTTGGCATACGCCCAAAAAAGGAAGAATGCCTAAGGTTTTTTAATCATGTAAAAACATCGGATATTGTTGCCAATTTGCTTGGCATCTGTTTTTCCAGCAGACTGACCAAAGGTGAACGTGGTTATCTTAAGTCAATTAAATCTGTACTTGCGATATTTGCTATAAGTTTTGTAGCCAAGATGAATCGGGTTAAAACAATAAAATGTCCGGCAAGTTACGGTCCGATAGAAAAAAAGGATAATATTAGACAGGCGCGGTTTTCAGCTAGATATATTTTTGACGTAATGTTGGCCCGGGAAACCGAAAGTGAGAGGCAGATGCGAGAAAATGCGGGCATAAAGAAAAACATTACAGTTTTACCAGACCTGGCCAATCTAATGCCTTATTCAAAACCCGGTCCCGATGAAAAAAATTATAATTATATTGGCATATCTGTAAGCTACCAAATTATTCGACAGTGGGAATCTAGCGAGTCTTACATTAACTGCATGGTTAAACTGATAGACCATGTTATACTTAAAACAGGTAAAAAGATCGTATTAATTCCTAATGAAATAACGGTTGGGCACAATTATAATGATATTCATGTTGCTAAAGAGATACACGGTTTGTTAAATCATACAAACGATGTTAAATTATTAGATATAACAAATATGAACAGCACTCAATTAAAAGATGCAATTGCTAGGTGTGAGGTTATGGTCGCCAGCAGGTATCATTCCTGCGTGGCAGCGCTTTCAGCAGGGGTGCCAACGCTTGTAATCGGTTGGCATTATAAATACGATGAGCTATTAAATTTATATGGTCAAGACAAATGGATTATTTCATGTGATAATTGCACTTCAGATAAATTGATTAGTTTATTTAATGATTTTTGGGAATCTCGTAATGGAGAACGAAAGGTAATTAAGGGTAAATATAAAGATGTCCGTAGGGCGCTCATCGATGTCGGGAAGATTA
Source organism: Bacillota bacterium (assembly GCA_036721855.1). Classification (GTDB taxonomy): domain Bacteria; phylum Bacillota; class DTU065; order DTU065; family DTU065; genus JAHDNZ01. The sequence goes on along the minus strand of DAIMKF010000067.1, from coordinate 1,529 downwards.
TGTTTGCCAAGTAGAGAGGTGTGCATATATTGAAAAACAATATACAAGTCATTGTAGAAAATGCTCTTTGTACAGCGTGTGGGGCATGTGCCGGTATTTGTCCCAAAGATGCCGTATCGATGATTACAAATATAGCAGGATATCTTATTGCTAATATAAATTATGATCGGTGCACTTATTGTGGAATGTGCTATGAGATCTGCCCAAGCAACCCTACTAATAATCCATTAACGAAAGATAATGACATTTTTCACGGGAAATATCTAGCGGGTTATATCGGTCATGCGTCTGATGCCAATATAAGACAAAAATCTCAAAGCGGAGGTGTTGTAACAGCGCTCTTATGCTACTTGTTAGAACAGAAGCTAATTGAGGGTGCTGTAGTAAATAACTTCAACAAAAATACGAAAAGACCAGAGGCTGTATTTGAAACAACAAGGGAGGGAATTATAAAAGGTGCCGGTTCGTATTATTCCCAGTCATCAGTTGTCAAGACTATATTAGAAAACAGAGATAAACAAATGGCAGCAGTAGTACTTGGGTGCCAGTCAGAAAGTTTAGATTTAATAGGAGAGAAATATCCGAATATTACATTGCCGGCGTACATTATCGGATTAATATGTGCCGGTCAATATTCTGGGAAATATATCGATGAGTTGATCAAAGAATCTGGCTGTAAAAAAACGGAGGTAAACAGATTCCGTTTTAGGGATAAAGACGCTGGCGGGTGGCCAGGCGATGTTAAGATATATACCGCAAAAAATGAGCATATCCTAGATAAGAGATATCGGCATAAGTTAAAAACTGTTTACGAGCATTACCGTTGTTTATTATGCTTTGATCAAATGAATATATTTAGCGATATTACTGCCGGAGATCCCTGGGGTATCGCCGGTAAATTAGATAAAAAAGGAAACACTGTAGTTGTTACCAGAACAGAAAGAGGCCAAGCGCTAATTGATAGTGCAGTAAAAGATGGTGTAATAAACATAGAGCCATTATCTGTTGAAAACATTTTAAAGGGGCAAACTGTTGATAGCAGATTAAAAACCCAGTTCTTTACTTCTCTGGAGATTGCCAAAGACAAAAATTATACCCTGCCCTTTAATGAAGAATGTTTAAAAAAAATCTCGTATATAAGACCAAGTAGAAAGAAATTTAAGGAGATTGGAAAACGGCTGGTTTATAGCAGGAAGATTTTCTTAGAAACAGATATAGATAATTACAAGCGAAGTATTATTATTAGAAAGAGAGAGTCTAAGATTCAAAAAGCGGTTGCGGCAGCGATAAATATTCCCAAAAGGGGCGCCAGATATTTCATTAGGAAATTAGGTCTAGTGTAAATAAATGACTTGAAATGTAATCACATGGACTAAGACCGAGCAGCCAGACACTTAATACGCTTATACTACTAAAAAGGCAAACCAGTATGATTGAAATTTATGCGACAAACTGAGTTATGCTGTAAACAATGAGGGGGGTCAGGTTACTGCACATCCTAATACTACACCAATTTTTTGCCGTTAACG
>DAIMKF010000066.1:2400-4583 GCA_036721855.1 Bacillota bacterium | reverse complement strand
GTTGTAACAAAAAAAGAATACCGCGGCCAAGGATATGGCAAAGCAGTTGCAAGTGCAGCAACTGCTCAGATCTGTAGCCAAGATGGCCTAGCTCTTTGGGTGGCTCAAGTAGAAAACAAGGCTTCAATCAGACTTGCCAGATCCATAGGGTATGAGTTTTTAGGTGCAGAAATTAAAATAAAAGACTAAAAGGTATTTAATAAGCTGCTTTTAAAGAGGAATAAAAAAGCTTATAAAACAAAGGCTGACAGAAATGTCAGATGTGATTGCATAGTTTAAGAAACTATAAACTTACCCAATAAATAACGGAATTAAATTTATTCTCATTATCATTAGAATAAAGGAATCAGGCTAAGTTAGATTTTGCATTAAAGACACTAGATTAGCCTCAAATAATATCTGAGGAAAAATTAATATTGCGGGTTTGGGTTAGGACAAGCAAAAGTGCTGCAACTTAATACTAACGTTGCAGCACTTTTATTCTGAGTTGTTTTATACCTATTTTGTACTCCAAACAACGGTACAAAGTCTTTTGGCTTCTTCATCGGAGGGATAACGCAGTAAATTATTATCAGCCAGCCAATAAAGAACCGCAAATTGGGGATAAATCTGGTACTGATGGAAGATTGTCTCTTCTTTAGGGATAAAATCGGGTATTTCCTTGGCGAACATCTTAGCGAAGTTTTCGATATACTCAATAAACAAGTCTTCGCCAAGTTCGGCATTGATTTCACTTAAAATAGCAGAAAACTTATCAAACTCAGTTTTGTTAAAATAAGGTATCAGCATTTTAGGCTTTCCTTCAACCATTTTTACATATCCTAGTTCAGCTTCTCTGGCAATGATTAGTTTATCGAGCTCGTTAGGAGTTTCATTATCTCTTATTATTTGTGCTATACGCTGTATCTCACTTAAATTGGGAGCATCAAAATCGCGCCATAGAATACCTATACCCCTGGTTGCTTCGCTATCAAGCTGCAAAGATGAGTTGCCTAATTTGTCAGACCTGGTTTTAGTTGAACCGGTTGACTTCCAGTTAAAATCAACTTCTTCACGGGTAAATTCTGTCTGGGTTTCATAATAAGTCTCATCAACCAAAGTGGCACAAACCCAATGCTCGGAACCGTCTTTTCGTTTTGGACGTTCTAGATGAAGGTTGTTTTTTTGCAAGATATTGTTTAACGCTTTATAAGGAAGTGTATTTACTACTATTGGTATGAGTGCCCAAAGCACAAAATCTTTATCCAGATCACTGCCTAAAAAACCGATAGCTTTGATTTGGTCATATCTTTTATCAAATGCAGTATAGATCTTTTTGGCATAAGGACCAATGTTATGATAGTGGTATTTACCTAAAAGTACCTTATGTCTATAGGTAGTAATAAAAAAGTTAGTTGTGTACTTGCTTTTATCAACTACGCGGAGATAATCCATATATACTAACCTTTTAATATGGTTTTCAATATAACCGGCAGCAACCATTAGAGTTCGTGCAATTTCTTCAAGCGTCAGTGCTTTACCATAACAAGCAAGGCAAATGTTATCGACAAGACGATCAAAGCCAAGTCCACATTGCTTGTATTCGCTTCCTATATAACCATCATGTCCGGCCATAAGGCTTTGAGGTGTATAACTTAAATTGTTAGAGTCCATTTCAATCCCTACCTTTAGTTTCTTTTTGATTTCACTTAAATGCCAACGAACGGTTGAGTGTGGAATGTTAAGCAATGAAGATATTTCATTACTGGTTTTGTTTTCAAAATAAAACATAACCGTAATTTTACGATGCAGCTTAATAAGATAGGCTATTTCGACTTGTAATTTTTCAATTAAGAGTTGATTTACCAGATCTTTTTCCAGGTTACTTTCATCTTGCAAATCAAAAAAAGCATCAATATCAAAGTTGTTCCAATGTTTCTTGTTGTCTCTTAAGAATTTTGACCAAGTAAACAAGCAAATTTTATAAACAAAACTGTTAAGGTTATAAATCTCTTCTTGATGTCTAAGTGATGTGGATAAAGACAAAAGTATCTCCTGAGATAAATCTTCAGCTAGTTGAATATCCTGTGTTTTGTTATAGGCAAAGGCCATTATCTTTTTAGCATAGCTTTTGATCATTTCATTGCTTAGTTCGATCTTAACTCACCGTCCTTGAAGCGCTTCATTATATAAGTACCAAAAGC
>DAIMKF010000066.1:0-2300 GCA_036721855.1 Bacillota bacterium | reverse complement strand
TGGAAAGCGTTCTTTTCATAAATAACATCGCGTAGGGTATCTGGAAAGCGGGGGTCTTTAAGTCGATTTAAAACTACACTAGCTACGGCAACTTGTCCTTCAAAAGGTTCTCCTTCAGCTTCCGAATGGACAAGTCTGGCTAATAAATCTAGGTCCAGGTAGGGTGTTTTTAGGGTCTGTCCTTCTTGAATCAGCGGTGAAGTAAGTTTATTTAAGGCCATAAGCACTTCAACTCTAGTCTGAGATTTTTCGGCTATCTTCCACAAAGAATCACCGGCTTTAACCGTATAAAGGTCATATTCTTTACTAGAATCAGAAGGAGAGAGTTTAGTTTTTTCTTCTAAAATAGGTGTTTTATCACCGGGATAGATTCTTTTTATAATCTGGGCGGCTATTAAATAAAATACATCTTCAGATTGAATACTAGCAGAAACAAAAAGAGAGAGTATCAAAAATAGCAAGGCTATGATAAGCGGCTTATTAAAATTCTTGTTGTTTCCCAAGAGAGTCACTCCTTTTTGGAGCTTTAGTTAAACTTAGCCCTATTATAATCTGTTTCAGCTTCAAGGTCATGGACCTATTTCTGGCAGTTAAAAAGGTAAAAAATAAAGGCTGGCAATTGCCAGCCTTTATTACTATTCCAAAGTAATTATCAGAAGCTGGGTTTTACTATCATAGCTCCAGGTAGAAATCTCTTTTCTATCCCTTGAGACTTTCTTAGGTGGTTTGCTAAGTTTAAGGGTAATAGTAAGTCCCTCTTCTTTGAGATCTCTATTTACCGAAACTTCACCGTCTAGGATCGATAGTGCTACCGTGCCTCTTCTGGAAAGATTGAGGAGCGTAGTAGAGTTATCTTTGATAAAAGAACCATCTGCTAAAAGAATACTTATTAGCTGATTCTCGCACTTTGAAACAGCTGCGGTTTTGCCATCTGTAGTTAAGCCAAAAGCTTCCTCACCAAAAAGGAGAGTGGTTTTGGTATCTTTATATATAATTGCGGCGGCATGTTCTTCCCAGAGCGCTTCATAATTAGCGGTATCAGCTTTAGTTTGTGGCAGGAGAATTGCCAAAAACTCAGCTTCGGTATTTTTTTCAGTAGTATGAGCTGTAAAATGCCATTGTTTTGGTTTAGTGGCATGTCTTTCTTCAGGATCAACAGTAAATTTATTATGAGCTGAAAGTTTAAGAGGCAAGCTACTTCTTATTTCACCGCTTAGTTTAGCCCCTCCATCGTTAATCTTAAAGGTGTTACCATCAATTGAAAACTTTTCTCTGGCATGGAGAAGCCAATCGAAAGTGGATTCTTTGCGAGCAACTACCTTATCATGGATAAATACAAAGTAGGGCTTTATAAAGATAATTTCCCGGTCATACTGCTTGAGAGCACCAGCATAGGCTTTGGCGGCATCACCTAGGGTATAATCAAGGCCTTCTGTAGAGACAAAGTCTTTAATCTCGCCTTTGGCGGTGATTGCTTGAATAGGCTGACCAGTACCATTTACTAAAATCGTAGCTTTTGAGAGGGATTGCCTGGTCCATTGAGTATGATGAGGGCTGCCATAGAAGGGGTAATAGCCGGAAGAGATTATAAGAGGCGAACCAAAAGCTTCTAGGGTAAAGGCATTTTGATCAGCATGGCTATGAGAGTAAGAGCCATAAGGGCTGGATTTAAAAAGAACATGAATATCGCTATCTTCATCACTTAAATTGGTATGCATCGAGACCCAGCCTACATCCCTAAAGTAGCGGCTTTGGGGGAGATCAGTAGGTTCATTAATATCTACCAAGTCACCATACCACATAAAGCCCATAATGCCACGTGGGATCATGCCTTTTAACTGTTTGGCATACCACTTAAAGTAAGGGTTATCGGTATATTTGGCGAGATAACTCATCACAGTGTAGTCTTCTATGTTAGGTCTTTCATCGAGGTTATCGCCAAAAGGTGAATGCTTCGAAAACGGAGGTTGAACATACAACTTGAAATAACCGGTATTTTGGAAGAAGGGTTTATCTAAAAGACTAACTCCGGTTGCTTGATAGAAAGCATCTGCAAACCAGAGAATCCTTTCCATATACCATCTCCAGTAAATTGGACCCTCGGCCCAGCCGCCATCCTCCTTACCCCAGGCAGGATAGATGGAAAAGAAAACCTGGGTTACATAATCAAACCATTTATCTGCTTCCTCTATTTCGCCCAACAGAGCAATGGCTGCTTCACCCAAAAAAGCAATTTGCCTTCCTGAGTGTGAGGTGTAGGGACGGATATGATACTCTTTGCCTTTTTCGGTTAAAAGGTT
>DAIMKF010000065.1:0-4612 GCA_036721855.1 Bacillota bacterium | reverse complement strand
CGGTAGTTTATGGCAATCCGGCTGAAATCAGGGGTTGGGTTTGCCGGTGCGGAAGGGAAATTAAACATGATTCAGTAGAGCCCCTTAGGTGTTGTGTGTGTCATAATACACCTGATTTATTAATGGGGGAGACGAACTAATATGAAGAATAAGAGGGCTATGGCATGAACCGGGTGTCATATCTAATTTTGGACTACTGACCGTTGGCTTGTTGATGAACTGAAGAAATGAGTTTTAATATAAAAATCTATTGTCTTATTTAACGGGTAAGCCGATTTTATTGGATGCTCCTGAGTTTTTATGAAAACAGTTTACCATTACAAACGGTTGGTGTTTTAAGATGAAAAGGGTTCTAATTATTGCCTACCATTATCCACCACGCCCCGGGGTGGCTTCTAATAGAATAGGAGGACTTGCCAAATACCTGCCAGCTTATGGGTGGGAGTCAGTTATTCTCACGACACCGTTAAATGAAGGTAACTGGGCTCCTTATGCAAAGGTTGTAGAAACAAGCTATACCTCTGTTTCAGATAAGATTAAAAATATATTTGGGATGAAAACAGAAGTTGGGTTACAACAGCAGCTAGGGATTAAACAACCGGGCCGAAACATCTTTTTTAACTGGTGTATTGCTAAATTTAAAGAGATCGTGGATTATCCTGATGAGTTTAGAACATGGATTAGTATAGCCGTTCAAGAGGGTAAAAAACTAATAAAAGAAGAAAAGATAGATGCAATTATAAGTAGTTCACCTCCGGTTAGTACACATCTTATTGCATCACAACTTAGTCAGGAGCAACAAATTCCCTGGATAGCTGATTTAAGAGACCTTTGGACCCAAAATCATTATTATAACTATTCATATTTAAGGCTTCTCTTTGAAAGAGCCCTCGAATATAACACTTTTAGACAAGCATCAGCTTTGGTAACGGTATCAGAACCTTTAGTGGAAAATTTAAAAAAGATCCATCAAGGAAAAAAAGTATACTGTATAACAAATGCTTTTGACACAGATGAAATGCGGGTAGAAGATTATAAGACTGAAAAGTTTTTAATTACTCATACCGGACAAATTTACTATAATAAACGAAATCCACTGATGTTGTTGGAAGTAATAAAAGAGCTCTTAAAAGATGGTTGCATTGATAAACAAAAAATTGAGCTCAGGTTTTATGGGCCCTATAATTATTTGTTGCAAAAGCAAATTGAAGAGATTGGGCTTACACAACAGGTATTTCAGCATGGTATCATAAAACGTGAACTTGTATTGGAAAAACAGCGAGAATCATCGGTGTTGTTATTGTTAAGGTGGGATGACCCCAACGAATTAGGTGTCTATACTGGAAAGTTATTTGAGTATTTAGCCGCCAGGCGTAATATATTATCGATCGGTGGACCGGGCGGGGTGGTAGATTCCCTATTACAAAGCACGAATGCAGGTGTTCACGTTAAAAATAAAAGAGAGTTAAAGGAGATATTGCTTAGGTGGTACCGCGAATTTAAGCAATATGGTGAACCAATATATACTCCGGTGCAAAAAAATGTAATGGAATATACACAAGTAAATATGGCTAAAAAATTTGCAGAAGTCTTAAATGCTAATGTTAAGCATTTTAAGTTATAGTCTTCAAAATGAGTCATGGTCAAGTTTGTCGAGGGAGATCGGATTAAGGTGTCAGTAACAATAGCAGTAAAATTATATGAATGAATAAGTTCTTCTTTTTTAAGTAGAGGGAGAAAAGGTATCATGGGGCAAAATAATAAAATACCGATAAAAATGATAACAGGCTCTACCATGACTTTTTTTGTTGTAGGGTTTTTAGCTATGTTAACAGGTGTAGTATTTTGCAATTTAGATCTTTCACCACACTATATCCTCTTTCTGCTAGGCTTATCTATAGCGGTTATTTTAATATCTTTTTCTCAATTTAAATATACGCCTACAATATCATTTCATCTACAAAAGTTTTGTTGCTACCTAGCATTTATTTGTGGTTTTATTGGGCCTGCGCTGTTTCCGGTAGGTCTTGGCCCGTTTACACTTTTCCCATACCGGATCTTTTTGCTTATTCTCTTGGGGCTTTTCACGGCCAGTTCATTCATTGAAGGTACAATTGTGCTTTCTATGGGCCGTGTGAAGCATTACATGATCTTTTTTGGATTCTGGTTGGTTTACGCCACGTTTAGCCTGGCCTGGGCTTTGGACAAGGGCGACGCTATGCGTCAACTTTTCTTTCTTTTCTCAGGGGTGTTATTACTCTTTTTTGTAACATATTATTTTCACAGCCTTCATGATTTGAACAAACTTTTCTGGATCTGGCTTGGTGCATTTGCTGCCTTGATTATTCTTGGTTGCTGGGAACACTTGACCGGGAACCATTTGCCGGTATCTGGTTATTATGGTGAACTCCGGCCATGGATCATGTACCGTCCAACGGGCGTTTTTAAAAATCCAAATGATTTTGCTACTTTTTTATCTTTGAGCATCCCCTTTTCACTGGTCCTGGCAAGATATTCTGGAACTATATCGACAAAACTAGCAGGGATTGGCACGGCTTTTGCTGCTTTCTACTTAATAGTTGCTACGGGTTCACGGGCTAATATACTTGCGGTACTGCTAATGGTGTTATTTTTATTGCTATTTATTGTTAAATTAAAGCAAAAGGTTAAAGTAGCCGTTGTGTTAACGGTATTCCTGATGCTTATGGTAATCTTTGGATTAGCCAGTCCTATTCAAGAATTTGCAATGAGAGTAGCGGCCGAGCTAAGTTCTCTTTTTGACCGGGGTGGCGGTTCGGTGGCCGTACGTTTCTCTCTAGTGCGCAACGGTTTAGTTTTTCTTCTTTCTACAGGGGGACTTGGCGTTGGGGCAGGTAACGCTGAATTCTGGATGGCTAAATTTGCCCGGCACAGCACATCAGGTATTTTGAATCCGCACAATTGGTGGTTGGAGATTTTAGTTGATTATGGTGTTATTGTATTTTGCGGTTACCTCGTGGTATATGTTGGGATTGTAAGAACAATATGGCTTGCTTGGCGAAAAGCTGTTGATCGCAAGGAGCGTATGATTGCCGAATCACTTTTGTTATCACTTATTGGTTTCTCTCTAGCGAGCATCAGCTCCAGTTCAATTATGGCTTTTAATCCACAATGGATGTTGCTTGCCTTTGCAGTAGCATATTTGAATTACAACGGCAGGCCACGGGAGGAAGAAATAGCTTGAAGGTCTTGGTCCTTTCTCATATGTACCCTTCTAGCGCCAACGAAGTCGCGGGAATCTTTGTCCATAAACAGGTAAAGGAATTAATGAAGAAAGGTGTAGAGATAAGGGTTGTTTCACCGAAGCCAATGACTCCATTCCCAATTAATTATCTGAATCCTAAGTGGCGCAACTATAGCAAGATACCACGGGGTTGTGTATGGGAAGAGGTAGAGACATACTATCCGCGATATGTGGCGATTCCGCGTGCGATGTTTTTTGCGACTTCAGGTTACCGGATGTATTATGGCATACGAAGGACAGTTGACAAACTCTACCAGGAATTTGCTTTTGATCTGATACATGCTCATGTAGCATTACCAGATGGCTATGCCGGTGCTCTTTTAGCACGGGATTTCGGGAAACCTCTGGTAATTACCATCCACGGCCAGGATTTTCAAAAAACCGTTCATCGGGATGATAAATGTAAAGCAGCGATTCGCTCTGCTCTGCAAAATGCTTTTAGAGTAATGGTAGTAAGTAAAAAGTTACGTCGACTTGCGGTAAAACACTTTAACATCCATAACAAACTTGTTGTTATACCTAATGGGGTTGCTCCGGAAGATATTGGAAGAGTAGGGGGCATACCTGAAAGAAGTAATAATGAAAACATTATTCTAAGTGTGTCAAATCTTGTCTCGAGCAAGGGGATCGACCTTAATATCGATGCGATAAAACAGCTAAAAGACAAATACCCACAACTACAATACTGGGTGGTAGGGAGCGGTCCGGAGGAGAATAAATTGCGCGGCTTGACGGCTCGTTACGGTTTGGAAAACCGCGTAAAATTTCTAGGGCGTCAGCCACACGGCGATGCATTGAAGTATATGGCTGCATGTGATCTGTTTAGCCTTCCCAGCTGGAGTGAAGGTTTTGGTGTTGCTTACCTAGAGGCAATGGCATTGGGTAAGCCGGTAATCGGTTGTCAAGGGGAAGGACCCGCTGATTTTGTGAAACACGGAAAGACCGGGCTACTAGTAAAGCCCCACGATCTCGATAGTCTCGTGGAGGCGCTGGACTTCCTTTTAAGCCATCCCAAAAAGGCACGCACTATGGGTGAACGCGCACGCAAACTCGTTCTGGTGCATTACACCTGGGAAAAGAATGCGGAGAAGACCATGCAAGTGTACCATGAGGTGCTCAATGAGGGCTAAAGCCTGCATTTTAAACTACCGTTCAACCGCTTTTTGATACCCGGATCTTCCATAAGCAAGCAAAGACACTGGAAAGAGATTGCCAAGGCGATTCTGTGGCACTAGGCCGAAGCCCGGGCCATGGGAGAACGGGGGCAAAAGGCTATAAACGAGCGCTATAACTGGGCTATTGAGTCAAAGAAGCTGTTGCAGGCCTACA
>DAIMKF010000064.1:0-5101 GCA_036721855.1 Bacillota bacterium | reverse complement strand
TTTAACTTCTACCCTAGATGGTTTCTGGGGTGGAAGTTAGTTTTGCAATCGAGGAAAATATAAACAACTAAAAAGATAATTTAACCTTATTACTTTTTATATTAAATTTATGATATACTGTTGCTGACAATGGATTTACCTGGAAAGATTATTCTCTCGGGGGTTAGCGTATGGAACAAAAGAAAAGCAAGGCTTGGATAAGTAATGTTTCTCAACAAACTCTTGAGCAGTTTAAAAGAGCTTTTGTAAAGAAATGCATTGAAACGGGGAGTACCGAACTCCAGCTCAAATACGATGAGCTGGCCACTATTTCTGGTTTATCAAAAGGCGCGGTTTTTAAAGCAGTTGAAGTACTGTCTGAACAAGGGTTTATTGAAAGACGTCCCGCTACAAGCCGTAGAATTGCCAATACTTACATTCTCAAAGGACCCATTGACTTTGAAATACCCAAAAAGACTGAAATCGTTTCATTTGAATCTGGTTCTGATTTAATTAACGCAGTGGCTAACATACGCAACAAAATGTATAATTTAGAAATGGAAAACGAAAGACTTCGAGCTATGCTCAATCAGTTGGAGGATGGGATTATTGAAGTTATTACCAAAACCGAACTTCCAGGAGATCTTAAACAGATAATTTACAAAGTTAATAAAGACCAAAATGAAAACAAAATACCTAACTAAAAAAGCCGTTTATACGGCTTTTTTTCTTAATTTTCCAACAGCAATGTAAGACGCATTGCATGTTGCCCTTCTTCTATAGATGTTAGATAAAAGAGGTCACAGATTGGTGGTTCGTGGTAGATGGTGTAGTCTAGAGCATATTTTTGAAAGTCTCCTGACTCTGCTATAATTCTTTGACGGACAGCTTCTTCGAAAGAATTTATCTTTGGCTGCTTTATTTCAATTTCCGGTGGACTAGTACCAGTTATAAGACGATAAAGAGTTTTAAAATTAGCCGCATGATCTGCTTCATCCTGAGCAAAGCTAACTAATAAAGCTTGTGCTTGTGGCATAGGAGTTAACTTAGCCATCTCGTAATAAAAGATGGAATCATTGGTTTCATCTTCAATATATTCAGCTATTTTTTTTAGCAGTTCAATCTGACTACAATCTCTTCGATGAGTATCTCTGTTTTCTGGTTTACAATTCAAAAGAGCCCCCCCCTTTTTTCAACCTTTATCTCTATATAATATGTAAGGGGTAAATAATAATGCTATATACTTAAAGGACTATATACATATTGTATTGAAATGCCAAGTCAGCAACGGGTTAAGAGTTGCCAACTTGGCTTTAAATTTGATTATAGTTATAAGCAAAAAATTATTTTGCTTTATTTATATAGATGCGATAATTGTTGTGTTTAGAGTTTTTCGTTCTTACAATAATTTGATATTTCCCAGGGGAAAGATAGAGCCTATGTTCTTTTTTTAGGTGAGATCCTTTTATCTCTTGGAGTACTTTTCCGGATGAATTGAGTATACTGATGGTGATTTGACCTTTAGGTGCACTTCCTTCGGCATGGATTAGGTAATTTCCAGGTTTTTCTACGGCAAAGTACTTAGATTCTATAAAATTATCACTACTAATAAAGATAGCCCAATCAAAGATCTTAGTTTTGAATTTTAAGGTCCATTGAGGTTTGTTGGTGGTTATAACAAGTGATGAGCCAAAGATCAATGCTAAAACAAGCAAAATGACAACGATTAAATTATTCTTCATCATCTATCCTTCTTTCCGGAGATATATCCAATATTAAAGAGAGAAACACTTGATAGAACATAATCGAGTGTTTACAGACATACTAATTACATAGGTCTAAGCAAGGTGGGTTTGGTTACGGTTTTATTTCTCAATAGGCATATATGCCTATTATAGTTTCAAAATAGAACAACAAAAGGATGACTAAAATGAACAGAAAATTCAGGACATTTAGATGTTTCGAGCAGCTACGACATTTAGAGGAAAGATTATCTGCGAGCCTTGAGGATTATTTGGAAATGATCTACCGAAAAACTAGATCTCAGGAAACTCTACGAACTACAGAACTAGCTGTTGAGTTAAACATAAGTGGAGCATCTGTTACCAAAAATGTTCAAAGACTTTCTTGTCTTGGTTTTATTATTTATGAACCATATGGACAAATCAAGCTTACTCCTTTAGGTGAAGCAACTGGGGAATTTCTTTATACTAGGCATGAAACTATTGAAAAATTTTTCTGGATCTTAGGCTCTAATGACACCGGTTTTATTGAAACAGAAATGATTGAACATTACCTAAGCCAAAATACGGTAAAGAGATTAGAACTGCTAACTGCTTTTTTGTTAAGGTATCAAAAAGAATGGGAGTGTTTTACCCAAGAGATTCTTTAGTTTACGGTATTCAAAATATAGTTACGTAGTGGAATGGCCAATATTTTTAATCAGTAACAACAACAATAATAACAAATAAAAATGCTTTATTTAGTTTGCATAGTTTAACCCCCAAAAAACCGATAGCAAAAAGCTACGATGCTACAGATAAATATTCCTAAAGCAGTGGGAATCAAAAAGGCTAGAGCACTCCAATACCAGCTATGAGTTTCTTTTTTTATTGTTAGTAATGTGGTAGCACAGGGGAAATGGTTAAGAGAGAATAATATGGTACAAAGTGCGGTTAAAAGAGTCCAATTGTTATTTAATAAAAGAGTTTTAGTGGCAGTTAAGCTTTCCAATTCAATTAAACTACCAGAGGAAGTATAAGCCATGAAAATTATCGGTAAAACAATTTCGTTGGCTGGTAGACCAAGAATAAATCCGGCCAGAATGACACCATCTAAACCAATAAATTTCCCAAGAGGAGCCCAAAAATTCGTTAGAATCTCTAAAAACGTTTTGCCATTAAGGCCAAAATTGGCCAATAGCCAGATTAGCAGGCCGGCTGGTGCAGCTACTATCACAGCTCTTGAAAGTAAAAAGAGTGTCCGATCAAGAAGTGAGCGAATAATGATCCGTCCTATTTGTGGTTTACGAAAAGAGGGCAGTTCCAATGCAAAGGAAGAGGGGAGGCCTTTTAATAGAGTCATTGATAACAGTTTCGAAGTAGCAAGTGTGATTAAGATGGCGCTAACTACCAAGCTAACCATTACCAGGGAGCCTTTCAAAGAACCTCTTACCCCAGTTCCGGAAACAAAAAGAGTAATCATGGTTATTAAAGTAGGGAAACGACCGTTACAGGGGACAAAGTTATTGGTTAAAATGGCAATAAGGCGTTCTCGAGGTGAGTCGATAATTCTACAGGCGACAACTCCGGCTGCATTACAGCCAAAGCCCATACACATTGAAAGAGACTGTTTCCCATGAGCACCTGCCTTACGGAAAAAATTATCCAGATTAAAGGCAATCCTAGGCAAGAAGCCCCAATCTTCAAGCAGAGTAAAAAGAGGAAAAAAAATGGCCATGGGGGGAAGCATTACAGAAACAACCCAGGCTAAGGTGCGGTAAACACCTAAAACCAGGAGTCCGGTTAGCCAAGCTGGAGAATGTAGGGTATTAAAAATAAAAAGCAAATAATCCTCTATAGCACTAAAACAAAAAGATAACAACTGGGATGGATAATTGGCACCAATTATTGTGAGCCAGAAAATAACACCGAGAAAGAGTAGCATAATAGGGATACCTAATGCTTTTGAGGTGATAATCTTATCAAGGTTCACTTGCAAATCAGGTTTGGTTTTATGCGTTGTTACTGATATGGCAATTGTTTCCGCTGTTTTATAAAGGGTATGCACAATATTTTCACGGATATCTCCACTTAAAACGTTAGAGCAAAACTGTTCATAAACTGGAAATTCGTGGGTATTGCCGTTTGCAAGCTGAAGTTGTTTAAGTTTATTGGCTAAAGAAAAATCACCATCGAGAAAACGCAGAGCTAACCAGCGTTTATATTGGTCATCAAGATCATTGGCAGCAAAAAGCTTGCTACCTTCAGAGATCATTTGCTCTAAATCGGTATCATATAAAAGTGAAAAGGTGCTAGCAACCGAAGCATCTTTCTTTTTTGTGGCAGTTAGAAGGATGGCCTTTTTTAGTGTATCTAATCCCATGCCATTGCGAGCGACGGTTCCCACAACTTTTATACCCAAAATTTTGGCTAGCTTAGATAGATTAATATCGATGCCCTTAGATTTGGCTTCGTCTAACAAATTCACACAAAGAACAACTTGAGTTGTTATTTCTAAAATCTGTAAAACCAGATGGAGATTTCTTTCCAAGCAGGTTGCATCTACAACTACTACAGTAACATCAGGCTTATTGAAGCAAATAAAATCGCGTGCGATCTCTTCCTCTACCGAGTCAGAAAACAAGGAATATGTTCCCGGCAGATCGATGAGCGAAAATTCATGCTCTTGAAAAACATACTTTCCCACCGAAAGGCCTACAGTTTTGCCAGGCCAGTTCCCAGTGTGCTGTTTAAGACCTGTTAAACTGTTAAAAACAGTACTTTTACCGGTGTTGGGGTTGCCGGCAAGAGCTACCACAAGGGCTGTTTCTTGGAGAGCTTTTAAATCCGCCTCTAGAGTTAATAGTGATTTACCTGTGGATTTAGCTGTCAATCCCATGAAGTACTTCCTTTCTCTTTTGGCGATATTACTATCGCACCAGCATCTTCGTTTCTTAAGGCTATAACACTGCCACGAATAAGGTAGGCTTTTGGGTTTCCGGAAGGACTGACATAAAGGGCCTTAATAATTGCACCGTTGGTAAATCCCAAGTCCCAAAGGCGACGACGCATCTTAGTAGATTCTTTGATATAGACAATTTGCCCCCAAGCATTTAAGGGGAATTGATTTAATGCATAGTATGCTTCCAAATGGATTCCCTCCTAAAAGTTAACCGTGGTTAACTTATTCTTTCTTTAAGGTATGCATTTTACGGTTAAGGAGTTAACTAAGAGGGATAAAATAAATTTCGAGGTTGTACTAGGCTTAACGATAGTAGTTTGTATTTAGGATCATAAAATAAAAGCACCAAGGCATTTGTTTTACCACAATAGGCTATTCCCCAAAAGATAGTGTAAAATATCTTGTGTAAATAAGAGAGAAGTCCTTTAAATTCGGGTAT
>DAIMKF010000063.1:0-5111 GCA_036721855.1 Bacillota bacterium | reverse complement strand
ATCTACTTCGATCGCTAAGTAACCCGCCTCTTCTCCGCCCACCGTCCCTCTCCCCTACTGGGGAGAGGGTTAAGATAAAAACGCCGTAATCGTCAAGTAGGCAGCTCAATTCTTCTTGGCGTGTTCCTTGGTAGCGCGCTCAACCTTCCAGGTTGCGCCAACCCTGTATTCCGCCCCGCCATACAGTTGGTTATTATCGTAATCCACAACAAGGGCCGTTATACCTCTTAGAAACGGCGATTCTGAAATGTATATTCCATAACCGTGCTCACGAAGCTCATTTTTAAGTTCATAAGACAATTCATCTTCATAAAATAAAATATTACCGTAATAATATAAACGTGGTAATTCAATGGCTTCTTGCAAGGGGATCTCTTTTTTTATAAAGTTAAACAGTATCTGCATTAAAATCATGGGTATTTTGTTTCCGCCCGGCGTACCGATGCCAATGACAGGTTTGCCTTCTTTGGCTAGAATAGTAGGTGATAGGAAGCTACGTGGCCTTTTACCTGGCTCCAGGGAATTGGGAGACTGAGAGCTTTTTGCAAAGTTTCTCAGCTGATTATTAAGAAAAAAACCTTCTAAATATATTGCTGATCCAAAGCTTTGACTAAGGGTGTTTG
The DNA here is from genome assembly GCA_036721855.1 of Bacillota bacterium. GTDB lineage: Bacteria > Bacillota > DTU065 > DTU065 > DTU065 > JAHDNZ01. The sequence continues at coordinate 4,488 of DAIMKF010000063.1, read as the reverse complement.
TTGATGAGACCATCATCCCATCTTTATCGACAATAACAAAATGTAATGTATCTCCTTCGTCATCAATATCATCATCAGCATAAGTAGGATCATCATCGTCTTCGTAAGGGTATCCGAAGGACATTTTTTGTGTCAATTCTTTAGCATAATCGAGGCTGGTCAGTTTGCTCACGGGAATGTCAGAAAAGTCAGGATCCGTGATGTTTGTTAATCTATCGCGATAGGCAATTTCTACGATCCCTGCCAACGCTTGAATAAGCTCGCCTGTACTCGTAATTTTTTCTGTATTTGTTATCTCAAGCAATTGTAACATTTGAATAAGGGTTACCCCTCCAAGAGGAGGGGGAGCTGAATAAACCTTATAATCATCAAAAACCCCGGATACAGGTTTGTATCTTTTTACTTCATAATTTTCGAAGTCTTTAACCTCAATTCCACTGATCCTAGCCGCTATCTTTTCAGCCAAGATACCCCGGTAAAAATAATCAGCTCCATTTATTTGAATCTGTTTTAACGTTTCTGCCAGCTCGGTTTGCGTTAAGCGCTCACCTGCTGATAAAGGCCTACCGCCAGGGAAAAAATGAGGCAAAGAATCAACGGGTAATCGATATTTTGCTTGCTCAAGCCTACGAGTGAAGAACTCTGATACTTTAAAACCATCTTCTGCTAACTTGATAGCTGGTTCTAGAAGATATTTTAAGTCTTTAGTGCCAAATTCATGGTGAATTTCCTCCATTCCTTTAACAAAACCAGGAATTCCAACCATTCCCGTCGTCATAACGCCCGAAAGAGGAGCGCATTCTCTATATTCATAAGCCACTGGATTTCGTCCATCAACAGGGTAGATAATCATAGCACCGCCGCCGCCAATTCCGGCATCAAAAGGATCTACAACGCCGAGAGTATAAGCCACTGCTATTGCAGCATCTACTGCATTGCCACCATTTTCTAATATTTCCATACCTACTTCTACTGCTATCGGGTTTGAGGCGCTTACGCCATATCCATCGACAGTGTCAATACCTTTAACCGCACTGCTTGTAAAAATCTGACTTTGAGGAAAATGAAACGGTAATCCATAGAAATGGCTGTAGAGAATTAATCCAATTATCAGGACGATATATAAGCAAACTGTTACTTTACGGTTTTTCAACTTGGTTAATCCCTTCTATTACGTGAGAGTGATCAACTCGTACAGTTATTTTATTATTCTCTTTCGCCCAGGCACCCTCTTCTAAACCCTGGGTAAGAGCCGCAAATATTCTTTTACTACGAAAGCCAATGGGGGTACTGTTAATGGGACGTGGTTGCGCATCTTGGATAAGCAAGGGGATAAATTCTATTAATGCCTCGCCGTTTGACATTAATATATATCTTACTAAAACAGACTCCCTGGTACGAAACCAACCCTGGTCAAAAATTAAATTACCCAAGCTATACAATATGAGAGAATTTTTATAAATCTCAGCAGTTTTAATTATATGCGGGTGGTGCCCGATTATAATATCAGCGCCTGCATCTACCATGGCCTTAGCCAGATCTTCTTCTTTTGGATGTATCCTGCTATTATATTCATGGCCAAAATGCAAATGCACTAAGACAAGATCAGCATTTCTTCGAGCTTTCCTTATTAACGGACCATAATTATCTGGTTTTGCCGTAAGAACCGTAGGTTTGTCAACAGTAGCAAGGAAGTAATTGTAATAGGCGTCAGTAAACCCTAAAGTAGCAATTTTAATGCCATTGATAGTCGTATAGGATACCTTTTGGGCTGATTTAAGATCTATCGCTGCACCTACCGGACTAATTCCACAGCTATGGAAAACAGAAAGGGTATCTTCTAACCCTTTTTCTCCATAGTCAAGTAAATGATTGTTAGCCAAGTTAACTGTTGTAAAATTAATACGTTGCAAGGCTTCCGCAGCCCCGGCAGAAGTTTTAAAATGAATATCCGTACCTTCTTCTGGGGGATAATCATTTAAAACTATCGGTTGTTCAAAATTCCCAGTGTTATAGTCTGAAGAGGTAAAATAGGGCGCTACATATTGTGTTACATAATCATAACCATATGCTTCAACGACCTGCTCTACATGGCGTGAAAACATCATATCCCCAACAAAGGTTGCAACGAAAACCGCTTGATTTGGTCTTTCAACTTCAGGAAGGGGCGAGGCCTGGACAAAGCCTAGGGCCACAATAATTAAGAAAGCGACAACTAGTAGAGCAAGAGCATGGATAGTGCTGTTTTTCTTAGTTTGCTTTATAAAGATTAACATTTTTTCTTTCAATGTATACGGTTTTCTTTTCACTTAATCACCTTTTATATCATGTAGTATAAAAGCATAATTAGAAAAGTTATACCGCTTAGCAAAACGGTACTATTAAAAGTATGGATTACACCCTGTTTTTGAATTGTATTTGCAATTAGGCCTGGAACAACAACACCTATTCCTCGAACCTCAAATATTTGAAACGGAACCATTGGGTAGAAATAGTCAAAAGTTAATTTTAAGACAATTGCTGTTAGAAGCATGGCTGTAAACATACGACGCCCGTATAAAATAGTAAAACGAGCAAGGCCATGCTTAACTAAAAGAAAGGTTACGAGGCTGATAAGTAAGATTAATGCAATAAATAAGGGCTGATCAAAATATAAGGCTAAATAACCTGGAACAATTAAACCTGAAGGTAAGGTTCCTGTAACTTCAGCATAAATAAGGCTTAGTACAACACCGATAACCAATGCCACATATAAATCTGTACTATACATCTATCTTTCCCCCTAACGATAGACCTATCTTTTGTGCTATCGCAGCAACCGGGCGTGTCACGGTACTCGTCATAATTTCTTCTTCCAGGTAAGCGCTCGGGTAATCACCCGGGTAATCACTTGAAATACTTTCTAACATATGAATAACGTTTTCCCCCTGGCCATGTATATTGCCGATACCGTAAACAATGTCACATTGAGGTATATATTCACATATTGAATTAAATACTTTCTCCGGTGCTTGTCCCTCAAAATCGATTACCATGCTCGATTTAAATTTGCCACGATTATAAGCATCAGTTACTGGTTTTGTAATTTCACCAATAAGGATCAAGATATGTATAGAAATGTGGGGAAGAACCTCTTTAATAAATTGTTCAGTTCGATCTACCCGATCGTAGCGGCAGTTCATAATTACCATGGGGCTTTGTGTAGAAAAACCTAATTCTCTTATCTTGTGCCAAATATTAACTGTGGACACTGGATCATTAGCGGCAAAAGCATTAACAAACGGTATTGTTTTATCTTGGTAGTTAAGATTAAGGATTCTTAACACACCTGGATCAGGGTTCGCTTTGAGCATACCCTTAAAAGCTGTCTCTTTATCTATGCCCATTACTTTAGCCACGCTTAAGGCTAGTGATACATTTTCAGGGAATACCATGTACTTAAATTGGTTTAAATAACCACTGGGTATTTCGGTAACATCTGTTATGACTACTTCTGTTCCTCTATGTTTAGCTACCGTCTGAAAATAATCGCGGTAAGGCCCATCTGATATAACCAGGGTCCCTTTATAGGGAATTGTCGAAGCTAAAGCTTCAGCTACAAATTTTAAGTTTGGTCCCATAATCTCCATATGATCTTCAAGCACATTTGTAATTACAACTATAGGGGCCTGCATCATCTCTTCTTGAAAGGTGGCCTGGTAGTCGGGGTGAACCGCCATACATTCGCTTACTAATACTTTTGCGCCAACTTTAGCAGCATCTGCAATTACTGTTATCTGTTCACGAATATTGGGCCCCTCTGGAAAACGTTTAATAACTTTCTCATCTTCAGTAAACCAGTAAATCATTCTGGGCGAAGTTCCTGTCGTTTTACCTATAACTTGGATACCAGCTTCTTTTAGAATTCCGAAAATTAACCTTGTAACAGTAGATTTGCCTCGTATTCCGTTTACTATTATTCTAGTCTTAATTAAATTTAAGTTCTGTTGATGTTTTCTTTTTTCTAGAATTGCAAGTGTAAAAACTAACATGCTGAAAGCAACGGCAATGAACAATGGCATAAAAACACCCTTTGCTAAATTGACTATTTTAATAATTTATTTTGAGCTTATGGTATATTCTACATAGTTCAACATTTACCTCTTTCAAAAATGAATTTGTTCTTTTTATTTATGACATGCAGAATAATTCCCTAAGCGGTAATGGAACTTCTCCTAAACTCCGTGAAACTTTGCTGGCGTAGTATTACGTAGTTTACAATAGAACCTTATTATTGATTTTTGCTGACAACAAGCCGGCAACAAGCAATATCCCTGGCTAATTTCGAGGCCTCTGTTTCCGTCTCTTGGCCGTCTACAGTTCTTACTCTGGGTTGTATCCTATCAATGGCGGTACCTCTTTTTTATGTTACCTACCCCCTTTCTATCGAAAGAGCAGAGGTACCGCCACCTCAATTTCTACAACTAATCGGGCCTCTTCGATCGCATC
>DAIMKF010000062.1:4204-5440 GCA_036721855.1 Bacillota bacterium | reverse complement strand
AGATAAACACCAAAGGATTTGGGGTAATAAAACGAAAGCTTGAATTTAAACTAATACTAACATCTAAATGAAAACGCTTATTATTGAGCCATAACAGAAAAAAGAGTAGGTTTGCAAATAGATAAGCAGTTAACAGTCCATAGAATATTGGTTTAATCGAAAGAAGAGTTGCTTTGGATAACACTAGGTTTTTTACTTGTTTTTTGGTCATCCCGCTACTTTTTAAAAGACCGATTTCTTTGAGGTCCCTGTCGTTCCAAACATTAAAGGCATTATAGATCATAACTACAAATAGCATCAGCATAAGTCCAAGTATAATTACACGAAGACTCCAACGTTCTCTAAATTCAGATGATGGCCTTAAAATAGGGCGGAAGATGAGCTTACCCTCTAGGTAAGAAGTGTTATACATCAAGCCACCTTTTTTGATTAGCTCGGCCTCATCTTGACCAAGATCAGCTAAAATATCCCGCATACTGTAATAAGTATCTCTTTCTGACCGAAACCATATTGCAGCATCCACTGATAGATAGCGGGAAAAGTCTCGATTTTCCGTGGTACTAGGCAAAACACCCCAGAACAAATACTTAGTGGCAAAGCTCTGCAAGCGGTCTTCAAAAATACCACAGATAGTGTAGGTTTGATCTTTTATATCTATTAAACTTCCAAGTGCATAGGTAGGATTTTCTTGAATAAAAGTTCTAGAAACCATTATCTCTTGAGGAAATTTTGGTTGCTCTCCTTCAATTAAACGCTCATTTTTCTCTGGAAAGAGTTTGGGACTTTGCAGTAAAAGTTCTGCATTCAGGCGGTGAAAGGGTAGTCCTTGAACTTCCTCTAACAATGAAAGCCCCAGCGTTTTAATTGTTGTTTCTTTTTTCAGGTGATTGAATGTCTTTTCATCTATTTGAAATAAGATAGCACCATAATCTCCAAGGTGTTCTTTATTATAGGTCCACTCACTTAAGTCGATCTCGCTAAAGATAAAGAGTAGCGTTCCTATCATGGTAACAGCTATAAGGATTGAAAGCCGTATGGCTATGGTACTTTGTTTATCTTCCTTGATACTGTTTTTTGATAGCTCTTGAATTATATTCATAGTACCTCCTTAATTATTTCCTTGCCTTTTTAAATCAACACAAGATCTAATAAAACTAAACAGAGGGTTCTTTGGAGTTTTTTATGAGATTTCATACAATTGACCATCTACCATCCTTAGTATCCTTTGACAGGATA
>DAIMKF010000062.1:0-4104 GCA_036721855.1 Bacillota bacterium | reverse complement strand
TATGAGATTTCATACAATTGACCATCTACCATCCTTAGTATCCTTTGACAGGATAAAGCGACCTTTTCGTTATGAGTAATCAGAACAATAGTTGCTTGGAAATGTAAGTTAGTTAAACGAAACAAAGAGATGATCTCTTCGGTGTTACGCTTGTCTAAATTTCCTGTCGGCTCATCTGCTAATATTACTGCAGGCCGTGTAATAAGACTCCGGGCAATGGCCACACGCTGTTGCTCTCCACCGGATAGTTGTTTTGGAAACCGTTCCAGTTTATTCTGGATACCAAGCGTTTCGATAATCTCTTTGAAATAAACAGGATCTGGTTTTCTATTATCCAGCAAAAGTGGTAAGAGAATATTTCTTTCAACTGTCAAATTAGGTATTAAGTTAAAAAACTGATAGATAATCCCAATGTTTCTGCGGCGAAATACAGCCAAGTCGTTTTCCTTTAATGCTGTGATGTCCACATCTTGAATAAAGACTTTTCCTTCCGTAGGTTGGTCTACTCCGCCTAACAAATGAAGTAAGGTGGATTTTCCCGAGCCACTATCACCGATGATTGCCACAAAATCCCCTTTATTGAGGCTTAAATTGACCTGCTTTAATGCAACCACATCTTGAGCACCAGGATAAACCTTGGTTAAATTTTGGGTTCTTAATATAGCCATAATCTGCTCCTTCCTTCTTAATCTATAAACTAGTATTCTTTCATACCTTGCTTAAAGTGTATCAAGTCTAGGTGACAGAAAAGTGACAGCGGTCATAACCTAAGATCTTTAAATGCATCTGGACTAAAGCACTGAAGGTTTCTGCTCTAAGTGTACATAAAAATCTATATCATTAAAAAAAGGTCGCTAAGAAATCTTAAAGCGACCTTAATATTTATTTCTTTTTTCAAGAATCCACACTATTATCATACTTATTATAGGGATAAGCTTCATAATTTTATGTTATTTATAATGTCATTTAGCGAACTTTTTTTGGTTTTTACTTCAATCTATTAGAAGGCGCCTTTCTGTCTTTACTAGTTATATAAACATAGATATAACGCATGTGGCGCTTTAGCATAATCCTCCGGCTCTACTAACAGGCCTTCTTCCAGACATTGGTAAAGTACATGTGGAAGTGGCCACAAGCTGATTTGCATGATCCAATTGACATATTGTTCATACAGTTCTTCAGGTATAGTAGGCAGGAATATCTTATCTGCCAGATCAAAAACCTGCTCAAGGTGCTCGGGCTTAACACTTTGCTTAATGGCTTGATTTATTATCTGTTCGATAGCATAGCGAGCTTGCTTTTCAAAGATTGGAATCTGGGGAATAAAAGCTCCGTTTTTTTTAATAAGAATCCCTTTTTGAACTAGGTTTGCAACATATTCTAACTCATGCTCTTGAAGGTATGCTTTGCTATCCTTACTAAGCTTAACAAGTATCTCAGCATTAGCTGAATTTATTAGCTCATCTCTATCTAAAAATGGCTCTTCTTGATAGAAATTTACATACTCTACCTGCTTATAGCCAGCTACATTTCCAAAAAACTGATGTAGATTGCTCCAAGAGACAGTTTGCTTTTTTATCTTAGGAATCTTGGCTTCAGGTCTTTTGATTATACCGCCAATACGATAATCCCATTCATGAACCGGTAAACCTTTATTCTCCCATCTCTTTTTATAATCTGCGTGGGCCATCTCCGCATAACTTTTACAGGCATAGACTAAAAGGATCCAGCGGAGATATTCCCATGCAAATTGATTGCCATAGAAATTTATATTCCTAATTTTATCCTCTACTGTTCCTAAAGCATCAACCATCTTTTTACCTAAGCCTTGCCATACTTTACCAACTTCCTCAGCAAAAGTATTAGTTGTACTGATATCCAAAATCACAAAATTGGTAATGTACCTGTTAGCGCCATGCTTTTTCAAAAACCCCCATTTAGTAAATTTATCAACCTCTTCTTCAAGATAGATTCGTGCTACCCCTAACTCTTCTGCTAATTTTTCCAGGGTTATGGGTTTTTTATAAGCAGCGGCAAATATATTTTTAACAAGAATACGGTCATATTCCGGCCAATATTTTGGTAACTGATAGCCCCCAAATAAGTTTAGCTCCACTGGTGCATAGCTTCTTCTTCCGCTTGCTTCCATCTGCTTCATTCCTCTCTTTACTTTTTCCCTTGCATCATATAACCGTCTTTTAACTGTTCCCAGAGGAACCTCTAATTTGTTTGAGATCTCTAACAAAGGCAGTTCTTGTAGATAGTAAAGGATAATGATCTCTCTATGCAGAGATGAAAGCTTGGCGATTTCCTGATTTAGTAGTTGAATCTCTTCTAAATCCAGTAAGTTATTTTCTGGCACAGGATTACTACATAAAGCTGGTATCTTCCCGCCTTCAACATAAAATACTTCTAAACTGCTAGCTTTCTTTTGTCTTAGCCACTTGCACCAGACATTGTGTGCCAAACCCCAAAACCAAGCTTCAAACATCTTTGGACTTACTCCTTTAGCTTGGCTTTTTAACACCTCTAGCACTATCTCCTGAGAAAGATCCTCAGCATCAAAGGTGTTTTGTGTACGTTTATAAGCATACAGATAAAGCTTTTCTATAAGCTCAGCACTTAGTGGTACTTCTTGCATCTTGAAATCTTCCTTCCTACCTATCTACCTGAGTACTCATCTATAAAGTACCAAGTAAAGTTTAGAGGTTCGCTGACATTTACACTTTTTAACATTTAAGTTTACCTTAATCTGGGTTGAAGCGAGAAATAAACATTAAAAAGCCCAAATACCATAATAGCTTATTGAAACGAGAAGACCTGCTTTGTTTACAGGTCTTCTCGTTTTTAAAAATTGCACCGAAAGTATGTAATAAAAGTGTACTAGTAGTTGATTGAGATTATAGCGGTAGTCTTTTTCTTTTAAAAACCAACACACTAGAGACAAAAAGAATAACAATTAAACCTAAATAGACAAGATTGACTCCTAAGCTGCTGCTACCATGAGCTAAGTTCACGGGATCATAAAATCCATAAATCGAGATCTTTTTTAACACCTCAACCTCAGCTGAAGTATTACCTAGCATATTCATTAAAAGAAAGGCAATCGGGACACCTGAACCAAAGCCAAGTGATTGTTTGGTGTCGTTAAATAGACAGGAAAAGAAAAAGCTAATCATCATGACAACCATATTAACAAGCATTGTGGTTAAATTGACTCTAAAAAACCCACCTATATCTAGAACTCCGGGAAACATTATAGCAGAGAATAAGACCCCTACTCCAAACACAGCTGCAAATAGCAGCATGATAGAAGCTAGAGCATAGACTCCTTGCGTAACAATGATCTTTGTTCTGGAATTCGGTGTTGATAAAAGGTAAGCAAAGGAGCTATTATCCACCATTTTAGCCACTAATCTGTTGCCAAGAATAATGCAGTAAACCATAGGAAACCCAAACATTAAAAGTCCATATAACCAACTGGCAAGATACCCTGTAAGATCGTTAATTACCTTGTCAAATCCCATGGCTCTCATAAGATCAGCTGGCATTAGGTCTAGTATTGATGTTAAGGCTTGCAAATCGTTAGGCTCATATATAGATATCATTACCGCCATATACATGGTCAAGACAGCAAAGAAAATAAAAAGTAAGAGCCAATTCTTTTTAAAAACTGTTTTTAGTAACGTAAAACTCATAGCTATCCTCCTTAGCCATAAAAATGCAAGAAAACATCTTCCAAAGATTGAGTCTTAACATCGAAATTAAGTATCCTAAACTGGGCTATGGTTTTAATAAAGAGATCAATATTCTCACCTGTTACAAAAACCTCAATACTATCATCACTCAGCGGTATTACTTCAAAGCCGGCATCTTTTAATACTTGAGTAGCTTTACTAATATCCGCAGGCTTAATAAGAAAACCTTTACGCTGAGAAGATTTTAGAGTTTCTACATCGGAGTGTGCTACTATTCTACCTTCTTTAATAATCAAGACATTATCACAGCTTTTTTCAACTTCTTCAAAGATGTGACTGGACATTAAGATGGTTTTGCCTTTGGCTTTTTCACTCAAGATAAGCTCTATAAAACGGTTTTGCATCA
>DAIMKF010000061.1:0-5625 GCA_036721855.1 Bacillota bacterium | reverse complement strand
GAAGTCAACTCTCTCACCTCGAAACGTCCTTTCACCTATATTGTCGGAGCGCTTTCGGTTTGGTTAGGGGACGGAGAGAAAAACTCGTAGAGATTTTGATGGATTTCCCAGTATTGCGTCTCTATCCACACCATAACACATTTCCGCGAACAAAGAAGAGAGAATAACGATAGAAAAAGAGCAAGTCTCATGAAGGTCGTTTTAGAGGGTCCCTAGGCCGCTTCGTAAAGACTTGAAGGGTAAAACAGAAAGGACAACACGGTCTTTTTCCCCAGTTTGTGTTATAATAGATTCGAAACCAACAGGATAAAAGCACAGGCGATCAGTTAAACGGAATAGATCAAATAGCTCATGGAGACAGAGCCTCGCATATACCGCACAATCAGTCTCATTTACCAGATCTAGTACCAGCAGGCAAAGCGCTTTTTTACTTGTCATAAGTTTTTGTGCATGCTATAATAAAGTTCGTAGCGCAAGTCAAAGATTAATCATAGGCAAATCGTGGAGGGATGCGAGAGTGGCCGATTCGGCACGCCTGGAGAGCGTGTGAGGGGGAAACTCCTCCGTGGGTTCAAATCCCACTCCCTCCGCCATTTTAAGATATGGATTTTGCCGTGCTAGACGGGGAGTTAGCGGTGCCCTATACCTGCAATCCGCTATAGCGGGGTTGAATTCCCATCCGAGGTAGCACCTTGTGGAGTCTGCCTCTGGCAAGTGATGTTGACGGTTGGGTCCTGCGCGACGAGATCCCGTGAAATCCGTCAGGTCCGGAAGGAAGCAGCGGTAAGCGGACCGTTTCGGGTGCCGCAGGGACGCCTAATCCGAGTTTACTACCGGAGTTACGTCTGGAAGGTGTCTGTCGAAGATGGGTGCACGGCTTTATTTCTCTGTCATGGCCAAAGCTTTGACAGAGTTTTTTTATAACTTAGAGGTATAAAAAAGTCGGGACAACCGGCTTTGCTCCAGTCTGTTAGTAATAGGCTAAGGTAAATTGAGGTCTTAGATTTACATTGTGACAAATAAAGGTAAAAACAATTTGCAAACGAAGAAGAACATAATTGAGAAGAAAAATACCAAGACTCTGATAATAAGTTTTTGTGGCAATAGTTTGGCTTGTAACCCAGATAAAACTTTGGTAGCACTTAACTTAAGAGCAAGGGTTTTTGAAAATATTTAGAGAAGTATTTCCTAAGTGGTGCCTTTTTGAGGGAGATTTATATTTCCTATTAAAGGTACCATTTGAGAATTAAGTTAAGAGAAAAAAATAAAGGAGGGAAAGGTATGGGAAGGCTCTCTTTATACCGTAAATGGCGGCCACAAGAATTTTCCGCTGTAGTAGGTCAAGAACATATTGTCAAGACTTTGCAAAACGCCATAGAAACAGGGCGCATTGCCCATGCCTATCTATTTGCAGGACCAAGAGGGACAGGTAAAACAACGACAGCCAGACTACTTGCTAAAGCACTCAACTGCATTAATGGGCCCACATCTAATCCCTGTGATCAATGTGAAAGCTGTATGGCCATAAAACAAGGGCGTTCTTTAGATGTCTTTGAGATCGATGGCGCATCTAATCGTGGTATAGACGAGATTAGAGAACTGCGTGAGACTGTGAGATTTAAGGCTACACAAGGAAGATATAAGGTCTACATTATTGATGAAATACACATGCTAACGATTGAAGCCTTTAACGCTTTATTAAAAACTTTAGAAGAACCACCTCAATACGTAATATTTGTTTTTGCAACAACAGAACCTCAAAAGATTCCAGCCACGATTCTTTCCAGATGCCAACGCTTTACCTTTAGAAGGATTCCGGCTGATATAATAGTTAAGAGACTCCTTGAGGTAAGTAAAGAAGAAAACATTAAATTTGAAGAAGGTGCTCTTAATATTATTGCCCAAACCGCACAAGGAGGAATGCGGGATGCTCTAAGTCTCCTCGACCAAGCATTAGCCTTTTCAGAAGACGCAGTGACAATCAATGTTATTGAAGAGATGCTAGGTCTGACAGATGCTAAGGCCCTTGAAACCTTTTTTGATACACTGGTGACTAATAATTTAAGTAATGGTTTGAAATTAATAAAAACAGCGGTTTTAGAAGGTAAAGATCTAATCCATTTTATGGAAAGTGCGATGCAAATAGCTAGAAGCTACCTAGTAGTCAAAGCATATCAAAAAGCTCCCCTTCAATCCGGAGAGATTCTGCTTGGCCAAAAAAGAGATGAGTTTTTAGCTAGCGGAGCCAAACTTGACAATAAATACCTGGTAAAGGTTATTGAAACTTTAGCTGAAGCCATCCAAAAAGGAAAACAAACCGCAGATCCGGAACTATTTCTTGAGCTGGCATTAATAAAACTAGTAGCAGAAAAAACAACAGTAGGTACGCCTATAGACAACACTGCTGTTTTGGAATTAAAAAAAGCAATTGAAGCCCAAAATAAAAAGCTTCGTGAGCTGGAAAAAAAGATTCAGGAAGGTCAGACTCATAGCCAAGACGGTGATGTTGATACTTTTTGGCATACCATTCTTCATAAATTAAAAGAAAGAAAAGATACTTTGGAGTTTTGGGCATTTTTAAATGTAGCTAAACCTATAGCTTTATGTGATTCGGATCTCTATATCGCTTTTCCCGAAACCTATGAATTTCATCGTGCCAATGTGGAGAATCCTAAAAACAAAATATTAATCGAAAAGCAATTATCAGAATTGACAGGTAGAACTATTCGGTTGCGTATAGACGAAAATCCAGATATAAAAAATGATCCCGATTTTTTAGCGAAAACAAAAGAAGTATTTGGAGGAACTATTATTAAACCTGATTAAGGAGATGGTTTTTTTGAATCGACATATGGTAATGAAACAAATTGAAAAGATGCAGGCCGAAATGGTTAAACTTCAGGAAGAACTGGGAGAAAAGACTATAGAATCCAGTGCTGGCGGGGGAGCAGTTAAAGCTATAGTTAATGGCAAGCAAGAGCTTGTTAGTCTTACGATTGATCCTGAGGCCATCGATAAAGATGATGCTGAGATATTACAAGATATGATTGTGGCTGCAGTTAACCAAGGAATGAAACAGGCAAAAGAGCTAAATGAAGAAGCAATGGCTAAACTCTATGGCGGTTTCAAAATACCGGGAATGCCAAATCTATTTTAAAAGGGGGTATAGTCCATGCATCTGCCAAAATCTCTGGCTCAACTTATTAAGGAACTAGGAAAGCTTCCGACTATTGGGCCAAAGACAGCTCAAAGGTTAGCTTTTTATATAGTTAGGTGCCCCAAAGACAAAGTAAAAAGCTTGGCAGATGCACTCCTTGAGGTAAAGGATAAGATCCGTTATTGTTCAATATGTGGAAATCTAACTGATGATGATCCTTGTGCTATCTGCTCGGACGAAAGACGTAATAAAACTATTATCTGTGTTGTGCATGGGCCACAAGATGTTTTAGCCATGGAAAGAACACGCGAATTTAAAGGGTTGTACCATGTATTAAATGGCGCTATCTCTCCTATGGATGGTATTGGGCCGGATCAGTTAAGAATTAAAGAACTGCTAGATAGGATAAGTAGTAACGAGATAAGAGAGATTATCTTGGCAACTGATCCCAATGTTGAAGGTGAAGCGACTGCTATGTACTTGGCACGATTGCTTAAACCATTTGATGTTTATGTCACTAAAATTGCAAGTGGAATGCCTTTTGGCGGAGATTTGGAGTATGTTGACGAAGTTACATTGAGTAAAGCTTTAGTAGGAAGACGGGAATTATGAAAATTCAGAAATGATCTTTTATCTAATCACTAGCTGTGATATACTTAAAATTGATAGAAAAAAGATACCTTTAGGTTTTAAGGCTCTAAACTGTAATTGGATCTAAAAAGGAGGGTCAGAGATGACTAGTTCTCTTCTGAAAAAGACCAGAAAGGTTAATATGCTGCTTCAAAAAGTAGGTGGCGAACCAATAGAATATAATCAACTAGCAGGTATTCTCAGCGATAATATTGACGCCAACTGCTATATTGTTGCTCGAAAAGGTAAGTTGCTTGGTTCGTATCGTGCTGATAATTTTGAAGTTCAAGCAGTGGACAAGGCCTGTAAAGACGGCTATTTTAATGACGAACTTAGTCAGCATCTACTACGTTTTAATGACACAAAAATTCTCGAGAAGTCGGGAAACACTTGCCATTTTAGTGACGTGAAAGAGTGTCCCTTTAGCCACCAATTTATGCTTGTTGTACCAATCAAAGGGCATGGTGAAAGACAAGGAACAATACTTTTAACTCGTTCTGAAGCTAATTTTGCTAATGAGGATATTATTCTGGCGGAGTATTGTGCGACAGTAACAGCCTTAGAGATCTTCCGCAGTAGAAACGAAGCGATGGAACAAGAAGCAAGAAAGCTTGCAGCTGTACAAATAGCTGTTGATACCCTCTCGTTTTCTGAGATTGCTGCTATGAAGAAGATCTTTGAAAGCCTTGAAGGTGATGAAGGTTTCCTAGTTGCAAGTAAAATAGCTGACGAGGCTAGAATTACTCGCTCAGTTATTGTTAACGCTTTAAGGAAACTTGAAAGTGCTGGAGTTATACAATCTCGTTCACTCGGTATGAAAGGTACTTATATTAAAATTCTAAACGACCAGCTCAAAGAGGAATTTGAACGAAGAGACATGTAATAACACTCTTACCTAAAATTAAATCAAAGTATAAGAGTCTCTAGAGAGAGTAATACTTAACTTGACTGTTTTATTTAGTAAGGAGGTCAAGTTAATGGTTTGGATAAAACACTCTTCTTTAGAGACTTACTCTTTAGAACAAGCTGTGCAAGATGCTTTAGCTGAATGGTCTACAGCCAAGGAATATTTTGATCAAGTCATTGAACCTGAATTAGTCGAATATGCTATTTTACGTTTGGAAGCAGCAGAAAAAAGAGTATCATTCTTACTGAAAAAAGCCAGGGAAGGGGAACTGCCGTGAAAACAAAGCAGTTGACCAAAGCAGCAATAATTGCTGCCATATATGGAGTAGGGACCTATCTTTTGGGAACTCTTGGTAGCTACCCGATTCAAATTAGAGCAACTGAGGTTTTGACAGTTTTGCCGTATTATGATGCTTCAACCATCCTAGGTGTTACCGCAGGGTGTTTTATTGCTAATATACTTGCAGGTCTAGGGCCATGGGATATTTTCGGAGGGACTTTTATTACTTTTGTGGCAGCCATTTTAACTAATAAAAGTAAAAATAAACTAACAGCGATCTCTTGGCCAATCTTTTTAAATGCCTTTGGTGTGAGTGCTTATCTTGCGGCTATTTTTAAACTTCCTTATTGGTATAATGTTTTAACCATATTTGTCGGTGAATTTATCTCTGTAGGGGTTTTAGGTTACCCATTTATGCTTTATTTGGATAAAAATGCTCATTTAATAGGACTAGACAACAAACGGCTTCATGATGTAAACTACAATCTCGACTGCAAAAAATCTCAGAAAGATGATCCAAAAAAATATTAATTAAATGGTTGACGGCATCTCAATAAAATGATAACATAAGGATGTTCGCCACATTGGCGGATAACCCAAAGAACCTTGAAAACTGAACAAAGCGACAGTATCTCTGCTCAGAGATACTGTA
>DAIMKF010000060.1:0-5715 GCA_036721855.1 Bacillota bacterium | reverse complement strand
TATTCAAACAGATACTCCTTTAGAAAATATTTTAGCTGTTTATGAAACAGGAAGAGCGTTTTAATAAGCTTTAAATAAAGAGCGATCTTAAAGGTTCTTATTAACTCTTCGCTGACGAATAATGCTTAGGGTTTAGGGAGTGGTATAAAAACGTACCTTGAAAGGTTAATATAGAGAAAAAGAATTTATTAAAAGCAAAAACCAAAATCGATATTAATAGATAATTTATAAGGCTTACCTTTGTAATACATTTTCTCGTACTCTTGTGCATTTAGCCTGCAGTTTAAACTATGTTGCTGGTATGTAGTTTGCTGTAGTAGTGAACAGTTCAGAATTGCTTTCGGGAGGGTATATGTATTGTCTACCATGGCTAAGATAAAACAGATATCTTTCGTAGGATACTCTTAATGAATCTGTTATAACCTCTATAGCTAAATCAAGAATTTTGTTGGTAAGATAAATATGTGGCTGTGTGTGGTAATTTAAGTACAATTACTATCTCCTATTAGGCAAGACCTATTAGGCAAGAAGAAAATAAAGTGAAAAATTGAGAGTGGGGCTGTAAGATGCGAAAGGTAAAGTCAAGTTATTCAGTTTAAAACTACAAAAAATTTTGGGATTTCCAAAAACTTTGAGGTTAACTATAGGAGGTGATATATGATTGTTAGCCTTGGTTGTTGTTAATAACTGTTTTTTGTCTGACTTATATTTTGTTGAGAAAGGAGAGAGATTTAATGAAAAGAACTAAAGTTTTCTTAAGTTTGTTTTTGATGCTGTTTTTGGTAGCGCTGCCTTCCCTAGGGCAAGCTGATACTACCTTAAAATACTGGTTATGGTTAGATGATCCTACGGATACAACTGTTAGTGAATTGGTTGATAAGTTTAATTCTTTACATCCCGAAATTAGAGTAGTGATCGAAAATGTTCCTCTTAAAGATTATCATGACCAATTAGCTATTGCTTTAAGTGCTGGTGTTGGTCCAGATGCGGCACGATTTAAAGACTGGTGGTTAGGAGAATTTCGGGAAGCTGATCTTCTGGAACCGCTATCCTCTTATATTGGTGAATGGCCCGCAAAAGATGATGTAATTCCTAACCTTTGGAATATGGGGAAGATTCCAGGGGAAGAAGAAATTTATATGATGCCGCATCAGTTCATTACTTTTTATCTTTACTATCGAAAAGATTGGTTTACAGAAGCTGGCCTTAACTCTCCTGCTACTTTTGAAGAATTTTTGACTGCGGCTAAAACTTTTACTGATCCTGGAAATAATCGTTATGGTTTCGGTCTCCGGGGTGGAGATGGTGGTCAAGACCAATGGCTAGCTTTTATGGTAGCTGGTGGAGCGCGAGTGGTAGATGAGGAGGGTAATATTGTAATTAATTCCCCGAAAGCTGTTGATGTTAACCAGTGGTATATTGATTTATATAGCAAATATAAAGTAGTTCCCCCTAGTGCTCCAACAGATGCATATGCTCAAGTAACAGGAGCTTTTCAGGCAGGAATTACCGCTATGATGGCTCATCACGTGGGATCGTCAGTACTTATGGTTGAAAAATTAGGGGATAAGGTGGGTGTTTGCCCAATTCCAGCAGCTGATCCAAAGAACCCTGCTACTATGATCACTATGAGCGGGAATGTAGTTTTTTCTCCTTCTCAAGCAAAGGAGGAAGCTTTTAAGTTTATTTCTTGGCTAACTGAACCTGAACAAATGGATAAATGGAGTCGTTCACGTAACGGACAGTTACCCGTGTTGAACTCAGTAGCTCGGATGGATCACTACATTAATAATGAATTTTTCCGTGTGTCAATGGAAGGGGCTGACTATGCCATTGGTTGGCCACCTCTACCTGGCGTGGGATATGTTTCTTCTCATGTTTGGCAGGTTAACATGCAAAGAGCACTTTTAGGTGAAATTACCAGTCAAGAAATGCTAGACGAAATTGCCCGTGCTCTAAAGGAACGATAGTATGACAATGGTACAATCACAGAAAGAGCGGTATATACCGCTCTTTCTGTTAGCACCTGCTATCTTGTTAATGCTTTTGATTGTTGCTTATCCTGTAGTTCAGTCAATACGACTTTCATTTTTTGATATCTCACTTCTTATGCCTGCAAGAGCTAAATTTGTGGGTTTCAGAAATTATGTTGAAATGCTGCACAGTGAAACCTTCTATAGAGCATTATTAAATTCTATAGTTTGGATAATAGGTTGTGTTTCAACTCAGTTTGTTGTAGGGATGCTAGGTGCTCTTTTGTTGAAATGTAAGTTTAAAGGGAATGGTATTATTAGAGGTCTCACGTTAATTCCATGGGCTACATCGAGTGTTCTGGTAGCGTTAATGTGGACCTGGATGTTAGATGGTAACTATGGAGTGATTAACGATTTACTGAAGCGGGTTGGGATTATTGATTCTTATATACCTTGGCTTGCTCAACCTAATACAGCGTTAGGAGGGGTGATGATTGCCAATATATGGCAGGGTGCTCCTTTTTTCGCGGTTATGCTTCTTGCTGCTATGCAGAATGTTTCAGAAGAATTGTATGAAGCAGCATATATTGATGGTGCCAATAGCTGGAAACAATTCTGGTACATAACGATTCCTTCGATTATGCCTACTATTATTATTACCACTATGTTACGTTTGATCTGGACAGCTAACTATATGGATTTGATTTTAGTTATGACTGGAGGCGGCCCCGGATATAGCAGTACAACCTTACCGCTTTTGTCTTACCTCACAGCTTATAAAAGACTGCGGGTAGGGGAAGCTTCGGCTATTGCAGTTTTTCAAACAGTCTTTTTGATGGTAGTTTTAAGTTTTTATCTACGGTTGCTTCAAGGGCAGAGCAAAGAGGAGTAAAATGGCAAAGACTTTCGCAATACGAAAGAGGGGGAAGTCATTTTTAATATTTATATTGGCAGCTTTTTGGTTAGCATTCATTTTATTCCCTTATTTATGGATGTTTATTACCTCAATTAAGCCATCAGTAGAACTTTATACCTCGCCTATTCGTTATTTACCTTCATCTCCTACTTTTGAAGGATATCGATTATTATTTGACGCTACTGAGTTTCCGAGATATTTATTGAATAGTTTTATAGTAACTTTTAGTACTATTATTTTATCTGGAAGTGTAGCTGTATGTGCTGCTTATGCTTTTTCTCGTTTTGAATTTCGGGGTAAAAACAGACTTTTCCCTGTTTTTTTAATAAGTCAGATGTTTCCCGCTATATTATTAGTTCTGTCATTATTTTTTATTATGAAAGAGATAGGCGTTCTTAATACCCCAATTGCCCTTATAATTGCTCACAGTACTTTTGCTTTACCTTTTACAATATGGCTATTGACTGGTTTTTTTAATGCCATTCCACGAGAATTGGATGAAGCTGCTGCTATAGACGGCGCTAATCGTTGGCAAATTTTTCGTATGATTTTGCTACCCCTATCTGTTCCTGGGTTAGTTGCTTCTTTAACTTATGTATTTATATTTTCATGGAATGAGTTTATATATGCCTTAACTTTTACCTCTGATGCCACGGCTCGTACTTTACCGGTGGGGTTACATTCTTTTATGGGAGAATACATAATTCGTTGGGACTTACTAACTGCCGGAGGAGTGTTAACTGCCTTACCTGTGGTATTTTTCTTTGCAATATTTCAACGCTATATAGTCCAGGGTCTTACAGCTGGGGCGGTTAAGGGATAGATTCTTAGTGCTTAGATATGATCTTTATAGGAAAGGAAGGAAAAAATGGAACAATCATTGATTAAGGAACTGGAAGACAGGGCATGGCAACTCAGGGAAAGAGCCATTGAGATGATTTATAAAGCCGGAAGTGGCCATCCGGGAGGAAGTCTTTCTGAAGCAGAAATTATAAGCGTTTTGTATTTTCACCACTTGAATCTTGATCCTTCTAAACCTGATTGGGAAAATCGAGATAGATTTATTCTTTCAAAGGGCCATTCCTGCCCTACATTATATGCCGCTTTAGCTATTAGGGGATTTTTCCCGATAGAAGAGCTAAACAGGCTAAGAAAATTTGGAAGTATCTTGCAGGGACATCCAGATATGCAAAGAACGCCGGGGATTGACATTAGTACTGGTTCTCTTGGACAGGGACTTTCGGCTGGCGTAGGTATGGCTTTGGGTGCATGTTTATTGGGAAGCGAATCCAGGATCTATGTTTTACTTGGTTGTGGAGAACTACAAGAGGGCCAAGTCTGGGAGGCAGCTATGGCTGCCTCTCATTACTGCTTGGGTAACTTGGTGGCAATAATTGACTATAATAGGTTACAAATTGATGGAACCAATGATATGGTTATGAAAATAGAACCACTAGTTAAAAAATGGGAAGCTTTTGGCTGGTACGTGCAAGTTATAGATGGACATAGTGTTCCAGAAATACTTATTAGTTTAGATAAAGCTAGCCAGCATAGAGATTGTCCATCGGTAATTATTGCTAAAACTATCAAAGGAAGAGGAGTATCTTTTATGGAAAACAATGTTGAATGGCACGGAAAACCTCTTACTCAAGAAGAAATGAAACAAGCTTTAGCTGAACTTAGAGAAAGAATGTATTAATATGGTTACGAACAACATGTCTAATCGTGTAGCCTATGGACTAGCTCTATCGCAGCTTGGTGAGTATAATCCAAAAGTGATAGTTCTTGATGCTGATTTAGCTAAAGCTACTTATACTATAAAGTTTGCTGAAAAGTATCCCGACCGTTTTTTTGATTTTGGTATTGCAGAGCAAAACATGGTATCTGCTGCTGCTGGTCTAGCGACTATGGAGTTTATCCCTTTTGTGAGCACTTTTGCTATTTTCGCAAGCATGAGAGCTGTGGAGCAGTTTCGGAACATGGTAGCCTACCCAGAACTAAATGTAAAATTGGTTGTAACTCATGGAGGAACTGAAAATAGTGGTGATGGTGCTACTCATCAATCAATCGAGGACATAGCGATTATGCGTACTATTCCAAATGTAAAGGTAATTGTGCCTTCGGATTATTTTAGTACTTATAAAGCTGTTCTTGCCATAGCTGATATTCAGGGTCCTGTATACTTACGTCTTGGACGGTCTGAAAGCCAAACTATTTACAACGAAAATTTCAATTTTAAAGTAGGTAAGAGTGTAGAATTATTTTCTGGAGAAGATGTTACTATTATTGCTATCGGTAGCATGGTGGAGAAAGCAGTTTTCGCACGAGAAATATTAGAGAGCCAGGGAATTCACGCAAGAATTATCGATCTACTTACTATAAAACCCTTGGATGAGGAAGCGATCCTTAGAGCTGCCATTGAAACAAGAGGAATTGTTACTGTCGAAGACCATAACGTTTACGGTGGTATGGGAAGTGTAATAGCAGAATTCTTGGCTGAGAAGTATCCTACCAGAGTTCTAAGGGTAGGAATAAACGATCATTTCGGTTGCTCGGGAGACCTTGAAGAACTTAGGGAAAATTTTGGTTTATCAGTATCAAATATTGTTGGAAAGGTGAAAGAATTGCTGAAATAATGGTTTGTAGTTGAATTAATCTATTGTATTTGTCAATTTGCTAAGAAAATAGAAATGATTTAGATGGGGTACGTTTAAAGGAGAGATTAGTTGACAGGTTTGGTGGAAAAATCGCTTTATTATTTGAAATTGTAAGGAGGTATCAAAAATGCTCTTTTTCCCTTATCAAAAATATCCGGATAACTGGCTT
>DAIMKF010000059.1:0-5770 GCA_036721855.1 Bacillota bacterium | reverse complement strand
AGGAGCTATTCCAGCAAATCCTATAACCTTCAAAAAGATAAAAGAAGAGGGGAAAGCTAGAACAATTCCTAAAGAAGTTGTGGAAAAGCTTTTAAAACTACCTGAACAGAAAATTTATACTTTAATTCTCCTTACTTTAGACACAGGAATAAGACCACAAGAAGTCTCTTTCTCCTTTAACTTGTCTGTGGCTTAAAAAAACTTCTCTCTGTTCGCCCTAATTCCTGGAGAGAAAGTGTCCTAGTATTTTGTAGCTAGGACGGAAAGCCATTACAGGTGAGCTCTTGGTCTCATATATTAGCCAAATACAGTAAAAAGTTAGGCTATAAAGTAACGCCCATGACTTAAGGCATACTCTTACGCTATACTCTTTAAGAGAGGGGATGAGCCCTTTCGCTTTACAGAGAATTCGTTTTGGGACACACTGACTTAACTATGACCAAACGTTATTTAAGCTTAAATCAGGAAGACTTAAAAAGAGAACACGAGAAAAGTTCCCCTCTAAACCTCTTTGAGAAAAAGAGAATAAGGGGAATTAAATAAAAAAGGAGGGTTTTTAAAGATGGTTTTTCTAAAACAATATAGTAAAACAGTATATTTCTACATTGCCATTCTGCTAATGGCTATATTCTTGGCAGGATGTGGAGCGGCTCCTGAATCACCAAGACAAATTGACATTACTTGGGAGGTGAAAGGAGTTTATGGAGACAAGATGCTATGCACTCTTAAAATGCATAATAGGACGAATATGTATTTCTACGTAGAGAACATTACAGTCAAGGTGTGCGGTATGGGAGGGTATTGTTATGCAGAAACCCAACCCTCTTTGGGAATGATTCTGCCCGGGTACTATGCTGAAGAGAGTGGCTACCTTTCATATAGTCCACTATTCGATTACGCTGAAACCACTGTAACCGGGCGATGGGAGGATGGAAAGAGTGACAGTTTTACAGGAGTACTTTACTACCCCTAAGTAGCAGACTGATTAAAGCAAAAAGAGCTTAAATCGGACAGCTAAAATTTTGAAGTCCTGACAAAAGAAATCATCACTCAGGAGCAACTACTTGAAGAGCTAATGGGGAATGGGTTTAAAAGTTAGGTTTTGAGGTGGAAATATAACCCATCGGGTGGGGCTTACACCCGATGGGTTCTTTCTTAGAAAATTTATTACTTTAAAAACTTAACAGTAAATTATGTCTCAGAAATTTAAGAAGGTTTGTAGAGGCTCTGTTTTACCTCGGAGCGAGTCAAAGGTTCTCTTCTCGCTCGTTGTAAGTTGTCTTAACGATTAACACATAAGCCTCTTTTGTTCATTTGTAAATAACTTTCTATGCTATCTACTACTGATAGAGAGTCTTAAAATCTAATAACAGAAGGAAAAATACTCTATAATAAGTTGATATTATCTTCTGGTATTTACCTCTTGACTTATATAAGTAAATTAGATAGCATATTTGCAATGGTAAGCTTACCGGTCCAATTTTATGAAAGGGAGGAACATGATGAAAAAAGTTAGATTAATCGTAGCCTTGTTAATGGCAGTAACTTTGCTAAGTTTTGCTGTTTCAGCCGTAGCAAAGGACGAGAGTGGAATCACAATTGGTTTTTCTCAATACACCCTAGGTGCCCCGTATTTTAAGGCACAAGTTGAAGCAGCTAAGGCAAAGGCTGAAGAGCTAGGCGTAAAGTTAGTTGCGATTGATGCTCAGGATGATATGGTTAAGCAACTAGGAGACGTAGAGGATTTGTTATCTCAGGGTATTGATGTACTCATTTTAAATCCAAAAGACCCCAAAGGATTAGTGCCGGCTACTAAGAAAGCTACTGCTGCTGGTGTACCGGTGATAATTATTGATAGCTCAATCGACCCTTCAGCTGACTTTGTTACCACAGTTCAATCTAACAATGATGAAAACGGGGAAAAAGTGGGTGAATGGTTGGTTCAGGAAATGAGTAGGCTTATGCCCGGGCAAAGAATAAAAATGGCTCTCATAAGCGGAGCTAAGGGCAATCCTGTTGGAAAAGCCCGCAGAAATGGTGTGTTTAAAGGGATACTTGAGGAACAATTAAGATCCAAGGGTCAAGCTGGCTTTGATATCCTTGCCCAGGGATGGGGCAACTGGCAGCATGAAGGTGGACTTGAAGCAATGGAAGACATTCTTGTTGCCCATCCTGATGTTAATGTGCTTTTAGCTGAGAACGATAGCATGGCGCTAGGTGCTATGAGAGCTATTGAAAATGCAGGGCTCACGCCAATGAAAGACATTATTATTTGTGCTGCAGCTGATGGCCAAAAAGAGGCACTTCAATTGATAAAAGAGGGTAAATACGGTGCTACTGGTATGAATAGCCCGGTTTTGACAGCGCACATGGCTGTGGAAATTGCTGTAGAAATTGCTAAGGGAGAAGAGAAAGAGTATCCTAAAGTTACTTATACTCCTGCCATCTGCATTACAAAGGAGAACGTAGATCAATACTATGATCCGAACGCAATATTTTAAATAATAAAAATCAATAGCTTAAGCGATAATCGGTTTTTTAAAAAACCGATTATCGCTTACATGTTGAGATCGGTATTCCCTTCTTCCCAAATCAAAGTTTAGAAGTTATAGTTTAAAATGGTTGCTTTTTTAGACAAAATTTACACTTTAGCTATTTTAAGTTTAAAAATGTTGACAGGTTTTAATCTTAGATTATCAGTTGTCAAACCTTCTGGGTTCTTTTTTTCTTCTTTTGGATGGCTTAGGGAAGATTATTAGTAGGGGTAGGTTAGGATGGTTACTTATAGAATAGAAATGAATAACATAAGCAAATCTTTTGGTGGTGTGCAAGCACTAAAAAGGGTTACGTTCAAAGTAAACCCAGGCGAAATTATGGCTCTGGTGGGAGAAAATGGAGCGGGAAAATCAACATTGATGAAGATTTTGTCAGGAGCGTATACCAAAGATGAAGGAGAAATATTAATTGATGGTAGACCGGTTGAAATTAACAGTCCCCAAAAAGGAAGAAATATAGGAATAAACATTATTTATCAAGAGCTGACCATCGTTCCTGATTTAACAGTTGCTGAGAACATATTTTTGGGCAATTTACCAGTACGCAATGGAATTATACAGTGGTCGAAATTAAATCAAAAAGCGGAGGAATTGATTCAAAGTATAGGTTTTAGTCTAAACCCTAAAACAATCGCTGGTAATCTCAGTGTTGCTCACCAACAGGTAGTAGAAATCTGTAAGGCCTTATCTCATGATGCGAGAGTACTAATATTAGACGAGCCGACTGCTGTTTTAGCTCCTAGAGAGGTTAAAACGTTATTTGAGATTTTGAAAAATCTTAAGAAAAAGGGAGTAAGTATAATATATATTTCTCATAGGTTGGAAGAAGTTTTAGAGATAGCCGATCAAATAACTGTTCTTAAAGATGGTGAGGTTACAGGGACAGGTACGCCAAAGGAAATGGGCAAAGACAATATTATAAACTTGATGATTGGTCGAAGAATAACCGATATGTATCCCCAAAGAGACATCCCAACCGGAGAGGAAATATTTAAAATAGAAAACTTGAATAATGACAAAGTCGAAAATGTATCTTTTACAGTTAAGGCTGGAGAAGTCTTCGGTATTGCAGGATTAGTAGGTAGCGGCAGAACAGAAATTGCTAAGGCCATTTTTGGAGTTGATCCAGTTCAGACTGGCATAATCTATTTGGACAACCAGCAATTGAAAAATAAATCCCCTAAAGAGGCTGTATCAAAAGGGATAGGAATGGTTCCAGAGAACAGAAAAGAAGAAGGAGTAATCCTTGATATGACAGTTAGGGAGAATATAACGATAACAAATTTGAAGAATCTCAGCCGGCTTGGATTTATAAAGAACAAAGAAGAAGAGGATTTCTGCCAGCAGTTAGTTGAAAAGCTTCGAGTGAAAGCTGCTACCATAGATGTTCCCGTTAATAGTTTAAGCGGGGGCAACCAACAAAAAGTTTCTTTAGCCAAGTGGTTTGGAATTAATTTAAAGCTAATTATACTTGATGAACCTACTCGGGGGATAGATGTGGGAGCAAAGGTGGAAGTTTATAAACTCATAAACGAACTTGCTCGTCAAGGGTTGGGTGTGATTATGATATCTTCCGAAATGATGGAGATAATAGGTATGTGTGACAGAGCCGCCGTAATGCATAGAGGTAAAATGATTGGCGTATTAGAAAATGACGAATTAACTGAGGAAAACATCATGAGATTGGCAACTGGGGAGGAAAAAAACAATGAAAAGAAGTGAGGGCTGGTCAGCAAAAGCCTTAGATATATTTTTGAAGTACAATACAGAATTTATTCTGCTGATATTAATTGTGATTTCTAGTTTAATATCAAGTGCTTTTTTTACTGAAAGAAATATATTTAACCTTTTGAGGCAGGTTTCGGGAACCGGCATCATAAGCATGGGTATGTTGCTAGTTATTTTGACCGGCGGCATTGATTTATCAGTTGGTTCCCAATTAGCTCTCGGAAGTGTTCTCTCGGCTTACTTCTTGACAATATATTCCTATTCTCTGCCTATGTCAATTTTCTTGACTATCTTGATTTGTACTTTCTTCGGAAGCGTAAGTGGCTATCTTGTTTCCTTTAGAGGCATGGCGCCTTTTGTTGCTACTCTTGCTTTAATGACTATAACTAGAGGATTTGCTTTTATTATTTCTAAAGGTGCTCCTATAATAGTTGATAGCGCAACTCTAACGAATTTTGGTAGTAAATACTTCTTGAGAATACCTTATCCTGTTTTATTAATGTTGGGAATTTTTATTGTTGTACATCTAATACTTAGATATACAATCTTTGGTAGGCTGGTTAAAGCAATTGGTAGTAACGAGTTAGCTGTGAAGCTTTCAGGAATCAATGTTGCTTATTATAAGTTTGCTGTTTATGCAATTTCGGGAGCTTTTGCGGCGGTTGCCGGAATTATTAGTACTTCCCGAACTGGTGTAGGTTCTCCTTTAGTTGGCGAAGGACTTGAGTTAGATGCCATTGCTGCGGTAGTCATTGGTGG
Source organism: Bacillota bacterium (assembly GCA_036721855.1). GTDB lineage: Bacteria > Bacillota > DTU065 > DTU065 > DTU065 > JAHDNZ01. Next base: position 728 of record DAIMKF010000059.1, on the reverse strand, counting down.
AGCAAGTTTAAAGGGAGGCAAAGGCACTGCTTTTAAAACTCTGTTAGGAGTGTTGATTCTTGGTTTGATAGGTAACATTATGAACTTAAAGAATGTGCCTGCCTATCCTCAACAAGTCATCAAAGGGTTAATTATTATATTTGCTGTGCTTTTCCAGGGTGTGAAAACGGGATATGGAAGCGAAAGTTAACTGAATTAGCCTTTGTTATTCAAAATTAACTCCATTTCAGTTTGTAAAAGTTTTTGTAGTGTTATTAGATGAGATGCAGCAAATTTCTGGGAGATAGAAGAATTGTATTTCTCCAAGAAATTTGCTGACGTAATATCTTCCTGTCATTAGTCTGTCTACTTATCTTTTATTAGACTTTATGGTAGGTTACGAAACCCATTACAAAATCTCTTTCATTCCTCTATCTAGTGTTACAATTTTGCGCCGTAGGTACTGAGGAAGATGCCTTTCCTCCCTAAGCGGTCTTTTTATGTTTTTAGTTTTTCTGGTCTGTCTTTAAGGGGGGTTATAGGGGGCTCTCCCGTTTTTTTGTTATTCTCGAAATTTTTTATCGGGAATCTGCACTTTTAAATACTGTGCACTTCTGATAGGGGCATTCAGGGGTGACAAAAAAGATAGGTCGGGACTTAAAAAGCGAGATTGTCTCGTAGCTTCACTCTCCGCAAAAGATAAAAGAAGAGGGGAAATAGTAGTCTCCCCCTATGGTTCGAAACCCCCT
>DAIMKF010000058.1:0-6165 GCA_036721855.1 Bacillota bacterium | reverse complement strand
ATGTTTTTATGTATGCCCTAGGATATGCCGATGCTTTATTACCGGATAGCCATTACCAGACACTCAAATGGTTCTCTGAATATGGTTTAAGAACCAATAACAAAGCCAAGCTTTGTGAAAACATAGATGAAGTCAAAAGCTTTATCGAGTACTGGATGGAAAAAAGAGAGGATCTGCCCTATGAGATAGATGGCATAGTAATCAAAGTCGATTCCCGTCGTGCTCAAGAGATTTTAGGCGTTACAGCCAAATCTCCGCGTTGGGCTGTGGCTTATAAATTTCCGGCGGTACAAAAGACCACTAAACTTAATGATATAATAGTACAGGTAGGCAGAACAGGAACCATAACCCCACTGGCTATTTTGGAACCTGTTTTTATTGCCGGCTCTAAAGTATCGCGTGCTAGTTTGCATAACGAAGATAATATAAAAAATAAGGATATTAGAATTGGCGATACAGTTGTAATACAAAAAGCGGGAGATATTATCCCGGAGGTTGTCAGCTCACTAAAAGAACTAAGAACAGGCCGGGAAAAGATCTTTAAGATGCCAAAAAACTGTCCTAGCTGTAACTCTCTTTTAGTCAGAGAAGAAGGTAAAGTTGCGCTTAGATGCATTAGTCTAAGTTGCCCGGCACAGATCAAAGAGGGACTTGTCCATTTTGCATCCCGTGATGCCCTAGATATAGAAGGAATGGGGCCCAAGGTTGTTGAGCGGCTAGTAGAGGCAGGGCTGGTTAACAATCCGGCTGATATTTTCAAATTGACTAAAGAAGATCTGCTTAAGCTTGAGCGCTTCGGGGAAAAATCAGCTTTTAAGCTATTGGAAAACATAGCTAAAGCTAAAAGCCGAGGTCTTAGTCGGCTTCTAACGGCTTTAGGTATTTGTCATGTAGGAACTCAGATAGCCCAGCTTCTAAGTCATAGTTTTGGGTCTATTGACAAGTTGGCTAACGCCAGCGAAGAAGAACTAGCTTCTATAGCTGATATAGGTCCTGCAATTGCTAATTCAATTACTGAATTTTTTAAAAATGAAAAAAATAAATTCCTGCTTGAAGAACTAAAAAACTTAGGTGTAAAATGTAGTGAAGATCTACAAATTAATGAAAGCTTAAAGGGAAAAGTTTTTGTTGTAACGGGTACGCTTGTCTCGTTTAGTCGCAAAGAGGCTAAAGAAGCCATTGAGTCTTTAGGTGGCAAAGTTACAGATGCTGTAAGTCAAAAAACTGATTATCTAGTTGTCGGTGAAGGACCAGGTTCTAAGCTTGATAAAGCCAAAAAACTAGGTGTAACTACTTTAGATGAAGAGAAATTTCTGGTACTTTTGACAGAAGGAGGTTATAAAAAATGAGTGTTATTGATAAAAAGACAGTCGAACACATAGCCAATCTAGCCCGTCTTTATCTGACAGAAGACGAAAAAGAAGAAATGACAGTTTCTTTAAATAAGATTCTTGATTTTGAACAACAACTTGCACAGATAGATACTGAGAATGTTAAACCTATGGCCCAAGCTGTGCCATTTGAGAATGTAATGCGAAAGGATCAAATACAAGAGTCGCTTTCTATTAGAGAAGTGTTTCTCAATGCTCCTGTTGAAGCAGAAGGGTTTTTTAAGGTACCTCGCATTGTTGAAAAAGACTGAGGGAGGGTGGATTAATTGGAGTTAATAAACAAGTCTGCACTAGAGCTACGCGATCTTTTAGATAAAAAGGAGATTACAAGTCGGGAAATTGTGGAAGCTTATATTAAACGCATTGAAGCTGTTGAACCAAAAATAAACAGCTTTATTACACTTACCTTAGAAGCAGCTCTCAAGGATGCCGATAAAGCTGATGAGATGATTAGAAATAAAACAGCCACGACTTTTACAGGCATCCCCATTGCCATAAAAGACAATATGTGCACCTACCATGTAAAGACAACCTGTTCCTCAAAGATGCTACAAAATTTTAGACCGCCTTATGATGCTACTGTGATTGCCAATATTAAAAAAGTCGGTATGCCAATTTTAGGTAAAACAAATATGGATGAGTTTGCCATGGGATCTTCTACGGAGACATCATTTTTTGGACCAACGAAAAACCCTTGGGATTTAGAGCGAGTTCCGGGAGGTTCAAGCGGAGGTTCAGCAGCCTCAGTTGCAGCAAAAGAAGCTCCTCTGGCACTTGGTTCAGACACTGGTGGTTCAATTAGGCAACCTGCAGCCCTAACCGGTATTGTCGGACTCAAACCCACTTATGGTCTGGTATCTCGTTTTGGTCTGATTGCTTTTGCTTCTTCACTAGATCAGATTGGGCCCTTTACCAGAGATGTAGCAGACAGTGCTGCTTTACTAAATATGCTTGCAGGTTACGATCCCAAAGATACAACCTCCCTGCCATATAAAAAACCTGACTATCTCCAGGCTTTAGGTAAGGAGATTAGAGGTCTTAGGGTGGGTCTGCCTAGGGAATTTTTTGGCGAAGGTCTCGATAAAGAAGTGGAAAAAGCAGTATTTAAGGTTATTGATACATTAGCTACCGAGGGTGCCCAAATAGTTGAAATTGATCTACCTTATTCCAAAAAGGCTCTGGCCGCTTATTATCTGATAGCTACAGCCGAAGCAAGTTCCAACCTAGCCCGCTTTGATGGTGTCAGATATGGTCACCGCTCTGAAAACCAGAAAGATTCCGTTACAATGTTTAAACATTCAAGAGCTGAAGGTTTTGGGCCGGAAGTAAAAAGAAGAATCATGTTGGGCACATATACGCTTAGTGCCGGTTTTTACGATGCTTATTACCTCAAAGCCTTGAAGGTTAGGACATTGATTAAAAATGATTTCGATGAAGCTTTTAAGAAGGTTGATGTTATTGTTACTCCTACCACACCTTCGTTTGCTTTTAAATTTGGCGAGAAGGTTTTAGATCCTTTAGCCATGTATCTGTCTGATGTTTATACAACAACCGCCAACCTAGCAGGTATCCCGGCCATGTCCATGCCTGCAGGACTGACTAAAGGGAAGCTACCAATCGGAGTACAGATCATCGCCCCGGCATTGGGTGAAGAAATCATGCTAAATACAGCCTATACTTTAGAAAAGGCTGTCGGTACCATTGGTTTGCCGACTCTGGAGGTGTAAGTAAATGCCACAAGAAGATTATACGATTGTTATCGGTCTTGAGGTACATGCTGAGCTAATGACAAAGACTAAGCTCTTTTGTAGCTGTAGCACGTCTTTTGGAAACGAAGCTAACAGCCAGGTCTGTCCCATATGTCTGGGACTTCCGGGGACTTTGCCGGTACTTAATGAAAGAGCAGTAGAGTTTGCTGTCAAAGCCGGTTTGGCTCTTAACTGCGATATTGCTAAATTTAGTAAGTTTGACCGAAAAAACTACTTTTATCCCGATCTAACCAAAGCCTACCAGATATCCCAGTACGAATTACCAATCTGTCGCCATGGCAAGGTTGAGTTTTTTGTAAACGGCGTCAAAAAGGTTGTGGGGGTTAATAGAGTCCATATGGAAGAGGAAGCAGGTAAATCGGTCCACTCCGGTACTACTATTACAGACAGTGAATTTTCACTGGAAGATTACAATCGTTGTGGTATTCCCCTTATTGAAATAGTTTCAGAACCAGATCTGCGCTCTCCCGAGGAAGCCCGGATCTATATGGAAACCTTAAGAAATATTCTGCGTTATGCCAATGTTAGTGATTGCAAGATGGAAGAAGGATCTTTGCGTTGTGATGCCAACATCTCTTTGATGCCCAAAGGTGCTACTAAGTTTGGCACAAGATCCGAAATCAAAAACATGAACTCCTTTAAGGCGGTTCAAAAAGCTTTGGAGTATGAAGCTCTAAGACAAGCAGAACTTTTGGATGCCGGCAAAAAGGTGGTGCAAGAGACTCGCACCTGGGATGATAACGCCGGTATTACAATATCGATGAGAAGCAAGGAAGAGGCTCATGACTATAGATATTTCCCCGAGCCTGATCTGGTACCAATTGTATTGACTGATGAGTATATTCAAAACCTAAGAGACAGCTTGCCGGAGTTGCCTGCAGCAAAAATGAATCGTTATCTAACCGAGTTTGGACTACCTCAATACGATGCCGAACTTATAACTGCCAATAAAGATTTAGCCGACTACTTTGAAGCAGTACTAAAGTATTATACAGATGCAAAAGTAGTATCTAACTGGCTAATGGGTGAGTTTATGAGATTAATCAACGAACAAGGCCTAGAAATTAACCAAGTTAAAGTAAAACCAAAGGATCTAGCAGCTATGTTTGCTCTCCAGGATAAGGGAGTTATCTCATCAAAGATCGCCAAGACTGTTTTTGAGGAGATGTTTACTAGCGGGAACGACCCCGATACAGTAGTTAAAGAAAAAGGCCTTATTCAAATCAGTGATGTATCGGAGATTGAAAAAATTGTTCAGGATGTTATTGAGAAGAATCCATCTCCGGTAGCTCAGTATCTCGAAGGTAAAGAGAAAGTGTTAGGATTTTTAGTCGGTCAGGTGATGAAATTAAGTCACGGTAAAGCCAATCCACAAATGGCCAATGAATACCTTAAAAAAGCTCTCGACAAGCTTAAATGATAGTGGTTTATAAAAGGCTGCCTAAAGGCAGCCTTTTTGCATAAATATACATAGAGAAACACACCAACTACTTGTATACAGCATTACTTAATACAGAGTACTGTATGTTTATTATGGAAGCCTTGACATTATTATGCCTGTTATATAAGATATAAAATATCACAAATGTTAAAACAACGCAGCATTGTCGAAATTGGAGGTGAAGCGCCATGAATGAACCCACAGTCAGGGGAGAAAAACCTCGTGTTTATCTTATCGATGTTACCAATCGAGACGGAGTCCAAACAGCTAATATAGGGTTATCTAAATTGCAGAAAACAATGCTAAATCACTATCTGGACCAAATGGGTATTTTTCAATCTGAATTTGGTTTTCCTGCTTTAGAGCACGAAACAAATTATATCAACGCTAATCTTGATTTGCAAAAAAAAGGATTTTTCAAAAATATTAGACTTGAAGGTTGGGTAAGAGCTACTGTTGAGGATGTTTATAAAGCTCTAAAGCTAACAAAAGTTGAACATTTGAACATCTCAATCTCTACATCTCTTATTATGACCATAGGTAAATTCGGTAATAAAATTAATCGCGACGATATCTTAAAAATGATGACTGAGGCTGTAGAAGCTGCGCGTGAGGCAGGTGTAAAAACAATCGGGGTTAATGCCGAAGACGCTTCCCGAACAGCTGCAGAACGTGAAGATCAGGGCTATGATGAAGACTATCTAATGAAGTTTGCCTTAGCAGCTAAAAAACATGGAGCCGATCGCATTCGGTACTGCGATACTCTAGGTTATGACCATGCCAATAGTATCTATGATAGTGTTTATATGCTAGCCAAAGAAGTCCAGCTACCGATTGAACTTCACTGCCATAACGATACAGGTTATGCAGTCGCCAATTCAGTTGAAGGTGCCATGGGTGCTTTAGATGCCGGAGTAGATGCCTATATTAATGTGACTGTAAACGGTATGGGAGAGCGTGCCGGTAATGCGGATTTAATCTCAGTTATTCTAGCTTTAACAAAATCTCGTGGTCTAAAAGATAAAGATGTTTTAGATCCCAATGTCGATCTAACTATGGCCTGGAAAATCGCCAATTATGTGGCTCGTTCTTTTGGGGTGCCCATTCCAATTAACCAAGTTGGTGTTGGCAGCAACGCTTTTGCCCATGAATCGGGTATTCATGCCGATGGCATTCTAAAAGATCGTAGAAACTACGAGATCTATTCTCCGGAAGAATTAGGTATTCCCAAGGAGTTAACTTTAGAAAGCGGTCGTATTATTACCACAGGTGAATACGGCGGCCTAAAAGGTCTAAAACATGTATTAAATAAAATCAATGTTGACCTTACATCTAAAAAGGAGCGTAGAATTCTTCAACTAGTCCAGCTTGGAACAGCTCACAACCAAAAACCACTTTTACCGGATGAGCTTAGATTTATTGCCGAATACCCGGATGAAGCTGCCAAGCTAATGACAGTAACACCATAACTGCTGCTTAAAAGCAGCAGTTTTTTTTGTGGTGGTTGTACCACGCATGGCGATTAACTAGACGGTGAAAGTCCGTTATGGGGGTATGTAGCAAC
>DAIMKF010000057.1:0-6271 GCA_036721855.1 Bacillota bacterium | reverse complement strand
ACTGTAAATCTGCTGGCGTTGCCTTCACTGGTTCGAATCCAGTCCTCTCCACCATGATATTTGTTCCTCAGTAGCTCAATGGTAGAGCACCCGGCTGTTAACCGGGTTGTTGCAGGTTCGAGCCCTGCCTGGGGAGCCATATGGGGCCTTAGCTCAGCTGGGAGAGCGCTTGAATGGCATTCAAGAGGTCGTGGGTTCGATCCCCATAGGCTCCACCATCATTGCTCTTTTTGGGGTGTCGCCAAGCGGTAAGGCACAGGACTTTGACTCCTGTATTCCCTGGTTCGAATCCAGGCACCCCAGCCATATAAATATTAATAAGGTTAAACAGGGGAGTAGCTCAATTGGCAGAGCATCGGTCTCCAAAACCGAGTGTTGCGGGTTCGATTCCTGTCTCCCCTGCCATATATGGTGGGCATAGCTCAGTTGGTTAGAGCGCCAGGTTGTGGCCCTGGAGGCCGTGGGTTCAAATCCCACTGTTCACCCCATTTTATAGGTTTTTTTGACAGCCTAGACTGAGGGTTCAGACCAGACTGTCTTTTTTTAGCCACAAATTAGGTATTTTGGTTGAAAGTAACTAAAAATATTTTCATTTTTCTTTTGATTGTGGTAAAATAATAAATGGAGGGTTCTGAAATATGAGCCACTAACCGTGACGGCTTACCTGACTCTTGCACTTTCCTGTACCTGAGTACAAGTTTTCGAGTGTTTCAAGATCCGGCTTGGCCCTGCGGTTTCGAAAGGAGGGAAAGTGCTATGTCTAAGACTTTGTATGTAGGTAATCTTCCTTGGAATACTACAGAAGAAGACTTAAAGTCGGTTTTTAGCAATTCCGCGGAGGTTGTTGGAGTTAGAATCATTACAGATCGAGAGACCGGCCGTTCTAAGGGTTTTGGGTTTGTCGAAGTAGAAGATGATAGTTTGGAAAAAGCTATTGAAGAGATGAATGGTTACACCTTAGAAGGTAGGACACTTGTTGTTAATGAGGCTCGCCCAAGAACAACAAGAGAATAACGGTAAATAGAACATAAAGGCAAAAAAGAGCGGTTTCTTTTTAGAAGAAACCGCTCTTTATTAACTTGTACTAAACCATAAAGAAACGACTAGTTGCTCTTAAGTAGTTGTTGGATATAACGCTTGTACTCAACTTGTTTTCGTTGTATTTCTACATTGTGTTCTTGGGCATACTTACGAATAGTAGTTTCAGGGTCGGTACCGTGCAAAACAGCTTCTTGCGCGGCAAACTGTAGATAGCGTCTTCTGTTATTGGGGGAGACAAGGCCAAATACCGAAGCTTTGGAGAATTTAAGCTGCGCCAGTATGGTTTGCAGGTCTTTTTCCGGAAGCTTTAACTTATTAATCGCATTCAAATTAGCGGGTAAGAAGAAAGCACCTTGGATACGTTCCGATATTTTATCAGCCAACTCTAACTGAATCTCTTCGGAAGTAAACCACTTGATAAACTCCCAGCCTAGTTCTTTGTTTTTAGAGGCCTTAAAGAGACCCAAGGACCAACCGGTTCCTGTGGCACTTCGGTTTATCTCGCCTTTGTAGAATGTGCCGGGGTAGACTTGAAGGCTCCATTTACCATTTATCTGTGGAGCTGCGGTTTTTAGATTCGCGTACAGACCTTGTGAAGAACCTAAAACAGCTAGTTCTCCATCAACAAAACCTTGAAACTGAGGAACTTCTTTGGCAATATGATATTTGGTATAAAGTTCACAAAACTCTTTAAACCCTTTAATACTTCCAGGAAGATCATAACCGGAACGGTTTAGATCCGGGGTATAGTCATCGCCTCCGTTTTGCCACATGAAAGCGTTAACATCGGAGTATACAGTATTTGACAGGCCCCATTCCAGGGAAAAATTTGTCCCTTTAGCCTGCATTTTAGGCAAAGCAAGTTTTAAATCTTCCCAGGTGTCTATCTTGCCAAGTCCCAAGTTTTGCAGGATATCATCGCGATAATAAGCTATACCCAGGGAAGAATAGTAAGGGATGCCAAAAAGAATTCCTTCATAGGTTAGGGAACGATAATACCCGGCCGGAGCTCTGGTAACAACCTCATCTATTCCCGGCATTGTTCTAAGATCGACCAGAGCACCCCTTAGTCCTAACTCTGGCAAAAACAAAGCTCCTGTTGAACCTACATCTGGAACATCGTTAGATGCCGAAGCCAGAAGGTATTTAGTTTCATTATCTGTCCAGGAGAGTCCGGTAATTTCAACGTCTACACCATATTTGGGCGAAAACTTTCTATCAATGAGATCCTTTATAATAGACAATATTTCATTACTATGCCCGGTAAACCAAACTGTAAGAGTTTTTGCAGAGGCCAAAGAACAAATAAGCAAGAAACAAAGCAGTACCAAACTTTTTTTACGCATAAGTTCATCTTCCTTTTAATTTTTTTTAATAAAGAGTTGCTTTCACCAAAAAACAAATTTTTATTGTACCTACTCTTATTAAAGTTCCCGCCCAAAGGGTAAGTTTCCTTTTATTTTACAGAGATTTGAAGGACTTTTTGTAAACTTTTTTGTGGAATTCCCTTGATTATGGCCTGAGGTATTTTATTAACCAACTTACCAATTGGTTATCTGTCAGTTTAATAATTTGAGGTTAACGAGGATAAGAAGAATAGTACTTAGTTTTATTTTTTTAAAATGCAAGAAACACAAACCTGTTTGGGTGTATCTACTGTTAAGAAATTCTAAACCAAGTATTTGCAACGCATTGGGGTTACCCAGCATAAAGGAAGCTGTTAATCTGCGACCTTATTTTGGGGTTAAAAAAAGAAGGAGGGGATAATAAATTATTAGTATGTACAGCAAGGTATATACTTAGGCCCGAGATAATCTCTAATTTACTCAGGAGGCAGGCTTCTTTTTTTTCATGACGAAAGTAGATTTAAAGAGAAGATTAGAGGATGATCTTTATGAGAATAGATATAGAAGAATTTGTTCAAGAAAGGGTAACTCCATTTAGGTTTAATCACTCACAAAGAGTAGCAGGGTTGGCAGTTACACTTGCCAAAAGACATGGTTTGGATGTCAAAGAGGCATATCTTGCTGGTATTTTGCATGATCTTTGCCGCGAATTACCCCCAAAAAAGCTACTAGCTTTGGCTAAAGAACATAACATAATAATAACTGAGTACGAAAAAAACTGGCCTTTAGTATTACATGGCAAAGTAGCTGCCAAGATTTACGGAGAGCAATTTAATCTTAGTGAAACTGTTAAAGAAGCTATTGCCTTTCATGTCACAGGTCATCCTGATATGAAAGAATTAGCTTGTATAATCTATCTTGCCGATAAATTGGAAGAGGGAAGAGATTACCCCGATATTAATAAAATTAGGCTTTTGGCAAGGGAGGATTTTCTAGATGCTTTATTGGAGTCTTTAGATGCTTCAATTTACTACCTGCTTCAAAGAAAATTACCCATCCATCCTGATACAGTCGCCCTTAGAAACAAGCTTATATTAAAATTAGGCTTCCGATTACACAAATAATTTGTTTTCAAAAGGGAGGGAGGCGCAACAGTTTACTGTGTGGCGCTCGCTGATGAACAAAAAAACTAAGACAGCTTTTTCAAGGTTAGGTTATGTTTTTTTGGTTTTAGGAATAATAGCCATAGGTGTGTTAGTGGTAATATACCTGGCCTTAAATTCAATGGTGGATAAATCTGCCTTAAGCGGAACATTTGAACCAGAAGTTATTCTGGATGTTAAAGCTCCAAGCTTATACAAATATCATCCACGGACTAATTTTTTAATTCTTGGCTCAGATAATGTAGGTGGCATTAGCAGAACCGATGTAATTATTGTGGCTAGTGTAGATGAGACAAATGCTAATGTTGCTTTAATTTCCCTACCTAGGGATACAAAGCTAAAAATAGCCGACAAGGCAGATAAGCTCAATGCTGTTTACCCCAAAAGCGGTCTTAAGGAGACAATAAAGGTAGTAGAAGAGATATTGCAGATTCCCATCCATAACTTCATTAAAATGGATTATCAAGGGTTTGAAAAGATTATTGATACTCTCGGCGGGGTAATTATTGATGTCGAGATGCCTATGGTTTGGGATGATTATGCCCAAAACCTTCATATCCGTATAATGCCGGGCAAAAAGCGTTTAAATGGCAAGCAGGCACTTCATTATGTACGGTTTAGGAATGATGGCTATGGCGATGTTTCCTTAACTGATTCAGGTTATGTCGGTAGAGTGACCAGACAGCAGAAATTCATCGAAGCGCTGGCAAATGAACTATCACGCCCTTCAAATTTAGGGAAACTGCCATCACTTATTCCCCAATTAAAAGATGCTATTCGTACTAACCTAACTCCAAGTGAGATGATTAAATGGGCTACTTTAGCTCAAAATGCCAGAGGGTTTCAGATTAAAAGTTTTATTCTTCCGGGAAGTTCAGCAACTATAGCTGGGACTAGTTACTGGCTTAGTGATCAAAGTCTTTTGAAAGAAATAGTTAACGAATACTTTCGTGTTGGTAAATATGGTTTTAGTGTAGGCATTTTAAATGGTAGCGGCAGTTTGGAAGCTGGGAGCAAAACCGCAGAACTAGTTAGAGCCAAAGAGTTTAAATTGGCCGGCCTTAACCTGTTGACAGATTACCAATATCAAAGGACAACAATTCAAGCTGCAGAGGATTACGAAGATGCTGTCAAATGGCTAGCTGCTTCACTTAATTTAAATGATTATAAATGGACGAAAACCAGAAGTCCTCTCGGAGATGTAGCCATCTTGCTTGGTCGGGATGCTGCAAAATAGTTTTTGGGATGTTAAGTGATAAAAATGATTATAAAAAAACAAAAGGAGGTGAAAGCCGTTGTAAACCTAGAAAACTTATAGATAGCTTTTATAAGTTTCTGGCAACGGCTGCGGGTGGATATTAAACGGGTTCTAAAATTTATTACTAAAGCTGTGGAAGAGCACAAAGGTATGAATTTTGAGATCCTTGATGTCTCAGATATTACCATTGTGGCTGATTATTTTGTCTTAGTATCTGGTCGTTCTAAACTTCATGTAGAAGCTATAGCAAAAGCAATTTTAGATGAAATAAAACTCAACGACATAACTATCAAAAGTAGAGAGGGAAGTGCGGAAGGTGGCTGGATACTAATTGATCTTGCTGATATAGTCATTCATATTTTCTCAGAAGAACAGAGAAAATATTATGGTTTAGATAAACTTTGGCAGGATGCTCCTAGGTTGTTTGAGGAGATAAAAAGTGGGCCTGATCTTTAATACGGTTTATGATCTAGTAATGTCTAGAAAGCCATATAAAAAATATGTCCACTGTTACCTCAAAGCTTTGACCGAAAAAAAACCAATGGCTATCTTGGAAGCCGGCTGTGGTTGTGGCCTTTTTCTGAAAGCGATGAATGAGGCAGGCTTAATTCCGGTCGGTTTAGATCAAGATTCTGACATGCTTAGGTTGGCAGAAAAAAGGGTAACAAACGAACTAATCTTAGGTGATATCTGTAAATATAGTTCTCCCCAAAGATGGGATTTGATCTACCTACCTTTAGATGTACTCAACTACTTAACTAAAACCGAACTTAAAAAGGCCTTAAAAAACCTAGCACAGCAGTTGGAGAATGGAGGCCAAATACTTTTTGATGTCCATAACAAAACAAGGCTTAAAACAATGCATAATGCCATTGCTACAGAGGTTGTTCCACTGGGTATCTTTAAATGGCAAAGCAGAAGAAGGGGCAAGTATCTAATCTATAATATTAACTGTAAGCTTAATGGAGACAAAGAAAATTACCGCTTAAAACAAAGAATTCATACCCAAAGAGAGATTATAAAAGCTGCCCGAAAAGCCAATCTTAACTGCAGGGGCATCTATAGAGCTTGGGATTTAGGTCAGGTAGACCGAAAGACAGCCAGGTTATTTTTTGTTTTGGAAAAGAAATAGTCTGTTACAAAGAAAGCAAGGTTCCCCTCCAGACAGTTTCTCCTCCAGTTGACAGTACTTATCACTTTGGCTATAATTATGGCTATACGAAACGAATAACCGACTAACTTATAAAACCAAGGAAAAGGAATAGTAGGGCTAAAGCCTTTTTAGAGAGCCGGAGTTTGGTGCAATCCGGTATGGCGAAACCTGAACTCGCCTTGGAGGTCGGAAGATGAAAAGTCTTCTGCGCTTAGCATCCGTTAGCATGCCATAAGTAATGTTGTGGGGCCTTAGCTCAGCTGGGAGAGCGCTTGAATGGCATTCAAGAGGCCGTGGGTTCGATCCCCAT
>DAIMKF010000056.1:0-6290 GCA_036721855.1 Bacillota bacterium | reverse complement strand
GGAGCAATCGGAAGCTCGTCGGGCTCATAACCCGGAGGTTGTCGGTTCAAGTCCGGCCCCCGCAACCAGATAATTAGCTTGCAAGATAGTTGCAAGCTTTTTTTTATTAAATGCGGTTTAAGGTATCTAAAAAGGAAATATCTTAAAACTAGCGGCTGTTTTTTAGCTGGCTTATGGTCTATAATAAGAGTTAGAGAAAAAGGCGTAAATCTTGACATTGAATCCGCTATATGCTAATGTTTAACAGTACAGCTCTAAAAACTGTGCTTTGAAAGGCAGGTGAATGGTGAGCCTGCATATCAGGTAAGCCGTACTCTGATGCGTGTAGACATTAATTTAGAATGTACTAAATGCGGCAGACGCAACTATAGAACTTCTAAAAATAAGAATCACAATCCTGACAGGCTTGAATTTAAAAAGTTCTGTCCAGCTTGTCGCGAACATACTGCTCATAAGGAAACAAAATAGTTAGCGTATAGCGTCCGCACAGGGGGGATTGCTTTGAAGGCCAACGTAAAAAAAACAAGCAATACTGGTGTTGGTAAGTTTTTTCGCGAGATTAAAACCGAACTACGTAAAGTAGTTTGGCCTAATCGAAAAGAGCTAATTAATTATACCATTATTGTTATTGTGATCAGCCTTATTGTTGCCTTATTTATTGGCCTTGTTGACCTGGGCTTTTCTGCTGGGTTCAAATTCCTTACTAAATAGCAAGAATAGACAGGCTCGAGCCTAAATAAGCCTTGCAAGAATTAGCGATAAGACTATTGTTAAATGCTCTAAACCAACAAATCTAATTGCATGATTAGATGTGAAAACCAAGGCCAAGATATGAGAAACCAGAGTTTAGCCAAGAGAGTTTTGAGCTGGTTGGCGAATTTATGTAAACGTAATTTACCTATTTTATAGTGGGTAAAATTATTTTCAGTTAGTGTTCTTCTTGGGAGGTGAAAATATGGCAAAAAAAGTAGTAGCTAAGGTAAAATTGCAGATCCCAGCGGGGAAAGCAAATCCGGCACCACCGGTTGGTCCTGCTTTAGGTCAGCACGGTGTTGCTATTATGGATTTCTGCAAACAGTTTAATGCTCGTACCTCTAGTGAAGCCGGTATGGTTATTCCCGTTGAGATTACTATCTTTGCTGATAGGTCCTTTACATTTATTACGAAAACACCGCCGGCCGCGATTCTTTTGAAAAAGGCTGCCGGACTTGAAATTGCATCTGGTACTCCCAACACTAAAAAAGTTGGTAAGGTAACCAAAGCTCAGCTCAAAGAGATTGCTGAGTTAAAAATGAAAGACCTTAATGCAGCTAATATTGAATCTGCGATGAAGGTTATTGCCGGTACTGCCCGTAGTATGGGCATTACAATTGAGGAGTAATCCGATTTATTTGCTAAATAATGTGGGAGGAATAAATCCGTTTGTACCACAAGGAGGAAAAATATTTATGGCCAAAAAACAAAGCAAAAGGTACTTAGCTTGTTTAGAGACTTATAACCGTGACGAAGTTTTGACGGTCAAAGAAACTATGAATGTGGTTGTTAAGACTGCTAATGCCAAGTTTGATGAGACTATTGAAGCTCATATTCGTCTGGGGGTTGACCCTCGTCATGCCGATCAAAATGTGCGTGGTACCGTAGTACTGCCTTTTGGCACAGGCCGTACTGTTAGAGTAGCCGTTTTTGCTAAAGGTGAAAAAGCTACTGAAGCGACAGAAGCCGGTGCTGATATTATCGGTGCTGAAGATTTGGCCGAAAAAATCCAAGCCGGTTGGCTGGATTTTGATATCGCTGTAGCCACTCCCGATATGATGGGTGTTGTAGGACGTTTAGGTAAAATTCTTGGGCCTAAGGGTTTAATGCCAAACCCTAAGGCAGGCACTGTTACCTTTGATGTAGCCAAAGCCATTAAGGATATCAAAGCTGGTAAAGTTGAGTTTAGAGTAGACAAAGCAGCTATCGTTCACGTTCCAATCGGCAAGGCTTCCTTTGGCCCGGAAAAGCTTGAGGAAAACTTTTTGGCCTTGATGAGTGCAATTATTAAAGCTAAGCCTGCTTCTTCTAAGGGCATCTACCTTAAAAAGATATCCATTGCATCTACAATGGGTCCTGGTGTGAAGGTAAGCTCAACTGATGTTGTAAACAGTGTTAAAGCTTAAGTATTATAATTAAAATAGTAACCTCTCTGCCACAGACAGCAGGTCCCAAATACTGGGGTAAGCTTAGTCGCCTGCCGAGGTAGTTTAAGATAGATCTTTTTTACGGTGATCTGTCGCGAACCTGTCTGTAGGTTCGCTTTTTTATTTATCAGGCAGGAGGATTAAGGAGGTGAAACCGTGCCAAAACCACAAAAAGTTGCCAAGGTACAAGCGTTAAGTGCCAAGATTAAAGATACCAAAGGCGTAGTTATTATTAACTACCGTGGTCTTAATGTCAAAGAAGAAACTGAACTGAGAAAGAAGTTGCGTGAAGCAGGAGTGGAGTATCAGGTTTTAAAAAACACTCTACTTAGTTTAGCAGCTAAAGAACAGGGCATTGAGGGGTTAGATCAATACTTAACCGGTCCTACGGCTGTTGCTTTTGGTATCAACGATCCCGTAGCTCCCGCCAAAATTATCAGAGACTTTATTAAACAAAGCAAGAAGATGGAGATTAAAGGTGGCCTTTTAGGTACTGAGGTTATTGATGCAGCTCAAGTAGAAGCTTTAGCTGATTTACCATCAAAAGAACAGCTTCTGGCTATGCTTGTTAGGGCACTACAAAGCCCAATTACAGGACTTGTCAATTGTCTCCAGGGTAACATTCGCAATTTGGTTTATGTTTTGGAAGCTGTACGTAGTCAAAAAGAAAGTGCCTAAAGATGGTCTTACACGATTCTAAGTTTACTTAAAGATACTTTTGGGTGTCTTTTTAGTACTTAAGATACTAATAATTTTATTTGGAGGTAAATAAAATGGCTTTTGATAAAGATGCATTCCTTAAGCAAATTGAAGAGATGACAGTTTTAGAGTTAGCTGATTTGGTAAAAGCTTTGGAAGAGAAATTTGGTGTCAGTGCTGCCGCCCCAGTTGCTATGGCAGGTGCTCCTGTTCAAGCAGCCGCACCTGAAGCTGAAGAGAAAACTGAATTTGACGTTGTTTTAGTTGAAATTGGAGCTGAGAAGATTAAGGTTATCAAGGTTGTACGCGAACTCACCGGTCTTGGCTTAAAAGAGGCTAAAGACCTTGTAGACGGTGCACCTAAAAATGTTAAAGAGGGCGTTTCCAAGGCTGAAGCTGACAGTGTCAAAGCGAAGCTTGAAGAAGTCGGTGCTAAAGTAGAGATCAAATAAGATATCTACTCAAAAGGAGGTCACTTTGGCCTCCTTTGTTTTAGTCCTCAAAACTCTACAAAAAAAGCCTCCGTTTAGGTTTAGGAAGCCAACTTTTTGGTTAACAGTTTTTTACAAGAAAGGTAGATTATTAGCCGTAGCTACTCTATGATAATGTTATGTTGAACTTATTCTGATAAAATGTCACCTAAGAAAGGAGACATTAATGACTCAGAAGGAGATAACAAAACTAAGAGTCATTGATCAGACTAATCGCAAAGAAATAATAATCAGAGAAGCCGCAGAACTGCTAAACTTAAAGCAACGCCAAATGTTAAAGCTAAAGAACAGAGTGTGGAAACATACAATTAGCTACAGCTTTGTATAAAAAGAATAAAAACAGTCAAAATGGTTACCAGAGAAAGTAAACCATGAAGATTACTCATGAGTGTAATTATCGCAGAAGGTGAAAAATCTAATTTAAGCCGAAGAGCATCTGCTTTAGATATAAGCAGAGTATACTTTTATTTGGTGTCTCACCGACAGGTACAATGTATTTTGACAATGTAGGATATTTGATCAGAAAAACTTTTTAAGAATATTAATATTCTTAAGCTACTAAACTAAAAGGAAGGAGACTACATAAAATTGTTCAAAATGCTTAATTATGATACTGCTGCCTATGAGACTTCCAGTGTAATTCCATCAGTTTTCAAGAAATGGTGCCGTGATGAACTGCAAGAAGAGCTAATTAATAGAATAAAGAAAGAAAAAGAGCGAATAGAGCTGCAGGTATATTATTACAGAATAGGTTATACTATGGCTTTTCCTCTGCCTGTGTCTGATATTCCATTGTTCATGCCAAAGGGTATTAATGATATGTCTCATTATCCATGGAGCATATGGTTAAGTTGGGAGTTGAGAGAACGCTGGAATACGTTATATGCTGCGTGGAAGAACCTAGATGATTATACATCGGCACAAATTCTGCAAAACGAATTGTCTCTACTTGCAAACTGGAGAAATTATTTCGATGAAACGGGTACAGCCGGTCTCTGTACAGCTCATTTTGCTTCATGTCTTGCACGTTTCCTTAAAGACAAAACAGGATGGGATAAAGCTAAGTATGATATGGCCATGAAAGCTGCAAATAGGATACTTAATGAAGCAGTAATGCCATGGTTTGAGGTTACTTGGAAAGGCAAAGACGATATTTTAGTTCCAGATCTTGCAAATATACCGTGCATAGTGCTTATGAGCAGTGCTTATCTTGCAGATGTGATACAGAGTGTCCACTCAGAAACGCTGAGGGAAAAGTCTTATCAAGTGCTTGAAGCATGGCGTAGTTACAGGCTGGATAAAGACTGTGCTTATACCGAGGGTACTGCCTACGACGGCTATTTCCTTGATTCTGCAACTGAGTGGTTGAACAACCTTGAGTCTGCAGATGATATGCTATCTAAGATGAAAGAGGCTTTCAGGACTGTCTTTGAAAGCTGGCTGTTGTTAACACTTCCGGGTAGAGCGGATATTCATGCTCCTATAGGTGATGTGGAACCTGAAATGCCTTTCTGGACCAATGTAATGACACGTTTTTTGGAATGGTATGATTGGCATGAAGGTACGTGGCTCCTTCGCCATATTGCCCCTGTAAGGCTTCCAACATACACCATTGGCAAGATGCTATATGGAACAACATTATCAAATAAGGTGATAGCAACCTGCGAGGAGGTAGATTTACCGGGTTATAAAAAGTCAGAACTCTGCAAGGCTAAATATTTTAGTGCCGCTCTTCCTTCCGCAGCGGTGCTTCGTACAGGTTGGGATATGAAATCATGTTTGGTTGCTGTTTCAAACGGGAGGGCAAAAGTCGGTCATCTCCATTATGACAATGGCCATATCGTTATTGGACATCAAGGACGTTTTTGGATTACTGATCCGGGATATCAACAGTACAGACCGGGGCAGGAAAGAGATTTCACCCTTGGAGAGCAAGCGCATAATGTTCCAGTAGTGAATGGAACAGTTCAAACACGACGTGCCGGTAAAATTACAACTTTAGAAATGCTCAAAGGAGGTCTTCAGCATTTAAGTATTGATATAAGCGGTTGTTATGAAACAATCTCTGATGCCTCATCTGTCATAAGGGAAGTATGGCTCGTTCCGGGAGAGAACTATATAGTGGCTGTCAGAGATAGTATAGACACCTCGAAAAAAAGTGTACCAATATCATATTACTGGCAAGGCGGAACTCACCTTGCCTGGTCATTTACCGAAGGTTGGGCAAGACTGAGTAATGGGGTGTTTTCATTGTGGATAGGTACTAATTTAGAAGAAATCAAACCGGTAGACCTTTTACGCCACGAAGGCACTAGAGGACCTCTGACCCTTAGACATTTATGTAATATAAAAGGGAATCCGGTGTGGTGGGTATTCTCTTTTGATTCTGCAATAACACTAAAAAAGCCAGAAATCAACTTTGAGGGAAGAAAGTTGGTAATTAAGAATAGAAACATAGAGATTGGTTAAACATTTGAATATGAAAAGAGGGCAAGTTAAACTTGCTAAATAATCAATAAAGATGACCGCAATACCTTGGAACAAGCGGGATAGCGGTCATCTTATTTTGATAAACATCTAGAGTAAATCTAGTTTTTGGGCTTGCTAACATTATTAATATCCACAAGACGAAGTCTTTTATTAGAAAAATCAATTCTGCTTTTCAATCGTCTCAGATATTTTACTTCTATAGTCGAATAAGTAGATATTCTTATGTTGTCTGGAACAGGAGATCTTATCGCGACATTCAACAGTCTTTTTCCTAGAGTAATCCGGAATGTCTCCTAACCTCCGTAGATTACGATAAGTCTCAATCACTTCAGTATCAGACATATTCATTTAACTTGTGACAACAGAGTAGTACCCTTCGTATTTTTTTCAGCGGCTAACAGTTTTTTACAAGAAAGGTAGATTATTAGCT
>DAIMKF010000055.1:0-6586 GCA_036721855.1 Bacillota bacterium | reverse complement strand
CATACCCCCATAGCGGACTTTCACCGTCTAGTTAATCGCCATGCGTGGCACACCACGACAAAAAAAAGGTGCTTTGAAAGCACCTTTTTATATTATTTCTAAAAAGTCTTTATCTGGTAGTTTGGGAAAGGGAGCTGTTGGTAAGGTCTGATACCAATAGGCTACCGAGGCTATATCATCTTTAAGCGGCAGATACCTTCCCCCTGATCTCCAACCTAAAGCTTGAATAGTTACGGCGAGATCTTTTTCAAAGCGAATGGGATCGGTAATATGCCAACGATAGAGGTTAAAACGGGTTTGAGATTGATACACTCCGTCTGGTTTTAAGATATAAAAGCCAGCATAGGGAGTTGTAAACTCCTGATATTGCTTGGTTTCCTGGTTTTCAAAATTATAAGAGCCACAAAAATAATCTTCTGTGCCTGTACCGCAAATAGTTGGGGAATCCTTATCACCATCAAGATAGAACTTAATTTCACCTTCGCCCCACCAACCGGAGTTGTTAACCCCCCAGCTCATAGCTGTTCCTACATACTGACCTTGACCTTTAATGTCAGAAACAATGGTGTAAACTTCTTTGTAAGGCAGTGGATTCACTCTGCGAAACTGAGCATGGAAATAAAGAGAATTAGCGGGAATATCACCTAGGGCATAGTTAATCTGGTAGTAAAAAAGTACATCATGATCGTTAAGGCTAGTAATAGATATTTTACAATTTCTTTGAAATGGCATCGGCCAATAACTGTTAAAAGCACTACCGGGATTTACACAAACAGGAAGAGAGGCTATCTGGCGAAATTTTCCCCAACCCAAGGCATAAAAATCACCAAAAGGACACTCTACAGAAGGGTTTTGTTGTCCGTCCCAATATATGCGTATAATTAGGTTGCGCCAAGGTCCTTGTGGGGTCATCCACATCTGTTCAATGATACCCGGTCCATCTATCTTGGCCAGGATAGTCTCTTCTTGTGGTTTTAAGATTAAATAAGGATTAACTTTCCAACCCAAACCCAAATCTCTGGCTGCCTGGCTAGCATTTCCTTCCGATGCTCTTCCACCCATGCCTTTTTCTCCGGTTGGGTTTTCAGCACTAATTGAACGGCTTAGCAGGTTGGTTTTTATAAACAGATTTTGCATAAACCCATTTTGATTAAAGCTCACTCCAACTCCTCCCTTTATGATAGTTTAGGTAGAGCAGCACCATGAGCTTCGATTAGATCATCACACATTGACCAGATCTGATCCAAGGTAAGAATCGATGATGAATGTGGTGCCATCATCACTGCTTGATATACATAATCCTTTTTACCTGTTAGCGCTGCTTTTACAGCCAGTTGAGAACTAGATACCAAAGGTCTGTTTAGGGCTACACATTGCAGTGGCAAATCACCGATGTAAGTAGGCTGAATTCCATTACGATCTACAAGACAGGGTACTTCAACACACATGTTTTGAGGCAAGTTGGTAATTAAGTTGGTATTTAATACATTGCCATTAAAAGAAAAGGTTTTGCCGGTATGGAGAGCATAAATAATTGAACCGGCATATTCATGACTTAAGTGAGCATCGATATCTCCGCCTTCGCGTACAACCTTACGGATGCGTTCATATTCAGCTAGGATTATCTCACAGCGGCGAATATATTCATCGATGGGAATATGGTATTTTTCAATATATTGGTCATGTTGAATGAAATACTGGCAATATTCAGCGTTATGCTCACTAGATTCTGTAATATAATAACCCAGTCTTTTAAATAGTTCTACTCTTACTGCATCATACCTTGTCATCCAATTATACTTACTTTCGTTACTCTTAATTTTTTTCGGATCACTTACTAGTTCTTTCAATTTAGGGTAGAGATCTTGTCCTTTGTGTTTTAGTGTTAAAAAGAAAGCTTGGTGATTAATGCCGGCTACTCTGTAATCTAATTCTTCAAAAGGTATATCTAAATGATTGGCCAACATTCCTGCAGTTCCTTGCACGCTATGGCAAAGACCTACAGCTTTAATTTGAGGAGCCATTTTAAAGACAGAAAGCATATTCATGGCCATCGGGTTAGTATAGTTAAGCAGATAAGCCTCAGGGCATACCTCGGCCATATCTTCAACTAAACCTTTGTAAAACGGGAACGATCTCAAAAACCTAAATATTCCACCAACATCATAACTATCAGCGATTGTTTGCTTTAAACCATATTTCCTGGGAATATTAAAATCAATTTTAGTAGCTTCAAACATACCTACCTGAACCATAACGATAACATAATCGGCATCTTTTAGGGCTTCTTTTCGATTTAATGTAGCATATAAGCTAGCATGGCTACCCATCTTTTCTACTAATTGTTTAGCAACCAGTTCCGCTGTTTTTAGCCTATCAGGATCAATGTCATGTAGGGCAATTGTTGAATCTCTAAGTTCTGGGTAGGCTAGAATATCCCAGGTTAACTGTTTAGAAAAGACTACACTACCTGCACCAATTAAAGCAACTTTGGCCATTTTTCTTCATCCTCCTCAAGTGTGTTTAATTTTCTTATCTAGAAGCGCGTCGGTACTGACCGGGAGTTGTACCAACACGTTCTCTAAAGCAGCGAATAAAGCTTGAAACATCATTAAATCCACATTCTTCAGCAATTACGTCTACGGGCTGTTCTGTCTCTACTAAAAGTTTTCTAGCTAAAATCAAACGTTTGGAAATAATAAAACTATAAATTGTTAAACCGGTTTTTTGTTTGAAAAGTGAACTTAGATGGGAGGCACTTAGGTGAATATGATTAGCAATATCCTTTACGGTAATATCTTCGTTCAAATTATTTTCAATAAACTCCATAACTTTATTTATTCTTTCTCCTACGCCATCATCTGTATCCTTTTCCTTTTTTTGGATTCGATATAGCCGATGCAATATAACTAAAAGTTCTGTTAAACGGGCAGTAATCTTCTCTTGATAAAACAAGTTCTCATTTTCAAACTCAAAAAGGAGATCTTCAAGAATATCTTTGACTGTCTCTTTCTCTCCTGCTTCTAACCTTAGTCTACGTTTAAGTTCTTTATTATAAAAGATTGTACATAGTTCTTGGCTGTTGGATAAGTATTCCAAGATCTTAGTCTTGAACATAATTACAATAAGTGAGCCGGGTTGTTTGGGATCTGGCATTACTTTATGAACTTCTTCACTATTGGTAACAGCAATATCACCGGGTTTAAGCAATAAAACCTCATTTTCTGCAAATAGATAACCTCTGCCACTAACACTGTAAATTACCTCAAGTTCATCATGCTTGTGGGGTTGCATTTGGTAGTACGAAGTGTAATAGAAATGAGCTATTCCAAAAGGAAACTCCTCCGGTAGCAAAAATGGTTCTTTTCCCATCGGTCTTAATGCTCTGGCACTCTCTATATGACTTTGGGTTTTGTCATCTTTGACTACACTAATTCTTGCACATGGATCGTACAACCTATTTCACCCCCTTAACCTTGTCTGTTACTCTCAATATAACAAATACTTAGCTAAATGTCTTGACACTAATAACTGAATAATATGCAAAAACAATTACCTCATATTTCTTGAAATTAATTTTCCCGAATCGTTTGTAATCTTAATCTATGTTATGTTTTTGCTACAGAACAAAAACAACTATCTTTAATAGACATCCAAACAAAAATAATTCTACTTATGATTTTTTTGATCCCTAGATAATTACCTGTAAAAAATTAGTTCCAAATTTTGGTAAGCGTAATCATATATTAAAATTTTACCTCCTATCTTTCGTTAATTAACCATTTATGTCTTGCGACCATGTAGTCATATTGATTTGTTTATAAAAAAAAGCCGGGTTTGCCCGGCTTTTTTAATGAACCTCTACATCTTTAGCTCCAGTTTTTCTCATGCTTTCAGCAGCTTGTGATGCACGCTCTTGATCTGTTTGAACAACTGCAAGAAAACGACCGCTTTTAACTTCATTCTCGTAGTAAGAACCTCTTTCTTGCGGAATGCCAAGATCTACAAGACCACCGGCTACTCCCCCGGTTGCTGCACCTCCCAATGTAGCGGCCAAAGGTCCTAAAGCAACAATCGGACCGATTCCTGGTATCGCCAAGAGCCCAGCTCCGGCTAAAAGACCCGCCATCCCACCGATAGCGCCTCCGGTCATAACTCCACTGGAAATACCGATTGTATCCTCACCGGCATTTTCGTCATCTTCTCTACGTGTATTTTCTTCTTTAGCAATCAGAGATACTTCTTGATCGGTAAATCCAGCTTGTTTTAGTTCTTCTATAGCTCTTTCTGCCTGATAACGATCTGAATAAGTTCCAATTACATTGCTCATTAAGTTAACCTCCTTGACAGAATCAATTACGTAGTCAAAAGTAGGTTAACCTTAGATGGTCTTGCTTATTCAATATTTGGTTCTTCTGCAACTGTTTTCTTTAGAGATTTAGCTCTTTGTTGCCTGTCAAGTATTTTTTTACGCATTCTTAATGAATAAGGCGTTACTTCAACAAACTCATCATCTTTAATATATTCCATAGCCTGTTCTAGGCTGAATAATTTAGGAGGAGATAGTCTAATGGCATCATCTGAGCCGGCAGCTCTCATGTTAGTCAAATGTTTCTTTTTGCAAACATTTATATCTATATCGCTATCTTTGTTGTGTTCGCCGACAATCATACCAGCATACACCTTAGTACCCGGCTCAACAAAGAGTTCACCCCGATCTTGTACTGCATCTAATGCATATCCTGTAGTTTCTCCTGATTCAAACGCAATGAGTGCTCCTGCTGTTCTCTGATTAATTTCACCTTTATAAGGGCCATACTCTTCAAATAAATGGTGCATAATTCCCTCGCCTTTAGTTAGGGTGAGAAACTCAGTCCTAAAACCTACCAATCCCCTAGCTGGGATGAGAAACTCTAACCGTACATTAGATGTGCCAACAGGTTGCATAGTTATCATTTCGGCTTTGCGTATACCTAAATTCTCGATTACCTTACCTGAATAAGCTTCTGGTACATTAATAAAAAGCTTCTCAAAAGGTTCATATTTTTGGCCATTTACCACTTTTAAGATGGGTTTTGGTTTTGATACTGCTAGTTCATATCCTTCTCTTCTCATTGTTTCAATAAGAATACCAAGATGTAATTCACCACGGCCTGAAACTATAAATGAATCAGCGGAATCTGTATCTTCTACTTTAAGACTTACATTAGTCTCAGCTTCCTTATAAAGGCGTTCTCTTAAATGTCTGGAGGTAACAAATTTGCCTTCCTGTCCTGCAAAAGGACTGTCATTAACTGTAAATGTCATACTCATTGTAGGTTCATCAATTCTTAATAGTGGAAGTATCTTTGGATTATCGACTTCCGTAACAGTTTCGCCGATCTCAACCCTTCCAAGACCCGAAAGTGCCACAATATCTCCAGGACCAACTTCATCGATTTCAACTTTTCTAAGTCCTTCATAAGTCCAAAGCTTACCGATACGAATTGTCTCTAGCGCTCCGTTCCTTTTGCCCAAACCAATAGTCTGGCCAGCTTTAAGAATACCATTTTGAATTCTGCCAATACCAATACGTCCGACATAATCATCATAATCAAGGGTAGTTATTTGTAACTGTAAAGGTGCTGTAATATCTCCTCTTGGTGCTGGTATTTCTTTTTTAATCATTTCCAAAAGGGGACGCATATCTTCACCCGGTGAATCTGGTGCTAAACTAGATCGACCTTCTCTGGCTGATGTGTAGATTACAGGAAAATCCAGTTGTTGATCTGAGGCTTCTAATTCAATAAATAAATCCAAGACTTCGTCTAAAACATCAGCAGGTCTTGCATCTGGTCTATCCATTTTATTAATTACCACAATTATTTTTAAATTTGCTTCCAAAGCTTTTCTCAAAACAAATTTGGTTTGGGCCATAGGTCCTTCAAAAGCATCCACCAATAAAAGAGCTCCATCGACCATACGTAAAACACGTTCAACTTCACCACCAAAATCAGCATGACCTGGTGTATCAACAATATTGATCTTTAGCTCTTCGTAAAAAACAGATGTATTTTTTGCTAAGATGGTAATACCTCGTTCGCGTTCTAGAACATTTGAGTCTAAAACCCGTTCTACTACCATCTCATTTTTTCTAAAAGTACCAGCCTGTTTTAATAGACCATCGACTAAAGTAGTTTTACCGTGGTCAACATGAGCAATAATAGCTACATTGCGTAGATTTTTAATATCTGTGACACTCATAGTTTCACCAATTCCTTCCCTGAAAGGTTCAAAGAACCTGTCTCAAATTTTAATTATACTCCATTTTTGATTTGATTGAAACAAATAAAGCGGTATTTATACTATTTGACATAGGCTAGATTAACATACAATTTTTAATCGGAGATAGAGTAGTCTGATCTTTGTGTATAGAAAAATTTAGTCGCGTTGTCGTTTATGGTTTAATAATTTTTTTTATAGTCTTTTTATGGTTTCTTTTCTTTTTAAAAAGGTTTATTACTATAAATGTATAAATTAGTATAGGAAAGTGGGATAGTGTAAAATATCTTGTGTAAATAAGAGAGAAGTCCTTTAAATTCGGGTA
>DAIMKF010000054.1:0-7187 GCA_036721855.1 Bacillota bacterium | reverse complement strand
GTTGGTTGCTACATACCCCCATAACGGACTTTCACCGTCTAGTTAATCGCCATGCATGGCACACAATAAAAAAAACCCCATGTCTATTCAACATAGGGTTTATGTTTTATTATATGGTGGAGGATGCAGGGATCGAACCTGTGACTTCCACCTTGTGACGATGGCGCTCTCCCAACTGAGCTAATCCTCCATAACCATTTTTATTATACTGCGCAAGTACAATAGAGTCAATAAACACTTGTCAATAGCTTGCCGAACACTAATTAGCAAGAGTTTTTATTTTTGTTTTTTAGAAGTATTTTTCTTCTTCTCTTTAGCAAACATCTCTATTGAACCTGTTACTATACCTGTAATCAGACTTCCAGCTAAAATCGTAGGCACAATAACAAGAACAGCTAACACAAGAGCCAAATAGAATGGAACACTAATGTTAATAGAAAAACCGAAAACAGGCAGTAAAACTGCAACTACAATTGTTACAATAAGTGCAGCTAAAAATATACTGGCTATTCCTAAAAATAGGCGGAGAGCCGGGCTTTTTAGTTCTCTGCCGTTAATAGTTACTTTACCATTATTATTTTCAAAACGCATTAAGTCCACCTCCATTTTCTATATTCTCTCAAGAAAAGCAAATTCCTACAGGATTACCGAGTTGGAATCGCAAAATATACTAAGTAATTAAATAACAAAGGGTGATTTAAGTGTCACAAAAATTAAAAGGGTATCTTTGGTTGTTTCTTACCATCTTTCTCTTTAGTACATTTGAAATTGTCAGCCGTACTTTAACCGAAACTACAACCACGGCCTTTGTCAATGCCTTTCGTTTTTTCTTGGGTGGTTTAGTGTTGTTACCATTTGCAGTACTCCACCTCCAAAAAAAAGATATTAAATTGAGCCATAAAGATTTTCGAGGCCTACTCTTTCTAGGACTTTTAAACGCTGTTTTTTCTATGAATCTTTTACAGCTTAGTCTTAAATATTCGCCTGCTTCTACCGCAGCCATCCTTTTTAGTACAAACCCTATTTTTGTAGCTTTGTTTTCTTCTTTTATATTAAAAGAAAGACCCTCGTCGCGCCAGCTTTTTGGTATTTTTCTATGTTTTATCGGTTCTATATTCGTAACAGGTGGAATAGAAACCACCAGTATAATCGGGCCTCTTTTGACACTCAGTGCTGCAGCTTTATTTGGCCTTTACACAGTTGCCGGGAAAAACCTGACGGTACGGCTTGGTAGTCTGACTGTAAATAGTATTTCCTTTCTCTTTGGGGGAGCCATTAACTGGCTTTGGGTACTACTAAACAATCAATCTTTCTGGCAAGTTACCAATGATAACTACCTCAAACTTATATACCTTGGTATCTTTGTTACTGGGATAGCTTACTATGCCTTCTTTAACGGACTTGCTTTGCTTAATACAACCGCAGGCTCCAGTGTTTTTTTTGCCAAACCGGTATTTGCTTCCATTCTAGCCTGGGCCTTTTTAGGAGAAGCAATTACGTGGAATAAATCCGTTGGTATTATTATTATACTTATAGCGATGCAATTTGTAATGTTTGCCGAAAGACCAAAAATATTCTTTCCTCGAACTAAAAGTAAGCAATAATTATTTACCAAACAGGCTCCAAGAATGAGTTGCCTTTTCTATCTCTAAATTCGCCTTGGCTTGGAGGGATATTAGTGAAAAGTGTTAGCTTGATATCGTTTTTAATCTTCTTGTTTTTATTGCCAAAGAAAACTATCGCTGTAGAGATACCATGGCCTGAAGTAATATCACGGCAAGAAGAATATGTAAAAAGCCTGCAAAGCGAAGATGGCTACCTTTCTATGACTCCATTTAATACAAAAATAAACCCTTATTTCAATAATATTGCCCTTTGGGGTATTGTGGAGAACCCTGAATATAGTGAAACAGTTAAAAAATGGGCTCTTTGGTATGTTAAACATTTAAATAAACCTGATAGATTCGGTGTAATGGGTTCAATCTATGATTACAAAGTAATAAGCGCCAGCGAAATTGTTTCAACTGAAGACTATGACTCTTCTGACTCTTATGGAGCTACCTTTCTTAGTTTAATGAGACGCTATTATGAAACCAATCAAGACGAATTATTTTTATTGGAACTGGAACCAGAATTAAACTTAGTGGTTAAAGCTATCTATAGCACCTTAGATCCCAAAGACGGATTAACTTATGCCAAAAGTAATTATAAAATTAAATATCTAATGGATAACCTAGAGGTTTTTGCAGGCCTGAAAGACTGGGCTTACCTTCTTGAAAATGTATATCACAAGCCCGAAGAAGCTAAAAGAATTACTTTGGATGCAGAATTAATATACCAGAGCCTGCAAAAGATGTGGCTTGGTAGATGTTTTGCCTTTGCTAAAGATGAAGCAGGTAAATTATTTCCAACAAATACAGCTAAATTCTATCCCGACATGACAGCTCAATTAATGGCTATAGCTTTTGACTTAACCTCTAAAGAACAGGCTGCTCTTATCTGGTCTGATTTTAATAACCGTTTCCCTAAATGGACCAGACTAGGTCATCCTGATAGTTTTCCCTGGTCTTTGATGGTTTATGCCGGAGCTAAAGTCGGTGATTGGGAAAGAGTACTTGCTTATGTAAACTCAATTGAGTTTACATATGGCAGTATGAACTACCCATGGCCATGGCACTCCTCAGAAGCCGGCTGGTATTTACTAACCCTAAAAATGCTTTCTCCAAAATGTATAAATGAGAACTGGGAATAAAACACCTTAATCCCAGTTCTTTCATTCCTCTATTTTTACTAAATTTACTTTATCTTGTTATCTTTGGCCAATGTATAAAGAGACCAAGAAGGTCTCTTTATTATACTCTATTTACCTTGCTCTTTGAAAAGGTTAGCGATAAAGCGAGCATACTCCTTTTCTTTTTTCTTAATCTCGTTATTATGTTCTTCAGCATACTTGCGAATAGCAGTTTCAGGATCTACCCCTTGTAAGATAGCTTCATGCGCTGCAAACTGGAGGTATCTGCGGCGAAGCTTAGGAGCAACTAAGCCATAAATGGAAATGGAACCTTCGTCTACAGCTTTTAACATTAACCCGATAGCCTCCTGAGGCATATCAAGCTTTAAGATTGCTTCGCGATTTGACGGCACAAAAATAGAACCGGGTATTTTGGCCATCACTTTTCGCGAAAACTCAGCCTGTACTTGCTCTTCAGTTATCCAACGAATAAAGTTCCAGGCTTCCTTTTTCATTTTGGAGTCCTTAAAAATTGTAAGTGCTGCTCCTCCGGCTGAAGCTGTTCTTAATAAATCTTGTCCCTGGTAGACACCTGGAACCTGCACCATACTCCATTTACCTGCAATTTGAGGAGCGGCTGTTTTTAAATTGGTGTACATATTTTGATATTGGAGCATATAAAAGAGTTCACCAGTACTAAAAGCCTGGAAAAACGGTACTTCTTTAAGTATCTTATATTTAGTATATAATTCTACATACTCTTTAAATGCTTTGATCGACTCAGGTGAATCGAAACCGGATTTTTTAAGATCAGGAGTGAAATCGTCCCCACCATGCTGCCACATAAACATGTTAAGATCAGCATAAACATTTTCTGACAGACCACATTGCAGGGCTAAATTGCTGTTTTTAACCTGAGCTTTTGGCAGTATTGCTCTTATCTCATCCCAAGTTTTTATCTCCGTAGAGACTCCCAACTGATATAATATATCATTCCGTTGAAAACCAACGGTGACATTAGCATTGTAGGGAATTCCAAAGACCGAACCTTGGTATGATAATGCCCGGAAAAACTTCGGCGGTACACGTGAAGCAATCTCATTAAAATCGGGGAAATTTGCTTTTAAGTCAATAACCGCACCTCTAAGACCTAGCTCAGGAGCAAAAAGAGGCCCCATACCCCCGATATCAGGTGTTTCGTGTGATGCTGCTGCTAGAATAAAACGATTTTCAAAATCAGACCAGCTCAGATTGGTTAATACCACCTCAACACCATATTCTTTGGTGTAATCTATTGCCATCTCCCTAAAGATACCCAACTCTTCGTTAGTTAAACCGGTTAACCAGACTTCAAGAGGTTTAGCATAAATTATTAAACTAAATATAATTACAGTGAGTAACAAGCAAAGAAACTTTTTCATATAGATCCTCCTTTAAGTAGTGTTATATTTCTACTTATTGAAGCATTATCCTTTTGCACTATGTCCAATGAAAAAAAGAATGCCAGTACTTAATTCAGTAACTGGCATCCTTAGCAACCATCTTATTTCTTCTTAAGAAGTTCCTTTATATATCTATTGTATTCAACCTGTTTTCTTCTTATTTCTTCATTGTGTTCATCTGCAGCTTGGCGAATAGATTTTTCCGGATCCTCTCCTTGTAAGATACATCTTTGTGCAGCCATCTGGAGATAGCGACGACGATGTTTAGGAGCTACCAGACCGTAAACCGAGCTCTTGCAGGTATTAAGAGCTGTATTAAAGACTTCAGCAGCTTTAGGATCAATGGAAATTTTATTTATGGCACCACGATTAGAAGGAAGGAACATTGAGCCTTTAATTTGTTCCATAATACGTTTGGAGAATTCAAGCTGTATCGATTCATCGGTAATCCATTTAATAAACTCCCAAGCTTGATTCTTCTTCTTGGATGAGTCAAAAATACCTAGAGCTGAACCACCACCTGTGGTGGTGCGATTCAATTTACCGCCAATGTTATAGCCAGGGGCTTGAACCATACTCCACTTACCAGTTATCTGAGGAGCTGCATGAAGTAGATTTTGGTAGAAATTAGGATAGTTAATAAGCAGGGCTAAATCGCCGCTGACAAAAGCCTGATGGTGAGGAATTTCTTTTGGTATTTTGTATTTAGTATAAAACTCAGCAAAATCCCTAAAAGCAACAATGCATTCAGGTGTGTCATAACCTGATTTAGTTAGATCTGTGTTATAATCATCGGCCCCTCTTTGCCACATAAACATATTGATATCGGCATAGAGAGTCTCGCTTAAAAACCACTGCAAAGCAAAGTTGGTGTTTTTAGCCTGCATCTTAGGCAAAACTTGTTTTAATTCATCCCAGGTATTAATGGTTTTTATGCCCAGATCCTTAAAGATATCATCTCTTTGGAAAGCAGTTGAAACTGTAGCTGTATAAGGAACACCAAAAGTTACTCCTTGATACTGAAGAGAGCGATAAAACCCCGGATAAGCACGATTATATACCTCATTAAATCCTGGCAACTTAGAGAGATCCATCATGGCTCCTCTAAGACCTAGTTCGGGAATAAACAAAGCGCCGGCTCCACCTACATCAGGTGCTTCACCAGAGGCAGCTGCTAACAGAAAGCGAGTTTCAAAATCGCCCCAGGAAAGGTTGGTGTATTCTACTGCAATTCCGGTTTTAGCAGTAAAACTTGCTTCGGTTACATCCTTAATAATGCCCAGTTCTTCATTGTTGTGACCTGTTAGCCAGACTGTGATCTTGTCTGCAGCCAAGGCCAATGAACTAATTAAAACTAAAACTAAAAGAATGACTGACAATTTCTTTGTCAATTTCACAACCTCCTACACTCCTTAAACGTGATTAAAATAATAGTCCTGGCAAGACTTCTCTTTTTTTATATACGCCAAAGTTAAGCTGTTTCCCTTCCTAAAACAACCAAAGACATATATTCTTTTCTCTCTAGCCAATAATAGCTTTTATAGCTATAATTAATATAAGCCAATTGAAAGTTGTTTTCATTTAGGAGGAATATGGTAGATGAAAAAAGCTCTTCTAAAACTGTTTCTTGTCTTATTTTTATATAATTTATGTTCTGCTAAAATGCAAATTGTTACATCCATAAATGTGTTAGGTGACTGGCTTAAAATCATTGGTCAAGATCAAGTAGAAGTCACTACCTTAGTTACAGGCTTAGAAACACCGCATACTTACTCTCCTCGCCCAAGTGACGCCTTGGCCATTAAAAAAGCCACCGTGTTTATTGGTATTGGTTTAGGTCTTGAAAGTTGGCTTCAACCCCTACTTAAAAGCTCTGGCCATAACGACCTACCTGTTTTTTATCTCTCGGAAAGTCTCGTACTGATCGAAGAAGAAGAAGAAAGCGAGCCCATTGGGCACAGTCATCAAGCTAATCCCCATGTTTGGCTTAGTCTAAACAATGCTAAAACCATGGTTAAAAAGCTAGCTGAGATTCTCTCTGCACTAGATGCTGACAACGCCGGTTTTTATGTAAAAAACTCTCAAAATTATCTTCTCTTGTTACAAGAACTTGAAACAAAATACAAACCTCAGTTCCTTAAGTTAAAAGATAAACGCTTAGTTTCATTTCCAGCCTCATACCCCTATCTCTTTATGGAGATGGGCCTTGAAGAAGTAGCCAGAGGAGAAGAAACTCATGGCCAAGAGCCTTCAGCTAAGAAAATGGTTGGTCTTGCGACTCTGATTAAAAAGATGCAAATTAAAGTTATAGTTGCTGAAAAACAGTTCTCCTCAGTTTTACCATCAACCTTAGCTAAAGAGACAAAAGCAAAACTGGTCTATCTCTCACCTCTTTTGCTGGAAAAGCAAAACTATCTTAAGCTTATGGAAAGCAATTACGATAACCTGCTTAAGGGTTTAACAATGTCAAATTAGAGTTTTAGTAGTCCGGATTTTTTAAATATATATGAACCTTTTTCATTTTAAGTCGTCAATAAGGATAATAACATCTCAAGGTCTTTTGTAGACCCAATGCTAAAACTTGTTGGATTTTTTACTCCTCAGTATTTACCTACTTTCCTCTTTATGTTTCTCTTTCCTTATAAAAGAACGCCGGTTAGTCCCCTGGCGTTCTTTTATTTTTAATCACTAGCGTTGCATAAACCAACTACAAATTTGTCAACAAGCGATGTTTGTAGAGAATCAAAGCATTAACATACAATGCGGATATAATCTCCGTAAACAGCCTCGCAAGGTTGAATATTAAAGAAGACTCCTATATAATAGAGATAAGGGTAGTCCTTGTCCGAATCTCTAAAATAAAGGAGAAAAAAATGAAAGGCAAGGATAACACAAAATCCACATTATATCAATTGTTTGAGGAACTTTCGGATAAGATAATTTTTGGGTTGCTACATAAACAACTTGGGATAGATCGGTATGTTAAGAAACTCACTACCGGAAAACTTCTGTTC
>DAIMKF010000053.1:0-7266 GCA_036721855.1 Bacillota bacterium | reverse complement strand
AAATCGATCACTGTGGATCTTTTTTTAGTTCAACTTCATTTTACAATGAAGCAAAATAATATTTCCCTAACTAAGTAGTTCGACATAAATACTCTTTAATTCCTCTATATTTATTCTTAAAAAGTCTCAGTTTTTATCAAGAGAAGTTTTATTCAAAACAAATGAGCTAACTTAATGATCACTTTGAAAGATTTAACCTACACTAATTTTCATAACAATTAAAACATCTTCTTCCAGCTTAGGTCAATGAGCTTTATGAGAAATAAACGAGGTCTTGTATATAAAAACAAGACCTCTGTTTTAATAAATCGTCCGAGTAGATTCTGTAATATTAGGTTCTTATTAATACTTACTTAAAGCAATTGCCGCCTTTTTTTTAATTTCTGCAGGAAACGGTTGATTATAAAGGTGTGAAAAAGGTTCATAATTAGGTAAAAGATATATTTTTTCCAATATCACTTTGGCTTTATCTTTTTCTCTTCCAGAAATTGAGGTTTCATAGAGATTCCAAAGAAGAAAAGGACTATTAGGCTCCAGCTCAACGGCTTTTTTCGCATAATCTAATGCTATTTTATTATTTCCAAAAGAAATCGGCTGCCCAGGGACCAAACGATATAAAGTGGATAAGATATAATTAGCATATGCATGTTGTGGTTCAAGGGTTAATACAATTTCTAGTAATTCTCTCATCTGTTTTGCAGAACTAAGACTGTTTAAGATACCATTTTTCCTGCCTATTTGGCCCTTCAATATAGCTAGCCAAAGATAGCCTTCAGCTCTTTGTGGTTCAAGACTAACTGCTTTTTCTGCTAAATTAAGTCCTTCTTTCCAATAAATGAGTGGCTTCTCAACTACTTCTCCATATTCGTTTATAGCTCTAGCCAAACGCCATAATATTTCATATGATTTTGGCCAGATAGCAACGCATTGTTGTAAATAATTGTAGGCTTCCGTAATATAATTAGCTTCTCGTTCTAATAAGAAACGCGAATAGAGATAATCGGCGTAGGCAATATGCTCTTTAATATCTAGAGCTTCAAGTGAAGAAGACAGTAAAATTAGAAAACCTAAGACTATTGTAACTAAACTTGCTTTGCTTTTTAGCATTGGCAACATAGACTGTACCTCCAGTAATTAGAAGGTTTCTAAAATAGATAAACTAACTTGCTTAGGTGTACTAGTTAGCTCACCTTTTTCACCAGTAGGATAAGTGTAACTGAGTTTAATTGTGGTGTTTGAAAGCTTGTAAACAATTTCCGGAACATAGATTGATGCTTTATTAGTTAGATCGGAGATTATAGTAGTATCTATATTTAGCTCGGTATTGATTGAGTAGCTAAGTCTAGTAAGAAAGCCATGCAAAGCTTTACCTTCTTTTTGAGGATCTCGATAGGGTATAAGAAAACCACCATTTTGTTGATATAGGTATTGTAAAGACATATAGAGCTTTCCGCTGAAGGTATAATCAAACCCGGCTATAGTTTTAAGATAGGGTTTGGTAGGTGATAGAATGACAAAATATTGCAAGGGATTATCCGATGTAAAGGCTTTTTCTTCCGGAAGGATATAAGCAATTTCAGCCCAACAACCGGTCTGCCCCAGTGTACCTGCGGTAGCTAGGCCGAGTTGTTTTTGTTTTCTGTAACGACCAATAATAGATTCAGAGCCTTCAACCGGCTTGCCAGTCAAAGGATTAATTAAAAAAGTATAAGCTAATTCTGGCCAGTCATCAAAACCGTTAAAAAAAGATAATTTCCAATCATAACCTAAAAACCAGGTTTCTAAAGCTAAAGCATATTCTTGGTTTTTTAGCGAGTTTTCGGGAATAGGTATATTATTTGGAACTAATCCCGGCATGAGGTTTTTAATCCGCTCAAGATTTACGGGAAGAAACTGATGTACTATGATCCCGGATAATACTAAAGACTTATTATAAACTGTTAAAGCACTACGAAACACAGGTTCTTTGTCTAAACTTGTTAGAGAAGTAGTAAGCGCATAAGGGTTAATAACATCGGTAGGATTAATTCCATCAGCTGTACCCCAGGCTATATAACCATAGCCTGTATCAAAATCGATATTGTTTCTAGTTAGCTTAATGGTCGCTTCAGTTAATTCCCAAATCGTTTTTTGATAAATAGACTCATACAAACCCTTAAAAACTAATTTACCGCGACCTAAGTTTCCAATAGCTTCTTTATAGGAAAGTTGAAAACAACTAGAATTAAAAACCTTTTTATCTTCGGTAACAAAAAGCTGACTTTCAAGCTTCCAATTAAAATCCAAGGCAAGAACACTGAGCGAAATTAAGATAAACAGAATAACACCACAAGATTTTTTCATTACTTAGAACCTCCCCTACCTTCTTAGATATTGCATAGTAAAGTAATCGGCACTGGGAGCGTCGGAAGAATTACCACGGATCTCTATAATGGTCTTGGTTTGCGCAATTTTGTTTTCCATGGTTATTTTAAGGGGTAAATAGATACCGTTCTTTTGCTTTTCAATATTTTCAGCCAGCATTTCTTTCCAAAGTTTATGGTCTTTGTTATAAAACTCGATTTTTAAAGGTATCATTTCAGATTGCCAGACCCAGATTTTGATGATTTTGTAGTTTTCTGCAGAGCCTTTAGGTTCTAGTTCCAAGGTATAGCAATCATATGAACCTATTTTTTCATTGTTTAGTCTTTTGGCAGAGTATTTGTTTTGGAATGAACCACTGATTTCTTCGAATGTAAAATCAGTGCCCATAAAATTATCTTTGGTCATATGACCGGCAATACGGCGTTCTCTTTTGAGTGCGGGAAGGTAAAGCCACATCTCTTCATTTTGATTTACTAAATTTTTTAGCAACAGAAACTTAGTTCCTTTTACATCAGTAGGTGCTAAGAATTCTATCAGTTGTTTTTCTTCTTTGGAAGTTTCCAAACGGTAAATTTTTAACGATTGAGCTTTTTCCTGGCCCTTTTTATTTACAGTTTTTAATTCAACAAGTGCACTTCCTGAACCCGTTAAGGCAGAGCTTCCTTCAATTTTGGCAAGAATATCGTTTCCGGAAAGATCGGCTGCAAGGAAATAAAAAGGTATCAGTAGGAAAATCAAAAATCCAAAACAATACTTTTTTATCACAATTATCTCACTCCTCTTTATTATTCTTTCTTGTATGCCAAGAAAGAATTGACGGAAGCAATGTTAAGGCGCTAAAAGAACTTATTAACATGGTAAGAGCAGTTAAAAATCCAAAAAGTTTAATGGCTCTAAAATTAGAAACTAGTAGAACCATAAAACCTAAAAACAAAGTCAAAGCATTAAGAAAGATACCATTGCCACTTTTTAGGCCACTTCTAAATGCTATATTTTGGGAGTTTTTCTCAGTTTTAGCTTCTTTTAAATAGGTAGTGATATAGTGAATCGAATAATCTACACCAATACCAATAGCAATACCTGCAATCATTGAAGTAACTGCATCAAGAGGAATATTACCTGCACCCATAAAACCAAAATTAATGGCAATTGTAATTACAAGAGGAAGAATACTTAAAAGCCCATATAGTACTGATTTCATTATCAAAGCTACAATGATCGCTACTAAGACAGAAGAAGTTGCCAGAGATAAAATCTGACTTCTCGCAAATTGATCCATAACTCGATAGATAACTTTAGGCATGCCGGTAAGAGAGACAGCGATACTTTGATCTTTTCCAAATTCGTGGCTTAGATAATTATCAATAGTGTTAATAACGGTTTTTATTTCCTCTGAACCAGCATTTAATACTCTGGCAGTGACTACAGTTTTTGAAAAATCATAGTTGGTGAAATACTCAAGATTTGAACCACCTTGTAGAGAATATAAAAGCAACTCTTGAGCTACAGCTTCTTGAGATTCCGGTAGTTGATGTTTGCCAGTAAAAGCATGGTTAATTTCTTTTACTATAGTAGCTAGCGATTTAGCATGGCTTACGTTTGGAACTGTTATTAAATACTTTTCGATGTCTTCTAACTTTTTTAGTAACTTCGGATCTTTAACCCCATTACTATCTTTGGTATCCACAACAATAGTTAATTGTAAAGTTCCACCAAATTGGTTTTCTACAATATCAGTTCCTCTGATAACAGGACTGTTTTTTTCAAAGTAGCGTAGCATATTGCTCTCTGTTTTAAGGTTGAAGCTGAGGGTAATTCCTAAAATGGTTATTAAAACATAGAAAATGATAGTTAGAGTGGAATGATTTGCAATCCAAAATCCGATTTGTCCAATTATTTGACCTACATCTCTTTTGTTCACATCACTTTCTTTTGCATATAAAGGAAGAGTTTTTTTTACTGGTAGCAAAACTAAAACAGCAGGTATTAACCAGAGTGAAAGTATCATAGCGATAATAACACCAAAAGCAGTAAACAGTCCGAAATGCTTAATAGGTGGTATGGGTGATGATAATAAAGAAATAAATCCTGCTGCGGTTGTAAGCGAAGTCATTAGAATTGGATAAGTTAGGTCTTGCATAGCTTTAAAAATAGCATCATTTTTTTCGTGGCCTTGATTTAGATAGCTATAATAGCGATTGAGAATATGGATTCCCTGAGCACTGCCAATTGCTAGCAAAATGACTGGCACTAAGACCGTAATGATAGACATTTTTACACCCAAAAGAGCCATTAACGCTACTGCCCATACTGAAGATAAAACTACTGTTATCATTGGCAGTAAAACTCCCTGTATCGATCTAAAGCCAAGATATAAAACTGCTACTAATACTAAAAAAACGAGTGGTGTTAAAAGCAAAACGTCTTTTTTCATAGCATTTTCAGCATAATAGGCAGAATAAACATCACCAACAACATAAATCTCTTCCGGGCTATTGTAATTATTTACTAGCTCGGAGAGTTGAGCAGCTAAATGACTTTCTTTACCAGGTTCAAGGGAAGCATCTGGTTTAATCATAATAACAGCAGCTTTTTCATCAGGTGAAATTAAAATATCTTTGTAGGGGCTGGAATTTATTCTCTCCCTGTAAGCATTTATTTCAGCGTTGCTTTGAGGTAGATAATCGCTTAAGGGAACTATTTCCATCCCCCATTCACTGCTATCAACTACTTCAGCATTAAATGGAGAGATTACCTCAGCTACTCCATCAATGACGACGATATTATCAGCTAATTGCTCGATTTTTTTTAGGGTTTCTGCTTGATAAATATTGTCTGTTCTAATAGCAATAAGAATAAGACTTTGTGAACCAAATTCGTCAGTGGCTGCTTCTAATTCTTTAATTACCGGGTCATTACTAGGTATTAGATTGGAAAGATCGGCATCAAATTTAAGTTTAGGGATATTAATAGCAGCTAGTATGCTTAAAATAGTTGTAAGTAAAACAATTGTTTTTGATCTAGAGACTACATTATTAAGCCAGTTCATAATAGTTTCTCACCTATCTTTTAATAATGAATGAGGCCTTACTCATCCTGGTATAGTAAAATATGAGTGAGGGTTCACTCATAGCTAGCTTAAGTTTAGGGTTTATTTTGGTAAAAGTCAAGATAGAAAAAATATTTTTCTTTTTCTTCTCGATTAAGATAATCAAAAACCGGTAGTATGTATATATAACTTATTCTCTACCCTATCCTTAAGTAGGTGTTATAAGGCTCCTCTGTACGAATTAAAGGCCTTTAGGGAAAGGCCTTTAATTCAATTCCACACTAAGTTTATTTGCGATTGTTTTGACAGCTTTTTTCTTCCAGGGTTCTTTCCAAAGTCCTGATTTAAATTTGTTATATAAAATGGCAACTAGAAAACAAACATAAATTATGGGTCCGCTCCATGCACCCCATAAACCGAATTTAAAGATATTTTGGGTTAGGTAACTAATCGGAATAAAGACTCCAACTACACATAATACAGTAGTAAGACCAGTATAACGAGTGAGCCCTGCTCCATTTAACGCTCCTCTTAGAGCATTATAGGTAACATCCAAGATCTGGAAAAAAGCAATTAATTTTAAAAGCATTCTACTTAACTTATACACGTCTTTATTGGGGCTAAAGGGTAGAATAAAAACACTTGGAATAAGCCAATAACAAATTCCAATTATACTCATTATCCCAATGCCAACATAGAGGCCTATATAACCGTACCGCTCTGCTTTATTAGGATCATGTTCTCCTAAAGATCGACCAACTAGTGAACCTGTTGCGGTACCAATAGCAAATGAAGGCATAAAAGCCAAGTCGTTTAACTGATTGGCAATTTGGCTAGCTGCTAGTTCAACCGTACCTAATCTTGAGATAACAGTCATTAAAATGCCAAAAGTAAATATATCAATAGAATCAGCCAGTCCCATCGGTAAGCCAAGCTTAAGCATCTTTAAAAGTTGACAGGGTTTTGGCAGGTTCCATTTTTTGGTTAGATGATATTCTTTGTTATATATTTTTATCACTATGATTGCATAGATTACAAGTTCTATCATTTGGGCAAGAACAGTACCCCAAGCTGCACCTTTAATGCCCAGTTTAGGAAAACCTAACTTACCAAAAACTAGTACATAATTAAAAAGTACATTAACAATTACAGTAATCCAACTGACAACCATAGGAGTTTTACTATTACCTACTCCTAGCATAAAGCTAGATACAGTTTTCGATAACAAGCTAAATGGCAGTTCTAGTATTCTAATGGACATATAGGCTAAAGCAAGTACTTTTACTGTCTCATCAGGTTTAGTGAGCTTAAAGTAAAAATTATAAAGCCAAGGTAAGAAAAATGCCATGGGTGCAAGGCATAAAGCAAAACAAACAAACTGTTGAAAACTAGAGCGTATTTTTTGTTTATCACCTGCACCAAAAGCTTGAGAGACATTGATCATAGTTGCTCCAGCAGTGCTTCTAAATATAACACTGGTTGCTAGAAAAAGAGTACTTCCTACACCAACTGCACCTAATTCAAGTGTTCCAACGCGTCCCATAAAAATAGTATCA
Source organism: Bacillota bacterium (assembly GCA_036721855.1). Lineage (GTDB taxonomy): Bacteria > Bacillota > DTU065 > DTU065 > DTU065 > JAHDNZ01. The sequence continues at coordinate 297 of DAIMKF010000053.1, read as the reverse complement.
AAAGAACCTAAAAGCGTGTACGCTAAGTTAGATATGATTAATGGACCAGCAAGTTTTAATAGTTCAGTTACTTCGGGAAATTTTATTTTTTTGGTAAATCGCCATCGCATTAAACCCCTCCTATCAGGTCTCCTGTTTTGGCTAAACGAGGACATTTACTCTATTTACAGAAAAAAACTTTGCAATAATAACGCAAAGTTCCAAAAAACAAACACGTATATGAGCAGGCTCTATTAACGTATAAGGTAGTGTCAAGAATCTTGTGTAAACGCATTCCCATATTTTTCTAGGAACATA
>DAIMKF010000052.1:0-7998 GCA_036721855.1 Bacillota bacterium | reverse complement strand
AAACTTATACCCGAATTTAAAGGACTTCTCTCTTATTTACACAAGATATTTTACATTATCTTAAATGGAGTACTGTATCCTCTTAATAACTCATGTGAAACTTTATACAGGCCAAAATCAGTTAATTATTAAGGATTCTAGTTAAAAGAGGGATGAACAAGCCTAATACCAAGCTAAAACTAGCTACTATATTTAATTTCTTCTTTACGTGGCCAAAATGGATGTACTTACCCATAAGGATTTAGGTTTGTTTTTCAATCGAGATTCATAATCTCTAAAAAACGTTTCGCATTGGTCTTAATTTGTTTAAACCAGTATAGTAATCAACTTTGAGCTTTCCTTATACAAGTAGATAAGCTAAATGTGAGCAATTATCAGTCCAGACATAGTATCTTTAATACCAGCTTGTGCTGAAATATTTGTTACTAATTCTTTTGAGTTTGAGCACTTAATTCTAGTTAACGAAACCAGATAGGATTTTCGCTAAAGCTTATTTGGCCATAGTACTTTTTTGTTTTACCTGAAACTCAAAAGCAAATATACATACCTGGTAGATATGAAGACCAAATCTATACGTTAGTTATCCCGTATTGATGCTCATGGGATTATCTTAAAGATGGTGAGTATCATACGAGCTGAATAAAAATAAAGACATCAATACCATAGGCATTATCTTTAACTATTTAATTTTCGAAAACAACTTAAAGGAGAGAGGAGGCTTGATTCTTAATGATTGCGAATGGATGATTAGCTACCAGAAATTAATTTAGTTATTATCTACTAAATAATCATTAATAAGAAAAGAGGTTTTGACGTTGAAAAAGTATTGGGCTTTAGCACTTATTATCCTAATGGCTATATCAATTCAAGCTATAACTTTAGAAATGTGGTTTACTAGAGACAACGAAGTAGGACGAGTTATAAAAGATATGACTGCCGAACTATTCTCTCCCAAAAGCGGTATTGATGTTAATGTTAGTGTTATGAATTATGATGATCTTTGGAGTAAAGCTATGTTAGCTTTAGCTTCAGGAGATACACCTGACTTAGCTAGTTTTGGTTCGGAATGGCCGGTGGAATTTGGTTTACGTGGTGGGTTAGTGGACTTAAGAGCTGCTTTTCCAAAGGATTTTGCGGTAATGGAAAAAAAGATGTATCCCGGTCAAATGAGGTCGCTAGAGTTTAAGGGGACAGCTTTTGGTATACCAATTGAGTTTGGTTTTGGATTTATGTATTATAGGACAGATATTTTCCAAGAAAATGGTTGGCCTTATCCTAACACTTGGGACGAAGTTAGAACCCTCTTACCTAAAATGCAAGCTAAAAAAATGAATCTGGGCTGTATCTCACAATATCTTTTACCAGAGTGGCAGACTACTCTTAACTTTATTTGGCAAAATAATGCGGTCTACGTTAATGATGATGGTATGGGCTGTGGTCTAAATTCACCTAATGCGAAAAAAGGTTTTAAAGAAATGATGGAATTATTTACGGTATACAAATTACCTCAAGAAAAAATACCTATAAGTGCTTTTGCTAGCGGTGAATTTCCGATAGTATCTGGTGGCAACTGGAACTATTCAGCAGTAGATCAAGGTTTTCCTAATATACGTGGGAAATGGTCTATTGGTCTTTACCCAGGTACCAAGCAAGCTGATGGCTCCATAAATCATGCTATTTATAATGGACCGTTGCCATTTGGAATTTTTTCTAAATCAAAATATAAGAAAGAAGCCTGGGAGTTTATTAAATGGTTCTTTCAAGAAGATGTTCAAGCAGAGTTTGGTAGGAGAGTAATGCAGAAAATGCCTAGTGCATTCTTTTTTTCTGCTAATATGGAAGCAGCCAAGAAAATTGATTATTTTCCGAAAGAGCATATTAAAATTATGTATGATCAATCGTATCAATCTATGGCACCAAGATATGGAGTAGGCTCAGTAATCGGTTATCGTTTTATTAGAGATGCAGCTATGAGTGTTTTATTGCTAGGTACAAAGCCTGAAGAAGCACTAAATACCGCTTATAAACAGGTAGATACAGAAATGAAGCATAAGCAGAAAGAGTTTGATCGTTATATCAAGAATCTAACAAATAAAAAATAACGTAATTAAACTGGTTAGTTGGATAGGAAATAATTTATGGTAACAGCGTCAGGTACTGTGATTGTAATTGAATAAGAAGGGAGAGAGACTTAGGTTTAATGTTAAAACTATTAAATGGTCTTGATAAAAAAACGCTAACGAAAATAAAAACTGCTTTTGAGGCTAATAACTCTGAAATTATTAATATCAGTGACAATCTTAGACGAGGTATAGTAGAAATTTTCGGCCTCAGAGGCGAAGTCGAGAAGCTCATCGCAGGAATTGATCCCTGGACTAACCAGAAATGGCCAGACGATCATTATAAAAATATTTATTTTAATCCCGGTTATGCTCCCGGTGATGTTAAGTTTTTGTGGGAATTTATGAAACACAATTTTTTACCGGCATTAGGTAAAGCGTATCTTCTTACAGGTAATGAAGTTTATCTTAAAAGTGCTATAGAGTTTATTAATACTTGGTTAGGTAGTGTAGCAGATGATAAAGGAGTAAGCTGGGCCGGGCATCCGCATATCTGTCAACGAATGATTAACTGGTTGCTTTTTAGGGAACTGGCCCAACAATCACCACTTTTTACACCCAAATTACAGACAGAGCTCGAAGCGTATCTTGATAAACAGTGGGCACTATTAGAAAAAGAATATCATTCTCCTATTAACAACCATAAGCTTCTTTCACTTTGTTTTGTAATTCTAAACAGGCTTTACCACAACCAAGAAGACGAACTTGACTTTTGGCTTGAGGAATTAAAAGGCAGCAATGATCTCCTTATTTACCCCGATGGCGGTTTTGCTGAACAAAGTATAAGTTATCATCGCCTTTGTGTAGAAAGCCTCCTGTTTGTGATTCAAGGTCTAAAAAACGCCGGAGTTAATGTTCCTGATTGGCTTAGTCAGACCATAGTAAATAGTTTAGTCTATTTTGAGGCCATAACTCAGCCCAATGGGAAACTACCGGTTTTTGGCGACAATAGTGATGAGATTCTTTTAGTTCGCGAGTGGCCGGAAGAGTTTTGGGATCTGGAATACCTTTTTGCCTGGGGTAGTGCTTTGGGTCTTAAGGTGAGAAAGGCGGTAGCTGTACCGGCTTCAATTTACTGGCTGGTAGGTTTAAAAGGCATTTCCCAGTCAAAAACTCTACCGCTGAGACCGGATATGGCTGAATTTGAACACACCGGACATTTTATCCTGCGAAACAACCAAAACTCCTATGTCTTTTTTAGGGCGGGAGAGTTTGGTTTATATGTTCCGAATGCTTCCAACCATCCCCATAGCCACTGCGACCAATTAGGTATGGTAGCTTTTTTAGACAATACTGAAGTTTTGACTGATCCTGGCACTTATCGTTACAATGAAAATGATTATGAACGTAGGTTATTAAAAGATGAAAGCTTCCATACAACAGTTAAGGTAAATGGTAAGTCTCAAGCTAAATACCTAAGTTCTTTTGCCTATGGCGAGGCTTTAAATGCCGAAGGCAAACTCGAGGGTAGTTATTTAAAAGGGAGAATGGGCAGAGACGGTTGGCAAATCCAAAGGACTGTAGAGCTTCAGGGAAAGAAACTGCTAATTACAGATTCTTTTTTGGGAGATGCCGAGGTGGAATGGTTTTTTGCCTTGAGTGCATTTCTTGTGCCAATAAAAGTTGAACCGGGAAAAGCTGTATTAAAAGAGGTCGGTACACTTAGAATTATAAATTTCAATATCTCCGAGCCAATTACACCAGAGGTCCTACCTGGTTATATTTCACACCGATATAATAGAGCTAATCCTAGTCAAAGATTATATTTTAAATTAAAAATAAACAGGGAAAAACAGTTACAATTTCTTTTTGAGGTAGGGGGAAGGGAACTTTCAAAGGGGAAATACAGATAATTAAAAAGAGACTTCTAAAATGAGTGGAAGTCACTTTTGGCAGTTAGATCTGTCTGGGTATAGTTTGAGAGTGAATGTCCCAAATATGCCTTAATAATGGGAATTGTATAGTTAGAAACTAATAAACTCATGCAGATTGAAAGGACCTACCAAGGAAACACCTTGAATCTAAATATTAGCTATTAAGGAATTTAATTTGGCTCTATTAAAAACAGTTATTAAATAAGGGAAATTTTATAAAACCACAGCATACCTTGAGTTAGGTTTCCAAAATTGAGATTCTAGGTTCCATATTTGGTGGCAATAGGATGAAGTTTTTGCCACATTTAGGGGGGTGAAAGTGTACTAATTAGGTACACTAAAAAGATGAAACATTTTGCACCTATTTTGCTAATTCTTGTTTTACTTTCCGGTTTTGTGGGTGCACAGACAAAGCTTTTTTACAGAGATAATTTACCTAACAAACATTTAGTCGGACCCAATGGTATTTATTTAATGATATCTCATTATAACCAAAACATTGATAGCTTTGGTTATGAATCAGAACTGGTAGTCTATACCTCGGAATTTAAAGAAGAAATTAAATTAAATCCAGCTAGTCAAAACAATACAATTTTAGTTATTAACAACGGAATAGTAGTTGAGATTAAAAAGGGAGTTAATTTTGTTCCTGCAATACCCCAAGCAGGACTAATCGCAATAGGTTATTCACGTGCCAATGCTTTTTTAGGGCAATTTCAAGAAGGAGACAAAGTAGAAATCAAAGAATATCATCCAACTATTACCAAAAAAGAGTATGCTAAAAATCTATTAGTCCTTCCATCGGGAGAAGAACTACCTATTGGTGGTTGGAACCGTGGTCGCCTAGCTGATGAAATTGTTATTTTTAATCCTGATTTTGGTGACAAAACATACAGTAACGAGTGGGGAATAGAGTTAATTGTTGAGGATAATGAAATAATTGGCAAACGAAATTTGGGTGATACAAATCCGGCAGAGATTCCTCCTTATGGTTATGTCATCTCAGCACATGGGAAGATGAGCACTATATTAGCTGCATTAAGAGAAGGAGATATTATAGAGATGATAGATAACAGCCCTAGTTTTTTAGATTCGGAGATAATAGCTTTACAAGAGAAGATAGATAAAATTAAAGAATCTCTTCAAAAATCAATATTAAAGATGGAACGTTTAGATTATACAAATCTTAATTTAGTAATAAAGGAATTAGAAAACAAAATAGAGAGCGCAAAAAAGCTCAGCAGAACAAATAGTGAAGCAACAAAAAAGCAGCTAATCGCTATTAGTGAGTCATTGACCAAACTATATCCCCGCCTTTTTGAGTCACTTGAAATAGAAACAAGAGGCATATGGGTAGATAATTTTACAATTGATAAGCTTCAAAACAGGAAAGATATTGCTGAAATGCTAAATAAACTCAAAGAGATAAATGTCAATCTAATATTCCCTGATGTATATTGTTATGGAGATGCAATCTTTCCGAGTAAAGTAGTACCTCAAAAACCTAATTATAAATTTTTCCAAGATGGTGATATCCTAGAGGTTCTTGTCGAAGAAGCACATAAACGTGGTATCGAAGTTCATCCTATGGTACGTATTTTTGGAATTCACAAAGGGATCAATTATTTTACAGAGGAACGTTTTCATTGGATAGATAAGACCAAAAGTGATGGTTTTACTAACGCAGATGGCAATTATTGGCTTTGCCCAGCTGTACCTGAAGTCAGAGCATATAAATTAGCTCTCCTAAAGGAGCTAGCTGAAAATTATGATCTTGATGGTATTCATCTTGACTACATTCGCTCAGAAACCAATTTTGGGTACAATCCTTTGATGAGAGAGTTATTTAAGCAAGAATATGGTATAGATCCCTTTGACATTGATAACGATCAGATGTTGCAAAAATTTAAGTTATTTAAAGAAGAATTTGTCTCTTCATTTGTTGAGGAAGCATTTATTGAGATTAAAGCTATTAAGCCTAAAATTCTAGTTTCGGCAGCCGCGGCAGCCCCATATGGTTGGGGTCTTAGAGATCTAGGCCAAAATACACTTAATTGGGCAAAAAACAGACAGATAAACTTCCTTACTCCAATGACTTACCGCGACACAACTGAAAGTTATATACCTTTAATCAGAAGTGAACTTGATAGGATTTCGGGAATAACTTATTTGTATCTGGGTTTAGGAGTATACCTTTACGATGAATATGTTATGCTCGAACAGATCCAGGCTTGCAGAGATGTTGAATTAACTGGGCACGCAGTATTTTCAACAACTAATCTCAAACCTGAGGATTACCAGTTTCTAAAAGAAGGCCCCTGGCGGTTACCAGCATGTTCAACTATGAAAGACCCACTAAAAGCAGCTCAGGGTGTCATGGCAGACTGTATAGAAAGAGTAAATGAGTTTATGCCATTTATCGATGCACCATTAATAATTGATGAATATTTAAGTTCCCTCGAGGATTTTGCTGTTAGGATAGCTAGCTTAAAATTAAGAGATTGGGATAGCAGAAATATCCGAGAAGCAAATAAAGAAGAGCAACAACAGTTAGAACCTCTTGTAGATGATTTAAAACGTTTTACAGCTCGTATTAATCGTAATGCTAAAAAAGATAAACTAATTCCACTATTAACTGCCGAGAGGCTTGTTAATGATTTAAGTAAGGTAGGTAACCTACTGATGCCACTTTTATATACCAGCAAAGAATACCAACCAGTTATAACACAATAATTATTTACTAATTCAACTTTTGCAGGATCAAAACGTTAGTTTTTCCTTGATATATAGATAGGTAAAGACATTACCATTAGAAAACCTTAGGCATATTCTATACCAATGAAATAGTTTGCTATCTTGTGGCATATAATTCATGCAAGAATCTCCCTTTATGTAGTATTTATTTTTCGATTACTTCATTGTACACAAAGGCGAGGTTCTTGCTATTCTTTTTTAGTTATAAATTCTGATTTTTCAAAGTCCTGTTAGTTCTTTTTGGTGAGTTGTTACTAAAAAATTTATCTAAAAGGTAGGATTTAATAAAATTACTTTTAGTCTGCGAGAAAGTATTTAAAAATCAAAGGAGAGTAAAAAAATGTGTATAAGAGAGATAAGATATTTGACAAATGTATTGTTAATATTTGTTTTGCTTTCAGGAGTTGTATTTGCGAGTGAACTGTTTTACAGAGATAATTTACCAAATAAGCATTTAGTTGGACCCAAGGGAATATATTTAATGGTTTCTCATTATAACCAGAATATTAACAGCTTTGGTTATGAGTCAGAATTAGCAGTTTATACATCAGAGTTTAACGAAGAAATCAAATTAAAGCCTGATAGTCAAAATAATATAGTCTTGGTTATTGATGATGGAGTGGTATTAAAGATAATAAAGGGAGTAATTCAAGCACCAGAAATACCTCAAACCGGATTAATAGCCATAGGTTATGCCCGAGCCTGCTCGTTTTTACAGCAGTTTCAAGTAGGTGATAAAGTAGAGATTAAAAATTACCAAGCAACTATTGCCAAAAAAGAAGATGCTCCAAACATACTAATATTGCCAACAGGAGAGGAACTTCCTATCGGTGGTTGGAATCGGGGCCGCTTGGCAGACGAAATTGTTCTTTACAATGCTGATTTTGGTGATAAAACTTATACTAATGAATGGGGCATAGAATTTGTAATTGAAGATAATGAAGTAATTGATGTAAGAGAAGTAGGCGATAAATTATTTACAGAAATATCTCCCTATGGTTATGTTATCTCTGCTCACGGCAAGATGATTAACAAATTAGCACAATTAAAAGACGGAGATATAGTTGATATATTGAACAATAATCCTAAAGATGAAGAAGAAGTTAAGGTGTTAAGTGAACAATCTAGTCATTTAGATAACGAACTTTTAGCTATGCAAGAACAGATAAATATAGTTAAAGAGTCTGTGCAAAATTCTTTTTTAAAGATGGAGCGCATAGATTATGCTAGTATTAATTTAACAATTAGTA
>DAIMKF010000051.1:0-8459 GCA_036721855.1 Bacillota bacterium | reverse complement strand
TAACAGGAGGTTTTTCAATTTTCAAAGTTCATTTCATTCCTTACAGGAATGCTTAAAAGATACCTTTGTTACTAAAAACCCAAACCAAACCTCTGCTAAAGAATATCCTCTGTATGTACTCTAGTCTAATATTACTTCCTCACTGAAATTCCGCTGTTTAGGAGGAGTTTAATATTGATTTACATTAAAACAATTCTCTTAAAACTCCTTCTTTCCTTGGAGCTGCTATTAATGATTATTAATGATTGCTAATCTTTACTTAATCTTAATAACAAGTATTTTAGCCTTTTAGCTTTTAGCTTCTCCCACTGGAAAGTAAACACAAACTGCTTCCTCAGTTTACCAATTTTTGCTATACTGTTTATATATGTAATAAAAGCAAAATAAACTGAAGGGAGGCAAGCAAGTAGACCACATACTCCCAATTGATAATATTTATGGTTTACTTGTGAAATCTGTGCCCAAACAGACATTTTACAACCTCTCCGAAGAAAAACGCCAGAATTTTATTAATACTGCCCTTGAAGAGTTTGCTCTTTATGATTACAATTCAGCTTCATTGAATCGAATCGTTGATTTAGCAGGTATAGCTAAGGGAAGCATCTACCAGTATTTTGAAAATAAAAGAGACCTCTATCAGTACTTGGTAGAAATTGCAGTTAGAGAAAAATTTACTTATATAGTTCTTAATTTACCTGATTATCCCTCTGACTTCTACGAATTATTAAACTCTTTGCTCCTTTTAAATGCTGAATTCGACTTGAAAAATCCACTTAAAAGTAAGCTTTTTCTTAATACTATTAACGAAAAAAACACTGATCTTCTAGGTAGCTTTCCTAGTTCCATGGCCTTTTTAAGCGATGAGTTTGTGACGGAATTTATTAAATATGCCGCTGCTAATAACCTTCTAAGGTTTGAGTTAGATCTTGATTTTGCCGGTTTTATTATTAACCGTTGTAGTCTTATAATTCCAGACTATCTCGAAAAACAACATAACTCTACTTACTTGGAATTTATCTTGGATGGGAGTATGTCTGAGTCTAATAAGTTAGAAGAAATTAAAAATATCCTCATCAAATTTATTGATCTCTTTAGACTAGGGTTTACCGATTAGTTGTCGCTAATATAAGTGTCTTTTTAGTACTGCTTCCCGAATTTGCTGTTAAGTATATCCCATCCAATCCATGCGAGCGAACTAGAAGAGGAGTTAAGCTCAAAAGCTTAACTCCTCATTATTTTTCAATAGCTGCTTTTTGGGTTACAATGCTGTTAATCTTCTCTAAAGAAAATTTTGGTTTGCGATTATATGAAAGTAAACCATTTGTTTCTTGTTCCACATCATATAGTTGAGTATAACAAAAACCACTAACTTTCGAAGAGTTGAGCAGTGTCTGTGTTAAACCACGAAAACGTTCCAGGAACTCTTCTTCAGATTGCGGTCTTTCTCCATAACCCCAATCATTATCCTGTTTTTCTTTATTCCACCAGATTCCACCATATTCACTCACAATATAAGGTTGCTTGGCATACTTTTCCAAATCAGGAAATACTACAGGAAGATTTTTTTGTATGTAGCGTTCACGAAAATCGTTTGGTTCTTGAATATAGTCATGTGTGTCATAAATGTCAGTTTTAACATGTATATAACCACTAGTGTCAATTACTGGCCTAGTACCATCTAGATCATGGCTTATTTGATAAAGTGCTTTTAGTAGCTCCTTGTCATGATCTCTTTCAGTTTCATTTAACGGACACCAGGTAATAATTGAAGGGTGATTGCGATCTCTTTTTACAACTTCACACCATTGGGGGATAATGTTTTTCCAAGCCTCGCCTTGATTTAACTTTAATCCCCAACTGCCAAATTCAGCCCAAGTTACGTAACCTAGTTTATCAGCATAGTAAAGGTAGCGAGGTTCAAAAACTTTCTGGTGCAGTCTAGCCCCATCAAACCCTAATAATTGTGCTATTTCAATATCATTTTTTAATAAAATGTCTTCTCGGGCTGTATAAACTCCATCTGGATAATAGCCTTGATCGAGTACTAGGCGCTGAAAGATTGGCCGCCCGTTTAGTAGAATTTTATTCCCATCGATCTCTATTGCCCTTAAACCAAAATATGTTTGCAGGAAATCTTTAGAGCCACTATCATCTTCATAATAAAGCTTAATATTATATAGGTTTCCTTGACCAATACCCCATGAAACTTTCTTATTAAGCGAGATTGGTAGAAAAAACCTACCCCAGTTTGTAAGCTGAGAACCTTCACCAACTATTTTATTACCATAAGCAACCTCAACTGCAATTTTACCGTTTTGGCTTTTGGTATTTTTTTTAACAAAACCAAAGATTATAACTTGGCAATTATGCCAGTCTGGTATGAGCTGTAAATCCTCAATATAGTTTTGTGAGACAAATTCTAACCACACAGTCTGCCAAATACCTGTTGTACGTGTATAGTCACACCCTGACGAATACAAGGCTTGTGCTTGTTTGCCTCTTGGCTGAAGTCCACTGCGGTTTTCGTCATAGACACCTACAATTAAAAGGTTTTCTCCTTCTAAAAGATAATCTGTAATATCTATTTGAAATGGTGTATACCCGCCTCTGTGCTCTCCAACTAAATGGCTGTTAAGGTAAACAGAAGCATTATAATCAACTGCACCAAAATGCAGAATAACCCTTTTATCTTGATATTTTTCAGGTATTTTAATTGTCCTTTTATACCAAACACTTGGCATAAATCCGGTATAAGTTATACCAGAAAGTGCGCTTTCAGGAGCAAACGGTACAATGATTTTCTTGTCAAAACCAAGTCCTTTAGGAGCACCCTCTTCAAAACCACTTTTACCAAAATCAAAACGAAAATCCCAGTAACCGTTTAAATTCAACCAGTCTTTTCTATATAGATCTGGGCGAGGATGTTCTGGTCTTGGTAACATTTGAAAACCTCCCTTTATAAAATATTAGTCCCACAATCCTTCTGTAAACTTACCCTTTGCAAATAAATAAGTCTGGTCATAGATCTCTCTTAACTCTTTTTGATCATCAACAGCACAAGTAGCTAGTACTTTTGAGCCAAAATAATAAGCTTTAGCTGAATTTATATAACCTAAAGTCACTCCCGCCTTAAGATAATTTAGATATCTTTCACGAGCAAGAGGATCTTTTAACACACTACTTTCACCTTCAATTTCAAAATTGGTTCCATAAGTAAGAGCATCTATATAAGTATGCCAAAACCTTGATAGAGCAACCTGCTGATTAAACATATAGTTTGGCTGCAAAAAAACAGCATCGAAATTATAATCGTTGTCATAACCGGGTGCTTTATTAAAAGGAATCCAATAAAACATATAGCCTTTAGCGTGCAAGTAGTCTGCGCTTTTAAGAACAATATCCTTATCATAATCCTTGTTAATATCTTCACTCATCCAATAAAAGCCTGTAAGCTCGAGGTTTTTAAAATCTGCCCTTTGCCAACGTGTTTCGATTTGTTTTACATACCAATCAACTGCCTTAAATCTTTGCCTTTGAGCTTCTAAAACACTTTGATTAGTAAAACCAAAGGAGAGTTTTTCTCCTTCTATTTCACCAAAGTCGTCTTGTGCCGTTAATGGATTGGGAATCATAATAACTACTTTCGCCTTAGCATTTTCTTCATTTTTTAATATCTCGTTAACACGTCCTTGAGCTTTATCGAAAGCAGCTAATTGTTTTTGATCCTCAAACAATTTATCTAGATACCAAACCCAGTCTTCTAGTTTAGTAGCGGTCTCTTTGTTGCCTCCGATTACAGCTCCGAAATTACGGCCTTTAGGAGAATCAATACCTAGAAATAAAAATGCATCAAAAAATGTATCTGCTATATTCAAACTGCTATCAAGATAGCCTACATAAGGCAGTGCATCAATAAAAGACCATTCACCTGCACCGTTACTATAATAGCCTGTATAGATTAACATCATATTGTTAAAGCCTACTTCTTCAGCTGTCTTAAAAGGTTTAGGACTTTCAGGTACCGGATAGAGTTTTTGAGTTTTTTCCCACATCTCTTTTGTAGCTTGCCTGCTATCAATTGTCTTTACGAAATTAATATTAATGTTTTCAACCTCTGTTAATGCCATTTCGGTGCGTAAGACAACCCCTCCATAAGGGTATCTTTCATCGTTATCTCGACCTTTAATAACAGTTGTTCCGTTCCAGATCACCTCAATTTTATTATCTTTGACAGATAAAACCAAATTGTATTTTTTATTGGTATCTATCTGCTCATGGTAACCACCAAGTTTAACCCCAATATCCCAACGACCATCATAACGCCAAAGAGAAAGACCACTCTGATCAATATTGAGACAATAACAGTCAAAAAGACCATTTTGCCTAACCATGACACGTAAATTACCCCATTGACTAAACTCCTCAAACTTAATATCCATCTCCACGCTATAATCGACCCAGCCTAAATCCCCTGTAGAGAGATTGGCAAAACCCATCTTTCTTGTACTAAAGCCATGCGGGTTGCTTTGCCAAAGATAATCGTTATTCCAATAAAAAGCACTTGATGCCAGCATCGATATCACTCCTATAGATAAAATTATAAATACACTTTTGGGGACGGTAGCTTTTAAATAAGAACATCTTTTGATATTTATCAAAATGCGAACACATCCAATCATTTACAATCTGATTTTGAACTTGTATTATCCCTTTCAATTCTTACTTTAACATAAGCCTATATTTTAACATCAGAATAAACAGCTATAAAATATGCATATCCATTGATATTAACGAAACACAAGTTTTTATTTTCTCTCTTTTTACTTACCAAATAATTGTGCGTTGAGCTTGCAATTTTCTAGAACTATTATTAATAATCTGGCAGGAATGTGCCCATATAAGCTGAAAAGTATCTTTGAAAGGGGGGAGCTAATAAATGACAAAAATTATTCTTTTAATTCTTATTTTAGCACTATCTGTGCCGGCTAAGCCTGCTACTATTCAAATCTGGCAGGCATCTATGGAAGAATCAATTAAAATTATGAAAACTCTTATCGAAGAACATTTTACACCCAAAACAGGGATTACTGTAAAGATAAATACCATGCCCGGTGGAACTGAACAGTGGAATAAAGTGCTTTTAGCCATGGCAACCAATGACACTCCTGATCTTGCTATTATCGGTTCTGAATGGCCACTTGAATTTGGTATCCGTGGCGGATTGGTAGATATGAAAGAGATGTTTGGCAAAGAATATGATGAGCTTTTCAAACTATCTTTCCCCGGACTTAACCAATCACTTGTTTACTACAATACCGGTTTTGGACTTAACGTAAGCTTTGGGCAAACACTCACATTTTATCGCAATGACATTTTCGCTGATAATGGTTGGGCTGTACCGGTATCTTGGGATGAAGTTAGAACTTTACTACCAAAAATGCAAGCGAAAAAAATGAACATAGGCTCTTCTGTCTGGTATCTTATCCCAGATTGGTTTGGTGCTTATATTTTTATGTGGCAAAATGGTTTGCGTGAAGTAAATGATGAGCGTACCAAAACTACCTGGGATTCTCCGGAGGCAGTTAAAGCCTTTAAAGAATTTTGCGAGCTTTTTACAAAACATAATGTACCAAAAGATAGTATACCTTTTATTTCCAGTATGAACAGTGGGGATTATCCTTTTATTGTAGGGATAAGTTGGGATTATTCTAACATTTATCTCGGTGCACCTAATCTTAAAGGTAAATGGGATCTTTGCCTTACTCCCGGAACCAAACAAAAAGACGGTTCAATTAACCATTCTGCATATATTGGTGGCAACCCTTATGTTATGTTTAAAAGCTCCAAAAACAAAGCAGCAGCCTGGGAGTTTCTTAAATGGTGGCTCCAGCCGGATATACAGAGAGAATACGCTGAATTACAGTGGAATCAATTGAAACAAATATATCAACCTGCAACTATAGAAGCTTACAATTCCCTTAGCTTTATTCCGGAAAATCATCTTAAAGTAATGAATAAACAAACAAAAGCTTGTAAAGCGCCTTTGTTTGCATTGGGTTTAGTTGTAAGCCAACGCTACCTCACCAATGCTGCTAGAAGCGTTGTCATTGGTAACGCCAATCCGGAAACAGAAATGCTTAAAGCTGCTGATTTAGCTAATCAAGAAATGGCACGGAAACAAAAAGAATATGCCCGTTTTATTAATCAATTAAATAAAAGAAAATAATAAAGCTTAAGTTTGCTAAAAAAGAGGTGTTTATAAAGCACCTCTTTTTTCTTAGCTATTTAATGTTTCACTCCTTATAAAAGAGGCCAGCAGATCGTTCTAAAACCTTTGCGATATTCATTGGGAATATCTCTACCCTTTTTAAATGCTATTATTTTCATGGTTTTCAAATCAACTAAAAAATAATGCCCGGAAGCAGTAAGATAGATTTTATCACCTATCATCTGAGCTCTATCTATGTCAACAATAAGTGTCTGTCCCGATGTTCTATCTACCAAAATAGTATGTCGTATCCCCAAAGATCCATCTGATATAATGGCTAGCCTTCCTCCTAACCACTCAGTATTAGGATTGTAATCCCAAAGAACAAAAAGCAAGATTGGGACAAACTGCCAAAATATCCATACCAGAGGAAAGTCATTAAAAGCTTCTGGAAGCGGTTCTCCTGCTTTTTCACCAACATCTCTAAACCAGCGAAGCATTTCTATTGCTTCGGGAAAAAGCCAGATTATAACAAACATAGACACTGCTAGGGCTAAAACAATATTAAAAACCCTTCTTTTTATCCGTGATTTTAAGGGAGCTGTTTGTGTTAGTAATTTGATAATAATTGTTAGTGAAAGAATTACAACCATAGTTATCGAACTCCTTAATAATTTTCTCCCCTACTAAAATAAAAGTTATTGTCTCCAGAGTTTTTATCTAAAAATATACGTCTTAAAATTTACCACTCAATGGTTTAAGTTTATAGACATAGTCTTCTTCATGATGCAGCTATATCCTTGATTCAAGCAGTTTATATCTCACATAGAAACATTTTTTCTCCCTTAGAAAAGTAGTTTCTATATGAAAGATATGGGATGGGTAGCTATCCATTAGTTGAGTAACCAACTACCCACAGTACAAGGCATTTGTTTTAGTTACGATGTTGCCTGGAAAGTAATCTGTAAAAAACCCACATTTATAATCTCGCTGTTACTCAGGCTCTTCTTAGCACTTCTTGGACTCGTAGACTTTCACCACAAGTTAATCGACATGTGTAACTCACAAAAAAATAGCTGCTATGAAAAACCATAGCAGCTATTTGAAGAGTCATAAACTTCTGTCGATTAAGTATACAATAAACCACTAGTGTCTGTGTACTATAGTTTTGGGTTTTTTTATCTTTAAAAAGCCTCTTGTAACCGTTTTAGAAGCTTCTAAACAGCCCCTCCGCTTCTCTTATAAAAAACCCGATTCAAATGATAACTAACTATCGGTTGTATCTTCCTCTTTCGATAATTTTTCCAACTCATTTAGCTCTAGTTTTTTGATCTTTTGAAAACTAAACAAAATGACACTAAGCACTATACAACCTACTCCAATTAATACCGTTATGAATGGCCAGCAGAACATACTTAGTTCTAAGTTTTCGATCTCCCAAATAGTATCGGTTTTTTTTAGTTCTATTACTGCTTTATTGAAAAATTGCCAAATGCCATAAAAGAGAATCATTATGCCGGAAATTAAACCTGCTAAAGGCTTGTGATATTTACTGGTAGCTATTATAGTCATCAACATTCCAGCGATTATTAAAAGGACATTAACCACCAGCATAGTCCTCCACATCTCAAATAAAACATCAAAGGTTATTCAAAAACCTTTGCTCTAATCCCTCATTCTTTCTGTAAAAACTCCTGTAACTTCTTTTCAGACAGATAGGATAACTAACTCCTGCTTCTAACATTAAAATAGCTTCGATTTTCACCGATAAACGTGTTTTCTTAATATTATCTTCCCAAACAATTTTTGTGCCAGGCTGTAAATTAAAATTCTTTAGTCTCTTTTTTACATCCACCTCTAGAACTTTATCCTGTTTAGAATTAAATTTAATTGGCACCTTCCGATCTTGTGGTAATGTTTTTAGGTTAAAAAGCAAATGGACATAGTTGATAAAACCTATTACTGTCATCTTATCGCAAACTCTAATTCTTCGCCATTGAAGTGGCTTAGTCCCCTCCATGTCTATGCGAAACTGCAAGACAGTGGGACACATAAATATCCCTCCAAACAGTCAATTAATCTCTGTTATTATATGTCTAAAGACCAAAAACTAGGTTCGGTTTTACTAAAATAATTCCTCTGCTTGTATTTATATATTAACATATTCCTTTGGCTTAAGCTAGTTTCTAGTAGCATTCTTGTAGTTATTCTATGATAATGTCATGTTGAACTTATTCTGATAAAATGTCAC
>DAIMKF010000050.1:0-9519 GCA_036721855.1 Bacillota bacterium | reverse complement strand
TTGCCGCTGGCTTCCTTCAGATTCCACCTCGCGGTGGACACCCTTGCCTTGAGTTACTACATACCCCCATAACGGACTTTCACCGTCTAGTTAATCGCCGTGCGTGGCACACCACCACACAAAAAAAGACCACCCTGGGGCAGTCCTTTTTTTAATCTAAAAGTTCAATATCGGTAAAGTTTAATTCAACTGCGATGGCACTATTGTCCATAATAACTGTAACTTTGCTTTTGCCAAAATCAAGTTCACTTATTTTTCCTGTATATCCGTCAAAGATACCGCCACGAATAATAGCTTTGGTACCAATCTTGTTTTTAAGTTTCTTTTTAAGTTCCTCAATTTCACGGTTAAGTTCGGCTTTTTTAGCCTGTTCCTCTTTTTCCAGTAAGCCACAATAATCCTTGATTTTGCGTATCTCTTGTTCGCTCATAGTGCTTAAATAGCCACCCACAGATAAAATGGTGGAAACTCCTGTAACTCCCCGTAAATAACGCCAAACTTCCTCATTCATGCGAGCTTTCACAAATATATAAGACGGGAAAAGCTTTTCAGTTTTTAATACTTTTTCTTGGCGACCATCTCTGCCGGCGGTAGTCTCTTCCACTTCTTTAATGGGTACAACAACTTCAATGATATCGTCCTTAAAAGCTGCGTTTTTTATACCCATTTGCAAGTCTTTGGCCACTTTTTTCTCGTAATTTGTCTTGGTAACAACTGTATACCAAGCAGGATTGGGATCTACATCCTGCAGATTAATAGTAAACTGTAACCCAACGTTTCTCAATTTCTACCCCTCCACTTAAATTCTTTGGCCTTAAGGCTTTTTTTATCCAAACATAGTTTTATATTAGTAAGTACACAAACAGATCCAAAAAGAGACCGGGGTTAACCCGGTCTTTATTTTAATTCTACCTTGCTTAGGCTCTTCCAGTATACACTAAAAGCAGTAAAAAAGTAAAGGGTATACAGCAAAAGATATAAAAGCGTGATTAAAATTCCATGTGATAAAACAACAGTTTTAGCAGTTGTTTTTAAAACTGTATATTCGGCAATTGTACTTAAAGCACTTAAAGCGAAGAACGAATGACCAATAGCCAATAGATAAGGTAACATAAAGATAATTAGCACCTGTTTTAAGGTGATTTTTTGCATTTCTTTGGGAGACAAACCTAATTCCCTTAGACGTTGATAATTTTTACGATCTTCGTCAATTTCGGTAAAAAGCCTGAAATAGAGTAGACTGCAACAGGCCGCAAAGAAGACTAAGGTTACAAGAAAGCCCACAAATAGTGCTAATCCTAAATCTGCCTGGCTCTCTTCATATAGATTGGGAGAGGTTGTAAGCACCACTTTATATGGCTCTTGTTTGGTTACTCCCGGTAAAACAACTTCTTCTTTTATTCTTCGAGCCGCTATGGCTGCTCTATCGGTTTTCCACTGATTGGTATTATAAAAGCAAAAATCAACTGTTTCTAAAGCTAAGGCTTGCATTTTTTTATAAACGGTATCATTAACCAAAAACTGAGGGGCGCGATAGTGACCTTGATTAACTATGGTATTTTCTTCGGTATAGATTTTATTAAAATAAAAGTCTTGCTCTCCGATAATCAGAGTGTCGGTGGAAATATTTTCTTCTCTTTCTGGTGAGTAGTAATAGTAATTTAATAGTAAAGCTTCATCATCTTTTAAGATTCGGTTTTGTCCTTTTTGGCTCTCATAGTAAGAAGAAGGCAGAATTATGACATCAAATCTTCGCTTGATATTAGACCTTTTAAAGATTACATTGATATCTACCCCTGATTTTATACCTATAAGATCTGTTCTTTGGGCTTTAATACCTTCTTCGAGTAATATTTTTTCTATAGCCTGAGCTGGTCCCTCAAAATAGGTTCTATCTCCGGCTAGTTCATAATTGTTAGGGTAATTTGCTAAAACTTCCTCCTCTATGACGCTATAAACAGTAAAAATAGTCCCTAGGGCGGTAAGAATAACCGCAACTAAAATAGCGACACTACTCATGGTACGATAATTGTCTTTCATCTTAAAACTAAGGTGACTGACATTAAGGAAATGATCTGTGCGAAAGAAAAATCGGCGGTTATTTCTAAGCAGTGCTAAAATAGCCATGGTAGCTTCTTTCATCGCCAGATAGGTACCAAGACAGGTAATGGCAATTACTGGCAAAACCAGAAGCGGTATTATATCAGCTTTGGCATAAAAAGCCAAAGCATACCCGGTAAGAATCAGTAAAACTCCTAAAATGGCTACTGTTTTAGAGTGTCTAGGTAGTTTTTTAGGTTTCTTGCTGGCTTTGATCAAGTCTACAACCGAAGTTTTCAAGACTTCTTTTAAGGAAAAAATAGCAACTATAAGAAATAAAGTTCCAAAAGTAATTATTGTAGTTAAAATGATTTTTGTGGAGAGATAAAAGCCTAATGGATCCGGTAGATGAATTAAGGCACTGACAGCCATTAAAAAAAGTTTTTGAAACAAAACACCAAAACTAATACCAATACCTAGAGCCATAGCACCGATAATAATATTTTCCCAAATAACAATCGTACTAAGCTGTCTTTTGGAGATACCCAAAAGACTTAACAGACCAAACTCTTTTTTGCGGCTTCTTAAAAAAGCTGTGGCTGAAAAAAGCAAAAAGATAAAGGTGAAAACAGCAATAACTATGGCGGCTGCTTTCATAGCAATTTTTACCTTATTGGCCCCTATAAAACTAGTTGAAAGTTTAGGATGAGTCATTAACGAGATATACAGATAAAAAATCATTACCGTAAAGGACATGCTGGCAATATAAACTATATATCTGTTCATATTTTGCCTGACATTTTTATAAGCGATTTTTTGTAAGTTCACTCACGCTACCTCCTAGCATGGATAAAACATCAAGTATTTGTTGAAAAAAAGCTTGTCTGTTATCACCGCTTTGAATCTGCGTATAAAGCTTGCCATCGCGAATAAAGAGTATTCTCTGGCAATAACTAGCCACAAATGGATCGTGAGTAACCATCAAAATAGTTGACTGATTTAAATTTAAACCCTTTAATGCTTCCATGAGATCTTTTGAAGATTTAGAATCCAGATTTCCGGTTGGTTCATCAGCTAATATCAAGGCCGGATCATGAACAATTGCTCTGGCTGCGGCAGCTCGTTGTTGCTCTCCTCCTGAGACTTCATAGGGATATTTGGGGAGGACTTCACTGATTCCTAAAGCTTTGGCTACTTCAGAAACCTTTTTAGTTAAAACCTTGTACGGTACTTTCCCTATCACAAGGGGCAGAGCGATATTTTCTTCGATGGTTAAGGTATCTAGAAGATTAAAATCCTGAAAGATAAAACCTAGTTCCTTTCTTCTAAAACTAGCCAACTTCTCTCCTTTTAAGGCTGAGACATCCTGGTTGTTAATTATTACTTTACCTGTAGTTGGTCTATCAATGGTAGAAATTAAATTTAACAGAGTGGTTTTACCTGAACCAGAAGGGCCCATAATACCTACGAATTCACCCTTTTTTAAACTAAAACTCACATTTTCCAAAGCCTGAGTAGCCGGTTTGCCTGCTTTACCTCCATAAATCTTTCCCAGCCGAGTTGCTTCAAGTATAACCATTTTTTTCCTCCTTCTAAACAAAAATATCTGCTCTTATTTTTTTTATTTCTTTAGGAATCTCTTAACCGAAATAAGCCCATAAGTAAAAAAACCAGTCCGATTAAACCTAAAATGGTAGCACCGAGTAGTTTGGCTTGAAACTTCTCCAGTACCTTAAGTAGAGCCGAACTTTCCATTAAACTTAAGCCTAATGTGGTAAAAAAGCCACCTAAAGGTTCTGTTTTAAAATTAAAGCTACTGCAAAAGATAGCTAGTGCTCCTCCTATTAACACGGTAACAAAAACAACTGCCATTTTACTGGTTCTAGATAGCTTTTCTTGGCAATCAACACTGCTGCTAAGACTATTCTTAAAGCCCACTTTACTGTAGGCTAAATAAGCGGCTTTAGCCTTTTTGTTGTTTTGCCAAAGGCTTATTTTGACTAAAGCCTTGACCTCTTTTTTACTTAAGGATAGAAAGTCAATATCACTAACAACTAAAACCGGTCGGCTTTTTAAATCGCTATTTAATAGGGGTCCGCTAGTATCAAAGATAAAACTAAGCCCCACATTTTCATGGGGTAATTCTAAGATATCTTTAGCCTTCATTGCTTTATAATTAGAAGTTTTATGGCCTGGATAAACAAAGATGGCTTGATAACGATTATCTAGAGTCAGTACCTTCTTTTTTGGACGAATTGCCTGGTAAAAGCGATAAGGAATCACATAAACTTCAACCTGATTATCTCTCAAATTGGCTTTTAAGCCCTTTCCCATAAATTCAGGTTCCGGTAGCCTTAGTTCAGCTAAATTCTGATCTACAGGAGTTATTGCTTGCAGAAGTTGAAGGTATAAAAGAGCGTTTTCTCTCACGAGATTTTTCACATAGCTGGTATAAACAATCCCTGAGATCAGGGCTAGAGCTAAAACCCAGGTTAATAGATATTTCCAAACCTTGTTGGGTGTTTTATAAGGCAAACTGTCATAGATTAAAACTGTCCCTAATACACCAAAAAACCCAAGTGGCATAGCCAGCAGATAAAGATAGGGCCTAGATAGTACTAATACTAAGATGTAGGTAAATAACAAAAAAGCATAACCCCATATATGTTGGCTAAGATTAAAAACCATCTTGGTCTCTTTTTGAGTATTGGCAGTAAAAAGGGCTCTACCTGCTCCCATTATACTTAGGATTAAAATACTCTGCCAACTAAAATTACTTGTTCCCGGAACGATGTTGCTAAAAAAATACCCTAGCCAGATGGCAAGTATAACCGCTAGCACTTTCTCGATTTTATCTTGGTTAGTTCCATCTAAATTATTACTGCTTACGGATCTATTGATAATTACAACTATGGTACAGACCTTGGCAATAAGTAGAGTTATATTTAACAGACTATAAGCCAAGGAGCCCTCTATAAAGTCAAACCTGATTAGATTTGAAATGCTTAAGGTTAATAGTCTGTTTAGCGCAAAAAGAAATGTAGCTGTAAATAACAGTCTGATTTCCTTGGCTAAAACAATTATAATTTGTGCTAATAATAGTTTTGCTTTAGGAAATTCAAGTTTATTATATTTAGCGAATCTATTAAAACCAGGCAAATAATAGCTATCTTTTTTAGAGGGTATAAGGGAATTAATCTGTTGCACTTAAATCACTCCCTCCAGGTAACTCTTGTTCTTATTATATCTCTTGAATTTAGAGCTACCCATTGAAGGAGCTTGCAAGTTTTAGTTTTAGCTTACATTTTTGTAAGCTAATGTGAAAGAAATAAACCCGCTCTTTTAAGAGGCGGGTTTTAAGTTTTTAATGTTCTATATTATTGATACTGGTTATTATTGGCATTTAGGGCGTATCTGGGAAAGAGTGCATATAAACCGATTTAATAGTTAACAAACTGACAGACTTAGCCAAAGGTATGGCAGTATCAATTTCATTAACTTGAAAGCTTGTGTGTTTGCCACTGAACGTTTTTTATTGAATTCAATAGGCTGCTAAATAACCCCCGAAAAAATATTTATCTTCTTAGGGAAACAAACTCTAACCTTAGTCCCAAAACCCTCTTTTGACTCAATTTCAAGTTCATGACCTAGCTTTTGGCAAATCTCAAAAGCCAGATAAAGACCCATACCTGTGGATTTATGGTATTTTCGGCCCGTAAGACCGGTATAAAACGGTTCAAAAACACGGTTAATATCCTCTTTGGCGATACCGATTCCGTTGTCTGCAATCTCTAGAGCAAAGCCATTTTCACAAGTTATTACCTGCATAATTACTTGTCCGGGATTTTCTAAACAAGCCGAGTATTTTAAGGCGTTATTCAGAATCTGTTCAATGACAAATCTTAACCATTTGGCATCACTTTCGACAACTAAATTTGGTCCTTCTTCGATATAGGGATAGACCTCCCTGGCCACAAACTCTTTTTTCTTTTCGTTGATTATACTTCTTGTTAACTCTAACACTGAAACCTTTTCAATGTGAAAATCGGTAGTAAAATCCTGCAAACGGACAAGATTTAACAGCATTGCTAGAGCATCACTTAAGCTATCATTTTCCTCTCGGATACTTTTTAAAATTCTCTCACAATCATCAGTACTATTTTCAAGGTTTTTTTGAATCAAAAGATCAATTACCGCAACAGGTGTTTTCATATGATGAGCCCATTGGCTTAAAAAATAAATGTTTTTCTTGTTTTCCAGTTCCAAAACCTGCAGTTTTTCGGTTGCTAGCTGATAGAGCTTTTGCCAGGCTTCATCTACCAAAGCTTCTTCGAGATTATTAGTTCTATTTATGCTGGACATATTGGTGAGATCAGTTTGTACAGATAACTCCTTCAGACTTTTATAAAAGGGCTTTTTAATTGAATAGCCAATGATTAATACCATAGCCAGGATGGTTAATTCCAGGGTAATTAAATAAAGTAAACTTGATATAGAAAGTGAAGTTCCCACAAGCAAGAAATCTAATTCAATCACAACGATTATTAAGAAAGATGCCAGTAAAAACGCAAAGATAAATAAAAGTTGATCTTTAAGATACTTGCTAAAATTCATGGTTAATCCTCCCAGGCAGGAACCAATTTATAACCTTGCCCTCTTTTAGTTTCGATTACATCAATTAAACCAATTTCTTCCAGTTTTTTTCTCACCCGTGTTACATTGACGGTAAGAGTATTATCATCGACAAATTCAGTATCATCCCAAATTGCCAATAGCAGATCTTCTCTGGTAACTATTTCACCTGCATTTTCAAAAAGGGTACTTAATAGGCCAAATTCTTTAGGTGAGAATTCAATAGCCTTATTTTTAAAGGTGATTGTGTTCTGATTGCGGTTTAAATAAACGCCCTTTAACTGCAGGATACTACTAGAACTACCTAGTGCATATTCACCATAGGTACGTCTTAAGGCACTTCTGATTTTAGCCATAGCCAGTTCCAGGTTAAATGGTTTAACAATAAAATCATCGGCTCCGTTTTCAAGGGCACGTACTTGGTCTAGTTCATTGGAGCGGGCTGAAATAATTAAAATCGGGATCTTGGAAATAGTCCTGATCTGCCGGCACCAGTAATAGCCGTCAAAACGAGGAAGATTTATATCCAAAACCACTAAATCCGGACTATAGGCAATAAATTCGGTTTTAATATGGCTATAATCTTCAGTGCGATAAACCAAATAGGAATACCTCTCTAATTCTTCTTGTAAAATATTGGCTATCTTATCATCGTCTTCAACTAGAAAGATTTTAAATCTTCCTTCCAATTCCCCCACCGCCTCGGCTAAAAAATGCCCTTTATTTAATACTTTGGGTACTTTTAACACCACTGTCTACTTTTGCCATCGGCAACTTACTTCCTGCCTTTAGGTTTTTAGTAGCCATTTTTTATCAGTCAAGCTGAAAGGAGCATTACAATGAATTTAGATTTTAGTAAGCCCGAAAAAGTAGGTATTCCCATTAAACAGGTTTGTACCTTTCATTCTTTGGCTTTTAACTATTTACAGCAAGACTTATTATGTCATGTTGTCAATGGGCACCCGGCCATGGTTAGTCTAATCGATCTGCAAACCAAAAAGGTAGTTTTTCAACAGCCTCTCCATGGGGTTGAAAGCTCCTGGCAGCTGATTCTTTTTCAAAACGCCCTCTATATTGCCGGTACAGGTGATGTTAACTGCTACGGACACTTGTATTTGCTTAACCTTGATACCCTGGAACTAAAAGATATTGGTGTTGTAGCTCATGGCGAGAAGTTTCTTTGGTCTTTAACTACCGATAACGAGCGTTTTATTTATATAGGCACTTGGCCAAACGGTAAAATTATCTCTTATGATACTTTTTTACAAAACTTTACCGATCTTGGCACTATTGTCCCCGGACAAAACTATCTGCGCTCGCTTACCTACTTAAATGGTTTTTTGTATGCCGGTGTCGGTCCTCAAGGCAGTCTAGTTAGAATAGATCCGAGTTCTTATCAAAAAACAGGGCTTAAAACTTGCTTGGAAGAAGGTGTCCCTGCTTTACTTGGTCTTAAAGAAAACAGACTGCCTTTTTGTTATGAACTGGCATCTTGTGACCCTTATATATTAGCTTTTTTTAACACCGAAAAAAGTGATCTGCTGGCTTACAATACTAAAACCTGTGTTTGGCAACATTTAGCCTCCGGCTATAAAGGCATGATGGTAAAAGAAAACCAGGGTGCCGTTTTATATACTACCAAAACCGGGCTTTATCGCTTTTTAGCTAAAAAAGGTGAACCGGAGCTTCTAAGCCCCTCCTTTAACAGCGGTTTCAAGGGCGGTGGGCTTGTTAATAATCATCTTTACACCGTCTTTTTTAACGGTTCAATCCTCGATTATAATCTTGAGAATGGTCTTGCCAAGATAGATCCCTCTCCGGCAGAAGGCCAGGCTACTCAAATTCAATGCTTGCATAAAGGTCCGGATGCTAACCTTTATTTTTCAGCTTATCCCGGAGGTACCGGAGCTAAATATAATCCTAAAACCAACAAGTTTGACCGTTTCCCCTTAGAACAGGCCGAAGGCATGGGCAATTTATGTCAGGATATCTATTTTGGTATCTACCCTCATGCTCGTCTCTATAAGTTAGATACTAATAAGCTACTAGATAAATCCACTTCTCCACTACAAGTCTGGCAACTTGGTAATAACCAGGATCGACCTTTTGTTATAACAAGTGGCAATGGACTTATTTATATCGGAACTATACCCGATTATGGTCGTTTAGGCGGAGGAATATCTATCTTTAATCCTAAACTAGAAAATGGTACCACCTACTCTCCCATAATAGAAGACCAGAGCATAGCTGCTCTTTTATATCACGAAGGTATCCTCTATGGCGGTACAACTATCTATGGTGGACTAGGCATTAAACCGTCCCAAAAACATGCTTTAATGTTTGCCTGGGATATAGAAAAAGAGCAATTGCAAGAGGCATTTCTTCCCCTTAACGCAGCTAAGAACGCTCCAATGATTAGTGGTTTTTGTCTGGTTAACGGTCTAATCTTTGGTGCATTTAACGGTTATATCTTTGCCTATGATCCGGTAAGCAAAAAGACAGTTAAATACCGGCATATCTATCCTCAAGTTGAAAGTTATGGTGTCTGGCGACCGATTTTTACCCATCTTGGCCGCAATGGTCTTTTATATTCTAGTCTGGGTGGGTATCTTACAGCAATAGACCCAGATACCTTGGAATATCAAACTCTAGCCCGAACCGATCTTTTTGCCTTAGGTAATGATAAATATATCTATTATGCACAGGGTTTTGAGCTTTATAAAATTAAACAAAACCATGTTTAGCTTTAGACGTAATATTAACCCTAAACTCTTTTTATTGGTATTTTTTCTAATCGGGTAGGAGGCTACCCCTTATTTGAGTAGCCGACCTCCCACAGCACCGTAC
>DAIMKF010000049.1:0-9848 GCA_036721855.1 Bacillota bacterium | reverse complement strand
GTTTGAGGGAAAACATCAATAGGAGTTGCTTCAATTAATTGGTACTTTTCTTTTAATATTCTTAGATCGCGGGCTAAAGTATCAGGGTTACAGGACACATAAACAATGGTCTGAGGAGTAAGTTTTAAAACATCCTCCAGCACTCTTTTTTCTATTCCTTTTCTTGGTGGATCCATTACCAGAACATCAGGAGGGGTTATTTCTTGTTTAAATGCATCTGCTGCGTCTAAAGCATGAAAGAGTACGTTTTCAATACCATTTAATTTCGCGTTGGCTTTGGCATCCCTTACCGCAGCTTTTACATTTTCTACCCCGACAACTTCAAGAGCTTCTTTCGCTAAAGCCAAAGATATGCTGCCAATCCCGGAGTAGAGATCAAGTATCCTTTTACCTTTTGGGTTAGCATACTGAAGCACTTTTTGATAAAGTTTTTCTGTCTGCTCAGTATTGTTTTGAAAAAACGATTGTGAAGATATAAAATATCTTAATCCCATTAATTTCTCTTCTAAATACGGGCGACCACAGAGAGTTTTTTCTTTTTCACCAAGAATTTTGGAACTCTTCGTTTTGTTAATATTTTCTACCAGACCAACTGTTCTTCTTATTTTAGAACAGTCAAGAGAGCTAGGCTGACCTAAAGGCTCGGTGGTAACAAGGGTAGCCAGAACTTCTTCTGTGTTTACACCACATCTTACAGATACATGCCTAAGGGTTCCATCGCCTTCAAAGAATGAATGAAGTCCGCTAAGCTGTGGTATTAGATCTTGCATAGCTTCGTTGAGATAACGATGATGAATTGGACATTCTTTAAAAGAGACCACTTTGTGTGTTTTTGAGGTGAAAAACCCCCATCTCAATGCTCCATTTTTTTCTCCGATTACAAACTGGCCTCTATTGCGGTAATACCAGGGGTTTTCCATACCAATAATTGGACTTACTTGTGGTGCATTTATTCCCGCTATACGAGTTAAACTATCTTTTACTTTCTTTTCTTTCCATTGAAGCTGACCTTGGTAATTCAGATGTTGTAATTGACAACCTCCACATTCGTAGTAAACAGGGCAAAGAGCTTTTTGCCGCAACTTTGATTCGGTTTTTAGCTCTAAAATCTCTCCTTTGCCAAAATGTTCCCCTTGTTCCAATAATGCAATATGAGCACTTTCATCTGGTAAAAGATAAGGAACAAAAACTGTATAACCTGAGTCTGCTTTGGCTATCCCTTCTCCTCCCTGCCCTATATCAACACCTATTACATCCATTTCTTTCATCTTTAAATTTCACCTCATTAATAGAACTCCTTCACATTCGTAGCCAAGAATGATTAAAGGGCATTTTTGGCACACTACTACTTGACAGGATAAACAATCTAAAAACTACCAAGGAGGAGAAAATGTGCGCCGCCTTTTAAAAATTGTCGCTGCTCTAGCAGCTCTTACATTGTCAGCATTTTTACTTTTCTGGCAACCTACCTCCTATGCTAGCCCTCAACGCTATGCGGGAAATATTGATCTGATAGCTAGAGTCATTGCTGCCGAATCACAAGGAGAGCCATATGAAGGTCAAGTTGCCGTAGGTAGTGTGCTTCTTAATCGGGTTAAAAGTTCTCTGTTTCCGAACTCTCTAGCCGGTGTAGTTTACCAACCAAGAGCTTTTGAATCTGTTTCCAACGGTCTTATTTGGAGGAGAACACCATCTAATACAGCTTATAATGCAGCTCGAGCTGCCATTAATGGGTGGGATCCCACCTATGGATGTACCTTCTTTTGGAATCCCTCAAAACCTGTTAGCTCCTGGATTTGGACTCGTAAAATAGTACGTTGGATCGGCAACCATGTATTTGCTCGTTAGGAGGTGTGAAAATGAGTAAAGTTGGCTATGTAATCTTAGCCATTCTAGTTCTCTCACTTAGTTATTTTGCCTATTCACAGTATCAGGCCCGCAAGATGGCTCAAATTGGCTTGTCCAACCAATATTCTAAGTCTTTTTTTGAACTTAGTGCGAGTGTTAACGGCGCAACTGTTAATTTAGGTAAAGCACTTGTTTCTTCCTCCCAAGCCCAAACGGCCCAGTCACTCGCTCAAGTTACCAGGGACTCATTTAGTGCACAAGCCTATCTAACCAGTATGCCTCTACCTCTCAATATGCTACTTAGAACTTCCAAGTTTCTGAATCAACTTGGTGATTATGCTTTATCTTTAGCCAGAGCAGCCGCTATAACTCCTCTGACAGACGAGCAACGTAATAACCTACGTGTCCTTTTTGATAACTCCAAAAGCTTAGGTAAACAGTTAGAGGACATCCAGCAAAAAGCAGAAGTAGGGCGTTTGACTTGGGATGACCTTAGTAAAGAAAGCCAAAGAGATCCAACTCAGCCCGACTCATTTAAAGATGGCTTTCAACTTATCTCTGACGAACTAGATCAAGTTCCTTCACTAACATATGATGGGCCTTTTTCAGATCACATTGAGAATATAACTCCTAAAGGACTAATTGGTAATGAAATATCCAAAGAAGAAGCCGAGCGAATTGCCGAGCAAACTGTAGCCAAAGCTATTAACAAAAAGGTTGACCTGAATTTTGCTGAAGAAGTTAAAGGTAAAATACCTGCCTATAGCTTTGCCTCTCGTGACGGTGCTATTCGAATTGACATTACCAAAAAAGGTGGTTTTGTTCTTCAGTTCCTAAATGCACGTAACATTAAAAACACTCAAATTTCTTTGGCTGAAGCAGAAAAAAAAGCCAAAGAATTCCTTGAAAGCCAGAATTGGGCTCCTGTAAAAGCTACCTACCCTTTGGTTGAAGATCATACTCTACTAATAGCCTTTGCTCCAGTTGAAAACAGTATTTTAATGTACCCGGATCTTATTAAGATTGAAGTAGCTTTAGACAACGGTGAAATTTTGGCTCAAGATAGCCTTTCTTATATCATAAACCATAGGACTAGAAATCTATCAAAGCCTGTACTGACCTCTACTGAAGCTTTAGAGAGGTTATCCCAAGAACTAACTCCCATTTCTTCACAACTTGTAGTAATTCCTAAAACCGATGCTTCTGAAGCCTTTTGTTATGAAATCAGAGCCAGACTAAAAGATACCAAAGAGGAGTTTTTAGTCTACCTAGATGCTCTTACCGGGCTAGAGGTTAACATTCTCTATATTGTTCCAAGTGGGAAAGGCACCATAACTATGTAAAAGGGGACTTAAAGTCCCCTGTTTATGTTAACAATTTTATTCTTGTTTGTCCCATACCCATGGTCGTTTTATGTCCTGTACCACAAAAGTAGGCAAACTTAGTTAGCGTTGTCAGAATTTGTCTTTCGTTTAGTGAATAATCAGCAGCATTTAATATTACCTGCCCGGTAAATCCAATCTGAAAATAATTAGAGTAGTGCAAAACCTGACTGGCTAAGTTAATTTTGGAAATAAGTAAGCGATCATTAATATCTTCTAGGATATCTTCGGAGATATTATAGTTTGAATATTTGTTCCATTTACGTAAGTACCCCGCATACATAAAGCTTGGCAAAGGTAAAATAAAGGAATGACCCTGCAGCCTAAAGGAAGTAGGGGAAACAAAGTTAACCACAAACTTAGAGGCTGGCTCTGTTTCAGCTAATTCTTTGAAGCTCTCGTTGGCTTTAAGAACTTCATCTGAAGTAAACGATACCATAACAATTTTAACTTCTGTCTTTGAGATATGTGCTGTTCCGTTGCCTAGCGTGGAAATAATCTGCGGAAAGATACTCCATATCTTGTCAGAAAAGGTAGTGTAACGGATAAAACACTCCTCGCCAGCAATAAATCTAGTGAGTGGTATGTTCTTTTTATTTACCGGTAAGGAAACAGTAAAAGGTTTACCGGCAAGTCCATCGTGAAGTGTCTGAGAAAGATTTGCATCTACCTTACGGATAGTATTTAGAAATAGAGCATGAATCTGCTGGCCTAACGAAACATCAAAACTCCGAGACTCAGTAGGAATAAATTTTACGATGATGCTTTGAGGCATCTTATCACCTCGCCTCTTTTAGCGATAAGTATTTATATAATAATTGCCAATAGCGAGTAAGTTCTCACGAAAGCTAATTGGCTTTACTACTTCGACATTCAAGCCAAACGAAAGAATCCACCTAAATGTCTCATTAATACCGCTGCAAGTAACCTTATAAATAATGCTACCATCAGCAAGATATTCTTTTTTTTCAAGCGGATGATATTTAGTTTCCATTATTATTCGTGCTACTTCAGGCTTAAAAAGTAGTTCTAGTTTAACCTCTTCTCCCTTTTCAAGCTCCCAAACATCAGCAAGATACTCGTCAATGGAAAGATCTGCTGGTAAGATGAATTCTTCTAAGAGTTGTCTTACTGTCTCCATACGACCTACCCTAAATATTCTAAGTTGGTTTCTTTTATGACATTTACCAATCAAATACCAGTCTGTGCGTTTAAAAAACAAATAGTAGGGGTCTACTTTTCTAATTTCTTTTCTATCTCCGCTTAGCTTTTGATATTCAAATTCTATGGTGCGATTTGCATAGATTGCTTTAAGAATAGAATCAATTGCCTTAGGATCTGAAGACACCTCCTCACATAGGTTAGGGTAAATTTTAACTCTACTCGATAAAGCCATTGCCTCTTCAAAAGTAAATTTGTTAGCATAACGATTTACCGCATCAGTAATCCTTTGATATAAATTTGAATCATCAGTACTATCTTTTAAGGCCCCAAGTGATAATAATAATAAAAAAGTCTCAGTTGGATTTAATAGTCCGGTTTCAGTTGTTGGGTTTTCTAAAATACCAACCATACCTTTGTCAAGATAAATTGGCACCCCGGCAAATGAAGCATCGTCAATGTAGCGGCGAATAGTCCTTGATGAACGTCCTAATCTTTCAGCATAGTAATTTATATGCTGCTTGGGACGGGCCTTAACCAAATCAATAAAGCGAATCATTGTATTAACTTTGGTATTTAACTCCACTTCCTTTCTCCCCTATCTTATTATATTTTTGTGACAACTGTCTGTCACAATTTACAATAATTTAATTGTTATTTACCTCAATTATTATATATTTTCGTCAGATAGGTTTTTTATCCTGTTAAATCACTATACTAATAGACTTTAATAAGAGATAGGAGCTGAAAGCTCCTATCTCTTATACCCAAATGCATAGGTTTTGGAAACTGTTACCGGTAGTTGACCTAAAGCAACTTGTTCTTTAATTAAAACCGCTGCTAAGGCCTTTATAGATGCTTCTGTGTAACCATATGTTAGAAAGTGCACCTTGACATCGGGGAATTGTAAAATATCATAAGGGTTTTGTAAGGCTACAGTAATTAGAGGTTTGTTAGCAATTCTTTTGATGACTCCAGCTTGTTCATAACCTGCATTACGAGTTAAAACAATGACTATATCATAATCTTTTGCTTTTTTAGAGACTAAATCCTGTTCAGAACTGGAAGGCTTATTGGCTAAGGTTACAGTTTCAACAGCAAAGCCCTTCTTTTTAAGCTCTTGTTGTAAAAGATAACTAATTGTATTTCCAGCTCGCCCAGATGCACCCATAAGCTTGCTATCAACAACAGCTAGTAGAACTCGATCACCTTTTTGAAGTAGGCGACCTTCGTTTTTAAGCTGAGTTATAGATTGAAGACCGATCTCTAAAGCAATTTTTTCAGCTGCTTTTGCTTCTGTTTTTGCATCAAGTATCTCTGGAAGCTTGTTTGGTTTTAACCCTAACTCCGCTTTTAAAAACAGGATTCTCTCGACGGACTGATCGATCCTTGTCTCCGAGATCTCACCTCTTTGTACAGCTTCTATAATTGCTTGTTTAGCTAGCCTTTGGTTATTTAAATCACCTACAATCAGCAGCTGATCAACTCCCGCCTTTACTGCCATAATAACAGCATCCTTCTGGCCAAAATGATTGGTAATTGCTTTCATGGTCAGATCATCAGTAGAAATTATCCCAGTATAGCCCCAGTTGGCCCTTAAGAGATCGGTTAAGATCTCTGAAGACAGCGTAGCCGGAACCTTTTTGCCCCCGGTTAAAGCAGGAAATTCTATATGGGCAGTCATTACTGCTTTTGCTCCACTGGCAAGGGCTTTTTGAAATGGTGCTAATTCCATTTCCATTAATTCTTTTTGACTCTTAGTCACAATAGGCAGAGCATAATGACTATCTATACCGGTATCACCATGCCCGGGAAAATGCTTAACAATACCACCTACCTTTGCCTCTTGCAGACCAGCTAAGGCTGCAAGACCCATATTACCGACAAGCAATGGGTCCGAACCAAAGGAACGTAGTCCTATAACAGGATTATTGGGATTATTATTTACATCCAAGACCGGTGCTAGGTTCATATTAATACCTAAGGCTCTTAGCTGCCGGCCGGTGTGATAGTAAGCTTTCGAAGCTAAATGTTCGTTTCTGGAGGCTCCAAGTGCCATATTTCCGGGCATAGTTACCATGCCTAGAGGCAGGCGAGAAACCAGGCCACCCTCTTCATCTGCTGTGATTAATAGAGGAATCTTTAATTTGGTTTTCAAGGCTTCTTCTTGTAATTGAGAGGTAAAATTGGTAGCCTGGGTTATACTGGTTAAATTAGCAGCAAAAAGAACTACTCCCCCTGCTTTAAGCTCTGTAACTATAGCTTTTGCAGTTGAGTTAATATAAGTCCCAGGTACTCCCAAAAGAAGCATTTGACCTACTTTCTCTTCCAGAGTCATCTCTTTTAAGATTTTTTGGTATTCCAGAGGGAAAGTGCCAGCTGAAATAACCACCCCAGCCAAGAAAATAACTATAACTGTTATTAGTCTCTTTTTCATCTTAACTATCTCCTTCCTCAAGTTCAATCCAAGCTTCATATAGTAATGAAAGCTCTTTATCAATCTCATTCAATTGTGTTTCAAGCAAAGATAATTTCTCCCAGTCGGTTGCCAGCTCTTTTTTAGTTAAACTCTCTTCTGCAGTCAGCTTATCCTCTTCCAAAGCGGTAATCTTTTTTAGTAGCTGCTCTTTTTTTAGTGCAGCCTTTTGGGACTTGGCTTTTTTAGAGGTAAAATCGGGGATCCTTTTTATAATGTTTGTTTCCCCTTTTCCTAAAGCTTTTTCTTTTTGCTTGAGGTAATCTAGGTAATTATAAGGATATAAAGTGAGGCAACTGTCTTTTAGCTCCATGATCTTTTTAGCTATTTTGGAGACAAAATAACGGTCATGGCTTATAAAAACAATGGTCCCTGGGAAAGCCAGTAAAGCTTTTTCTAATGTCTCTAAGGAATTAAGATCGAGATTGTTTGTAGGCTCATCAAAAAGCAGGAGATTCCCTCCTTCAAGCGCTAGTTTTGCTAAAATCAACCTGCTTTTTTCGCCTCCGGAAAGATCAGCGACTCTTTTATCAACTTCAGCACCTCTAAAGAAAAATAGTGCCAAATGATCTCTAGCCTCTCCTATTGTTAGGCGTTTTTCAGCTAAAATTTCTTCCAAAACCGTATGTTCCTCACTTATAAACTTTTGGCTCTGTGAAAAGTAGCAGATTTTAACGCTTGCCCCCACCTTGAGTTTTCCCCTGGTTGGCCTTAACTCACCTAAAATAAGTTTTATAAAAGTTGTCTTTCCGGAACCATTTGGCCCTACAAGACCGATACGATCCGCATATTTAACCGTAAAATCCACTGGATTTATAATAGTTTTTTCTTCACTGTAAGCAAAAAATAACTTCTTGGCTTGTAAAACTATTTGACCTGAACGACCGGAAAATGGAAAGTGAAAGGGTAGTGCTTTATGTGAAGTGGGTTTTACAATCAATTCTAACTGTGCCAGTCTCTTTTCTCTTGATTTGGCAAATCTTTGGGCTTTTTCTGTCTTTCTGGCCTTGGCAATTAATACTTTTTCTGAGCTAAGGTAAGTTTGCTGTTTGATATAGGCTTTTTGTAAAGCTTTCTCTTCTTCTTCATATTGCCTGCGAAATTGAGAGTAGTTACCCTGATATATCTTAAGTTTGCCTTGCTCAAGAAAAAACACTTTGGTAACTACTTCATCTAAAAAGTAACGATCATGAGAAACTACTAAATAAGTAGTTGCTTGGGTTTTTAAATAATTTTCTAGCCACTGTATCGTAGAGGTATCCAGGTGATTGGTTGGTTCATCTAGTAGTAATAGAGCCGGTCTTTCAATAAGACTTCTGGCTAATTCAACTCTTGTTCTCTCCCCACCTGAAAAACTGGCTAGAGGCCTTTTTTTATCAGTTTTTTTAAAACCCAAACCATTAAAAACCGTCTCTAGCCTGGCATTGGCCTGATAACCTGCTTCTCTTTCAAACCAGTCATGAAGCTGGTTATATCTGTTTAGGGCTTTTTCTAATTCCAGACCGGTTAACTCAGGAAGCCTTTGGCTTAGCCTAAAGAGTTCCTTTTCGCAATCTTTTACTGGTTTTAATGGTTCTGAAAGAAAATCCCAAAGCAAAGTGGGCAAGGAAAAATCTTTAGTCTGGGCCAGATAACCTACCGAAGTATTTAGACTAAAAAAGACCTCTCCTGCATCTAGCTCTTCTTCGCGAACTAATATTTTTAGTAAGGTAGATTTACCTGCTCCGTTTGGACCAATCAGACCAATTCGATCCCGGTGATTAATATCAAAACTAATATCTTTTAGGATCTGCGTAGAACCAAAAAATTTGCTTATATTTTTAACTTGAATAAGGGACATCTCCTATTACCTCTTTCCAGACTTTAAAAGCCTTTTTGTTCCAGAAAGGCCTGGTATATAGGCAACTTAAATCTTGCTCTAGATAATAATATATCTCGCCAAGATAATTCTCTCCGGCAACTTCCAGTTTAGCTATATCAACGGTGGCTTCGTCTAATAACTCTTCCCAACCAGAGTAGGCATAGATTTTATCTCTAAATTCTATTTGCATTTCTAACTCATTAAAAGCCAGCAGATCTTTTTCTGCTTTAATTGTTTTCGCATCAGGTGTGAAAAACAGTCTTTTAGACTGATTGAGTTGATCCTTGAAAGGATGTTGATATCCGGTAACCACCCAGCCCTCGTCCCAGACGACATCAATATCTTTAGGCCTAAAACCGGCTTCTAACCACCTTTTTCGGGCTGTTTCTACAGCTTTTGGGATATGGCTCATCTCCTCTGGCCAGATCTCGGCATATTGGACCTTTCCGTTTTGCAGACTCAAAATAGCCCAGTTTCCTGCTTCATTGGCAGCAGTTTTATTTTCAAGATAAACATCCTTGAGACTGTAGTTGGCCTTATTAATAGTAATGGTATCATTATCCCACTTAGCTACTTTACCAAAGACATACTGATAGCTTTTATCGATAAAAATACCTGCTGCTTCCTGTTGAAAGGGGATATACATCATCAGGAGTGTACCCACAGGTGGGGCTTTTTTTAATTCCTGCCATTTGTTTTTCTCCCAAATCTTGGTCGTATCCCCGACAAAATATAAAGACGGTGCTCTGGATGTGGGGGCATCTTCTCTTACAACATCGATAATAAACTCTTTGTCTTTGGCATAAATAACTGTTCCAGAGACCGTAATACCCGACCCTTGTTTGTGTATCTCATCCCACAGGGGATCGGCTAAAGTTTGTTTTTGAGAAAAAAACCTTTTATAGGCAATAAAAGCAGCAGTTGCAAGTATTAAAATTATTATTATCCCTACAAGTTGCTTTCTTTTCATGGTATCACCCTTAACTTGAGATATGAAAAACTAATCTAACTTTCTCCTTTAATAACCTAAGTTCCTTTTATTGTACTTGCTTACCACTTATTTCTAATCGGGTAGGAGGCTACCCATTATTTGAGTAGCCGACCTCCCACAGCACCGTAC
>DAIMKF010000048.1:7295-10959 GCA_036721855.1 Bacillota bacterium | reverse complement strand
TTTTTACCTTCTTTTATGACTAAAATGCTGAATTTCTTGTCCGTTTTTGCACATTCATAATGGCCATTTATGCACATTATAACTTGTCCATTAACAGATAGAAGAAGAGACATATTGTACATGCACAATTGTATAATATGTCTCTCTCTAAAATAATCTATTGGTTGGCAACTTATTAATAGATTTGTTTGCAATTATAAAGAATGTGTCTTTATTTGTAATTAGTTTACTGCTGACAATACCCATTTCCCAATCTTATTCCTGTATAAACTTCTCAAATATAATTTGATAACAATATGGAGCTGATATTCCTGTTTGTTCATTAGCTGGGATAACAATTTGTTTCAATCTCCAACCCCTAGTTGCTTCTTCCACAATAATATCCTTACATCTATTAAAACTGTCTCCTAATTTTGTTTTAAAACCCTTCTCTCTGAGGGTAATTTCAACAAATTTGTATTCATATTTCATTTTTCCACCTCTTGTAATATGTTTTTCCTTTACTGCACATTATTCTTCAAACATTATACCGGTATTTGTCATTATTTACTCTTCAGCTTTTACATTAACCTTAATAATGGTACTTACCTCAGGATAGATTTTAAGTTTAGCCTCAAAGATGCCAAGCTCTTTAATTGTCTCTATTTGAACCTTCTTTTTATCTATCTTAAGGCCAAACTGTTTATTAACGGCAACAGCAACATCATTGGCTGTAACTGAGCCAAAGATCTTCCCTTTTTCACCTGCTTTGGCCTTAACAGTAACTGTAGATCCATTTAAGGAGTTAGCTAAGTCTAAAGCTTTTTGGTAAGCTTTGGCTTTGGCTTTTTTTTCAGCTTCTTTTTTTTCATGAAGTTGAGTTATAGTACCTTTTGTAGCTATATTTGCCAAACCTTTAGGTATAAGGTAGTTTCTAGCATAGCCTTCATTGACTGTAACTAATTCGCCTTTTTTACCTAGGGCTTTTACATCTTGAGTTAAAATTACATCCATTTAAAATACCTCCTATTCCTGGTTATCTTGGTTATTTTTACCTTTTTTTAGCTCATCTTGGTAAAGTCGCAACCGACCGCGATACTTTAACCAGGGATCAAGTGCTCCTAAAATAACTAAAAACCAACTGCTAAAAAAGTAGACCGGTAAAATTATAATAACCTTGAGCCAATTTGGCATTCTTACTGTTTTCATAAAGTAGACAATTACACTAATACCTTGAATAACTAAAAACCAACGTGCCGTATAGTGTAGGTTGCTAACAATAATGCTTATAATATTGGGGAATATTTGGAGTCTAGATAGTAGCCACAAGACAAAATAAGCTATAGAGAGCCAGCTGGGAAAGGCCCAGTTTGATATTGCCGGCAGAGATAGTATATCTTTTAGACCTAACTTTCTTAAAACAAAACTTCCAGCAATAAGATTAATTCCGGCAATAGCTATTGCACCGGTAAAAAGCATCGCAGGGAATAAGATGTTAAACATATTAATAGCTGCTTGAGCCTGTTCTAGCATAGCCTGGTTAGTTGGTTGAATCGCAGCAATCTCTTGCAGCATTTTCTCTGTGGTTTCTTTATAAAGCATCTCTATAGATTGCCCTGTTACCAAAGAAAGGCCTAGTCCTAACAATAATATGGTAATAAGGCTAGAGACAATACCAATGATTAATACTTTTTTATAAGTTAATTTTTCTTTTAGGGCATTGCCAATCCCAATGCCAACGGTAGACATAGATAAAACTAAGATTACCATAGTACTGTCTTGTAGAAAAAGAGCGAAGAAGACACTGACCAAAGCTGCAATAACTGCCGCTAACAAGTTATTATATCTATATGTTGCGATTAAGATAGGCAACGGAATCAGAGTTATTAAAAACAAAGAAAAAGGCAAAAAGACAAAGGAGAGAGAAACAATAAGCACCATAAAAGAAAACGTAAAAATATATTCTGCCCATTTAAAATAATTTTTCTGCTCTTTTATAGGAATCACAGAATTTATTGCAGGAAGCCCATAATATGTGGGAGGCATGCAATAAATCTATTTCCTCCTTTCTAGTTCTCTACCAATCAAATTATACACTAACATTTCTAAGTGTAATCTTTGATCTTCCTTAGTTATAATTTAGCTTGTTTTGAGTTTTTCAGTCTTTAAGTTTTTGAACCTGCCTATCTTGCCAGTAGTCTAGTAAGCTTGTCATATCGCCATACCACTTTTCAATCTCATGCCCTTCTAGTACACTTGCCTTTAGTTTTGCCAAAAGTTTATTCTCTAGACGCGAAAAACTAATTCCCAAGCGTTTGCCAAGCAAAAAAGCTGCCATAATTAACCCAGCTAAGGCATCTAACATTAGTTCTTCTCTGTTTTGCCACATTGCTTTAAAAAGATTAGCAACATAGCCTAAAATCTCTGTGCGTAGCCAGTCTATCGTCCGGACATTGCGTGCAATATCTAAGTCACGGTTAACTGGTCCCACAAATAAAACCTCCCCATACTGCTTAGATCATTTGTGTAGATTCTCAATTTTGTTATTCGTGTAGATATCACCTCAAACTAGAGATTTACCGCCTTTTTGCCATCTAACCTTTACTCTAATAGCCTGTTTATATTAATAATAACAGTTTTGCCTAAAAAGTTTAATAGCTTAACTAGAAAAGAGGAGGGTTGACCCTCCTCTTATTTATTTAATTCATTTATTCTTCTGTCACATATGGTAAAAGTGCCATGTAGCGAGCTTTTTTAATGGCCAGAGTTAGTTGTCTTTGATGATGTGCACAGTTGCCATTTATTCTCCGCGGTAAAATCTTACCTCTTTCGGAGACATAACGACGCAATCTACTCAGATCTTTATAGTCAACAGAAGTCATTTTATCAACGCAGAAGGAACAGACCTTTCTGCGGCGGCGTTTCTTTTTGTCTCTCTTGTTGCTCTCCATCTATTAACCCTCCTTTAAAAGGGAACTTCATCTAACGCGTCATCGCCGCCTGAACCATACCCTTCATTATCAAGGGAGCTAAGGTTGTCATCATTATTATCTGAAGAAACGCTACCCTTACGTTCTAAAAATTCTATCATATCGGCATAGACTTCAGTAACATAACGGCGTCCACCCTCTTTTGCTTCGTAGCTTCTTACACGAAGCTTGCCTTCTACAGCAACTAGACGACCTTTAACTAGATTGTGGGCGACAGTCTCTGCAAGTTTGTTCCATGAGACTATAGGAATAAAATCAGCTTCCCGTTCACCTTGTTGATTAGTAAAACCACGATCTACTGCTAAGAAAAACGTAGATACAGCTTTACCATTCGGGGTGTATTTTAATTCTGGGTCACGGGTTAGTCTGCCAATAAGTATTACCCGATTTAGCATACCTAGACCCTCCCGTTTAATTTAGCTCCTCGTTAATAATCATATAACGAACCAGGTCTTCATTGAGTTTCATTACACGATTGAGCTCTGTTAAAGCCTCAGGAGCGATTTTAATTTTGGTTACTACATAGTAACCTTCGGTAATTTTTTCAATCTCATATGCAAATTTTCTCTTGCCCCAACGGTCAACGTGGACAATTTCGCCACCGTTGTCAGTAACCAAAGCCTGAACCTTAGCAATTGCTTCTTCTAAGGTCTCCTCCTGGTCACAAACAGTGGGATTGATGATATACATCATCT
>DAIMKF010000048.1:0-7195 GCA_036721855.1 Bacillota bacterium | reverse complement strand
TCTTCTAAGGTCTCCTCCTGGTCACAAACAGTGGGATTGATGATATACATCATCTCGTAATCTCTCACTGTCTTTCACCTCCTCCCTGTGGACTATGGCTCTGTTTACATACAGAGCAGGGACATCGGGCCTATTATACCACTCTAGGGATATATTCTCAAGTCTTTCTAGAAATCCAAAAATCCATTAACCTCTATCGACTCAAGTGACCCTAAAGCAACTATCTTTACTAAGGCCTGAACCGAAACAATACCACATCGCCGTCTTGGATGGCGTAATCTTTGCCTTCTATGCGAACAGCACCTATTTCTTTAGCTTGATTAAATGATCCGGCGTTTAACAAGGTATCAAAGGCAACTACTTCCGCCTTGATAAAACCTGCTTCCATGTCTGAATGAACCTTACCGGCAGCTTGGGGGGCCTTAGTACCTCTTTTTATAGTCCAAGCCCTTGTCTCTGGCCCTTTTACGGTGTAGAAGGTTATCAGTTCTAAAAGAGCATAACTTTTGGCAATTAAAAGATCAATACTACTTTGATAGGTTAGACCTAGAATCTGAAAGTATTCATTTTTTTCCTCTTCTGATAGCTCAATAAGCCCTCTTTCCAAATCAGCACAGATAGGTATAACTTGAGCTCCCTTTTGATTGGCATAAGCTTCCAACTCCCGGTAAAACGGAACCTCATTTGGTTTTAGAATCTGTTTTTCATCCATATTAGCAATATAGATACAAGGTTTAGCTGATAAAAGCTGCAGTTCTATGCTAAGAGGTGTTACGGGTGGTTTTAGACCTTTCCCAAGAAGTTCACTAAGTCTTTCCAATTCAGCTATCTCTTCTTTATATTCGGCTTTACCTGTCTTTAACTGTCTTAAAGTTTTCTCCGTACGCCTTTTTACTGTCTCCAAGTCGGCTAAAGCCAATTCAGTTTCAATTACTTCTACATCTTCTAAGGGATTTAGCTTGCCATCTACATGAACTACATTTCCATTTTTAAAAAAGCGTACGACATGAACTATGGCATCTACCTCTCTGATATGGCCAAGAAACTGATTCCCTAAACCCTCGCCTTGACTGGCTCCTTTAACAAGCCCGGCAATATCAATAAACTGAATCATTGTCGGAGTAAGCTTTTCCGGTTTTAACAATTCACCTAATTTTTTCAACCTTTCATCGGCAACAGCCACCATACCTATCTGAGGATTTATAGTACAAAAAGGGTAACTGGCGACCTCAGCATTAGCTTCAGCTAAGGCATTAAACAAAGTAGATTTGCCAACATTAGGCAAGCCAACTATGCCAATATCCAACTAAGCCACTTCCTTTAATCCTAGTTTGGTGCCTCAGCTCCCCTTGTTAAAATCTCTTTAAGGCCTTTTTCAAACTTTACCCGGGGAATTAAAACCACACGCTGACAAGTAAGACAACGAATCCTAAAATCCACACCTACACGCATAACTTCCCAGGTATTACCACCACAGGGGTGAGGCTTTTTCATTTTAACAATATCACCAAGATAAAATTTTTGGGGACTCATTTTTTCTTCTTCTCCTTGGTTTTGGATTGTTTTTTAAGTTCTTTTTCTTTTTCAGCCTTTAACATCTCTGCTCGTTCTTTTTGTTTTTGTGGCAAATTAAATAATGTCCGTCCCAAAAAAAGGTTAACAACGCCAAAAGCTAACAAAACAAAGGGAACCTTTTGATCGAGACCCTTTGGAACTACCGCGTAGTAAAGAAAGATGGATAGTATTACAAGCAATATACCAAAATATAGTTGCAACCTGTACATCCACTGAGGAACTTCTGGTTTATTAGTCATCTTTTTTCTCCTTTGCAGTTATTATCTCTAAACGCGGATAGCTTACTGAGATTTGGTGATCTTTTAGACCTTTATAAAAAGCTTCTCTTAATTCTCTTTCTAGTGCCCATTGCTCCATGGGTAAAGCTGTAGCTTTTATTCTAAAAATCAGACCTGTTGCATTAAAACTTTGTACTCCCAGCAAAGTCGGTCCATCTACCAATGCTGGCATTTCCCGAGCCAAATCTTGACACAATTTGTGCAAAACTTGTTTAACTTCATCGATATTATTTTCAAAACCTACATTAAGATCTAAAAGAACTCGCATAGCACTTCCCATATTGTTAGTTACCAGCTTAATTTCGCCGTTGGGAATTATATGTCTACTGCCGGATAGATCTAAAAGAGAAGTAGTTCTAAGGCCAATGGACTCCACAATGCCTTCTTTATCGGCTACAGCTACATAATCACCTACATCAAACTGGCCTTCCATCAGGATAAAAAAACCTGAGATCACATCGCGTACTAAATTCTGGGCACCAAAACCTACCGCTAAGCCACCAACCCCTGCTGCTGTAAGAAGGGCATTGACATTTATACCAAACTCCGGTAAAACAGTTAAAAGTCCAATAAAATAGATGGCATAGCGCAGGATACTCCTTGAGACTCCTAACAAGGTGTTTATTCTCCCTTCGGATACAACATGTGTTTTTCCCTTGCTAAGACCGCGAAAAAAGCGAACTAAAATGGTATCAAGGAGTTTTCTAACTAAAAAAAGAATGGTGACTATTATGGCTACAGCCAGAAGTTTAGCCGACAGATCCACCCAGACCCCAACAAAAGGGCTCTCTCCTACCTTTGGCCAGGTTTGAGTTATAGCTAGTTCAATTTTTTCTGTAAAAGTTTGCACAAAACCACCTCTCAATAAAGCTCCTGACTACGTCAGGAGCTTTAAAATCTAATATTTACTTGCCTAATATCAAAGTCTGGAAAACAGTTGGATTGGCCCAGCCTTCGCTTGATTTACTCCAACAAAGCTGCAACTCGGTATCGGGTGCTCCTGAATTATCTACATCATCAATAGCAACATCAAAACCGATTTCCAAAGATGGTTCAAGCTCCATATCCATCTCCCAAATTGGAATAGCAATTTCAAGAGTATAACCGGTGTCGGTCCTTTGAGTCTCTAGCATAATATCTCCAAATGTTTTGCCGTTGTTCCAAAGATGCCAGTCCGGTGCTTTGGCATCAGTTCCCGGTGTAAAGCCAAACTGATAGTCGTCTGTTGTATAATAAGCTTTGCCGGCATCTTCAATAAAATTCATCCTGAGATAGATTTCAATGGCATCACCTTGGAAAATGGTTGCACCTGATTTTTCCTGTAAAATGATATTATCTGTGATTTCACAGGCTATATAAAGATACTCCTCGTCCCACATAAGATAAATTTTCCCCGACAAATCCTTTGGACCATCCCAACTTCTGTTGGCAATAACCAGATAATCCTTAGAATCAAGTTTGATAAAGGGGACCTTTGTCCATTCATTGAGTTTACCGTCAATAACTATTTTACCTGTTACTTTTGGGGCTGTATATATTTCTCCTGCAAAGATAAACCCGGAAACCAAGATAAATAGAAGTATTACCGACAGTTTTCTCACAGTTAAATCAGCCTCCTATTAAGCTATACTTATATGTTTTACAACTTCTAACTTAATCCTGCCTAATTCCAAGGCTTTTATTCATTAGCAAAAAAAGGCCGCAGCTCTTTAGTTAGCTGCGGCCTTTTACAACAAATCAGTTACCCGTCTGATTATTTGTCTCTTTTTGTTCATGCAAAAGTTTCTCAGCCTTGGCCAACCACTCCTCACTATAGGGGGTTAGCTTCTTAGCTAGTTCATGAAGACCATCTGGATTGGTTTGGGTAAAATGAGCCCCTGATTCTTCAACTATTTCAACTAATTTATCCGGATTATCGATTAAAGGACAAGGCAATAAGAGATTTTCATTAAAGGGCTGCCTTTTTTGGTAAGCTCTCATTAGATCTGATTTTAAGCACTCTTCCAGCGATTTTTCTTTGATATTATCGACCGCATAGTGGATAAAAGCACAAGGCTCCACATCACCGGCAGCATTGATATGGAGATATCTCCTGCCACCTGCGATACAACCGTTGGAATAAACACCATCGTTCCAAAAATCGATTATAAATAGATCTTTAGTTTGTCTTAACTTACCTACTCTGTTATACATATACTCTCTTTGTTCAGGAGTAGCCATTAAAGTGAGATCTGCATCTTTGCCTACAGGAACATAAGTAAAGTACCAGTTAAAGTAGGCACCTTTATCGATTAAGGTCTGGATATATTCATCGGAGCCAACTTCCTCTACATTGTAGCGTGTGTAGCAGGTCGATACCCCAAAGGGAATACCTGCCTCCTTCAGAAGATCCATGGCCTCCATAACCTTAGCAAAAGTACCTTCTCCTCTTCTTTTATCTGTTGAATCTTTCAAACCCTCAAGGCTGATAGCTACAGTGAAATTGGCTACTTCCTGCATATTTTTCACAGTCTCTTCGGTAATTAAAGTAGCATTAGTAAAAGCAAGGAAGATCATATCATCGTATTTTCTAGCAAGCTTGAAGATGGTGTTTTGCCTTGTCATTGGCTCGCCACCTGAAAGAATAATCGTATAAATTCCTAAATCTCTAGCTTCGCCAACTACCCTATCTAATAGTTCGTCACTTAAATCATTCTTTTTGGTGTACTCGCCAGCCCAGCAACCTGTACAACGTAGATTGCAGCGATCTGTAGGATCGATTAAAATTGCCCACGGAACACCAACACCTAATTTTTTAGACATCTCTTTTTCCTTAGGAACCCCTAAGAGACAAGATTTAACAAAGTAATTAATAATAAATGTGTTTCTGACTTTAGGATCTAGCTCTCTCATAATACGATGATAGTATTCCTTCCAATTACCATCTTTGGAGATAGCTTCTTGCACCGCATCCATCTGCATCAGATGCTGCTGATTTTTAGTAAGTTTTCTGGCAATACCAAACAACCTGTCGGCATTTTTTTCAGGATCTTTGGCTAAATAATCAGCAATTTGTTTAACCATAAACGAAGTCATTGAATCTTTAATGCCCATCTTTGACACCTCCGTCATTTTCAGTGCTTTAGCTTAGAAACTAAGCTAAAGCCGGATTAGATATATTTGCCTTAAATAAGGCGACAATACTTTCCCCTAAAT
Source organism: Bacillota bacterium (assembly GCA_036721855.1). Classification (GTDB taxonomy): domain Bacteria; phylum Bacillota; class DTU065; order DTU065; family DTU065; genus JAHDNZ01. Next base: position 2,147 of record DAIMKF010000048.1, on the reverse strand, counting down.
TTTCCAGCGATAATCCCTGATAATCCGATTTGCTGTGTATAACAGAAGAATATAACATACCATATAGCAAAGCTGCTGCAGCACCAAGTTCAAGATCCTTCCTTAATCCCCCCGTATGGGATTCCTGTTCTAAAATGGTTCGCAAAGATGCCAAGTAACGCTCCCTTACTACTCTTATCTTATTCTGCAAGGAAGCATAACCTGACATCTCGCGATTAAGAAATTTCAAGATAGCCTGATTCTTACTAAAAAACTCTAGGTTAGCTCTGATAAAAGCCCTAAAAGTGCTTTTCCCGGATTCTTTGGCTACCAGCCTAGAATGGTTAATCATTTCAAAAAGCTCAGCCATGCCTTCATCTATAATGGCTTCCACTATTTCTTCCTTAGATCTAAAGTAGGTATAAAAAGTTCCTTTGCCAACCGTAGCTTCTTTGGCCAAATCACTTACGGTGGATTCAACATAACCATTTGATACAAACAACTTGCAAGCTGCATCGATCAATCTTTGTCTTACTTCATCTTTTTTTATCTGCATAAGATCCACCTTTCAAAACCGACCGGTCGGTATTGGTATATATATATTTCTCTCTTAATTGAAAAACTCCTTTTAGATTTAGGAAATATTTTAAAAACTCTGCCTTTTTAGCAGAGTTTTTTCTTTGGCTCATCTTTAATTATTTTTAGCTTAGCTAAGATATTGAAGATCAAACTCAAAACTTTCTTGTGGGATTTTTTAAGTTAAGGTTCAACCAGGAGTAAGTTAAAAACCTAGTATTGCAAGATTCGCGTAAAATAATCTAGACTACACTTGGGACATCAATTACCTTCAATTTTAACTAAACCGTATAATACTTTGCATTCTTTAGAAAGTAAGATTCTAGTTGCATTTTAACTATGAAAAAAGCGTCTAAACTCAATAGCAATTTGTATTTTTAAGTCTTGGCCCGAAACCGGAATAACCATAGTTCTTTGCCTTAACTGCCTGATGAAAGCTTCTTTATCTATACCCAAAAGGCATTCGGCAAACAAATCAGGTTGTGCTTCCAGTAAAATTGAGCCGTGCTGCAACACAGCGTTGTCTGTTCGCCTTTGAGCGCTACCAACTACTTTATGTCCTTTATATATTATTTCATGCCTCGCCGGAGCCAAAAAACAAGCTGATGTAGTGTTTTTTTCCTGTCTAGCCCATTTTACGGAAAGTCCCAAGCTGATAAAGGCCTTATAGATTGGTTGGGAGATAAAACGATAAGCTTGAGTAACACCTGAGGGAAGATTGGGATAGTTATTTGGTATGGCTACGGCATAGGTTAACTCTCGAAAATGGAATACGGCCCGACCCCCTGTAGGTCTTTGGACATAATCTAAACGGTATTTTTCTAACGCTTTAAGGTTTAACACTTTTTCTGGTTTTTGAAAGTAGCCCAGGCTGATTGTAGGTCTTTGCCAAGAGTAGAGGCGCAAAAATACGTCTTGTTCTACACCGGAGCGTTTTAAAAGCTCAAAATCTCTTTTCATATTTTCCTCTCCTTCTAAAGGAGGATCTAAGTAGATTTTCATACTTTTCACCCCTAACCCCTAAGCTTTTTTTATAAGTACCTTACCAAACATTTAAGTAAGCTTCGCTTCTTGAAGCGCCAAAGAAAATTCTGACTCGGTTAAAGCTCTTGGATAGTTGTAATAAGGACCTTGAGGAGATTCATTATAAAAAGGCCGATTGCAACCGGGGCAACCCCAGGTTTCGAAAGCTCTCTTTTCTATTTCCCCTGACCAAGCAATGAGCTTTCCCTCCGCAAAAGTAAAACTCTCTAAAGCTTTGGCATCTTTTGCCAGCAAGTAATTGGCAATTTGAAGGCGGCGATAAGAATCAAGAGGAGGTTTGGGCCAGCTTTCTAAAGCAGAGTGTAAAACCGGAGTGAAAGCAAAAAGTCCCACAGTTACTTTAGCCCTATATAACTCAGCTAAAACTTTTATGAACTGTTCTTCTTTTTCACCAAGGCCTGCAATCAAATGTGTACCGATACGACCCGGGTATTTTAAGGCTAGTTTTTTAATCTGGGTAAATTTATTAAAAAAGCTGCCACCTTTTATCTTACTATAGGCTATCGGGTCGGCAACATCTAAAGGAATTGTCCACCTGTCCAGGCCCA
>DAIMKF010000047.1:0-11614 GCA_036721855.1 Bacillota bacterium | reverse complement strand
TTTTTACTGAATAAAACCTATACCGTCTAGGTGACATTTTCAAAGAATATTGACAGTTTTTTAGCAGTTTTTTGTAGTTAAAACACGATTAAATTTGGGGGTAAAGCCCCTGGCTATTAGAGTTTTATCCTCTAAAGGCGATATTTTTATGCACATTATTTAGAATAAAGGCTTTGCATGAGATATAAAGGAGATAGTTATAGTACTCTAAAACCACCCTAAAACTACATATAGGTCTCTAAAAACTAAAAAATGCTAATGATTTTTTAGCGAAAAAATGAATAAACTCTAAGTAAGAGAGTTGAGTGTATTGATAGTTCAAAGGCTGGTTTCTGTTTGTTATTTTACTAAGACCCAAGGCATATTTTCAAGAATTGTTCAAACTAATCTCTCGTGATATAATACTGAATTAGCACGTGGTATTAAACTTAGAGAAGGATTCTTAAGGAAATTAGAGAATAATTCCATTATGTCCTAAGCAGGGAGGGAAAATTAATGCCCGAGGTTATCAAAAATGCACTTGGTCGAATCAACATCTCAGACAATGTTATTGCTAGTCTTGCGGGTGCAGCGGCTATTGAGTGTTATGGTGTTGTTGGTATGGCTTCACGTAACATTCAAGATGGTATAGCCGAACTGTTTGGTTGGGATTCAATGGACAAAGGGATTGATGTTGATATTGAAAATAACGAGATCATAGTAAATATCTATATGCAAGTAGAGTATGGTGTCAAAATCAATGAAGTTGCGCACAATGTAATGGAAAGAGTAAAATACTCTCTAGAGAGAAATGTCAGCATACCAGTACGAGAAGTGAATGTCCATGTACAGGGGGTGCGCGTGACCAAAGATTCTACACAGTACCCTGTGGTATTATAGGAGGTTTGTTTTCGGTATGGCTAATATAAACAAAATAGACGGGAATGCATTTAGGCAAATTATGGCCGCTGCATCCTCCTATCTTGCTGATAATAAAGAGAGAGTAGATTCCTTGAATGTATTTCCCGTCCCAGACGGTGATACAGGGACAAACATGTCCCTTACTTTTCAATCTGCCATAGCTGAGTTAGATAAAGTAGGCTCAAATAAAGTAGGAGATTTAGCTCAGGCTCTGGCAAGAGGAGCATTAATGGGAGCTAGGGGCAACTCTGGTGTTATTTTGTCCCAACTTCTCAGAGGATTTGCTCAAGAAGCAGATGCCAAAGAAACATTAGATGGTGTTTCACTGGCCAAATGTTTCAGCGGAGCCTCTAAAATGGCTTATCGGGCTGTTATCAAACCGGTTGAAGGAACTATTTTAACCGTTGCCAGAGAAGCCGGTGAAGCTTCTTTACGTGCAGCAAGAGAAAAAAATGACGCTTATTATGTCTTAAAGAGGTTTTTGACGGCAGCCAGAGTTTCGCTTGATAATACACCAAATATGCTTCCTGTTTTGAAAGAAGCTGGAGTAGTTGATGCAGGTGGTGCAGGCTATTTTGTTATCTGGGAGGGCGCACTTAAATATTTGGATGGAGATCTAACTACACTAGAAGAAACAAAACCCGATCAAAAATCAGCCTTTGCGGGTGTGTTAAGCGATGAAAGTATCAAGTTTCGTTACTGTACAGAGTTTATTATTCAAGGTAACAACATTCCTCAAGACAATTTACGCGATTATCTTCTTAATTTAGGGGATAGCTTAATTGTTGTCGGTGATGGAGATTTGGTAAAAGTCCATGTCCACACTAACAATCCTGGTCTGGCCTTAGAAAAAGCAGTTAATTATGGCGAACTTTTTAAAATTAAGATTGAAAATATGGTTGAACAAAATAAGGAAGCTGTTTCTAGTGGCAAAGCGAGTTGGAATACCGAGCTTGGAGCAGTAGCTTTTAAATCCGCTCAAAAAGCTGAAGTAGAACAAGAAATCGGAATTGTGGCTATTGCTGCCGGTGATGGTATTTCTAATATTATGAATTCGCTAGGGGCAGATCGTATTGTCTCGGGTGGGCAGACTATGAATCCATCAACTGCAAATATTCTTGAAGCAGTAGAAGACTGTCCGGCTAAATCTATTATTATTCTTCCGAATAATAAAAATATAATAGCTACTGCAAAGCAAGTTCCGGATATTACCGATAAAACTGTGTATGTCGTCGAAAGCAAAAGCATTCCCCAAGGTATTAAAGCTCTGCTTTCGTATGACCCGGATTTAAATAGTGACGAAAACTTTCAAAATATGTCACTTGCTCTCAAGGATGTTAAAACAGGTGAAGTTACCTTTGCGGTTCGAGATACAACAATGAACGGTATCCAAATTGGACAGCAAGATATAATAGGGCTTTTTGAGGGTAAGATTCAAGCTGTAGGCCAAGATGTAAATGAGGTTGTAAAAGAACTTGTCAGCAAAATAGTTGATGAAAGATCAACTATTCTCACCCTTTATTACGGTGCTGATGTCTCAGAGGAAGAAGCTATGCTTCTTATGGGAGAATTAGAAAAGCAATACCCCGATCTAGAAATTGAAGCCTACTTAGGGAATCAACCACTTTATTATTATCTTATATCGGTTGAATAGACTCTCAGAGAGGAGGATTCGCACTAGTTATGGGAAAAACAGTCGTCGTTGTAGATAGCACTGCCGATCTTCCGAAAAGTATAAGGAATGAGCTAGATATCCACATGGTCCCCCTAAATGTCCATTTTGGTTCGGAGATTTATAAAGACCAAATAGATTTAGATAGCGACGGTTTTTATGAAAAGCTAAAAACTTCACCTATAATGCCTAAAACATCTCAACCTTCACCGGGAGCATTTTTGGATATTTACAAGCAAGTAGCTACTCCAGATGATCTTATTATTAGCTACCATATTTCCGGTAAAGCAAGTGGGACGATTCAATCAGCCATAATGGCACAGTCACTTTTGCCGGATTACAATATAAAAGTTATTGATAGTGAAGGACTCTCACTTCATTATGGTATGCAAGCTATTGAAATAGCTCGCCAAGCTTTACAAGGAGCGTCATTTGAAGAGATAAAAAAACACCTTGAAAAAGTAAAACAAAGTATTCAGGTCTGTTTTACAGTAGAAACACTAGAATATCTTCATAAAAATGGTCGCATAGGTACAGCAAATGCCTTCTTAGGTACAGTTTTAAATATCAAACCGATTTTATCGATTGAAAATGGTATGGTATCAGGAATCGAAAAGGTACGCAGCAGAAAAAAAGCACTTTTACGTCTAATAGAGTTTACTGTAGAAAAAATGGAGGATACATTATCTGGAGAAATCCATTTGGGTATTGTCCAAGGGGATGCAAAAAAAGAAGCGGCTACTTTGGAAAAAGAATTAAGAAAAGTATTTCCCAAAGCAGTTGAGATAATAAGAGCCGATATGGGACCTATCATTGGTTCACATGCAGGACCTGGTACTTTGGGGGTCGTTTCTTACAAGCTTTAAGGTAAACTAAAATATTTATTTCTTTCTATAATTAACAGAGAGTAAACTTAGCAGATATATTTTAAGAAGGTTAACTCTGAAAAAACACCCTAATTAAAAGGGGGGTTTTCAGATTAAGGAATGAGATTTAATGCGTATAGTTGGTGGCAAATATGGAGGCAGGATTATTAAAGGACCAAGAACTGATTCTTCTAGAACTAGACCAACATCAGATAGAGTTCGTGAATCTTTATTTAACATTATTTCCCCTCAAATCAAACAAGCAGCATTTTTAGATCTCTATGCAGGTACAGGCGCTGTAGGTATTGAAGCGTTAAGCCGCGGCGCCAAAAGCCTTTTTGCTGTAGAAAAAGATCGCCATTTAGTTCAAGTGATTAAAGAAAATTTGGCTAGCTTAGGTGAGGAAGCAGTAATTCTCCCATTTGATGTCTTTAGAGCCATCAATGAGCTCCATAAAAAAGGTCTTCTTTTTGATCTTGTTTTTGCTGATCCTCCCTACCATTTAATGGTTGCTTCAAAGCTCACTGAGCTTGTTGAACCATTAATGGTTGAGGGAGGTTTATTTATAGTGGAACATAGTATAAGCGAAGTAATTAACCAAAACAAATTAGAGGAATTAAAGCATTATAACTATGGAGACTCGGTGATTTCTTTGTATCGACGGAGGTATCAGTTATGAAAAACGCGATCTGTCCGGGAAGTTTTGACCCACTTACAAATGGTCATGTAGATATCATTACCAGAGCGTCACAGATATTTGATAAGGTCATTGTGGCAGTGCTTCAAAATCCCAATAAAAAACCTCTTTTTACTATGGATGAAAGAGTTGCCATGATAAAAGAATCTGTCAAACACCTCAGTAATGTTGAAGTTGATTCGTATAGCGGGCTTTTGGTTGATTATGCCAGGCAACGCGGTGCCTGTGCGATAGTTAGAGGACTTAGAGCTATCTCTGATTTTGAATTTGAACTAATGCATGCTTCAGTTAATAGAAAATTAGCTCCTGAGCTGGAAACAGTTTATATGATGACAAGTAATGAGTTCTCGTTTCTGAGCTCTAGTGTGGTTAAGGAAGTGGCTGCGTTTCATGGTGAAGTAAGCTGTATGGTCCCAAGTGCAGTCGCTAAAAAGTTGAAGGAAAAATACAGCTCCTGAGGAGGGGAAAAGGTGCCAACTCTTAATTATCTTTTAGATGAATTGGTACTAACTATTCAGACTGCAAAAAAGCTTCCTCTAACAGAGATGGTCGTTATGGAACAAGGAAAAATACTGGAATTAGTCAACTCTATCAGGACAAGTTTACCTTCGGAGATTAAGGCAGCTGAAAAGATATTAGAAAATAAAGCCAACATCATTGCTGGGGCTAAAAAAGAAGCAGCTTTAGAGTTGGAAAAAACAGCCATGCAAAAAGAGCATATTCTTAGTGAAAGTGAGTATGTACAAATGGCAGAAGAAAAAGCTGCAACAATAATTGACCAAGCACGTAAACAAGCACAGTATTATATTGATTCAACTTTAGAATGGGTAGATGCTAGATTTTTAGAGATGGAAGAGATCCTACAAAAAAATCTTGAGCTTGCTACAGCTGGCAGAGAAGAATTAAAACGTTTTAAAAAGGAAATCTAGTAAACTATACCCTATAGAGTGGACACCTAATAAAAGTCCACCTATAGGGTTTTTCTGTATAATGAAATAAATGAGGATGAATAAAATAGACTATAGCTTATGTAGACACCCTAACAGAAAATTGTGTATTAAGTGGCAGAACCAGTTTTGTAATTGCACATAGTCTGTCTACTATTCGCAAAACCGACCAAGATTGTTGTCTTAGGAGAGGGCCACATACTAGAATCTGGTATGCATCTTCAAAAAAGAGTGCTACTCATTTTTACAAGCTGTAAATGTTTGATAAGTAGCTGTGTTTCATGGGAGATATTTTAAACATTTATTCAACTTGTTAATGGGATTAAAATAAACGTTTTCCAATGATTTAAGTGTATTAACCTAGGGATATTGTTTTGACTTAATTTATTAATAGGAAAGAATAGATTGTAAAAGAAAAACGGTAAATAGCTGCCCTTTAGTATTGTTAGCAACACTTGAAGGATTTTGCAAAAGAAGTGTGTAATGAGAATGTAAAGAAAGGATGCGGTAGTATGCTAGAATTATCTTATTATATGCCTGTAAAGATCTGTTTTGGGCAAGGGACAGTTATAAAAAATTCTAGTTTACTAAAAAGCTATGGAAATAGAGTTGCCCTAATTACAGGTTCAGCAAGTGCTGCTAAAAGTGGTGCGCTTTCAGATATTGTGACAGCCATAAATATTAATGGACAGATATTTCAAATATTTAGTGGAGTAAAAAATGATCCGCCGGTAGAAAATGTAATACAAATGGCTTACGAAATAAATCCCTTCAAGCCTGATTTTTTAATTGCTATTGGGGGAGGTTCGGTAATAGATGCTACCAAAGTAGTAGCTCTGTTTTTAACCAATAACTTTAGAGAAGAGCTTATTTGGCAAACTACTTTTAATAAGCCTTTACCAATAGTTGCCATACCGACTACAGCCGGAACCGGTAGTGAAGTGACCCCCTATGCTATTTTGACAGACAATATAATAAAAACAAAAAGGTCTGTTGTTAGCGAAGAAATCTATCCGAAAGTGGCGTTTTGTGATCCTTGTTATACAGAATCAATGCCAAATGATTTAGCAATTAATACGGCAGCAGATGCACTATCTCATCTGTTAGAAGGTTTTTTTGCTAAACGAGCTAATAATATAAGTGATCTCTATGCCTTAAAAGGATTAGAGTTTTGGCGTGGAGGTGTCCCTGGGCTGTTTAGGGGAGATATTAGTACTAGCGAGAGAGAATTATTAATGGCAGCTTCATTATTCGGTGGTTTAACTATTGCTAAAACTGGGACTACTATGGTACATGCTTTAGGTTATTCACTTACCTATGATCATAAAATCCCTCACGGTAAAGCCAATGGTCTTTTATTAAGTGTTTATCTAGACTATATGGTAAGGACTTTGCCTGAAAAAACCAAACAGGCTTTAGCAGCACTTGGCTATAGAGAAACAACTGAATTTCAGAGCGATATTAAACAATTGTTTTCTGAGAAACTGCAACTATCAACCAGAGAGATCGCCTCCTATGTGGAGAAAGCACTCAAAACAAGTAATGTAAAAAATACACCAGGTGAAGTGAGTGCTTTTGTTCTAGCTGATATTATAGAACGTAGTTTAATGTAAGAAGAGTTTAAAAAGTATAAATAATAGAAACAAGGACATGTGTTTTTAAGACCTTGTTAGGTTTTCGTGAGCCAATAAGCAGGAAGGGGAGCGTACTTAGATGGACGAAAAGATTCATCTAGATATTAATGCAAAAATGGAGCAAGTGGCTCTTTTAGTGTTTTCTGAATTTAATCAGCAACTAATAGATAATATGTGCAGAGAATTAAACTCGGTTGTTGAACTTTATCGTAGTATACTCAATGAAAATACGATTTATTGTTCAGGAGAGTGGTCAGGAGAGCGTTTCAAACAAGATTTTTTAATGACAGCGGTCTGGTCTATTCGTGAAGGTAAACAAACTGAGCTTTGGCCTAATTTAAAAAAAGTTTCCGGTGATCTAATCATTGATTGTATTATGGATATGATTGAATCATCTAAAACGAATATGTCTTCGGACGAGGTTGTGGCCAAAGGTTTAGTTCCCAAGGTAATAGGGGTTGCTGCTGCCACAGAAATCTTGCATAAATACTATCCCAAAAAGTATCCGTTAAGAAAGAGAAAATCTGAATGGGGTTTAGCTCAATTCCTTTATCAAGGAGATGTTAGTAAGGTCTCTTCTTTAAGTTACAGTGAATTTATTACCCAAATGGAGTTTTTGGCTTCCGTTTTAGATAATCTGTGTACAAGCAAAGAGTTGAATCTACCTGAAAACTGTCGTTTCTTTTTCCTAGATAAGATATTTACTAGAATGGCAGAACACCAAGATTATTGTGGCTCATATACTAATCAAGACCAATTAAGCGAAATTTAATTGTTAAACTAGCTCCACTGGTTTTAAGGCTTGTGAAGCTAGTATAGCTTTTAAATACGGCATACTCTTAAACCTCTTACCATAAAAATGGTTAGAGGTGATCAGTATGCAACAAGGGACAAAATCAACCCTGTTTTGGTCTTTATTAGCTATTAGCATTGTTTTGGTGCTAATTAAGTATCCGGAACAATCATTTCAAGCCGCCCTTGAGGGACTTAAGGTTTGGTGGGACATAGTTTTGCCGGCACTATTACCTTTTTTTATTCTCGCGGATATTTTAATGGGCTTAGGTGTAGTCAGTTTTCTTGGTACCTTACTAGAGCCATTAATGAGACCATTATTCAATGTAGCTGGAGAAGGTGCTTTTGCCTTTGCCATGGGATTGGCCTCCGGATACCCCTTAGGAGCACGTATAAGTGCAGAGCTTTATAGGAGAGGCCTTTGCTCCAGAACAGAGACAGAAAGATTAATCTGCTTTAGCAATACAGCGGATCCGATTTTTATGATTGGGGCTGTAGCTGTGGGTATGTTTGGGAATGCAAGTGTCGGTATGGCTATTGTAGCTAGTCATTATCTTTCTGCGATTCTTGTAGGTATCCTATTAAGTTTTTTAGAAAAGAGACCACGCCAGAAAAGAGAAAAAAAACCAATCTCATTGCTAAGAAAAGCTTGGCAGAAAATGTTATCGGCACGCAAACAAGACGGACGTTCTTTTGGAGATATTTTAGGAGATTCAGTTAGTGCGGCGGTGGATAGTCTATTTAAGGTAGGCGGTTTTATTATCTTTTTTTCGGTATTGATTAGATTAATGGAGCTAATTGGTTTGGCCGGGGTACTAGGCAAAGCAATCGATGTTATTTTGGTACCTATTTTAAAATCAAGTCTGTCTAAACCCATAATAGGTGGGTTTTTGGAGATAACAATCGGTTGTCAATTAGCAGCCGCATCTCAAGCTACCTTAGTAAATAAACTTGCCGTTACCAGTATGATTATCGCCTGGAGTGGGTTATCGGTTCATGGACAAGTAGCAACTATGATTCAAGGAACTGATTTAAGAATGAGATTGTTTTTTAAGGCTAGGACAATCCATGCCCTGCTAGCTTTTCTTTTAACACCGCTGTTTGTGAAAGTATTTCCCCTTACACTACCGGTTTGGAGCGGATCTAAAACTACCGCGGGTAGTTTTGCCATACTTGCTATAATAATAATGGTTTCACTTTTAATAGCCATTGTGATAGATACTCTGCAAAAAGCAAAAATCACTTGGCTTAGATTTTAATTTGAGCAAGCGAACCGGTGCTTAGTTTAAAGTTGTACTTTTACAGTTTTTCAGGTTATACTAAAAGAAATACGGTAAGTGCATAAAGGATGATTTATTTGCCACACAACTTTGTTAAAAAGGCTGTTAAGGTATTATTTGTTTTAGCTTATTTAGCACTTCTTATTTACTATGGTAAGGATTTACAAAAAATACTTTCAAACAGTGAGTTGCTTGAAGAGACTCTTTCGCACTTAGGACCCTTTGCTTGGTTAGGTTTTTTAACCCTAAATATAAGTCAGGTTATTTTTGCTCCCATACCAGGTCCGGCATTTGGGGTAGCAGGGGGATTTCTTTTCGGCTTTTGGAAAGGATTTCTTCTGAACATAATTGGGATACTAATTGGCTCGAGCATAGCCTTTTTATTAGCCAGATGGCTAGGCAAACCACTTGTCGATAGATTTGTTAGTGGTAAAACCGCTGAATTCTTACAGGAAGTGGCTACTTCAAAAGGCATCAAAGGTTTGGTCATAATATTTCTGCTACCTTTTTTACCAGATGACGCCCTCTGCTTTGTTGTAGGTTTAACCAAGATTAAATTCAGAACATTTTTTACCCTTGTTTCCTTTTGTCGTACTCCAGGTATATTAGTGGCTTCATTAACAGGTTCCGGACTGATTAACCTACCACTTTATGCTTGGATTGCAATAGGCATTTTAGCCATACTCTTGGTTTTACTATACTGGTTTAAAGGTGATCAGATCGAAGCCTGGATGAAAAGGATGGTAGTTACTTATTAATGGAGCCGGAGGCTCCTTTTTGGTTTGGAGGGACACAAATGAGTTTAACCAGAGTAGTGGTTGGTATGTCAGGAGGAGTAGATTCTTCCGTAGCAGCCTTTTTATTAAAAAACCAAGGTTATGAGGTTATAGGTGTTTTTATGAAAAACTGGGATGAGACAGATCCCAGTGGAGTTTGTACGACTCAAGACGACTATGATGATGTAAGACGAGTATGTGACAAAATTGATATTCCATATTATACTGTTAACTTTGAAAAAGAATACTGGGAAAAAGTTTTTACTTATTTCTTAGCTGAATATAAAAAAGGACGTACTCCCAATCCTGATGTAATGTGCAACAAAGAAATCAAATTCAAGGCTTTTTTGGAAAGGGCACTTAGCTTTGGAGCTGATTTTTTGGCTACAGGCCATTATGCTCAAAAAGGTCAAGATAATATGGGAGTTACTCTTTTAAGATCAGTAGATAAGGCTAAAGACCAAACCTATTTTCTTTGTTATTTACAACAAGAACAACTCAAGCGGACTCTTTTCCCTGTTGGCCATCTTCATAAACATGAACTTAGAGAGATCGCACATAAATATAATTTACCCACAGCAGATAAAAAAGACAGTACAGGGATCTGTTTTATCGGTGAACGCAAATTCAAAGAATTTCTCAGCCGTTATTTGCCGGCCAAGCCTGGGCTGGTAAAGACTCTCGATGGAACTGTTTTGGGCGAGCATCAAGGGTTAATGTACTATACATTAGGTCAAAGAAAGGGTTTGGGGATTGGAGGCCCCGGCAAACCTCATTTTGTAGTTTATAAAGATTTAAAAAACAACTACCTTTATGTAGCGGAGGGCAATGATCATCCAGCCTTATATTCTGTCGGTCTTTCAGCGGTTGATTTAAGCTGGGTTAACAATGAGCCGCCGAATACAGAGTTTTCTTGTACCGCGAAATTCCGCTACCGGCAACCCGATCAAAAAGTGACTGTAAAGGTTTTTCAAAAAACCTGTCGGGTTGAATTTGAAAAACCACAACGAGCCATAACACCAGGACAAGCTGTGGTTTTTTATCAAAAAGAAGTCTGCCTGGGGGGAGGAATTATTGATACGGTAAAAAACCCCAATTTGGAAAGCTTTTTAAAAAAATAGTAAAACTTAAGGTCTATATTTGCCTTCCCTTCTATAAAAATCGAAGGGGAGGTATCTTTATGCCAAGGCCAATTCTTATTAAAGGTTTTATAATCCTGATAGGAATTCTGATGCTTTTTTGGGTAGTTTATTGGTTTTTAGATGTCAGGCTTGGACCGGTTGTCTTGGAAATGGCTAAAGTAAGAGCTACTAGTATTGCAACCAGAGCAATTAATAACGCCATCTCAGAAAGGGTAGGTAAAAGCATAATCTATGAAAAAATTTTGCTTACAGAGACTGATAACCAAGGAAGAATTGTCTTTGTGCAGGTAAATACCGGAGAGGTAAATAGAATTGCAGCTGAAGCTGCACTTTCAGTTCAAGATACCCTCAAGGAGCTCGCCAATCAAGAAGTATATATTCCTTTGGGACAAATTATTGGCGGTAGGATTTTGGCTGGCAGAGGTCCTAAAGTACCTGTTAAAATTCTTCCTGCCGGTACAGTGGAATCATTTGTGTCCGAGGAGTTTACCGAAAAAGGTATCAATCAGACTTCTTATAAACTCTATGTCTTAATTAAAGCTACAGTTAGTATTGTGGTTCCTCTGGTAAGAACCGAATCGGTTGTTGCCAGCCGTGTTCCCATTGCTAATATTATAATTCCGGGTTCGGTACCTGAGGTTTACTTCAGCAATCCTCTAAACGTGCCAAAGATAGAGAATGATGATAAATAAGGCCAAACTGGAGATGATAAATAGCTAAACGTTGAAAAATGGCCTTAAGAGATTAAAATGCCATTTATAGCAAATATCTTTTATTTGTCTTGTACCATGATTCGTGATAATATTAAAAAGCCGCTGAAAACTCGGCGACAATAAAGGTTGTCTTTATTAAATATCTAAAGAACCTTGAAAACTGAACAAAGCGACAGTATCTCTGCTCAGAGATAC
>DAIMKF010000046.1:0-12426 GCA_036721855.1 Bacillota bacterium | reverse complement strand
GGCAATAGAAACTAGCAACAAAATGCATTGTTTAGGGATATATAGGATTTTAGTTCTATAATTTCGCAATTTAATTTGATACTAATTTCTTAATACCACCATACTAAAAAATAGGCTCTTCTGGAAAAGCTAATCTTTGACCTGTTAAGAAAAACAGCATTCCGTAGGTTGACCTCACTTTCGCTAAGAAAACCTTTGTTTAGAAGTATATAGATATCATTTCTTATTTTGCTTCTTGGAGTTATTTTTTATGAGCCCAGTAATTATTTCTTTCACTTTAAATAAATTGGAGGTGATGATTCGTATTATATTAGAACTCTAATCTATTACCTTCTTTGCTTGCATATAGGATTAAAGTTGGTTTTACAATTGGAGCTACTGCTTAAGGCTTTTTTAGCCACCCTAACTTGCACTTGGCAATCCCTGGTGTTATAATATCATCGCATGGGGGTATAGCTCAGTTGGGAGAGCGCTAGCTTCGCAAGTTAGAGGTCGGCGGTTCGAACCCGCTTACCTCCACCATTTTTAATTATTCAGCCTTACATCACTGTAGATGTAAGGCCTTTATTATTCTTTCCTTTTACATATCTTTCCAAAAAAGCTAATTGATAAAACTCGGACTCAATTACACAATTTCCTTTTTGGATGTGTACATTTCTGGCCATGTCCGGGATCGCCAGATAGAGCCCTGTTTTGGCATCTTGGCTAGATAATTCTGTAATTGGCCTCTAACTAGATTGGGCGCATTGAAAGTCTCTAATATACCCATAGCTCCTTAAGCAGACTTAAGTGTATTTGAACGGCTATTTGAACTTCCGATAGACCTTTTTTAGTTAAGTGTAATTTACCCATACATTGCTGGGGTAATACAAATGAACCAGTTGGAGTTCAATTCTATTACTTTCGTTACAAATTCAGCCAGATGTTCAAAATCGACATCATGCTCCACTCCAAAATCCAATTGTATATTGCCATTACTTCAGCTAAATATTTATTTATCTCTTCCCACTAGTTAATGATGCATCTTTCTTTCTTTAGCCTGTTTAATATTGGCTGCCAGTATCTTTTTGTTTAAGATAAAGGAGTAAAAACGAGCAAACAGGAGACTGTTTAAAATCTCGCAAATACTTAAATGAGGCGTCATGAGCTATAATGGCAAGCCATCGTTTTAATTTTCCAGTTTCGGTGTAGCTATCATAGTTTTTATAAGCTCTAATAAATACCTCTTGTAAAAGGTCTTCAGAGGTTGTTTCACTTTTTATGAAATCTTAAAAAAGTTGCAGGAGCTAATTTTTATTACTTTAACAATTTTTTCAAATTCAGCTTGCATCTATAAACTCCTACCTCCAAACTTTTTTGAACATTTTAATTTAGAAACCCGATAAATGGTTAAACGGTTCAACAATTATAATAATCCCGGCGAAAATAAAAGCTACCCTAAAGCAGCTTTCTATTGCTTTTGAGTCTGTTGACAACCAGGACAGATACCATATAGTTCCAAAGTGTGATGCGTTATGCGGTAGGCGGTATTTTTAGCTATTTTATTTTCTAAACCAGTTATAGCACAGCCGTCAAGTTCACAAATCTTACCACACTCTGTACAGACTAAATGATGATGATGCTTTTTATCACCAATATATTCATATCGTATTGAACCGTCGGCTAAAAAAAGCGATTTGGCTAGTCCGAGCTCAATTAACAGATCAAGGGTTCTATAAACACTTGTAAGACCTAAAGCCTTATCTAGTCCGTCATAGATCTCTTTGGTGGAAAAATGGCCCCCAGTCTTAAGGAAATTAAGAACCATCTTACGAGGTAGAGTAAGTTTAAAACCAGCCTTGCGAAGCATCTTTCTATCATTCATTGTTTCTACCTCCTACACCTTGATGCCGTTTTTTGGGTGAAAAAATGGTACTTAAAACAAACTCCAAACCTAACACTAAAACAATACTAGCTCCTGAGGGAATATCCCAGATAAAAGAAAATACCAAACCTAAAATCGAGGCCAAACCTCCAAGGAGTACACTTAAAATAAGCATCTTTTTTAAAGAGTAAGTGAGTTGGTAGGCACTAGAGGCCGGAATAACCATAAAGGCAGTCACCAAAAGCTCTCCTACCACCTTTAGAGAAGCTACAATAGCTAAAGCCAAAAGACTTAAAAACAAGAAAAATACCTGTGGCATCGCTACCCCTGAAGCTTCGGCCATAGTTTCATCAAAAGCCCAATAATAAAAGGCTCTGTAACCTAGTAACAAAACAGCTGATACCCCAAGAAATACCCAGCTCATAAAGGCTAAATCCCTGTTTGTCACAGCCAGAATGTTGCCAAATAAGAATCCGAATAGTTCGGTGTTATATTGCTTGATTAGGCCTATAAAAAGTATGGCCAAGGCCATGGTAACAGCAAACATTATACCTATTGACGCATCTACATTTAGACTTCCTTTTTTGGCAGATAAGCCAACTAACCACACCATGATTAAAGCAAATAAAAGTCCCATAATAAAGGGATTGCTACCGATTAAAAAAGCCAAAGCAACACCGGCAAAAGCACCATGAGCAATTCCAGCTCCGGCAAAAGAGAGCCCTTTTAAGACCACAAATACTCCCATAATGGAACACAGACTACCGATAAGAAGTGCAGCTACCAAAGAACGCCACAAAAAGGTATACTCCAGCATTGCCAGCATTACTCTTCACCCCTTCGAAAAAACATAGAAGCTGGGCCGTCGAATGATAATTGCTGTTGAATTAGAATTACTCGCTTGGCCCATTTATTTAAAAAAACCTGATCATGAGTAACAGCAATCACTGTCAAATGCTCTTCTTCCGTAAGTTCCCTCACTACTTTCAAGATGCTTTCCTGTGAAAAAACATCAAGCCCGGTTGTAGGTTCGTCAAGCAGAATAATTTCAGGTTTACTAACTAAAGCTCTGGCAATAAGGACCCTCTGTTTTTGTCCTCCTGAAAGATGTTCATATGGTTCTCCCAGCAAATCTTTTAGATCTACTTTTTCCAGGGAGGTAATTATTCTTCGCCTATGATCTTTAGTCAGTCTTTTTAATAATCCCAACTCACCAAAGAGCCCGAGTTGTACTATGTCTTCAATTAAAGCCGGAAAATGTGGGTTAATGGTACTTTGCTGGGGAAGATAGGCTATTTTGCTTTTAAGACGTTGGTTTCTATAAGGCTTTTCACCTAAAATCAACACCTCTCCGCTCTGTGGTTCAATAAGCCCCATAATAACCTTTAATAAAGTGCTTTTCCCACCACCATTTGGTCCTACAACAGCGATAGCTTCCTTTTTTTTGACCTTAAAACTGATATTCTTAAGAGCAACATGACCAGGATAACCTGCAGTTACCTCTTTCAATTCTACTAAAGTATCCGTCTGCAATGAGATCAAACCCCTTATCAACATAGTCTGTTAAAACCTAAGTGAAAATGTTTTTCACCTAAAGTATAGAGCAAAAGGCCAAAAAAAAGAAGGGGTTCCCTTCTTTTTTTCTATTTGCTATCAAGCCATTTAGTTATCTCTTGAAGTGAATAGGTGTTAATAACATAATCTTTGGTAATCAAGGCTCTTCTGGCCGTCATAACTCCCCACAAGATATATTTAAGGCCTTCGATTGAATGAGCATCCGTATTGATCATTAATTTAACCCCAGAGTCAATTACCGTTTCTAATAAATCCTCGGTAACATCAAGCCTATTGGGGGTGGAATTAAGCTCCAAGGCAGTCTTTGTTCTTTGGGCCGCTTTTAGGATCCTCTCCCAATCCAACTCATAACCCGGCCTTCTGGCGAGCATGCGTCCGGAAATATGGCCAATCACCTTAACATATGGGTTTTCCATAGCCTTAATGATTCTTTCGGTCATCTCGGTTTTGGTTTGGCGAAAATTGGAGTGAACCGAAGCTATGACAAAATCTAACTTCTCCAATACTTCGTCGGGAAAATCCAGACTGCCATCTTTTAAAATATCCACCTCTGTACCATGAAATACTTTAATATCTAGCTGGCAACCAATCTTTTGAATCTCTTTTTTTTGCTCAAGTAATCTTTCCGGGGTAAGACCACGGGCTATAGTTAGAGATTGTGAATGATCTGTAATAGCGATGTATTTATAACCCATCTCTTGAGCTGATATTGCCATCTCCAACATATTCACTGCACCATCTGAATAGCGGCTGTGCATATGTAAGTCACCTTTAATATCTTTGAGTTCAATTAACTCAGGTAGTTTCCTGGTAAGATATTTTGCTGCTTCTTTATGATGTCTAACCTCGGGAGGTAAGTAATTATAACCCTGTTGCCTAAAGAGCTCTTTTTCGTCATCTAAAGCAGGAATCTCCCCAAACCTAGTTAGAAACTCCCTAGGTCCTGTTGTCTCTAAAAGCTTGCTGCCAAATGCTTTTTTAGCCATTTTACTAAAGTGTATCTTTACAGGATAACCGGTTTTTAACCTACTTTGCCTGGCATCATATTTAATACCTAAAGAATCAAGAAGCATCTTTTCCGTAAAATCAGTCCGTTTTTCAACTAGAAGTTCAATTTGAGAAACAAGGGGTTCAAAACGACGAAGTTCTCCGGTAATCTCTACCCTACTAACATCAGAATGTTCAAAAAGTCTCCCTTGGAGTTCTTTGGCTATCTCTAAGGCTTCTGCTCCCAGAAAAAGGTCTTTATGTCCCTTTAATAGCTCTAGATCCGCAAGAATTCTATATTCAGTTTTTGCACCAAATCCGGGTATCTCTCTAAGAGTATGTTCTCTTGCCCGTTGTTCTAGAGTATCTAGATCTGTAATTCGTTCGTCTAAAAGAGTTCTTAGACTCTTAGGACCTAACCCCGGTAACCTGGCAATTTCTAAAATACCAGCTGGAATCTTTTTTTTAAGTTCGATCATTTCCTCAGGCTCTTCTCCGGAAATAATTCTTTCAACTACCTTTTTTATGCCAGGTCCAATACCTTTAATATTTTCCAGTTGTAAAACCGAGTTAACCGGTGTTTCAAAAGCACGAATAGTCCGTGCCGCATCTTTGTAGGCTTTTACCTTAAAAAAATTAGATCCGTCTATCTCTAGAAGCAATGCTAGTTCATCAAGTGAGTCTGCCAGGTACAGGTTGCGTGCAAACAATTATTAAATCCTCCTTTGAGGCTCCTCTTGCGGTTTAATATATTGTTCTCTATATGGTCTTAGCTGCTCTCCCCAATTGGAAGGAAAGTTTTTCATCATAAAATCATACAGCTGTGGTGTCAAACCAAGAATATATTGAGCCCATTGAGATTGTATAACCGGTTCTTTGAAAAATTGCATTGGTCCTAAGACAACCAGATTCAAAACAATTACTAAAATAAGTATAAGTTTTGCTAATGAAAAAAAGCCACCCATAGCCGAATCTAAAACACCAAAAACACCATCTTTAGTAAATGAACTGAGTAGATAGATTATTATCTGGGTAGCTATGGCTACTAAAGCCAATATGATTGCATAGCTTAATACTGCAGACAGGTTTTTTTGCATAGCCCAATTATCGGTTAGATATAAAGCGAGTTCAGGTGAATAATGATTGGCCACAACAAAAGCAGCAATAATGCCCAAAATCTCTAAAATTTCCCGTAAAAAGCCTCGCAAATAACCTTTCCAGATTGCATAAACACAAAGGAGTACAATAAACACATCGAGCCAGTTTTTCATGGTTAATGAGCCAAGTAGCTCGCCATCCCCCCATCTAGAACCTTATTTTACAGCTATAAAATTATTTGTTGGTAGCTTCTCCTAAAAGTTCCCAGAGTTCTTTTTTTTCTTCTTTTAGCTTTTCGATCTCTTCCATAAGTGTCAGTCCTGCCAGAAGGGCTAGATCGGTATTGGTGAGATTGGGAAACTTATTACCTAAATTGTCTAGTTGATTATTTAGTTCATTAGCCATAGCTTCGATTTTTTTCACAGGTTGATCTGTTCTAATACTATATTCTTTTCCTAATAAGCGTACCTTTACCCTCTTAATCTGCTCGTCCATATTTTCACCCCCAAAATAATATCCCATGCAGGTAAAACTCCTCCTGCATGGGATATAAATTTTTAACTGCGTATAGAAAATCCAAGTGTTGCCATTTTTGCGGTAATGTTTTGCAGGAGGCTGTCTATTTCCGCATCTGTTAATGTCCTCTCTTCGCTTTGAAAGATTAGAGAATAGGCTAAAGAACGATTTTCCACTCCAATCTGAGCACTGGTATACATATCAAATAATTCTACACTTCTTAAATACGTTCCTCCTGCTTCATAGATAGCTTTGATAAGATTTTCTGCCGGAACCGTTTTGGGGCCAACTAAAGCCAGATCTCTTAATACTGCGGGAAAACGTGTTAAAGCCTTATAAGAAGGAATATGGCTAAGTCCCACCGCCAGAGGTTCCAACTCGATTTCTAAGTAGTAAACCGGCTGGATAACAAGGCTGGGATCTACCTGACCTAGATAACCAATTAACTTGCCCCCTAAAAAGATATCTGCGGTTTGACCCGGATGCATTTTCGGTCTTTTTGTAGCTAGGTAACTAAAACCTAACCTTAAACGTGCCGCCAGGTACTCTGCCACACCTTTAAGATCATAAAAATCGACTTCACGACCCTTAGTGTTGAAATAATCAGCTGTCCTGCCTGTAAGAACCATTCCTAACATTAATTTTTCTTCGGGTAGAGCTGCTTCTTTTTTGTTATAGGTTTTAGCGATCTCATAAAAAGCCAAGCTCTTTTCCTGACGATTAAAATTATTTTCAATTGCTCCAAGTAGACTTGGAAGCAGACTTGTTCTTAGAACCGCCTGTTCTTCACTTAAGGGATTTGCGATTCTAACAGGTACACCAGGAAGACCCTGTAGTTTTTTCTCAGCCAAAAAGCTATAGGTAATAATCTCTGTATAGCCCTGGCTAGCTAACTCCCTAGCAATTATTCTTTCCACCTTCTGCAGATCACTAAGACCTTTTGAGGCCAGTTTCCCCTTGGGTATGGTAAGAGGAATGTTGTCATAGCCGTAAATTCGGGCAATCTCTTCGGCTAAGTCCATATCATACTCAATGTCCCGCCTATAACTTGGTATAGTTGCAGTAAGATCGTCATTAGATAATTCCACTTTAATACCAACATCCTCAAGTATTTGAGCCATCTTAGTGGCTTTTATAGTTAAACCTAAGCGTTGATTTAAAAAGGAAACCTTGGTTTTTATAAGCGTTTTTTTAGGTTGATAGTTGTCTGCTATTACAACTCCTTGATAAACGTGACCTGAGGCATACTTTTCTAAAAGATCTGCCGCACGATTAAGTGCCGGAAGAACAATTTCCGGATCTAGGCCTTTTTCAAAGCGTGAAGAAGCTTCGCTTCTTAGGCCAAGCTTTCTTGCTGTTCTGCGAATTGTCGCTCGGTCAAAGTTGGCAGATTCTAACAACACAGTGGTTGTTTGTTCTGTAATCTCACTTGACTCTCCGCCCATTATCCCAGCTAAAGCCAAAGGTTTGTTTCTATCGGCTATCAAAAGCATACCTTTTTCCAACTTACGTTCTATTCCATCTAAAGTTTTTATGATTTCGTCTGCTTCCGCTTCTCTGACAATTATTTCCCCATCTTCAACAAAGCTAGCATCAAAGGCATGCAAAGGCTGACCCATTTCTAGCATGACATAGTTAGTTATATCAACAACATTGTTAATTGGCCTCATACCTGCAGCAATCAATCGCTGCTGCATCCAAAGGGGTGCTGGTCCGAGTTTGATATCACCAATGATACGACAAGCATATCGCGAGCAAAGTTCTTTGGCCACTATCTTAACCTTAATTACCTCGGTAGCCTTTTTAGATATTTCGGTTAAGCTAACTATAGGAAGTTCTACGGTTTTATTCTCTATAATACCTACTTCTCTTGCCATACCTATCATGCTTAAACAGTCTACCCGGTTGGGTGTTATATCAAAAAAGAGAATCTCAGTGCCTAACTTGAGAATGGGGTTTAGATCCTCGCCTGGTGTATATTCATTACCTGGTAAGATAAAAATGCCTGCTGAATTTTCTTCCAAACCCAACTCTTCTTCAGAACAAAGCATACCTGCTGATTCTATGCCTCTTAATCTTTGGGTTTTAATTTTCAAACCATTTGGTAGTTCAGAGCCAGCTAGGGCTACCGGTACATAATCTCCCTCTTTAATATTGCTCGCACCTGTTACAATCTGAACTATTTTTCCCACATTGATCTGGCAGATACTCAATCTATCGGCATCAGGATGTTTTTCAATACTTTCAATCCGACCTACAACTAGGTTTTTTACCACTTGGCTAAAACGTTCTAGCCCTTCTGCTTCCGAGCCTGTGGAGGTAAGAAGTTTAGCTAGTGTTTTAGCATCTTTATCGGTTTTTATATAATCTTTTAACCATTCCACTGGAACTTGCATCTTTTTTTTACCTCCTTAAAACTGTCTTAAAAAACGCATATCACTTTCAAAGAACAGGCGAATATCATCAATACCATAACGAAGCATGGCTATCCGTTCAATGCCGAGTCCAAAAGCAAAACCACTTACTTCCATGGGGTTATAGCCCACATTCCTCAAAACGTTTGGATGTACAAGGCCTGAACCGAGAATCTCAATCCAACCGGTATGCTTGCATAAACGACAGCCAACTCCCTCACAGGCAAAACAACTGACATCTACCTCACAGCTTGGTTCGGTAAAGGGGAAGTAGCTGGGACGAAATCTAACCTCCCTCTCTTCGCCGAAAAGAGCTTTAAGAAAGATTGTAAGTGTCCATTTAAGATCACCAAAAGTAATTCCTTGATCTATAACCAAACCTTCTACCTGGTGAAACATTGGCGAATGAGTTACATCATCATCACAGCGGTAAACTCTGCCAGGAGCAATAATTCTAACTGGTGGATCCTGTTTTTCCATAATTCGGCTTTGTACTGATGAGGTATGTGTTCTGATAAGAATGTCGGAATCAACCCAAAAAGTATCCTGCATATCGCGGGAGGGATGATCTTTGGGGATGTTTAGCGCTTCAAAATTATGGTAGTCATCTTCTACCTCAAATCCTTCAGCAATTGTATAGCCCATGTTTAGAAAGATGGTTTCAATCTCTTCCATAACTTGTTTAATTGGATGTCTGTATCCGAGGATGGCTTTTCGACCCGGTAGTGTTACATCTAAAGTCTCCTTCTTTAACTGAAAAAGTCTGGCTTTCTCTTTTAACTCAGCTTCTTTTTTTAGAAGCCTTTCTTCTACTTGCTTGGATAGATCATTTACCGCCTTGCCAAAGATAGGCCTTTCTTCTTTAGCAAGATTACCCATTGATCTTAAAAGGTTAGTTATAGCACCTTTTTTCCCTAAGTACTTAACTCGGAATTTTTCCAAAGTAGCAAGATCTGCTATTTCTTCTAGTTCGGCCCATACATCCTGGGCTATTTTTTTTAGTTCCAATTGAATTCCCTCCTAAAAAAGAAATAGCCTGACTCGCAAGGGACGAGTCAGGCCCGTGGTACCACCCTGATTAAGAACAATTAAGTCCTTCTCTTAATATTCACTGTAACGGGAGAACCCGGCAGTACCTACACACCAAAAGGCTTCAGGCTGCAGCTCGAAAGTGAACTTCTTAAGTGGGCACAACCCAGAGAACTCGCAGTCTATGATTCTCTGTCCCTGCTGGTGGCACACTTAGTACTTTTCTTCGTCTTAGCTTTTATTTTGTAGTTCTTTATACATAAGATAAGCTACTAACGACCCGGTGAGCTCGAATAACCGCCAGAAAAATTCAGCATTAAACAAGTGGAGCCCCACCTTTCACAGCCGCTATGTTTGCTTAGATTATAGCATATATATCTATTCTGCTCAAGTACAGCCTAAGAAGTTCAAGAATCTCCAATACCAATAAGAAATGACAGCTTTTTGCTGCCCTTACGCTTAAAAGCCAACCTTAGTTGATGGGAAATTTTGTATGTTCTTAATTGTAAAACTTATGGCATCCCAAAAAGCTTAGCAGGTAAATAAAATATACTCTTATAATTGGCTTTTATTTTTTAGGATCATTTTTCCCAAGTAGTTCTTTCCTTAAATAAAAAAGTACCACACTTGCTGCTGTGGCTGCGTTAAGAGACTCAGAACGTGGATCTATGGGAATGTGAACCCTTTGTTTTGCAAGCTTAGCCACATCTAAAGATATACCATTTCCCTCATTACCTATAATAAGCCCAACTCCTTGTTTAGGCTTTATTTCATAATAAGGTTTAGCTTCATCTAATACTGCTGCCCAAAGCTCAAAACTAAATTCTTGAAGCTCCTCTATCAGTACCTCACAAACAAACGGTAGTTTGAAAAGAGCTCCCATGGCACTTCTAACTACTTTAGGATTAAACGGATCGACTGTATTTTTCAGTAGTATTAAACCACCGGCACCGGATGCCAGAGCACTACGAAAGAGTGTGCCTAGATTGCCTGGATCTTGAATACTGTCTAATACTAAAAAGAATGGTTCCGGATTAATATCTGCCAGTGTATATTTTGGCATTTCGGCAATAGATAACACACCTTGTGGTGTAACTGTTGAGCTTAAGGCTAAAAACTCTTTGGTGTCAAGCATATAAACAGGGCAAAGTTTTTTAGCCGCATCAATAAGTTCAGCTTCTTTAACCGCTTTACTAACTAAAACAGCTTTTAATTTAAGCTTGGCACTTAATGCTTCTGCCAACAACTTAGGACCTTCAAGAACAAATAAACCTTCTTTTTTGCGAGTCTTACGATCTTCAAGGGCTTTAATTAGTTTACTATAAGGAATCAAACCAACACCTCCTTGCACTCTAAATCTTCGTAATTTAAGATTTTGCATTTTAATTCTATCCATTTTAGGATCAGTGAAGTTGATATACCGGTTTTTTAAGTGTTTGGTAACAAAATAAGTTAACTACATTTCGATTTTGCTATGTAACTGTACCTTCTTTATTAATATGGTATACAATTACCTATTTTAAGTTATAAATATTATCCAGAGTCTTTTTAACGCCTTTTTAAGCTCTTCTCATTTTAGAAAAAAGGCCCGCAATGCGGACCGAATAATTACTTTGCAGTTTTAGCAACTTCCACTAGTTTTTCAAAACCAGCTGTATCTTTTATAGCCATATCAGCTAATATCTTACGGTTTACCTGAACACCGGCTTTTCTTAACCCACCCATAAAGGTAGAATAGCTCATACCGTAGTTTCTAGTTGCTGCGTTAATTCTGGTAATCCAAAGACGACGATATTCACGTTTTTTTGTTCTTCTGTGAACATAAGCATACCATAAAGATTTCATAACCTGTTCATTAGCCGGTCTATATAGCTTATGTTTAGAACCAAAATATCCTTGAGCCATCTTAAGAACTTTTTTATGGCGACGGCGTTTAGTAACTCCACTTACCGCACGTGGCATAGCGGTTCACCTTCCTTCAATTTTCCTTATGAATATGGTAGCAGCTTGCGTACTCTTTTAGCTTCTCCTTCAAACATGATACCAGCTTTACGCAATTTTCTTTTTTGTTTTTGGGTTTTATTACTCATTAAGTGGCTGGTATAAGCCTTACTTCTTTTTACCTTGCCGGTAGCTGTTAGCTTAAACCGCTTAGCTGCACCTCTGTGGGTTTTTAGCTTTGGCATTTTGGTTACCCCCTATCATTACTGCTTTGGTGCTAAAATCATGACCATATTCTGCCCCTCAAGTCTTGGAGCTCTTTCGAGTTCAGCCGAGTCAGAGAGTTTTTCAGCAATGCCGGAGAGCATTTTTTGCCCTAAATGAGCATGCACAATTTCTCTGCCACGAAAACGAACACTGAATTTTACTTTGTTGCCACGAGAAAGGAACTCTTTGGCACGATTTGTTTTAACATCAAGATCATGTACATCAGTAGACGGTGTGATCCTCAGTTCCTTGACATCAATGACTTTTTGGTTTTTACGTGATTCTCTCTCGCGTTTACTCTGTTCATATTTGTATTTGCCATAATTCATAATACGGCAGACAGGTGGTGTTGCAGTAGGTGCGATCTCAACAAGATCGAGATTTCTTTCTTCAGCAGCCTTAATGGCCTCCCGAATATCTAAAACTCCTAACTGTTCACCAGTATCTAAAACAACCCTGACTTTTTTAGCCTTGATCTGGTCATTGATTCTAAGGTCTTTGCTAATATCTCTTCCCTCCCTAAGATTAAATACACAAAAAAAGAGCGGAATTTACCCGCTCCTCTCAAGCAAACTATTTAATGCTTAATCAGTAACCTTACTAGCAGTGCCGTAAGGTGAGAAGCGGGAAGCTTCTTCTTTTTACGCTTTGAATTATAACATCTCTAGGATTTGCTGTCAACATTAGCAACCTTTTTGGTGTAGTTATTCTGTGATAATGTCATGTTGAACTTAT
>DAIMKF010000045.1:0-12491 GCA_036721855.1 Bacillota bacterium | reverse complement strand
GCAAGTTGCTCAAGACCTTAACCAATACACACAGGCTGCCAATCGTGGCGGACTATCCTAATTAAACAGCAAAATCACTAACTCCAAAAGGCCCTTCGGGGCCTTTTGTTTGAAAGATACATTTAGAAAAGCCCTCTACTTTTTGGCAGGAGATAAAAGATAAAAAAAGAATTGATAATAAAGGGGGTGTATAAATTGGTAGCAATACTTAAGAAATACCACAGGGCTTTAATATTATTTTTCATTCTGGCGCTGAGTTCTTTGGCCTGGAATGATACCAATATGGTAGTCAACGGAGATTTAGGAATGGACTGGGATAAAAACGGTTTGCCGGATTACTGGTCGATCAATTGGTTTTTTGCTGAAAAACCCAACCAAGTTTATATGGATAAAGATGAGAACATAGATGGTAATCCAAGTTTGAAGGTTGTCGTCTCAAGTTTGGATGTACCTAACAATTTTGCCGGACGGATCTATCAAGACATACCGGTGGAATCTGGGAAGACCTACCAAGTTTCCGTCTGGGTAAAAGCTAAAGACTGGCAACTATTAGCAGGCCAAGAAACAGGGGGCATTAATATTTCTTATTGGTTACAGGGAACCAATAAACAATGGAGTAGCAGGCAAGATTTAACCAAACCTTTAACAGGTACTTTTAATTGGCGGGAGATAAAAGAAACAATTACCATTCCGGCTAAAACGCAAGCTTTTCGCTTAGCTTTATTTGCCTACCCCGGAACTGGCACCATTTGGTTTGACAACATAAAAATGGTAGAAGTAAAGTGAATCTTTGCCAAGTGAGCCGGAGGCTCACTTTTTTAGATAAGGAGGAAACCAATGCGTCTTTTTATAGCGGTAAAAGTGGAGCAAGATATGGCAGGTGAAATCTCTACTTGGCTAGATAGAACTAGTTTACCGGGGAAAAAAATAAGCTCAGAAAACCTCCACCTTACACTCTGTTTTTTAGGTGAACGTCCGGAAAGTGATATTTCACAGATAAAAACGCTTCTATTCAAAACCCTTAAAGATTTCAACAGTTTTGAAATAAGTTTTGAGGGAATTGACGTCTTCCCTCACTTAAAAAACCCGCGGATTCTTTATTTAAAAACCAAAAAAGGGCAGAAAATTCTTTGTTTACTGCAAGAAAAGATAGCTCAGGCATTACCGTTTTATAAATCTGATAAGCCATATATTCCACATCTGACTATATCTAGATTAAAAGAAAATGTTAATCAAAAAACAGTGGCAGATTTTGTCAGTCAAAATGAAAAAATTAAGTTCAATGAATTTAAGGTAAAAGAGGTTACTCTATTTTCAAGCGACTTGCGAGCTTTTGGACCGGTTTATAAAGCTTTGGTAAACTGCCCGCTAGTTGATTGAATTAAATCAATATGTTATTATTTGGGGAGAACAAATGTTTGGAAGTAAAAAAGGAGGTAAGTTAATGGCAGAAAAAAAAGAGCGAGAAAAAGCCTTGCAAAACGCGATTACATCCATTGAAAAAGATTTTGGCAAAGGTTCTATTATGCGTCTGGGTGAAAACCGCTCCATGGAGGTAGAGACTATTCCCACCGGAGCAATTTCACTTGATTTAGCTTTAGGTGTGGGAGGTCTTCCCAGAGGTAGAATTGTTGAAGTTTATGGCCCGGAGTCTTCCGGCAAGACAACAGTAGCTTTGCATGCTGTGGCTGAGGCGCAAAGAAAAGGCGGTGTGGCAGCGTTTATCGATGCCGAACATGCCTTAAATCCAGCCTATGCTAAAAACTTGGGTGTCGATATCGATAATCTTCTGGTCTCTCAGCCTGATACAGGTGAACAGGGTGCGAACTGTTGCTTATAAACCATTAAAGGTGAAAAAAGCGGGGTAAGCTCTTTTTAAGATATCTACCCTAACTGTCTAGCTGATATTCTAGGTGCAATTCCTAGAGTAACACTGATCTGTTACCAGCCTAAGATCCTGCAGGCTTTGCCAAATCTGCGTTTTGGTAAAGTCTGAAGCCAGGTAAAGACGTAGCAAAAGCTGCGGGGCTCCTTAAAAACCTGCTATGGCTAGGCTAACGAATCCCTAAAGCATTGTACACTAATTGAGGAAACTTCAGGCCTGTTCGGAAGTTTTAGATCAGCTCATAGTCACAATGTGGGAGGCCTAAGGCAGTGTAAAACAAGGGATAAGCTAGACGGAACAGTTGAGAGCAGTCGGTAGGAGGCACGCAGGCCAATGAATCTGACAGCAGTCAGCGGCATCATAGTAGCTGTGATGGTCTGCCTAAAACAGATTGGTAACAGTCTCGAGGTAAAAAAGGACCGGAGCCAAGGATGCCAGCCGGAATCGGTGGAACGCCGTGTGCGGTGAAAGTCGCATGCACGGTGTGGGGCGGGGGAAAGACATTGTCCTACCTATCGCCATCACTAGAGATTACAGAGGCACTAGTAAGAAGTGGAGCCGTTGATATTGTAGTTATTGACTCGGTAGCCGCACTTGTGCCTCGCGCAGAGATTGAGGGAGAGATGGGCGATACCCATGTTGGACTCCAGGGTGCGTCCAGTTGGTCTATAACCTGAAAGGGGAAATGATCGAGGTTTACAAACCTTAACTGCACAGTCAATTATAAAGGTGAAATTCCTTTAACAGCCAGAGTGCACTGGCTGTTAGCCTGATATCCTGCATGCCGGTTTTGCCACATCAAAGCTGGTATGAAGCCAGGTGAAGTCGTAACCTTGTGTTGCGGGGTTCCTAAAAAGCTGGCTATGGTGAGAAGTATCGAACCCTAAGAAATTCTAGGCAAAGGGCTGTTTTTAGCCTGGAGGGAACAGCCTGAAAAACTCGTCAAGGCTTTAGAGCACAGAGACCTTGGCTTTGCCTAGAGTTTACGGGCACCTAAGGTCAGCAATAAAAGGGATAGACTGTGTGGAACTGGAGAGAGCTTTTAGGTGGAGTTTAGGTGAAAACAATGAAACCTAAAGGCAGTCAGCGGCATCATAGTAGCGATGATGGTCTGCCGAGGAAAGACTGGCAACAGTCTTGAGGGTAAAAAGACTAGAGCCAAGGATGCCAGCCAGAAACTGGTGGAACGCCGTGTGCGGTGAAAGTCGCATGCACGGTGTGGGGTGGGGGAAAGGCCGCAAAGATTTGATCTTCCAAGGCTTACCTATCACCATCAAGGTTAATGTCTCAAGCTTTGCGCAAATTAACAGGAGTTATCGGTAAAACCAAGTGCATTGTTATTTTTATCAACCAGATTCGTGAGTGTGCCACGTTCTCAGACAAAATAGCTTAGGAAAACTAGCTACCAAAACTGAGCACTACTAAATAAATAGTAGGAGAACTGATTAGCTGACAAACGTCATCACCCATATGGCAAAGCCCTAATAACCCGACTGGCATTTACTTTGTTCGAGGTTGATGTCAGAAGCTCGGTAAGGAGCGGTAACACAACTACGCCAGGTTGTGGCCGTGGGGGCTATAAAAACGATATGCCTAATCACCGTTAATCCTCGTATGTACGGCTCGTGAGCTGGACTGCCGGGCGAATCTTAGAGATTGAAGGCAGAGGGAGCTATCCCTTTTTGGATATCTAAGTGGTATTGTCTACCACAAAGGTCAGGCATTTTCACGGTGCTAGGAATAGAACCTGAGAATGGGTTTGGTTTTATTCATCCAACGGGTCATAGAGGAAGGCTAAGTCGTTGTATGTATAGCTAAGCTAATCGGAACGTGGGAACCCACTAACCAAGAGGTGCGGACACACCGATGAAGGTCAAGAAAAGGAAATGTTTCTTATATAGTGGGGACGGCAGCCTGTAGTAGTAATAAGTAGGGTAATGCCTATTAAGCGAAGGGGCATAGTCAGGATAGTTACTACGAGATAGGTTCGATTGAGAAAGCCGAAGGCATAATCTGTACCTCTTTGTACTAAATGTCATTTGGCTCTACATCTTGCTCCGAAACACTTGGCTAAATCAGTCAAGTAAAGCGGATCATCTTCAAAACCTATTAGGTGATAACAAACCTGTCAGTAGTCAACATCTTGATGGAGCGCCGTGTGCGGTGAAAGTCGCATGCACGGTGTGAAGCGGGGGAAAAAGAATAACCCTACCGAAATTAATTATTTCGCGGGTGAAATTTACCTATCGCTACAAAGGTTGGTATTATGTTTGGCAACCCGGAGGTGCGCTCTGAAGCTTCTCTTTTTTAGAGGTATTAAAAGTACCGAAGGCCAAGCCCACATGGGATTCCATGAAGCTGGGCGGGAATGTGGTTAAAACTGCTAGCCTCCGATGGACAAGGCTACGAGAGGAACCGCTGTCTGAGATCCGTATAATGCCAAAACAAACCCCGTTTTCAAAGTTTAACCTCCGGTGTGACTTTGAATGCTTGCTTGAGGTAATTATAAGCAGGCAAGGGACGGACATAGGCGGAGCCTAAATCCATCATTTAGGAAAAAAAGAGAGGAACAGAGGAACCTTCTACCAAATTAGTTTGGCAGAAGGGGCGGAGTCTTCGTAGTAGCAAAAATGGCGAAGGAAGACAGACCGGTCACTCGCAAATAGTAGGGAGGAAGATTGCCCATGTCCTTACGAAAGCAGGAGTGGTTAAGAAGACTAGCATATGAAGGTAGACTTTATCAGACCATAGCCTCCAAAGAATTTCTAGTAAAAAAAGCCCAGAAACTGGGTCTTGGTTCTAATTCTGCCGACTCTCTATCACAAGCGTTGTCGGAAAAAACCTATCGACCTTTGGGTGGCAATGAAGTAGATCAAATTTTACTTGATGTAGTTTTAGAGGTTATAGAGGCTGTTATCAGACAGGATAACGGAGAGGACTTAATAAAGGCTTTTAAACAGGGATATAAAATTCAGTCTGTGGAAAAAATCCATCTAATTAGACATAAGAAAGAAATATTTTCGCTATTACCATTAATAATCAAAGAAGAAGCTTTGAGAGATTTAATTTGGAAAGCTACTAAACTCGATGCCGATAAAGTGCTGTTAGCACTGGCACCTTTACTAAAAAAGCCTTCTGAGCTGATTCGTTTTGGAGAGCGTCTTAGTTTAATAAAAGAGGAACTTTATTTTTCCACAGATGAAATCTTTGAATTTGCCGGTTATATTATTAAAGGCAACAAGATTGCTCCCGCTAAAAGCAGCCTCGAAAACATTAAACACCAGGTAAAAAAGCTTACAGGGCGTAGCATGACAGGATATAGTGTGGGTTATGTAGCTAAAGCCATAAGAAATGAAATTTATTTATGGCACGCTGATTATAGTTTTTTTACCGACAGACGTTTAGGACGCTACCTGGACAGTTATATTCGCGAAAGGATCTATCTTTTTTTACTAAAAAAGTATGACAAGGCAGGCAAGAAAGAAGTCTATCGACGTTTTATGCTAGGCTATCCTACGCTTGAGGGAATTACAATTCCTTCAGTGCGACCGGTTGGAGAGCCGTGTGCTGGGAAACTAGCATGCACGGTTCGGGGAGCGGATAAATAGTTCGACTCCACACGACACCAGGTGGTAGAGCCCTCAAGTTCTACGCCTCGGTACGTCTTGAAGTAAGACGTATAGATTCCATTAAATCGGGCAGTGAATTTATTGGTAATCGCACAAGGGTAAAAGTAGTTAAAAATAAAGTAGCACCACCATTTTTAGTAGCTGAATTTGATATTGTCTATGGTCTTGGAATCTCTAAAGAAGGCTGTATTCTTGATGTAGCAGTAGATCTGGATATTGTTAATAAAAGTGGTTCCTGGTTTTCTTACGGTGATACGCGTTTAGGCCAGGGTCGAGAAAATGCTAAGGAGTTTTTGCGGCAAAATGCCGATCTCTGCAACGAAATTGAGGCCTTAGTGAGAGATAAAGCAGCCTTACCGGATTATAAAGGTCATTCTGAATCCAAAGAGGAGAATACAGGCTTAGATGAGTGATAAGGCTAAAAAAAAGATAGCCCGTTTAGTAGCTAGGCGCTATTA
Organism: Bacillota bacterium; assembly: GCA_036721855.1. GTDB lineage: Bacteria > Bacillota > DTU065 > DTU065 > DTU065 > JAHDNZ01. Next base: position 6,519 of record DAIMKF010000045.1, on the reverse strand, counting down.
TAGTGAAAAAGAGCTTAGAGATAAATTGGCAAACTACAATACAGAGGAGATCGAAGCAGCTATTAGTTGGGGGAAAGAGCAAGGTTTTATTGATGATCTGCGTTTTGCACGAGCTTTTGTTCATGATGCTTTGCTTTTAAAACCTCAGGGAAAAAGATTGTTAACAACCAAGTTAGCCGAAAAAGGTATTAAGGGTACACTCAGCGAATCTGTCTTGAAAGAGGAGTATCCAAAAGAGCTTGAAGCAGAGCTAGCTTTAAAGCTAGCTCTGAAGTATGCCGCTAAGATTCATGAAGATGATGAACAAATAAGGCTTAAACGGCTCTGCGGCTATCTCCTACGCCGGGGCTTTCCTGAAAGTTTAGTCTACTCAGTAGCTAAAGAGACAGTGCTCCTTGACACTTCAAGGGATGAAGGAATATAATATAGCTTGGCTATCTTATAGCTCTTTAGGATAGACAAAGGTGTCAAGCCGTATAAATCTCATTTCGGATAAGGGAAAACCCCGGGGAGGGGGTGAAAATGGAATAGATGTTGTATATAGTTATAGCAAGTGCAATTAGTCTCCTAATTGGCGTCGTTATTGGTTACCTGTTACGCAAATCAACAGCTGAGGCTACCATTAAATCCGCAGAAATAGAAGCTTTAAGGATTGTAGAGGAAAGCAAAAAAAGTGCTGAAAATAATAAGAGGGAAGCCATAGTCGAAGCCAGAGAAGAAGTTCAAAAGATGAGAGCAGAACTCGACCAGGAGGTTAAAGAAAGGCGTTTTGAGATCCAACAGGTTGAAAGACGGCTGCTGCAAAGAGAAGAAGCTTTGGATCGGCGTAGCGATAATCTAGAACGTAAAGAAGAAGCTGTGAATAAAAAAGAAAATGAACTCAAAAAACAAAAGGCTGATCTACAAGAACTTTATGAAAAACAATTAAATGAGCTTGAAAGATTAGCTAATCTTTCAAGTGATGAAGCACGCGAATTATTGCTCAATCAGGTAAAAATTGAAGTTGAAAACGAAATGGCTCACATCATAAAAGAAGCTGAGGAAAGAACTAAAGACGAGAGCGAAAAAAGAGCTAGAGAGGTTATTTCACGTGCTATCCAACGCTGTGCTGCCGATCATGTAGCAGAGACTACTGTTTCTGTAGTTAACTTGCCAAATGATGAAATGAAAGGCCGTATCATTGGTCGAGAAGGCCGCAATATTAGAGCTTTAGAGGCTTTAACAGGCATTAATCTTATTATCGATGATACACCTGAAGCAGTCATTCTTTCAGGTTTTGATCCTGTTAGAAGAGAAACCGCAAGACTTGCTCTTGAAAAACTAGTCGCCGATGGCAGAATTCATCCGGCTCGTATTGAAGAGATGGTTGAAAAAGCCAAAAAAGAGATTGAAACTATTATAAGAGAACAAGGTGAACAAGCTACCTTTGAGGTTGGCGTTCATGGAATTCACCCGGAGCTTATCCGTTACCTTGGCCGTCTTTACTACAGGACTAGTTACGGTCAAAATGTTTTAAAGCATTCCATTGAAGTTGCCCATTTGGCAAGTTTAATGGCCGCTGAACTAGGTGTTGATGTTAACGTAGCTAAAAGAGCAGGGCTTTTGCATGACATTGGCAAAGCTGCTGATCAGGAAGTTGAAGGGACTCACCATCAAATAAGTGCCGATCTGGCTAAACGTTATAAAGAGTCCCCGGCAGTCGTTCATGCCATTGCTGCTCATCATGGTGATATAGAAGCCAAGACGGTTGAAGCAGTCCTTGTAGCAGCTGCTGATGCTATTAGCGCTGCTAGACCTGGCGCCAGAAGAGAGACACTTGAATCATATATTAAACGCCTGGAAAAGCTGGAAGCCATTGCTGATTCTTTTGAAGGTGTTGATAAATCATATGCGATTCAGGCAGGTCGAGAGATTCGAATTATGGTCAAACCAGACCATATAGATGATACTCACAGTACGCTTTTAGCTAGGGATATTTCTAAAAAGATTGAAGATGAATTGGAATATCCAGGGATGATTAAGGTTACAGTTATACGGGAGACGCGCGCTGTAGAATATGCAAAATAATTTCTGGCGGAAGGAATGAACCTTCCGCTTTCTTATAATTAAAATTGTTAATCAGGTACAAAATACTGCTGATTTAGCGAATTAACCTTAAGGAGGTGGAAACCGTTGTAAGAATAAATGGCTTATCAAACTTCAATAAAATTCATAAGAAAGACAATGTCCTGCTATATTTCTAGAAAGCATGATCTTATGAATTGAAAAGTCTTGTAAGTTACTTACAACGGAATAGCTTTGCGGGTTTTAATGGTTGGAGATATTGTAGGAAGGCCTGGGCGTAAAATATTACGTTACATTCTTCCCAAATTAATTAAAGAAAAAGAACTTGATTTAGTTATTGTAAATGGTGAAAACGCAGCCGGGGGTTTTGGTATAACCGCTGAAACATATTTAGAGATACAAAAAGCCGGCAGCAATGTGGTAACAAGTGGAAATCATATCTGGGATAAAAAAGATGTTGGCGAGATATTAGATTCTGAGCCTAGACTATTAAGACCGGCTAACTATCCGGCAGGTGTGCCCGGAAGAGGCAGTCTGGTTTTTGATGTTAAAGGAATTCCAGTTGGTGTGATCAATTTAGCCGGGCGGATATTCATGGAACCACTTGATTGCCCTTTTCGCAAGGCCAAAGAAATTGTGGAGGAAATGCGCACAAAAACCAAGTTAATCTTTGTTGATATGCATGCTGAAGCTACTAGTGAAAAAGAAGCCCTTGGTTTTTATTTAGATGGTTTAGTCACAGCTGTGGTAGGTACTCATACCCATGTTCCTACTGCTGATGAAAGAATTCTAAAAGGTGGTACTGCTTATCAAACCGACTTAGGTATGACCGGACCAAGAGATAGTATACTTGGTGTCAAAAAAGAAATAATTATTGCTAAGTTTTTAGAAGCTACTCCAAAACGTTTTGAAATAGCAAGTGGGGCAATTTGGCTTTGTGGCCTTTTTATTGAGGCGGATAATGAGAACGGGAAAGCTCTAGCTATCGAAAGAATTCGTCTGGAATGGGATGATAACGATTTACCTTGGTAAATGAATTCAGACAAATGGAGTTTGCTTTTAAATTGTAAAAAAAAACATAAATCAATAAAGGATATTTCTGACAGATGGTAAATATAGGTAATATCTGGTAACAGGGAGGGCTTTTAGTGGCAGTAGAAGTACTTAAAGTTTCTTCGAAATCCAATCCAAACGCTGTAGCTGGCGCCTTAGCCGGTGTTTTAAGAGAAAAAGGATCTGCAGAAATCCAGGCTGTAGGAGCAGGCGCAGTAAATCAGGCTATTAAAGCCATGATTATTTGTCGTGGTTTTGTTGCCCCGACTGGGATGGATTTAGTTTGTATCCCCGCTTTTGCAGATATTTCAATTGATGGGGAAGAGCGGACGGCAATAAAAATAATTGTTGAACCACGCTAAGAACCGTATTTAAAGAGGCAGAGCTATAACTCTGCCTCTTTAATCTTTTAACTAAATGAAGCTTATTTATGGGGAACTAAATAAGATAAATAGGTAAGCCGAGAAATATATTAGAAAAAAATATTAAGAATTGGGTGGTGAAGGTAACTGCTATTAGACCCTAGTTCTAAAGCAGTTATTTATAATGTTAACAATCGATGGACACTGTGATTTACTTAGTTATCTTTTGGAAAATGGGTTAGAGAGTTTTGAAAAAAACAATGAACAGATTACCAAAGAAAAATGGCAATTAGGTGGGCCGGAACTTTTAACTACAGCCATCTATGTCTCACAAAAATATCTTCCCCATCAAAAAGAAGCTAAAGCCCTGCAAATGGCAGGCATTTTCTGGAAGCTAGTTTTCAATAAAGAATTTGTTCCCGTCCTTACCAAAGATGATTTAAAAAGCAAAGGTAAAAAAGCTCTTCTTGCCCTCGAAGGTGGTGAGCCAATCTCCAATAAGGAAGATCTATGGGCTTTTTATCGCTTGGGAGTGCGTATATTATCTCTAACATGGAACTATCAAAATCATTTAGCTACCGGCTGTTTAGAACCATATCAAGGTGGACTTAGTCAAAAAGCGAAACAAATAATTCCAACAGTAGAAAAACTAGGTATAATACTTGACGTATCCCATCTAAGTCAGGGAAGTTTTTGGCAGCTGCTTGATTTAACCAATAAACCAATTATAGCTTCGCATTCTAATGCTGATTCTCTCTATCATCATCCCAGAAACTTAACAGACGATCAACTTAAAGCCATTGCTAAAAGAGATGGTGTGGTAGGAGTTAACTTTTGTCCGGAGTTTTTAAGCGAAAAAACAAATAAAGCGGTAGTAAAGCAGATAATGTACATTGCGGAAACAGTCGGTAGTAATCATGTGGGTATAGGTTCTGATTTTTTAGGTACTACCAAGACTTTAGAAAACCTAGAACATATAGGCAAATGGTTAAGCCTTGATAAAGAACTTGAAAAAGCAGGTTTTAACCATCTGGAACGAGCAAAGATATTAGGAGGTAATTTTCAAAGAGTGATTAGTAAAATATTACCAAGCACAGTCTAAATTTTAGGACTGTGCTTTTATTTTACCTTTCCTGGTAATACTAGACAGGGAGGTGGTAGTATGCGTGATAGAGAAAGCCCACAAGCTAAACGTTATGCGAGGCTGGTGGAAAAAGAACAACCCCGATTATCACTAAAAAGCAATCTGTCCAATGCTTTTATAATTGGCGGTACTATCTGTGTTTTTGGTGAAATTGTAAGAACATATTTGCAATACTTTGGTTTGAGTGAAGAGCTAGCCTCTGTTTGGATGTCAATAGTTCTAGTTTTTACCGGTTCTTTATTAACGGGGCTGGGAATTTATGACGAGATTGGAAGAATTGGGGGTGCGGGAAGCGCAATTCCTATTACAGGCTTTGCCAATTCAATTGTGGCACCGGCCATGGAATATCGTTCTGAAGGGGCAATATTAGGACTAGCTGCGAGAATGTTTATTGTTGCTGGGCCGGTAATAGTATATGGGCTAATTTCAGCAACAGTTTTCGGTTTGGTAAGGAGTGTCTTTAGATGAATAAAACTTTCACTCTCAAGAATGTTTATGTAGAAGGAACAGCTTCCGTTGTTGGACCAAATGAAGGAGCTGGTCCTTTAGGAGATCTGTTCGATGTTGTTATACCCGATGAGATCTATGGTGAAAGCTCATTTGAAAAAGCAGAAAGAAAGATGCTTATAGAAAGTATCAGTCTGTGTCTGAAAAAATATAACTATAAACCGGAAAATTTTGATCTGATTCTAGCTGGAGATTTACTCAGTCAACTTATCAGTGCCAATTATGCAGTTAGAGATATCAAGATACCATTTGCCGGTGTTTTTGGAGCCTGTTCAACCTTTAATCTAGCCATCGGTTTGGGTTCACTTCTAATCGAAGGTGGGCATGTCCATAAAATCTTAGCAGGAGCTAGTTCTCATCACCAAACAGCTGAAAGAACATTTCGTTTTCCAACTGAACTAGGAGTACAACGCAAAGCGACCGCAACATGGACTATATCGGGAGCAGGAACTGTAATTTTAAGTCGTCAAGGAGCGGTACAGGTTAAAGAAATTACTTTTGGCCGTGTAGTAGACTATGGTCATAAAGATTCTAATAATTTAGGTGCCGCCATGGCACCGGCAGCGTTTGATACCTTAAACCGTCATTTACAAAACTTGAAAAAAAAGCCTGAAGATTATGATCTGATTGTAACCGGTGATTTAGGTAGTGTAGGCCAGATTATGCTAAAGCATCTACTCGGTGATGCTTCCTTAAGTACAGGTAATTTAACAGACTGTGGTCTTTTGGTGTATGCCTCAACCCAGGATAAACATGCGGGAGCAAGCGGTTGCGGAGCTTCAGCCTGTGTATTTTCAAGCTACTTTTATCCTCTTTTAAGCCAAGGCCTTCTAAAAAAGGTTTTACTTTTAGCTACAGGCGCACTTTTTGCTCAGACCACAGTTCAGCAAAAAGATAGCATTCCTGCTATTGCTCATGCTATTGCCTTTGAAAAGGTGGAATAGAAAATGAATTATGTGTTGGCTTTTTTATTTGGAGGCACTGTATGTGCTTTGGGACAGATTGTTTTAGATAAAAGCAAGCTCACTCAAGCTGATTTAATGGTGATTTTAGTTATATTGGGCAGCCTTGTTTCAGCTTTTGGTTTTTACAAACCACTTACTAAAATTTTTGGTGCCGGAGCTATGGTACCGGTATCTAATTTTGGTCATATCCTGACTCAAGGAGTTATTAACGGCTTTGATCAAAGCGGTCTATTAGGAGCGATAGAAGGTGGTCTAGCTCAAGGGGCAGCTGTACTTGGAGCAGCTATTATTTTTGGTTTTGGTATCGGCTTATTATTTAGACCCAAAGGATAATAGGAGGCACTGAGTGCCTCCTATTATCTTAGTGAGGTAGGAACAAAAATGTCTACAAGCCCAATCAGGAATGCTGCAATTAGAGCACCTA
>DAIMKF010000044.1:0-12519 GCA_036721855.1 Bacillota bacterium | reverse complement strand
AACTAAAATCCTATATATCCCTAAACAATGCATTTTGTTGCTAGTTTCTATTGCCAATATAAGATGAAGATGTTATAATTTATTAACGCTAGTAAAGAGCACTAGCACAATAAACTAGGTAGTGGTACCTATAGGAGGTCACTTAATGTATCAGGATGAAAATTTAACCTGTCGTGATTGTGGCAAGACATTTGTCTTCACAGCAGGGGAACAAGAGTTTTTTGCTGAGAAGGGTTTTGCCAATAAGCCTTCACGTTGCCCAGAATGCCGCAGAGCCTTCAAAAGCAGTAGAAATCATGAGGGTAGAAGTAGTGAGAGAACAATGTACAGTGCAATATGTGCCGACTGTGGAGCTGAAACCCAGGTTCCCTTCAAACCTAGAGGTGACCGTCCGGTTTATTGCAGCAAGTGCTTCGAAAATCACAGATAATAAAAGGGGACGTTGCAAAACTACAAAAAGTAGGGAGCAACGCTCCTTTTTTTGTTAGAAACTCCAAATTTTTGATTTTCGAATGTTCAAAAGGAGTTCGTTTTTATCACAAAGTCGTTATTAGCTGTTTTTAAGAATGACAAAAGAACCCCTTAGGGTTTTTAAAAAAATTAATCCTAAGCAGTCTGTTTTATAGGGTGTAAAGGAGTTTTTATTCGCTCTTTTTGTATCTTGGCATGTAACTTGTTTATGTTGTAGCCAAAACAGAGCAATATAAACTCATTCTTCACGCTGTTTTTCCCACGAGTTAGGAATCTATTGAAGTTGTAGTCGCTCTTTAATACTCCGAATGCCCCTTCAACCTGAATAGAAAATCTAGATATTGTACAATGATCCGGTGCCTTTTCTCCGTTTAACAACCACATAAAGTTGATGTCGCACTTACATGCCGACTCTATTTTCCTACTTGAATAGATGCTATTCATATAAGCGTAGGTCAATATTTTGAAGGTTGTTTTAGGTTGAACTGAAGGCATACTCCCTTTGCGAAGTATGCCTTCTATAGCTTTTCGTAGTTTAATCCCTCCAATATATGGCTTAGTAGTCTCACCGAGTCGTCTTCAGGAATCAGAATCTCTAAATTAAATGGTAAAACCAGTTGATAACCTGACTCCAACGTGCGATAATTCTTTGTATATAATGTTTTAGTTTCCAATATATAATATAATAAATGAACTCTTTTGGGCTCGTTTTTCTGTTGTATACACAAAAAAAGGCTGCTGTGCAACTAACTAATCAGTTAATTGTGCAACAGCCCCTTATTTATGGGGTTATAACAGCATAAATAAGCCTAAACACAACTAAATCCGGATTTATTTAGGCAATAATAGCTCTATTAAGCTGAACCGAAAAATTGGTTATCATTGGGAGTAAGTAAATACTCAAAGTAGCAGGAAAGTTTTGGCTGTAGTTTAACTTAATCATAAAGAGACTTATTATTTTCAGGATCAAATTAGGTCAATTGCTTTAGCTAGGTGGTTGATAATTTTTTGATTTATTTAAAGGAGGTGGAGTAGAAAAATGCGTAAGTTTGTTTACTCGTTAGTCAAGCCATATAGAAGACGCTATTTAATTGGTATTTTAGCACTTTTATTTGTTAATTTTACCCAGTCTTATATACCTGGCTTAATTAGAAATACTGTCAATGGAATTTCAGAAGGTCTCCTAGATAGTGGTGGTATTTTAGAAGAAGTGAGCTGGATATTAGGGTTAGCTCTATTAATGGCTATCGGCAGGTGGGCATGGCGTATCTATGTTATGGGTACTAGCCGTATTATTGAATGTGACTTAAGAGAAAAACTGTATTTACATTTGGGAACTCTTTCTCAAAACTTTTATAATAACCACAAAACAGGCGATTTAATGGCTCATGCTACAAATGATGTTGGGGCTGTAAGACAAGCTCTTGGCAATGGAATTTTATTAACCTTCGATGCAATTTCCTTAATTGTCATGAGCTTTTTTCTAATGTTAAAAACTAACCCATCCTTAACCATATACTCACTTTTGCCTTTACCGATTATGGTTTTTGTTTCGGTATTTTTATCTAGAATAATCGGAGCTCGTTTTCGAGTTGTGCAAGAAGAGTTTGCTAATTTAACTGGTAAAGTGCAAGAAAATATTTCAGGTATGCGTGTAGTTAAAGCTTTTGTGCAAGAAAAAGCAGAGATCGAAAACTTTAGAACAGCAAATAAGAAAAATCTCCAAGCACAAATGTCTATGGTGCGTATTGCAAATCTTATGCGGCCATTGAGTATGCTTGTTGGTTCAGTTACTTTTATAGTGGTTATCTGGTATGGTGGTAGCTTAGTTATTGAAGGAACACTACTTTTTGGAGATTTAATGGCTTTTACGATGTACTTAGGTAATATGACTTGGCCTCTTTTAAATCTAGGTTGGCTTTTTAATCTCATCAATCGCTCAAAAGCTTCTATGCTCCGTCTTTGGGAACTATTTTCAGCCGATGCTGAGGTTAAAGATGGCTGCCTTACAAATTTTTCATTAGATAAGATCAGTGGTGAAATAGAGTTTAGAAACCTTTCCTTTAACTATCCAAACAGTAATCTGGTTTTAGAAGATATAAACTGGAAAATTAGAAAAGGTAGCAAAGTAGCTATTGTTGGCAAAACCGGCAGCGGCAAAACCACAATAGCCAAGCTACTTCTAAGAGTTTATAATCCCAAACCAAGAGAGCTTTTGATAGATGGCAGAGATATTTTGGAATACCCCATAAAGACCTTGCGTCACAATATTAGTGCGGTACCTCAAGATAATTTTCTCTTTTCGGCAACTATAGCCGAAAATATCGCTTTTGGTAAAACCGATGCTGCTATTACCGAAATAGAAACAGCTAGTAAAAAAGCTGGTGTTTATGATAACATTATGGACTTTCCGGAAAAGTTCCAAACAAGGGTTGGAGAAAGAGGAGTTACTCTTTCAGGTGGTCAAAAACAAAGAGTAGCTATTGCTAGGGCGCTTATTAAAAACTCTCCTGTCCTTATTTTAGATGACAGTTTATCTGCTGTTGATACAGCTACCGAAGACCTTATCTTAAATAATTTACGTGCTAGTTCTGAGGAAAAAACAGTCATTATTATTGCTCATAGGATCTCTACCATAGAAGATTGTGATGACATAATCGTTTTAGACGAAGGGCGAATTATAGAAAGAGGGAAACATCAAGAACTGGTGGCTTTAGGCGGTTTTTACGCTGAACTATATAGAAAACAGCTGTTAGAAGAACAGATTAAACAATACGCTTAAAAAAGGAGGTGGCAAGATGGCTGAAGCTGAAGAAATTATGGGTAAGGCCTATGATAGCAAATTAATGAAACGTCTTTTGAGATATGCAATTCCCCATCTTAACAAACTATTAATTTCAATCTTCCTTTTATTACTTATTACCCTGGGTGATTTGGCCGGACCTTATATCATGAAAGTCATAATTGACGATCACCTGGATGCTTCCAACCATGCCTTTTATGCAAGACCTCTTAGTGAAGTGCCCGAATATAAAGGTGAGGGAATACAAAACCAGGCCTTTATGCGTTCAACAGATAATGCTAATACCCCCTACTATCTTTTAACTCAAAATGGGGCTTGGTATTTATCACCAATCAAAGTCAATGGTTTATATAAGATTGAAGAAGGCCAATTATTGTACGATGGTAATACTTATCAGCTAATAAGTGTGCCAAAATCTGAGCTGAAGGCTATGCGTGAGAGTGATTACAGTCAGGTTATTAAACTTAGCAGCTTCTACCTTGCCTTGATGCTCAGCTTAGGTCTTATAAGCTATCTACAGACCTACCTTTTAACCTATACCGGGCAGTCAATTATCTTTACCATTAGGCAGCAGATCTTTGAACACATGCAATACCTGGATCTTGCCTTTTTCGATCAGAACTATGTTGGCAGAATAGTCACTCGTGCCACTAACGATGTGGATAACCTCAGCGAGATGTACACTGATATTTTAGTAAATACCTTTAGGGATATTCTCACCCTCACCGGTATAATTATTATCATGCTTAAGCTGGATTGGAAGTTATCACTGGTTGCTTTTAGTGTAGTACCGCTAATATTGATAGCGACTATTGTTTTTCGCAAGCAAGTTAGAGCAGCATACCGACTAGTTAGACGTCATCTTTCTGAACTCAATGGCTTTTTAAATGAATCTATTTCCGGGATGAAAATTATCCAAATCTTTAACCAAGAAAAAAAGAAACATCAGGAATTTAACAAGATTAACCGCGATTATCAAAAGGCGTCCCTAAAAGAAATCACGGTCTATGCCATCTTTAGACCTTTTATGGATCTGCTATATTATCTAGCTGTTACTTTAATTATCTATTTTGGTGGCAAAGGTGTTTTAGATGCTAGAATACAGTTTGGCCTTTTATTTGCTTTTATTAATTATGTGCAAAGGTTTTTTGGCCCCATCAATGCACTTACCGAAAAGTTTAATATTATGCAATCTGCTATGGCCTCTTCGGAAAGGATTTTCCAGCTTTTGGATACCAAACCAACCATCACCCAACCGATAGATCCGATTGTAACGGCTAAAAAAGAAGGCAAAATAGAGTTTAAAAACGTCTATTTCGCCTATAAAAGTGAGGATTATGTTCTAAAGGATATCTCTTTTACAGTTAACCCGGGTGAAACTGTGGCTTTTGTTGGTCATACCGGAGCTGGGAAAACGACAATTATTAATTTAGTTAACCGTTTTTATGATATACAAAAAGGCCAGATCCTTGTTGATGGAGTTGATGTAAGAGACTGGGATCTTAATAAGTTGCGCCAGAGAATAGGTGTTGTATTACAAGATGTATTTATTTTTTCCGGTGATATCAAATCCAATATTAGGCTCAATAACGACCAGATAAGCCAAGCTGATATACATGCAGCCTGTAAAGCTGTAAGGGCAGATGAATTTATTACTAAATTGCCACGAGCATATGACGAAAAAGTGACCGAAAGAGGTTCGACTTTATCACAAGGGCAAAGGCAATTACTGGCTTTTGCCAGGGCGTTAGCTTTTAATCCGGATATTCTTGTTTTAGATGAAGCCACCGCTAATATTGACACAGAGACTGAAGCACTAATTCAAGGAGCCTTGAAAAAACTTGCTAAAGACCGAACTACTCTAGCCATAGCTCATAGGCTCTCTACAATCCAGCATGCAGATAAAATAATTGTCATGCATCGAGGTAAAATTAAGGAGGTCGGTAAACACCAAGAACTTCTGGAAAAAGGTGGACTTTATTACAGGCTTTATCAATTGCAATATCAAGCACACCAAAAATTAGCTTAAATACCTTATCAGTTAGTCTCTCTTAGTCTATAGTGAATACTTAAGGAGGTAAGGCGGAGTGGACAACATTATTTTAGTAGCGCTTTTAGTGTTATTCTTTACTATCTTGGGAGTTTACACCACGTATATGGAGTATAAAAGACGCAAACTCTATTCAAGTTCTAAAAAAGCTTATTCAACCTTTCTGGTTAAAGGCATAAATAACATTGCTGTAGGCTTAGCTCTACTAATCGGACTTTTTACCCTAGGGAAGGGACCTTGGTTATTAGGAGGATTTATCCCACTTTTTGTGGGCAATATGTATCTAATCTTCTATCTTTTAGGAGAGGAGAGTTAGCAAAGATGAAAAAAATTTGGATCTTGTTATTAATAGTATTCCAGGTATTTATTTTGTGGGGTATCTATGAATCAACACGTGAGTTTAATTTTGCAAGCAACTTCAGACTACCTTTCTTTTTTAACCAGGGTCTAGATCTCAAAAATTCCAATTACCGAGAACCTTATGAGGCTAGTTTTGGCATGGCAGATCAAGTCGTTATAAAAAACTTTATCGGTAATATTGAAATTGAGTATGCGGATCTACCAGAAATAACTTTTACGGGGGAGAAAGTGCTTTTTGGTCAAAAAAAAGATTACGATCTTTTAGAGAATTTTTATATAGAGGAAAAACGCTTTGAAGATAAAGTTGTTCTTAGCCTAATAAAACCCAATATTAATAACGTTACAACTGGCTTTGAAGGTCGGGTTATGATACCTAAAACTGTACAAAGTTTAAGCGTAGATGTTTCTTTGGGTAAAGTTGTTTCGTCAAATGGAGAGTGTGATCTGGATTTAAGAGCTGATTTAGGTGAGGTTATAGTAAAGCAACATATAGGTTCTTTATCCATTAAGGCCAATCTGGGAGCAGTTAAGCTAAAAGATATCAAACCAGTGGAAAAGTTAACTGTTAGAGCAGAACTAGGAGATATAGAATATATAGGCATGTTAGCTAAAAACTCAGAGTTTATCTCTTCACTTGGCAGTATTAAATTGACACTTCCACCAAGTACGGTAACTAATATTGAGGCCACTGTCAATTTAGGTAACTTTAATTGTGATTTTCCAGTTAGCCAAACAAGGCAAACCGGTTTAGGTAAAAGTGTTAATGGCATCTTAGGCTTCGCAGAGGAAATCCCTATTGGAAATCTTAAAATTAAAGCAGATTTAGGTTCTATAAACATCAACAAGGCGGTGATTTGGTGAATTTAGCAATTGCAATTCTTACTGTTATTTTTGGTTTCGTTACAGTGATGGTAGTTATAACCAGCTTTTTTTCTTATAAAGAAAAAGAGCTAATGGTTAAACAAGGTCCATCACCTGAGGTAATTGAAAAGTTAGTCGAGAAAGATAATACAGGTGAACCAAAAACAAAACTTGCGAATCTCCGTTCCGGTGTAACGTTAATTGCTGTAGGGGGAGCAATTACCTTAGGGCTTAGCTTCCTTAAAATAGGACCATGGATTCTAGGTGGATTGATACCACTGTTTTTGGGTATCGGACGACTTATTCTTTACTATTTGTTGCCAAACGATTAAAAAAGAGGGGATTCCCCTCTTTTTTAATCCGTTTGGTTAAACCATTTTTAACACTTTGGTAAGATAATGCCAAAAGACATGTAAATTATCAATTTCACTTCTCTCTATATCTGCAAAATTAGTGAGGCAATCTGAAATGACCTTATTCCTTTGTGAATATGTCACGCTATAGTTCAGATAATCTTTACCGGATGAGTCAACCTTTTTAGGTTTAGTATAAAAGAGGTACCATTTTACGTAAAAAGCTTTCTGAGAAGCCAGCAATAAGAGGATTTTTCTGACAAATTGCATTATGAGATTAATGGATAGTTCAAATACTAAAGATTTCAAGATAGATTTGTATCCAAATGCCGGAAACGTCCCCAAAGTGAAACCAGAGTAGTTATGCTTGGAGATAGACACTGTGGGAGGATCAAGAGGTAACAAAGCTGTGGCCTTGCTTACCATATTAAAGGCAAACAAAGAAATTTGACAATTAGCAGGGACTTTAATACCTATACTTGAGAACTATATTACTAAGGAGTAGTAAGAGTTGTGGCTACTCTTTAACTTTTGACATATTCTATAGCAAGCACCAAAATCTCCAGAGGACTGCTTGTGTAAACATACAAGTATCTGCTTTTTAGACCTCTACAAGGAGGGCATACAGATGTCTGTAGGAAGTCAATTTCAAGGGCTAAGATGGAGTAAAAATCCAGCAGGTCTATTAGAACTCTATAACAAACAAAAACCAGTACTAGAGGAATTGAAATTAAGGTTAAAACAGATAGATGGTGAGTTAGAGCATGAAATAACTAAATTAGAAGAAAGCATCGCTGATAAAATTGGCGCAATTAACTACAGTAATATGGCTATAAACAAGGTATTTAAAGAAACAGGTAGCTATGCTTTAATAGAACTTGAAGAGAATATAACCTGCTTAGATGTTTTCCTTGAGGCAATTAAAGCAGGAGTTGAAGATACCGTGATAATCCAAAAAGGTATTTGCCTAAAACAAAGTTTAAAAAGGATAGATTTTTCTCTAGATCAGCTCCTTCTTTTTATAAGTGCTCCTTTTAAAAATCTTACCTCTAGAGAACAAGAGGTATTAATAAACCTCGCAGCAGGGTTAAGCAATGAAGAGATTGCTAGTAAGTTATACATCAGTATTAAAACAGTAAAGAATCATGTAAGCAGTATCTATCGCAAAACAGGTTACAGAGAAAGAGCTAAGCTTGTTTTAGCTGCTAGGAATATTCTTGATCGATCTTAAAAAAGAGACTGTTATTATTCAACTAATTGCTGAGCAATGTGTTATAATCGTTGTAGAAACTGTCAAAGGAGTGTTCGTTTTTGCACAAGGTGGCACTGATTCATTTAGGATGCCCTAAAAACCTGGTAGATTCAGAGGTTTTATTAGGTTATTTGGGCGAAGAATTCGAGATTACAAACTCTTTAGAAGTTGCAGATATAGTGGTCATCAATACTTGTGGTTTTATTGAAATTGCAAAGCAGGAAGCGATAGATACTATTTTAAAGGCCAGCGATTTAAAAGAAAGGAACTGTCAAGCTCTTATTGTAACGGGGTGTCTGGCTCAGCGCTATGGGAATGAACTTCTAAAAGAGATGCCAGAGATCGATGGTATCTTGGGTGTAGAACAACTACCTCACATAAATGAAGTAATCCAGAAAGCGCTTCGGGGGCAGAGACCTCTATTTATTGATCGGACAGGCTATCTTGTTGGAAGCATGCCTAGGATTAGAAGTACACCAATGTATACCGCTTATCTTAAAATTGCTGAGGGCTGTCTTAATCGCTGTGCTTATTGTGCGATTCCTTTAATTCGGGGTAGTCAGAGAAGCAGAACACTTGAAGACATAATTTCCGAAGCTAAGAGACTTGTTCAAGAAGGAGTTAAGGAAATTACTCTTGTGGCTCAGGACACGACAGCTTATGGTTTGGATTTGACCGGCTCTTTGGGTTTAAGTGAGCTTTTATTAGAGTTGGGAACCATACTTCCTCAAGACATTTGGTTAAGAAGTTTATACTCATATCCCACACGTTTAACTCCAGAGATTATCAATGCCTTTGCTCAAGTTAAACAGTATTGTCACTATATCGATCTGCCACTTCAACATATATCAGAAAAAGTGCTATATAAAATGGGGCGGCCATTTAATAAAGAACAGACCTACAAATTAATTAATAATTTGCGAGAAAGTATGCCTGATATAGTTTTAAGAACTACTTTTATGGTAGGTTATCCCGGCGAAAACGAGGAAGATTTTAATGAATTGTTGGAATTTATGGACACAGTGAAGTTTGATCACGTTGGAGTATTTGCTTTTTCTCCTGAAGAGGGTACTAAAGCCTATGATCTAACTCCTGTTGTTCCCAGTGAAGTTGCTTTGGAAAGGTTAAACAAAGCTATGAAATTGCAACAAAGTATTTCTAAAACCAAAAATCTAACCAGAATTGGTCAAGTATATCCGGTGTTGGTAATGGGCAAAAGTGATGAGAGTGAGCTTGTTTATACTGGCAGGACAAGATTTCAAGCTCCTGAAATTGATGGTTTCACCTATTTTGGTTTACCGGATGGGCCAATTAAGCCCGGAGATATAATTTTGGTAAGAATTACCCAGGCTTTAGAATATGATTTAGCAGGTGAAGTTATTGCTCTTTAATAAAAAGTCAAAATGCTTTTTCTAGGAGGTGTGGCCTTCTGAGTAAGGCCTTAAAAGTGAATTTACCCAACTGGTTAACTTTTATAAGAATATTTTTAGTTCCAATTTTCATGGTTTTTGCGATTTTTCAAATGCCAAATGGTGAATTAATTGCGACGGTTTTATTTATTATTGCTGCCTTGACTGATTATTTTGATGGCTATCTCGCTCGTAAAGAGAAGATGGTTACCAAGCTAGGAGCTCTTATAGATCCTATTGCTGACAAACTTCTAATTACGGGAGCTTTGCTTTCTCTAGTTCAGTTAGGTAAGGTTAATGCATTAATTGCTATGGTTATACTTGCTAGAGAATTTGCAGTTATGGGATTAAGGCTGATTGCCGCTTCAAGTGGTACAACTATTAAGGTCTCAAAGCTTGGTAAAATTAAAACAGCCTTACAATTTATTGCTGTAACAGCTCTTATGCTTGGGCTTAGGTGTGGAACAGTTCTTCTTTACATCACTACTGCCATAACTGTGATCTCAGGAGTGGAATATTATTATAAAGGAGCCCATCTCTTAAAAGAATAATCCCAGCTCAGGTAGATATTGCCGGCGGCCGATTTAGGGTTGGCCGGCTTTTTTTATGCTATAATCAGACTATGTTTTCAAATCAATTAACGTCTTAAGAAGGGAGAATAGGCCATGCGTTTTTTTGATCTAAGGATCAATGTTATAATACTTGCTTTTGTAATCTTTTTCTTGGCCATCTTCTCTGTTCGCCTCCTACTCAATCATTTTTTAGTGAATAAACCTTTAGAATCCTTACTAAATAAAGCTAATCTCATAGATTACTCTTATAAAAAGGATCAACTAACTTTAGTTTGGGATGGTAAGAATCCAAAGCAGCTAATAGATCTTCTCACAGAAAAGCCAATTGAAAAACGCTTTACCGAGGTTATTCTCGTTTTGGAAGCCAAAGACGACCTTTCAATATGGCAACAAGAAGAATTGATTATAGCTGAGGGAATTAAGAACAAGCAATACTATACTGCCGCTATGAGACTTAATGAGCTTAATGATAGAGCCAAGGTGTTTTTTTATGACAATTACCTTTATGTAAGTCTTTTAGATCAGGGACAGCTTTATTCTTTGGAGAATGAAGAAATCGTACCCATCCGGCTTATAAGCAAGGTGGTTGCAGAAAATGAGTAATATGTGGAAAGAACTATTGATTGGAGCAGGTTTGGCGGTCTTATGCTTTTTAGCCCAAGCCGGGGTTAATGTAGGACCAATCATGTTATTAATAGGAGCAGGTTTTTTTATTTATTATTTCATGCCCGGCAGAGAGCTTGCAGGTACTAAAGTTGGTGTGGCAAAAAACACAGTCCAGAACACAACATTTGTCGATATCGGTGGGCAAGAGGTAGCTAAGAGAGAGTTGAAAGAAGCCTTAGACTTTGCTTTGGACAGGGAAAGAACTGCTGTTTTAGGTATTAGACCTCTGAAGGGAATATTGCTCTCAGGTCCGCCTGGAACCGGCAAAACACTACTAGCTAAAGCAGCTGCAAATTACACAGGCTTAGCTTTTTTGCATGCCTCAGGCTCTGAGTTTGTTGAAGTCTATGCAGGTGTGGGAGCAAAAAGAGTTAGAGAGATGTTTGAAAAGGCTCGAGGACTAGCTAGAATGCAAAAAAAAGGCGCAGTGATCTTTATTGATGAAATCGAAGTTTTGTGTGGTTTGAGAGGGAGACATACTAGTCACCTAGAATACGATCAAACTCTCAACCAATTACTTGTGGAAATGGATGGTATCAGTTCCGAGGAACAGATTCTAGTACTTGGAGCTACTAACCGCATTGATATTCTGGATCCGGCAATTCTAAGACCAGGTCGCTTTGATCGAATTGTTAGAGTAGATCTTCCCGATAAAGAAGGAAGACTCCACATTCTTAGGATTCATACTAAGAACAAACCATTAGCTGAGGATGTAGATCTTAAAGAACTTGCTCGCCAATGTTATGGCTTTTCGGGAGCTCATTTAGAGAGTTTAGTTAACGAAGCGGCTATTAACGCACACCGCCGTCAAGAAGTTAAAATAACGTGGCAGGATTTTACCGATGCCCAGGAAAAAGTGATGTTAGGTGAAAAACTTGACCGAAGACCTCCCGTTTCAGAATTAAAAAGAGTTTCAATTCATGAAATTGGGCATGCTATTTTAAGTGAATTGGTTAGACCAAATTCAGTTGCGAGTGTAACAATTGTACCCCGTGGGCAAGCTTTAGGTTTTGTCAGGCAAGCACCTAGCGAAGATAAGTATCTCTATACCAAAGAAGAATTACTTGCTCAGATTAAGGTAGCCTTAGCTGGAGCTTATGCTGAAGAACTAGTCTTTGGTTCTATGAGTACAGGGAGTAAAAATGACTTTTCTCAAGCATCAAGATTAGCCAAAACAATGGTTTTAGCAGGGCTTTCAAGGCTAGGTATTGTTTCAGAGGAGATAGGACCAAATGAACTAAATTATGAGATTATGCGTATTATTAATACAGAAGGACTTTTAGTTAAGGAAAAATTACTACGTTATAAAAGGTTTATTATTCACTTAGCAGAGTTAATTCAAACAGAAGAGCGTCTTGAAGGCGAACGTTTTCGCAAGTATTTTAACGAGTATCAAAAAAACCTAGCAGCTGAAAATGAGATAGCTGCAGAAGGTGAGCAATCATTCGTTGCTTGTTAGGATCAGGAATTATTTCCTGATCCTTTTTTATGGTGTGCCACGCATGGCGATTAACTAGACGGTGAAAGTCCGCTATGGGGGTATGTAGCAACTCAAGGCAAGGGTGTCCACCGCGAGGTGGAATCTGAAGGAAGCCAGCGGCAAAGTTCCGACCTGAGGGACACGAACACTATTAGGCGCAAAAAGTGGGATAAGACTGCCATACAAGCAGAAACGATAAAAGATGGACGAGTTATCTCATTAATTCACAAATTCCTTAGAGC
>DAIMKF010000043.1:0-13301 GCA_036721855.1 Bacillota bacterium | reverse complement strand
CCATAACCGATAGTACTATTAGTGATAATACAGCTACATCTAATAATGGCGGCGGTGTCTATGCTTCAGTTTCTACCGTAACCATAACCAATAGCACTATAAGTGGTAATAGTGCTTATTATCATGGCGGCGGCGGTGTCTATGCTTATGGTTCTACCGTAACCATAACCGATAGTACTATTAGTGATAATGGAGCTTCTTCTTATAATAATGGCAATGGTGGTGGCGTCTATGCTTATAGTTCTTCTACCGTAACCATAACCAATAGTACTATTAGTGGTAATAGAGCTTCTTTTAGTGGTGGCGGCGTCTATGCTTATTATGGTTCTACCGTAACCATAACCGATAGCACTATAAGTGGTAATAGAGCTTCTTCTGGCGGCGGCGTCCATGCTTCAGGTTCTACCGTAACCATAACCAATAGCACTATTAGTGATAATACAGCTTCTTCTTCTGGCGGCGGCATCTATGCTTATAGTTCTTCTAAACTAAATCTTCAGGGCAATATAATCAAAGACAATATAGCTACAACTAACGGTGGTGGTATTTGGAAATCAGTTTCTTCTACAATATTAAATCTTAACGCTCAACCCCTAACCACCCCAGCAGCAGTAGAAGCTATCAGTGAATTCTCCAATAACACCCCAGATAACATCTACTTTGAATAACAATTATCTAAAACAAAGAGATACCCCTAATGCTAAATATTAGGGGTATCTTCTATATGGTTATTAATTCCAGGCAACTTTTTCTAATTTATACTCTAAGTCTTTCTCTGTAGGAATCGTATATATAGCAGTTACATTGAGACTACTATGTCCTAGGACCAAAGCTACCCTATCTAACGACACTCCCTGGTCTACTAGATTTGTGGCTGCAGTATGCCTGAGCGTATGAGGACTTACCCCTTCAAGCCTGGCATTATAAGCATACTTCTCTACTACATATTGCACAGCTCTAGTTGTTAGCGGTCCAGGTTTCTGGCTTAAAATAAGGTTGTAAGCGTGAACGGTAGAATTAAGAGGTATCTTTCTTTGCTTTTTACCTTTACCTTCACGCACAATAAGCTAGCCAGATCTATCAGATAGAGCGATGTCATCAAGTTCTATATCAACTAGTTCACTTACTCTTATACCAGAATGGAGCATTAAGGTAATGATCGTTACATCTTTTAGCGAGCCATCTCGCTGCAAACTTTCATCAGTACTAATTGCTCTTTGCGAGCTAATGCCTTCGGTGATAATTGCTGCTGCTTCACGGTCCTAATCTTTCTTACAGGGTTAGCTGCAATTTGATTAGTATCGATACCCCAGTTTGATATCAGCTCAACTCATCAAGAATAGCAACATAGAACGATCTAATCTTACTATCAAAGGAGCAATATATGAAGATCTGAATACACTATCGTAAGGAAGGATTAGATTACTACTTTAAAGGGAAGTCCAGAACATTGTTTTCGTTTCACAGCAAAGCCAAAGGCACGCTAGATTTCAATGCACTAAACATCAGCTACTGGAGTAGACTATCTAGGATGCTATACCTGTTAAGGAAGAATCAGTAGACTTCATAGACATTAACACGGCTTCTGACTGATTTGGAAGAGCAATTCTATGCTGAAAGAATTGTGCAGCTTAGTAAGGCTTACGTTGATTTTGCCTTTGACTTGTGCGAGCATGAGATTGGCAAGCTTAAGAAAGAGAATCGAAGACTTCAAGAGGATCTACTGAGAAGAGGAATAGATCCTGATATGCAGTATAACCATTTAAATTAATAGAAGATCACCCAGTATAAAGGGTGATCTCTTTTTACTATAACCTGTTTGCCCTATAGATAGTACTTAGATTAGCCCATGGAACTTCTCAAAGAAGACCATTAGTTTGTCAATAACCTGCTGTTTTTTTATTGCCCGCTTCCCGCCTGAAAAGCGCGAGATAGGAGGCAAAATATTATCAATGGCAGTTCCAGTGGTATTTAATACATCATCACGGAAAGCCCCTGCTATAAGCCTCCTCGTCTCCTCAGGCTTTAACTTTTCTTCCCTTATAATAGCTGCTAAATCCTGCTCCTTTTGTTCAGCGACAAAAATCCGCCAATCATCATCAACCTGTGTGTCCACATTAACTTGCTCAATAAACCTTTCGATGAGTTCCTTCTTGCTGCGAAGCTCAATACTTGAGCCAATAGCCTTATCAATATCTGTGAGAATATCTTTATCCGTACAGTTAGATTGATGGTACTTTGCTACAAGCATGAGGATATAGTCAATGTTTACTTCAACCTGCTTGATCAACTCAACTTCAAAGATGATGTCGTCATTGATGTTTTCTTTGTCGGCATCCCTACCTCTAGTAAAATGCTGATAGAGGTCGATATACCTGCTCTGATAATCTTGAAAATCTCTCCTAGAGATAATCTCATTGCCCTCAAAATCATCAAAAGCGGTAAGGATGTTTCTAAGCTTAAGGATTCTACCAAAGAGCCTAATAAAATCTTTCTGCGCTCCCTCGCCTATGATTGTCTGTTGTAAAGGGAATTCGGTCTGTAGAATGGTGATTAAAGTCGAATATCCTAGCTCAACTTTACCGCTCTCTTCGTAGCCGTTATAGTACTCATCATAGGTCTTTAAGAGGACGATGCCTCCTGCTTCTTTATCGCCAAAGAGAGCAATAGCTTCGTCAGTAGCTTTTTGCAGGTCTCTGAAACAGACGATATTACCGAAGGTCTTTACAGAGTTTAGAATACGGTTAGTGCGTGAAAAGGCCTGAATAAGCCCATGCTGTTTAAGGTTCTTATCAACCCAGAGAGTGTTTAGAGTGGTAGCGTCAAACCCAGTTAGAAACATATTGACAACGATTAGCAAGTCAATCTCACGATTCTTTACCTTTAACGAGACATCCTTATAATAGTTTTCAAATTTATCTGCCGATGTGTCATAGTCGGAATTAAACTTTTTGTTATAATCGTTTATAGCACTCTCTAAAAAGTCGCGAGAGGTCTTATCTAGCTTATCTGTCTCAAAGCTTTCATCTGGTAGAGCATCGTCAGGATCGTCCTCGTTTGGACTGAAGCTGAAGATTGTAGCAATAAACAGGTCGCTATTTCGTTCTTTTAGTTGGCGTTTAAACTCAGTATAATACTTCATAGCCATTGGGATGGAAGCCACCGCAAAGATCGAGTTAAAGCCATTCATCCGTTGTCCCTTAAGAGAGTAACTGCTGTTTCGTTTTGTCTTCTGATCAAAATGGTCAAGAATATAGCTTGTTACTTCGTGGATACGCTCTGGTGCTGACATAGCTCTTTCTATGTCGATGGCGCTAACTTGGATGTCTATGATATCTTCCTTTTTCTTGACAGTGTTAATATAGTCGATGCGGAAAGGCAAAACGTTGCCATCGTTAATAGCGTCCACAATTGTGTAAGAGTGAAGCTTGTCGCCAAAGGCTTGCTCCGTTGTACGCAGGAGTGGATTTCCTCCACTTTTTGCATTAACTGCAAAGATCGGCGTACCTGTAAAGCCAAATAAGTGATAGTTTTTGAAGGCTTTAACTATCTGCTGGTGCATCTCCCCAAACTGTGAGCGGTGGCACTCATCAAAGATGATAACTATCTGCTTCTTGTAAACATCATGCGCTTTAGTTTTCTTGATAAAAGTAGCGAGTTTCTGAATAGTTGTGATGATAATTCGCTCATTAGGGTTCTCGAGCTGCTCTTGCAATACCTTAGTCGAGGTACTACTGTTTGCAGATCCTTCTTTAAACTTGTTGTACTCTCGCATTGTCTGGTAATCAAGGTCTTTGCGGTCAACGACAAATAGTACCTTATCAATATATGGTAGTGCAGTAGCGAGCTGTGCTGTTTTGAAGCTGGTAAGGGTTTTACCAGAGCCCGTTGTGTGCCATATGTATCCACCTGCATCAATGGTGCCAGTCTTTTTATAGTTGGTAGAAATCTCTATGCGGTTTAAGATTTTCTCGGTAGCTACAATCTGATATGTCCTCATGACCAGCAATAGGTCATCTGTTGTAAAAACGCAGTACCGAGTTAGGATATTTAAAAGGGTGTGCTTGGCAAAAAAGGTCTTTGTAAAATCTACCAGATCAGCAATAATCCCATTATTTGCATCTGCCCAACAGCTTGTAAATTCAAAGCTATTGCTGGTCTTGGGGCTTTTCTGTTTTCCGCTTTCGCCAAGCTCTTTAAGGTGTTGGTTTCTGGTGGTATTGGAGTAATATTTCGTATGCGTCCCATTGGAAATTACGAAGATCTGCACATATTCAAAAAGCCCAGAAGCAGCCCAGAAGCTATCACGCTGATATCGCTTGATTTGATTGAAAGCCTCACGTATGGCTACACCACGCCGTTTTAACTCAATATGCACAAGAGGCAGACCGTTAACCAGTATGGTTACGTCATATCTCGTTTTGTGTGTACCACCTACCTCCTCATACTGATTTAATACCTGTAGGCGATTATTGTGAATGTTCTTTTTATCAATGAGCATTATATTTTTGGTGCTACCATCGTCTCGTTTAAGAATTTGCACATGGTCTTCTTGAATTTTTCGGGTCTTTTCAACTATACCTTCATTTTTTGCAGCGATATTCTGCTTAAAAAATCTGTTCCATTCATCATCAGAGAAGTTAAAATGATTTAATAATTCAAGCTGACGGCGTAGGTTAGATATTAAAGTAGCTTCATTTGTAACATCGATATATTCATAGCCTTGGGAGCAAAGACGATTGATAAAATCTTTTTCTAACGCTGCTTCACTTTGATAATCTGCGGCCCGAGATGTTTCAGGAATGTATTCAGCAACTACTGTAGATTCATTGGAAGCAGCCACGATATTATAGTTGATCATGAAGTTGCCTCCTTAAATGTTAATAGCTTATCACGGTAATACTCATATTGCTTTTTCCTGGCCTCCAGCTCCGCCTCCAGCTCCGCCTCCAGCTCCGCTTCCAAGTCAGTAAATTTATCTAGAATTCGAACTATCTCTTGTTGAACAGGGAGAGGGGGAAAGGGGATAACTAGCTCTTTAGCAACAACCCAATGCCTGTTATATCCACGCGAAGGAATTTCGAGGTTAGAAAAAGCGTAATATAAATATTTTGCACTCAATTGCTTGTTTGCAGGTGTTAATATCTTTATACCATCAGCACCCTGAGCGAATTCAAAATTGACAAATTTAACAAACCTAGTATGTTCTCCGAAGATTATATAATCGTTTTGGGGCAAAATTGAGGCTGCATCATCAGTGTAACCAACAATAAAACTCTGACCTTGATCAATAATGGGATATTCGCCTGATTCCTGGTATTCTTTTTTATTGAGTTTTCTAGGAGCAGATTTTGTTACAAGTAGTTTTTCGATCTTTTCGAATCTAACCCCATTCGGGCAAAGCTCAGCAATTAAATCATCTAATCTACTCATACATTTCCCCCCTCAATCTCTGCAATGATGGCCCTTATTTCCTCTCGAAGTATGTTCTCACGGGCAACAATTTCTTCAATTTCGGCATTGAGTTTCACTATATCAATAATCTCACGGGTGTCCTCTTGTTCTACATAGGTAGAAACAGAGAGATTGTAATCGTGCTTTGCAATTTCGTCGTTGCTTACTAGACGTGCAAAGTAATCTTCATCATTGCGACTTTCATAAGCCGCAACGATTTTTGAGATATTCTCATCGGTGAGTTTGTTGCTGTTAGTTATCTTTACAAACTCTCTCGAAGCGTCAATAAATAGAGTACTATTCTCGCTCTTAGCTTTTTTCAGTACCATGATACAGGTTGCAATACTTGTACCATAAAATAGGTTATCAGGTAGTTGAATAACGCAGTCTACATAGTTGTTGTCAATAAGATACTTACGGATCTTCTTTTCCGCTCTCCCGCGATATAGGATACCTGGGAAACAGACAATCGCTGCTGTACCGTTGGTTGCAAGCCAGGAGAGACTATGCATAATAAAGGCCAGGTCTGCTTTCGATTTCGGTGCAAGCACACCAGCTGGCGAAAAACGCGGATCGTTAATTAAAAGAGGATTGTTGTCACCATCCCATTTAATTGAGTATGGTGGATTGGAAACAATAGCCTCAAATGGCTCATCATCCCAGTGAAGTGGATCTGTTAAAGTGTCTCCATGGTCAATATCAAACTTATCATAATCTATATCGTGCAAAAACATATTAATGCGGCAGAGATTGTAAGTTGTAATGTTGATTTCCTGCCCAAAGAAACCCAGGCGCACGTTCTCTTTGCCCAAAATCTTGGCAAACTTTAAAAGTAAAGAACCAGAACCACATGCGGGGTCGTATACCTTATTTACTTCGGTTTTGCCTATTAATGTTAAGTGCGTTAACAGTTCTGATACTTCTTGCGGTGTATAATATTCGCCACCGCTTTTGCCGGCATTCGAGGCATACATGCCCATTAGAAATTCATAGGCATCGCCAAAAGCGTCAATAGTGTTATCCTTGTAATCACCAAGTTTCATTTCGCCGATGCCATTTATCAGCTTAACTAGCTTATCGTTACGCTGGGCAACAGTACCGCCTAATTTGTTACTGTTTACATCAATATCATCAAAAAGTCCTTTGAAGTTTTTTTCATTGCTTGTCCCTTGCGCTGAAGCCTCAATGTTTTTAAAAATCTTTTCCAGGGTTTCGTTCAGGTTTTCATCGTTTGCTGCGTTATGGCGTACATTCTCAAAAAGCTCACTGGGTAATATGAAAAATCCCTTTGTATCAATAAGGTCTTTACGGGCTTGTTCTGCTTCCTTATCGGATAGTTTTGTATAATCAAAGTTTTTATCTCCAGCTTCCCATTCATCTGCATTAATATAACCTGTGAGGTTTTCGGATATATAGCGGTAGAACAGCATACCGAGTATATACTGTTTAAAGTCCCAGCCATCAACGCTTCCACGTAGGTCATTTGCGATATTCCAAATTGTACGGTGCAACTCGGCACGTTCTTGTTCTTTTCTATTATCAGTCATAAAATAACCCTCCCAGCGTTTTTTGAGTAGCTACTGCTTCAATACAATCGGTGATGCTGATCCGAGTTAATGTAATATCCTAAGATCTAACTTTTACTTTCTTTTACCTAAACCCTCTTTTAGGAGTTTTCTTGTACATCTTATTAAGTTACTGGCTAATTCTGGGCAGGCATTTCCACCCATTATTCTTCTAACTTTCTATAGATGGCAGTATCTCTTCTCCTTCTAATCATAATGGATCAGATTGACAGCTTATTGTCACCTTATAAATTATTAAGCGTTATCGAGCTTTCTTGTGTATTACTTGTACTCACTGTTTAAAGTGGCTTTTTAGGGCTTATGGAGGCTTAACAAAGACTTTTCTAAGACATAAATCACCATTAGTAAACCACCTATAAAAACAACCATGAAACAAAACTTCCATGAGACGGTTTTTCGAGGTTGCGCTTAAAAAGTTTTTTAAATGTCAGACTGTTGTCACGATGATGTGATATGTAAGCTCAATACTTCATCTTTTATTCAAGGTGAATCGCTCTCTGTCAAGTAGACAACGGAAATAATTAACGCTCTTATAGCATGTTAACGGACAAGTTAAATGTGCATAATTGGCCATGAAAAAAGTGCAAAAACGGACATGAGATTCAGCATTTTAATCACCCCTGCAGTTTGGCCTTTTGAGGTTAAATGAAATGGGCAGGCCCTTTTTTCAAGCAACAACTAGCAATAGCTTTTTGTGACTTGATTCTAAAAACTAAGAAAAGGGAGAATTAGTCTGGGAGTAAAGGAAGAACTTCTCTTTTGCCAAAAGGACTTGGAAATAAGGTGGCGAAAAAGGCTTTGAGGTGATTTAAAGTGTTGAAGATTTTTCCAAATACGTTTGAGGAAAAGTTTTGTCAGGACTTTTCTAAGGAGCAACCTGAATATAATTGGCAGATTTTGCATGCGGCCAATCTGTTTATAGATGGCAAAGTTGATGTCTTTGGTATAAGATGTGACCTTGATAAGCTGCTTGATAATATTGATCCTACCACCGGCGAAAAATGGCCGCCAAAGCATTACAAAGAATATCGGTTTCATGCCGGGGCGGCGCCCGGAGATGTAAAATTTCTCTGGGAATATATGAAGCATAATTTTCTGGTTTCCCTCGGGAAAGCTTATCTCTTAACTAAAGATACCCGTTATGTTAAAGAAAGTAAGGAGTTTATTGAGAAGTGGCTGAAAAAAACTCCGGATTTAATCGGGGTAAGCTGGGTCGGACATGTGCATATGTGCCAGAGAATGGTCAACTGGTTTTTCTGGCTTGATCTAACTAAAGACTGCTCTTTGTTGGATGCAAAGTTTTATGCTCAAGTTGACGAGTATATAAAAAAAGAAGTTAAATTATTGGAAGCTGAACATGAAAATCCCCGCAACAACCATAAACTAGTTTCTTTGGTGACAATTCTTCTTTGTGAACTTCACTTTGAAAATAATAGTTCGGAATTTTGGCTGGAAAAGTTAGCAGAAACAGTAGACAATTTAATTTATGAAGATGGGGGCTTTGCCGAACAGAGTATAAGTTATCACCGTCTGTGTGTGGAAGCTTTACTTATTTTAGGTATCGCTTATACCAATTACCATATGGCAGTACCGGATTTTATTCTGGAGGCGATTAAAAGAAGCCTGGATTATTTTAAGGCCTTAAAAACACCCGCAGGTGATCTGCCTCTTATCGGTGATAATTCTAATGAAATTTTAATAGCAAGGCCTACTGACTTTTGGGAAACAGAGTATCTTTTCCAATTAGCTCGCTATTTGGGGATCTCAGTCGAATCCGCACCTAAAGCAGATGCAGATGCCTATTTTTATTTAGGTAAAAAGACTATATCTAAAGCTAAACCGCTCCCCCAAACCCGGGAGTCTGCCTTTTCTAGAACAGGCCACTTTGTGATTGGAAACGAGAAGGACTATGCCTTTTTAAGAGCAGGAGAGTTTGGGTTTTATGCGCCCAATTCACGTTCCGGGCATCCACACAGCCACTGTGATCAGCTGGGGGTTATTCTTTATCTCGATGGTCTTGAAATACTTACAGACCCCGGTACCTACCGTTACAACGAAAATGATTTTGAACGTATGCTTATGAAAGATGAGTCTTTCCACAGTACATTTATAGTGGATAATAAGCACCAAGGAGTTTATACCTCGAGTTTTAGCTATGCAAAAGCCGTTGACGGCACCGGAAGAATTGAAAACGGTAGTATTGTGGGTGAATTACAAATTGG
The DNA here is from genome assembly GCA_036721855.1 of Bacillota bacterium. Taxonomy (GTDB): domain Bacteria; phylum Bacillota; class DTU065; order DTU065; family DTU065; genus JAHDNZ01. The sequence continues at coordinate 4,039 of DAIMKF010000043.1, read as the reverse complement.
TGGAGTAAAGGCTAAAAGGCGAGTTACTCTTAGCCCCAAAAGCTGCCTTATTGAAGATACCTTCCTTGCCAAGGATAACAATAAGCACAACCTTCAGCTTTATTTTTGTCTCCACCCACGTTTTACAATAGTAAAAACGGATACAAAGCGAGTTGTTTTGCAACATATCGGTTCAAGGAGATTTTTAGCCATTAACCATGATACAGGTACTATTCCGGAAATTCTACCCGGGTATATCAGTAGAGAATACAATCAAGCTCTGCCTAACCAGCGTTTAGCATTTAGACTCAGTTTACAAGACCATAAAGAGATTAGATTTCAATTTCAGTATGTAGAGAATGAAGATTAACAAACTACCAAAGGTCGCAGATTAACTGTGACCTTTGGTTTTTAAAGACCCTTTGGGCTAGAAGGAGTAAAGTTTTTATTTACGAAGTTTATAAATATTAAGCAAGCTAAAATAAAACGAGGGGGAAAGATTATGGGGAAATGGTGGAAAAGACTGGGTTTTATTTCTCTTTGCACGCTATCTTTTATGGCGTTAGCTAATAACAATCCTCAATGGATTTGGTTCCCGGATCCACCTGGAGTAAAAGGAGAAACCCGTTACTTTAGAACAATTTTAGAGGTTAATCAGATACTGGATTCGGCTATGGCCAGAATTGTTGCCACACAGGAAACCACTGTTTTTCTAAATGACGAACAAATAGGTTTTATAAGACCTGAAGAGATTCTTGGCAGTATTGAGTTGGCTGAATATTTAAAACCAGGTAAAAATGTGCTGGGAATTAAAATTCAGGCGAGCCAAGATAAAGAACTGCAACCTTTGCTGGTAAAAGTTGTTGATCTTGATGATGAGATTATCTGGAGAAGCGATAGCACTTGGAAAGCTGCCTCATATGAGGTGGAGGACTGGGCTTCTTTAGCTTGCGATGATTCCAACTGGGCTGAAGTTTTAATTTCAAATGATCGTAACAAACCTGCAGTATCTGCAGAGGAGTTGGTGGCTATGATGGGACAATTTGCTCCCAAGCTTGATCCTGATATCTTGGATAAAGCTTCAATCTGGGCAACTCATTCAGCTGAGTATATCTTTACAGATGCAATATGGGGAGAAAATCAGACAGTCAAATGTCTATCAGGCAGAAATCAGTTCGCTTCGGCACAGTTAGCTATACGTTCAGAAAAAGATATTATGGCCTTAGAACTAGAATTCAGTGATCTAAAAAAACAAGACAATGATGACTTGACGACTCTAGATAGCTCACATTTTTATTACAACTTCATTGATACCTGGTATATGCCTAAAAATTCCACTGAAACGCCTCCTACAGAGTTAGTGCGCCAGGCTCCAGAACATATGCCGGATATTTTAGTTGAAAGTCGTTTGGCCAATATACCTAAAAATTATACTAAAGCCGTCTTTTTACGTTTCTTTATTCCTAAAGATACCCCGGAAGGTATCTATACCGGTACTTTGAAGGTTAAAACTATCGGTGCTAAGCGCGATATTCCTGTTGAAATCGAAGTTCTGCCCGTTGATCTGCCTGAGGAAACTAATCTTAAGGTAACGATGTGGTTTCAGCCTGACTATATTGTGCAATACAATAATGTCAGTAAATACTCAGAGGAGTTTTGGGAAATAATCGATTATTATGGTCAGTTAATGGCCGAGCACAGACAAAATATGGTTTGGACACCACTTGGTCTAGTTGAGCTTAGTTATGATGAGAATGATAATTTAGTCGGTGATTTCAGTAAATTTGACCGCTGGGTTTTAAGCTTTTTCAAGCATGGCTTTAAATATATCGAACTTAGTCACATAGGCGGAAGAGTCGGTGATTGGAACAGTGACTTTGGCTATTGGAAACGCCAGGCATACAGCCCGGTTATAAAGGCACCCAGAGATGTGCCTTTGGCTGATTATGTCCATCTTATCCAAGAGCATTTAAGACAAAAGGGATGGCTTGAGGCTGCCTATATTCATGTAGCCGATGAGCCGACTCCGGCCAACTACCAGTCTTGGATAACCCTGGCCAAAGAGATTAAAAAGGGTGCTCCGGAGCTTAAGATCATGGAAGCACTTCACTATACTGTCCTTAGTGAATATCTGGATGTCTCCATTCCCCAGCTTGATTATTTTAATCAAAACAAGGTGAGACTGAGAAAAGAACAGGAAGAAGGCCGGATCGAACTGTGGTTTTATACTTGCTGGCTACCCCAGGGAAACTATCCTAACCGGCTGCTCGACTATCCTCTTTATAAAACAAGGATTCTTCACTGGGCCAATTTTATCTATGATGCAACCGGTTATCTCCACTGGGGTTATAATTGGTGGAGGGCTTTTGAGGTAGGATATGCTCCCGGCGATGGCTGGATTGTCTACCCTACAGCTAAGAATTTGGTCCCTGCACTGCGCTATGAAGCTATGCGAGAAGGTATAGAAGACTACGAATATTTCTTGCTTCACACCCAAAAAATGCAAGAGGTGGCCAAAGAATTAAAGGCTCCGGTAGAAGCTGATGCCAGAGCCAAAGAAATTGCCCAAACGGTAATGCCATCACTGACTAACTACACTAAAGATCCTTTGGAGATGCTTACCGCACGAGAAAAACTACTGCGGGAAATTGTAGAGCTAGATAAAGGGCCTAAAGCTATTGTGGCAACTGAAATAACCGAGGATAAAACACTGAGAGAAGAAGTGGAAAACACCGTGGAAATCTATACAGAAAAAGATGCTAAGGTGTATTTAAACGGTGTTTTGCTAGAAGGTGATAGTTATTTCAAAGCTAAAGTTTATCTCACACCCGAAAATTATAAGATTACCATTACCGTTATTAAAGATGATAATACTAAGATAATTGAAAGGGTTTATAATAAGTGGCGCCTAATTAGATAATAAACAAAGGACCCTAAAGCTTTCTATAAAGGGGCCTGCTTTGGCAGGCCCCTTTGCAAAGAGACATATATTGTTAGTGGGTTTAAGCACTTAAACGCTTGCCGCATTTAAGATGTTAGAAGAGGTGATACTATGCGTGCATTAATCACAGGCATTACAGGGCAAGACGGCAGTTACCTGGCGGAGTTTTTGTTAAAAAAAGGCTATCGAGTTTATGGACTTGTACGTCGCTTAAGTACGGCCAATTACTGGAGAATAGAACCTTGCCTAGACCAAATTGAACTTATTGAAGGGGATCTGGCTGACAGTGGTTCACTTTTACTGGCCTTAAAGAAGGCAAAACCGGACGAAGTTTATAATCTAGCCGCACAATCTTTTGTGGCTACTTCGTGGAATCAGCCAATCCTAACAGGGGATATAACAGGTCTTGGAGCAGCCAGAATGCTTGAAGCCTGCTTTAGATTTAACCCTAAGATTAAATTTTACCAAGCATCAAGCTCTGAGCTCTTTGGCTTAGCAAGTGAAAGTCCGCAAAAAGAAACAACTCCTTTTCATCCACGTAGTCCTTATGCTGCTGCCAAGGCTTATGCGCATTATATGACGGTTAACTACCGCGAATCTTATCAGATGTTTTGCTGTGCCGGAATTCTGTTTAATCATGAATCGCCTCGTCGGGGAGAAGAGTTTGTCTCCAGAAAAATTAGCCAAGCTGTGGCTAAAATAGCCTTAAACAAACAGAAAAAACTGGTTCTCGGGAATCTAGAGGCTCAAAGAGACTGGGGGTATGCCCCGGAATATATCGAAGCTATGTGGCTTATGCTGCAAAACAGTAAGCCCAAAGATTATGTAATCGCAACCGGAAAAACCTATTCGGTTCGCGATTTGGTCAAGATGGCTTTTGAGGTTGTGGATTTGGATTATAAAGATTATGTTGTTTCAAACAAGGCCTTTTTGAGACCAGTCGATGTTCCAGAGCTTTGCGGAGACAGTTCTCTGGCTAAAAAAGAGCTGGGCTGGCAAGCAAAAACAACCCTAAAAGAGATAATTACCGAGATGGTAGAAGCTGACCTGGAAAGAGAACGTTAAAAGGGGCTGTTGCACAATTAACTGATTAGTTAGTTGCGCGGCAGCCTTTTTTTC
>DAIMKF010000042.1:0-13774 GCA_036721855.1 Bacillota bacterium | reverse complement strand
AGGTGACATTTTATCAGAATAAGTTCAACATGACATTATCATAGAATAACTACAATCCTTTTTATGTTATCTTGAGGTTTTCCTCTTAAAATGCTAATATATTCATGTTTGGCATATAGTCTCTAAGGAATGGGGGGCTTTAATTGAAAGAGAAGGTTATGCTACATATAGAAGCCTACCAGCTTGTTGACGGACAAAAGGAACATTTGGTTTCTCTGGATACTCTGGGCTTTGCTTATGAAGATCAATCTTTTCTCTATCTTGAGTACGAAGAGACTGAATTAATAGGTATTAAAGGAACTACCACCCAGATCTGTCTGCCACTTGCAGACAGTAAAAAGGTAATTATTAAAAGGACAGGTTCCTCTAGTATGCACCAGGTCTTTGTTAAGGGGCAAAAATATGAAACTTCTTATTTAACCCCTTATGGAGAGATGTCTGTCGAGGTCTTGCCAAGTACGGTAAATGTTTTAACAACAGACGCTCTAATTCAAATCAGACTAAGCTATGATTTAATAGTTAGCAGTCAATATGTAGGCCAGCACCAACTCAATATTGAAGCTAAATTAAATATAACCGTTTAGAGGAGGTGTAATCGTTGACAACTGAGATTTATAAACCACAATTTCATAAGGTTATTACCGAATGGGTCTCTCTTTTATGGCAACATTTAGGAGAAGTGGTACTGTTAAGCGCCTTGGGATTTTTTGGGTCTATACCACTTATAACCGGCGGGATTATTTTTGTTGGTACTTATAATATAATGAGATTAGTAGTAGCTAGAGAGCTGGCACTAAAAGAAGATTTCACTTCTGCTGTCAAGGAGAAATGGAAAACGGCCACAGCTCTTTTTTTAGTGAATTTATTGATCATTTTAATTCTCGCTTTTGATCTGTATTTCTTTTGGAACAGTCCGGATTTAAAATTTCTTTTTTGGGTTGGGATTTGGTTTGTTATAATATTTTTGATGGGTTTGGTTTATATGTTTCCTATGTTAGCAACTGAAAATGTCGGTTTTAAGAAGATTTTCATCCGTTCATTTAAAATGGCTATGGTAGATCCGCTCTTTAGCTTTCTGGTAGCCGGTTTTAGCATTTTATGGCTTGGTTTATGTGTTATTTTAATTCCCATGCTGGCTACTTTAGCACTTGGAGGATTAGCACTTTGGTGTAGTTTAGCCTATCGAGAGATGAGTATAAAAGTCGACAGTATATTAGCTGAAAAACCAGAAAGTGCCGGAAACAAAAACATAGAAGAAGAATGAGGAATAAGATTGGTTTTCTAAGGAAAGAGACAGCACTCGTATAGAAAGGAGTAGCAGCAGCAGTTTCCTTGGCCAGTAGATTAACTGGATTTTTTCTGCTGTTTGCGTGTGGAAGACGTGGCTAAATACATTTTTGTTACTGGCGGTGTCGTTTCATCGTTAGGTAAAGGAATCACAGCAGCATCACTAGGAAGACTCCTAAAAAGTCGTGGTGTCTCGGTAACGATTCTTAAATTAGATCCTTATCTTAACGTTGATCCCGGCACTATGAGTCCTTTTCAACATGGAGAAGTATTTGTAACCAATGATGGTGCAGAGACCGACTTGGATTTAGGACACTATGAAAGGTTTATTGATGAAGACCTTACTTACTTAAACAGTGTGACTACAGGTAAAATCTACTGGTCAATTCTTAATAAAGAACGTCGCGGTGATTATCTTGGGGGAACAGTACAAGTAATTCCTCATGTAACAAACGAAATAAAAGCCTGTATTAAAAGAGTAGCCAAAGAGAGCAACGCTGATGTGGTTATCGTTGAAATCGGAGGCACAGTCGGCGACATTGAAAGCTTACCCTATCTTGAGGCTATCAGGCAGATGAAAACCGATGTCGGTAAGGATCATGTTTTATACATTCATGTAACTTTAGTTCCTTATATTAAATCAGCCGAAGAACTTAAAACCAAACCTACCCAACATAGTGTCAAAGAATTACGTAGCATCGGCATTCAGCCGGATACTATTGTTTGCCGTTCCGATAGATCTTTATCCATGAAGATCAGAGAAAAAATAGCTCTTTTTTGTGATATAGAAAAGGAAGCAGTTATTCCCAATGTTGATGCTGAAACTATCTATGACGTACCACTTATCTTTGAAGAAGAAGGGCTCGATGAGATTGTTATAAGAAAGCTTCAACTATCCTGCAAGAGCCACGATCTCAAAGAGTGGCGAGCTATGGTAGAAAAGATGAAACATCCCTCTTACAAAGTTAAGGTGGCCATTGTAGGCAAATATGTCGCCCTACCGGATGCATATTTATCAGTGGTTGAAGCTCTCAAGCATGGCGGTGTGGCCAATGACTGCCAAGTAGAGATTAAATGGATTGATGCCGAGACCATTGAAGACAACAGGCTACCTTTAGAAGAAGCCTTTAGTGATGTTGATGGAATCATAGTTCCGGGTGGTTTTGGTTACCGTGGTGTGGAAGGCAAAATAATGAGTGTGAGATATGCCAGAGTAAAACAGATACCTTTTTTAGGGATCTGTCTGGGTTTGCAGTGTGCTGTAATCGAATACAGCCGAAATGTACTAGGCTTAAGAGGTGCCAATAGCTCCGAATTCGATCTAAAAACCAATTATCCGGTTATTGATATTTTGCCTGAGCAAAGGGAACTAGAAAACTTAGGGGCAACTATGAGACTTGGTCAATACGATTGCCAGTTAATTCCGGAAACTTTAACCCAAAGACTTTATGCTCAAAGCATTGTTCAGGAGCGTCATCGCCATCGTTATGAAGTTAATCTAAATTTTGTCGACAAACTTCAAGAAGCAGGTATGATTGTAAGCGGTGTTTGGGGGGCAAAAGAACTAGTGGAAATAATTGAATTAAAAGAACATCCCTGGTTTATAGCGACTCAATTTCATCCTGAATTCAAATCCCGTCCCACAAAGCCTCATCCTCTATTTAGAGGCTTTATTCAGGCAGCCTTAGATGAGAAAAATAAAGAAAAATAATAAATAAGGTATAATTAATAGCTTCCTTACCCAAAATGGTAGCAAGCAGAGGTAAGGAGGCTTAACAATGAGAAAATATCAGGTGGCATTTGGTCTTGTTATTCTTTTAATTTTGGGGACTATTAAACTTCAGGCACAAAGTTATGTAACCAAAGCCAGCAACTTAGTTTTTTTAGGTCTAGATAAGAAAAACTATCTGCAGTTTAAAACCCCAGACGGTAAAGGAGTACTAGAAATAGCCGACAAGGCAGAGATCATACTTGATGATACGACCATTACTATAGCTAAGTTACAGACTGAGATTGAAAAAGATGCCTATGCAGCCTGGATCTATCAAAGTGATAGTAAGATAGTTAAAATAATTTTGACCAAAAACTGTTACCAAATTCGCATTAAGGCTATTGACCCGGCAGGCAAACGTCTTTTATCCTGTGACGGTTATTGGTATAGTGTTTTGCACGATGTGGCCCTTAACAGATATGTAGCCGGTGATAAAGTAAATGTTTACCTATCCTTTGATGGTCAGTTAGAAAGAATCTTACCACTTGAAAGGGAAATATAAAGCTTATGACGAACAACTACATTTAGCAAACCCGAAGTGAAAGGTAGGTGAACTGAACCATTAGGTTCAGGAAATAGATGCCTCTAGTATCAGGGAAAGAAATCCTGCAAGCCGCACAAAAAGGCGGTTATGCGGTTGGAGCTTTTAATGTAAATAATATGGAGATTGTCCAGGCTATTGTGGAAGCAGCCGAAGAAGAAAGATCCCCCGTACTTTTACAAGCCAGTCAAGGTGCAATCAAGTATGCCGGTTTGGATTATATCGTAGCTTTAGTTAGAGTGGCTGCGGAGAAAGTTAGTGTTCCGGTAGCCTTAAACCTTGATCATGGAACCAGTTTTGAACAAGCCATGAAATGTATCCGGGGTGGTTTTACAGCCGTAATGCTTGATGGTTCACATTACCCTTTTGACGAAAATGTAGCTATAGTTAAAAGAGTTGTCGATGTGGCTCATGCGGTAGGAGTTTCTGTCGAGGGTGAATTAGGACGCATTGGCGGTACTGAAGATGACATCTCTGTTGATGCCAAAGATGCCTTTATGACCTCTCCTGAGGAAGCCAAAAAGTTTGCCGATCTTACTCAGGTAGATGCTTTAGCTGTAGCCATCGGTACGGCTCATGGTGTTTACCATGGAGAACCCAAACTGGATTTTGAACGTCTGAGTGCTATTCGTGAAGTAGTCGACTGTGCTTTAGTTTTACACGGAGCATCGGGAGTATCTGATGAAGCCATCAAAAAAGCAGTCGAGATCGGTGTGCAAAAGATTAATATCGATACAGAGATTCGTCAAGCCTTTACCGGTGGTATTAAAAAGATTATAGCTGAAAAGCCAAACGAATTTGATCCGCGCAAACTTCTTGGACCAAGCAAAGAAGCTATGAAAGAGGTTGTTAAAAGCAAAATGCGTCTCTTTGGCTCTTCCAAGAAGGCATAAATATAAAAACCCTGTGAGGAATATATCCCCATAGGGTTTTGATTTTGGTTGAAATTGGTAGATATGTACATTTAACACAGTATTACTTCTGTTTAGTAACGCCTAACTTCGGTTATACTTTTTTTGAGCGGAATTTGCAGGGATCTGAGCTTGTTAGGAGAACTTTTTAAAAATAGAGACCAAATGATTTTAGGTGGGATGCTAAAATGCCAGAACACTCACGGCCTAAGGGCCTGGTTATCTATGGCATTGCTCTTTTAATTCTCATAGGCTCAGGGACTTTTTTTATTTGGCGTTCTCTCACCGGGCACCCTCTTTTTTGGGAGGAAAATATCGGTGGTGGTAACGACGATGATCTTGCTTATTTAGAACAGGTAGAGACAGAAAGCAGTGAAGGGCTTTTAGGAGAAGATAACGACTATCGTTTAGAAGCCGATATTTTAGTGGCAGAATCTCTTTCTATCTGGGAGAGGGTTAAAACCCATGAAGTACAAAAAGGTGAGAGCCTATGGACTATTGCCAGAAATTATAATATAGATGTAGATACCATAATCGGGGCTAACGAACTTAAAAGCCATGATAAAATAAATATAGGACAGAAGCTAACGATCCTACCATTTAAGGGTCTTACTCATCGGGTAGAAAAAGGTGAGAGTCTCTGGTCTATCTCCAAACGTTACAATGTACCGTTAGAAGAGATTATTGAGACCAACAGTCTGGCCACCCAAAACATTAAAATCGGCGAGGTACTTGTAGTTCCAGGTGCAATACTCACCGCAGCCGAAAAAGAGAGAAGACTTCTTTTGGCCAGAGGGGGTCTGCCGCTTTTTATTAAACCGGCCAGTGGACGTATCTCTTCTCGCTATGGTATGCGCTGGGGTAAGATGCATCAAGGTGTCGACTTTGCCATGTCGGTTGGTACTCCAATCAGGGCTGCCTCTGCCGGCAAAGTCACAAAAGCGGGTACGGCAGGCGATTATGGGCAGTTAGTGGTGATAAAACATTCCGGAGGTTTCGAAACTCGCTACGCTCATAACAGCAAGATCAATGTTAAGGTTGGTCAATATGTCAAACAGGGCGATGTTATAGCCTATTCCGGCAATACCGGTCGCTCAACCGGACCGCATCTTCACTTTGAAATTAGATTAAATGGCAAACCCCAAGATCCACTCAAATGGATTAACTAGAAAGAGCTGAGTTTTCAGCTCTTTTTTTTAAAGAAAACGAGGAGAAAAAAGAGGGATTATTCAATCGGGCCCAGACGAGCTAGGAAACCGAAAGATAACCCCTCATTCATTCGTTAGTAGTGTATTACCTGCTCAATTAAATTATACGCATTAAGTCGGACAAAAGATCGCTATCCCACTTATATCAAGGGATTGCGGTCATATATATATCAAACAGGGCGATGTTACAGCCTGTTCCGGCAATACAGGTCGCTCAACCAGACCACATCTTCACCTTGAAATTAGATTAAATGGCAAACCCCAAGATCCACTCAAATGGATTAACTAAATTATTTCTTAATATTATAAGGTGAGAAACTACCCAGAGGTGCATATTTGGCTATTTCAGCGAGAAAATAACTAATGCCTAAACCGGGCTCTTTAAGAGGAAGCTCTTTAAAAAGCCAGTCTGGATCGAGATTTAAATTGCGAATTTGGACCAGATCTACCCAACCTTCTTGCAAGAGTTCTGTCCAAGCTTTGATCTCTGTGGGCATATCGTTAAGACCGGGGATGGTCAAAAGGTTTATGGAGATAAAAAGGCCTTCTTTTTTCAAAGCCCTACCGGTATCATGAACAGAGCCTAGATTATAGCCATTTGGATGGTGATATTTTTCATAAGTTTTTTCCACGTTGGAGATCATGCTAATGCGAATAGAATCTAAACCGGCATCTCTTAATTTTAGGAGTCTATCCTTACTATAAGCATTGGTATTCATGTTGATGATGCCTCTTTGCGTTTTTTGGCGTACCGATTTTATGGCTTTGGCTATATCTTTATAAGCAAGAAGAGGTTCACCTTCACAGCCCTGACCAAAAGAGATTATCGGTTCGGCTTCTGCTTGAAGATGATAGAGCATAAGTTCGGCAATCTCTTGGGAGGTAGGCCTAAACTTAATTCTTTCTTGCGGAGAGGGACAGCACTCCGACTCCTGCAGCGAGATACAGCCAAGACAGTTCGCATTACAAACAGGTGAAGTGGGAATACCTCCTTCCAAACGATGAAAGAAGATATTTCCCGCCGTAAGGCAGTGATAATTCAAAGCGCAGTGGGCTAGATGATCCACTAAACGATTTTGAGGGAACATTTTTTTCAAGTGGGCAATTTTTGGGGGGAGCTTTTGACGAGGGTAATTAAGGGGATTCCATTTAGCCGGTTTGTCGGTTTTTTGCGCCGCAACATACAATTTTCCCTTTTTATCAGCCACAGCAGTATAACCGAATAAAGGCAAAACAGGAGCATTTTCTTTATTTTCATAAGCAGGCAGAGCTAATCTGGTGTAACCTGCCGGCAAAGTGGCAGCCAAGGGGAAGATTTCGGGCTTATTGTCTGGGCTTTCAATTACCCCAACTTCTCCCTCGACATAGGCAATAGGTGAGCGCCCCGGCAGATACATCAGATCAGAACCCTCCGGCAGGGGAATAAACTCAGTAGAACAATAATAGTTGTGGCCGTTTCTTACTACAGCGGGAAAATCTGTGGCTATTAACTCGCCGACCTCATTTAGATAAACCATGTTATAATTATTGTAAGCAGTCATTTTAGTGGCCTCCGTTTGCTGATTATAAAACAAATAAATTGTTTGTTCTGGTCTTTCTTGATTATATACCTTTACTGTGCTAAAATAAAAGACGCGATTTTGATTAAAAGACGAGGTGAGTCCGTTGAAGGAAAATATACATCCCAAGTATTATCAAGCTAAGGTTGTTTGTGCTTGTGGCAATACTTTTGAAACCGGGTCTACCAAGCCCGAACTTCGTGTAGACTTGTGCTCTAAATGCCATCCTTATTATACGGGAAAACAAAAGATTCTCGACGCAGGCGGTCGAGTTGAGCGTTTCAAGAAAAAATACAATCTCTAAAGACTTGGCAGGCAGAGCCTGCCTTCTTTTTTGGGGGTGAAGCTTCTGCGAATCGGCAATGTTACTATAGAAAATTCTTATGTTCTTGCTCCTATGGCCGGTGTAACCGGCAAAGCTTTTAGACTGCTTTGTAAAAGACAAGGAGCAGGCCTTCTAGTAACGGAGATGGTAAGCGCCAAAGCACTTACCTACAACAGTAAAAAAACCCGGAAGCTTTTGGAAATAGATCCTTTAGAACATCCTATTGCTATTCAACTCTTTGGTTCAGAACCAGAGATTATGGCCCAGGCGGCCAAGATCTGCCAAAGAGACTTCCAACCTGATCTAATCGATATCAACATGGGTTGCCCCGCACCTAAGATTGTAAAAAATAATGAAGGTGCGGCACTTCTTAAAGATCTAAATCTCGCTGTAGCCATAGCCAAGGCAGTTGTGGAGGCAGTTACCATACCTGTTACCTGTAAAATACGTTTGGGTTGGGATAAAGATTCTTATGTTCATGTTAGCTTGGCAAAAAAGCTGGAAGCTGTAGGAATTAGTGCCATAACAGTTCATGGTAGGGTAAGGGAAGACTTCTACAGTGGTAAGGCCAATTGGCAGGCTATTAAAGAAGTAGTTGAGGCAGTTGAAATTCCGGTAATCGGCAATGGCGATCTCTGGCAAGCAGAGGATGGGTTAAGGATGAAAAAAGAGACAGGCTGTCAGTTGGTAGCCCTAGCTAGAGGTACCCTAGGCAATCCCTGGATCTTCAGGGATCTATTAGCACTTGAAAGAGGCTATAAAGCAGAATCTGTCTCCTTACAAGAAAAGCTAGATATGGCCTACCTTCAGGCCAAACTTCTCCTTTCATATCACTCACCGAGATTAGCTATGCTGGAGATGCGCAAACACCTGGCTTGGTATTTAAAAGGTGTCCCGCAAGCCAGAGCTTTGAGAAAAGAACTCAATAGCATGGAAACGCTAACTGATTTAGAAAGTATTATTAATTTAATTAACTCCTCAGTTTAACAGCTGGGGAGTTTTTGTTGACTTTAAACAAAGGGCTTGGTAAAATATTGATGTTCACATTATTGTGCACAAAAGGATAGCTATTAAACTAAAGGAGAGAAGCTTGGAATGAAAGCGCCTTTATGAAAATTATTCGTATTGGTGATAAACTGGTTGACCGCGATAAAATAATAAGACGCATAGATGAGGTACTAACTTTACGTTCAAATGGTCAATCACAGATTGATGTTGCCAGAAACTTGGGCTTGGATCGGACTTTTATTTCCAGACTAGAGTCTCTAGGTGAAGTTTTAAAAGGCGGTAAACTGGCTTTAGTAGGTTTTCCTGTCGGCAACAAAGATGAACTTGAAAAAGTTGCCTTTGAAGAAGGGGTAGAGTTTACTTTTTTGCTTACCGACAAAGAGCGTTGGGAAATGGTCTCCGATACAGATGGCGCAACTTTAGTCAATAATCTCCTAGAACTAATTCAGACCTTAAAAAACTACGATACGATTATTTTCCTCGCTTCCAATTTTAGAAGCCAGTTTGCAGAGTCGATCATCGGCAAACAGGTACTTACCATTGAGATTGGAAAATCTCCAATCAAAGAGGATGTCAAGGTTGATGCAACAAAGATTAGGCAATTGATCCGTGAAATTCGCCGTAGGGAGGAGAAAATATGAAGCAGGTTGTTAGTGTAAGTATTGGTTCATCAAGGCGCAATCATGAAGCTACCTTTGAAATTATGAACGAAAAGTTTTTACTTAAAAGGATCGGTACCGATGGAGATATTGATAAAGCCATAGAGATAATTAATAGTTTAGATGGTAAGGTCGATGCAATCGGTCTTGGGGGAATTGATTTTTATTTATTTTCTAAAAGCCGTCGTTATATAATTCAGGACTCAAAAAAGTTTTTTAAGGCAACAAAAGAGACACCTATTCTTGATGGCAGTGGGCTTAAGAACACTTTGGAGCGTAGAGTCATAAAGCAATTACAAGAAAATAATATTATAGATTTTACCACCAAAAAGGTGATGGTGGTCTGTGGCATGGATCGCTTTGGCATGGCAGATGAAATTGAAAAACTAACTTCAGATGTTGTTATCGGTGATGTTATGTTTGCACTAGGTATCGGCATTCCTCTCCATAGCCTAAAAAGCCTGGATTATGTGGCTAAAGTAATTGGCCCCATTGCCATGCGGTTGCCTTTTTCTGTGCTCTATCCGACCGGGAAAAGTCAGGATAAAGTAGTAGAAAAATACGGTAAGTATTATCACTGGGCTGATGTAATCGCCGGTGATTTTCTCATGATCAAAAAACACATGCCCAAGGATCTAAAAGGCAAAATTATTATTACTAACACTACAACCAAAGAGGATTTAGATGAATTAAAACAAAGAGGTGTTGAGCTTTTAGTTACTACTACCCCTGAGCTAAATGGGCGTTCCTTTGGGACAAATGTCATGGAATCTATGTTAGTGGCGCTATCAGGTAAAAAACAAGAACTAACTGAAGCCGAGTATTTAGATCTACTTGAAAAACTAAACTTCCAGCCGCGCTGCTTGTGGCTGCAAAAATAGAGGTGCTAACTTATGGAAAAGTTCGGGTTTGTTATTCACCCGATTTCTTACAGTGATATTAGTCGTAAATTCGGTAAAATAGCTAATGTACTGCCAAAACCTTTAGTACTTTCAGCGATGAAACATGTGGGAGCAAAGGAGATTTCGCATATCACCGGTATAAAATCTGCTACCGGAGCACAATTAGAAGGCTGGTTTACGGCTTGCACTCTAACTACGGAGCAGATGGTTAAACTTCCTGTTGAGTATGTGCAAAAAAAAATAATTGCGGCTGTTGATCTGGCGGCAAAACAGGGAGCTAAAATTGTCGGACTCGGTGCTTACACAGCTGTAGTTGGTGATGCTGGTGTTACTATAGCCAAAAACACCTCTGTGCCTGTTACAACCGGTAATAGTTATACGGTGGCCTCAGCCCTTTTAGGTTTAGACTGGGCTTCAAAGAAGATGGGTACAAACTTAAAAGCTAGCAAGGTGGGTGTTATGGGCGCTTACGGTTCTATTGGCAAAGCTTGTTCGCGTTTTTTAGCCGGTGAGGTTGGAGAATTGGTTTTAATCGGGAGAAAGAAAAATGAACTCGAGATCTTAAAAGAAGAATTAGCCCCTCAAGGTCTCGTAACTATTTCTACTGATTCTCATGCAATCTTGCCTAGTTTGGATGCTTTGGTAACAGTAACTAGTGCCATAGATTCAGTTATTGAACCAGAAGATCTAAAAACAGGGGCTATTGTTTGTGATGTAGCCAGACCTAGAGATGTATCCAAACGAGTAGGTGAAGTTCGGGATGATGTTTTGGTGTTTGAAGGTGGAGTAATTGCTGTACCTGGAGATGTGGATTTTCACTTTAATTTCGGTTTCCCACCCAAAACCTCATATGCTTGTATGGCAGAGACAATGCTTTTAGCTTTAGAAGGGCGTTATGAGACATATTCTCTAGGTAGAGAGTTAGATGTGAACAAAGTTACCGAAATGATTACGCTAGCTAAAAAGCATGGTTTTAAGCTTGCTGGGTTAAGATCGTTTGAAAGAGCTATAAGTGATGTCGAAATAATTAAAATTAAGGAAAAGATAGCTCGAAAAAGAGCTTCGGCTTAAAACAAAGACAGTGGTTAAACCCCACTGTCTTTTGGCCGTTAAGGTTGGGTTTTAAGGCCCATTTTCTCTTTAAGGGAGGATATTAATAAGTTGTATCCAAATTAACACGAGAATAAGTAAAACCCTAATTATTTGCTCCTCCTGCATGGAAAGAATCTAGTTAGGGGCTCATGTAGCTCGTTGGGCTTGGTGCTTCTTTTTGATATTGTTGACAATCACACTTCTTCTCTATATAATTGAAGGAAACTAAAGGCAGATTACCCTTAATGATCTACCCCCTTTTTATGTCTATGAGAAAACGGTAAATTATTGTGAATAAAAGAGGCCAAGAGGCCATAAGATACTGAGTACCGGGGACAATGGCTAAGTTGGAGAATTTTAAGCTTAACTAGATTGCAGTGACAATCTAGTGTTTTTTTCGTATCACCTCACTATTGTTTAATAGTAGTAATTCCTTTAGAAAGAAGGGAATGTAATGTCTGAAAAACCGGTTCTTTTAACACAAGAGGGTTTAAAACAGCTTGAAGATGAACTTGATTATTTAAAACGAGTAAAAAGACGTGAAGTCGCCGAACGTATTAAAGAGGCTCTTGCTTTTGGTGATATCAGTGAGAACTCCGAATACGATGATGCGAAGAATGAACAAGCTTTTGTTGAGGGACGTATAGCTGAACTAGAGAATAGACTAAGAAACGCAGAAATCATTGACAAAGACGAGAAGACGGAAAATGTGTCACTTGGCTCTACAGTAAAATTAAAGGATGTAGAAACAAACGATCTGTTTGAATTTACCTTAGTAGGTTCCACAGAAGCTGATCCGGGCAGGTCAAAAATTTCTAACGAATCACCAGTTGGAAAAGCTATTATTGGTCGAAGAAAAGGAGAAACAGTCCACGTTTTAGCTCCTGCTGGGAATATTGCTTATAAAATAGTAGCGGTAAATTAAGTGGGTCGATTTGGAGGTTTTTGGCGATGAACAACAAGCACCAAGTAATTAATGGTAATAATAAACAAGATGAGTTAAGTGAGCATATGCAAGTTCGCTTAGAAAAGTTAACTACTATGCTCAAGGAGAATAAAAACCCTTGGGGTCAAAGATACGAAAAAACCCATGACAATCTGGCTGTTATTGCTCAGTTTGAACAATTAGAAGGCCGGGAGGTTTCTCTTGCCGGCAGAATTATGGCTGTGCGTGGTCATGGTAAAGCAACCTTTGTTGATCTGGTTGATGGCTCAGGTAAGATCCAATTACATGTAAAAGCAGATCTCTTAGGTGAAAAAAACTATCAAGAATTCTCCACCTACGATCTCGGCGATATTATTGGTGTTAAAGGAACAGTTTTTAAAACCAAACGCGGTGAGGTCACAGTTGAGGTTAAAGAATGCACCTTTTTGGCTAAAGCACTTAGACCACTACCGGATAAATTTCATGGACTTAAAGATATTGATATGCGCTACAGACAGCGCTATGTTGATTTGATAGTCAGTCCCGAAGTAAGAGAAACTTTTATTAAAAGGACAAATATTATTAAGGCGATACGCAAATATTTAGATAATCTTGGTTATCTAGAGGTAGAAACCCCTGTTATGCATACCCTAGCTGGTGGTGCAGCAGCCAGACCATTTGTAACCCATCATAATGCTTTGGATATGACTCTTTATTTACGTATAGCTCTTGAACTTCATTTAAAAAGGCTTATTGTAGGTGGTTTTGAGAAGGTTTATGAAATGAGTAGAGTCTTTCGCAATGAAGGTATATCAACCAAACACAATCCTGAATTTACCATGATTGAGCTCTATGAGGCCTATTCTGATATAGATGGCATGATGGAACTTACAGAAAATATGGTAGCCTCTGTAGCTAAAGAGGTTTTGGGGACTACCAAGATAACCTATCAGGGCTTAGAGATTGATCTCACACCACCTTGGACACGTATCTCCATGGTCGAGGCAATAAAAAAGTATGCTAATCTGGATTTAAGCGGTGTTCTTTCAGATGCAGACGCCCTAAAACTAGCCAAAGAACATCATTTGGAAATTGAACCTAGTTGGACTTATGGACATGTGGTAAATGGCTTTTTTGAAAAGTACTGTGAAGAAAAGCTAATTCAACCCACTTTTGTCTATGGACATCCCTTAGCTATCTCTCCTTTGGCCAAAAAAGAGGAAAAAGATCCGCGTTTTACACAGAGATTCGAGCTGTTTGTTGTCGGCAGAGAGCATGCCAATGCTTTTTCCGAATTAAACGATCCTCTCGATCAAAAACAAAGATTTTTAGATCAACTCAAAGAAAGAGAAGCCGGCAATGAAGAGGCTCATGTAATGGATGAAGATTTTATTACGGCTTTAGAGTATGGTATGCCCCCTACAGGAGGTCTAGGTATTGGTATTGACCGTTTGGTAATGCTTTTAACCGATCAACCTTCTATTAGAGATGTAATTTTATTTCCACATATGAGGCCTAAGGAATAAAATAGAGGGGCTGTTGCACAATTAACTGATTAGTTAGTTGCGCGGCAGCCTTTTTTTCGT
>DAIMKF010000041.1:0-14022 GCA_036721855.1 Bacillota bacterium | reverse complement strand
CGGTAGAGCACCGGACTTTTAATCCGGGCGCCCGGGGTTCGAATCCCCGATGGCTCACCATGCCCTCATCGTCTAGTGGCCTAGGACATTGCCCTTTCACGGCAAAGGCACGGGTTCAAATCCCGTTGAGGGTACCATCTTTTATTGACAAGGTCTCAAGTTGTATGGTAAATTATTTATAATCCGGAGCCGTAGTGCAGTCGGCTTAACACGCCTGCCTGTCACGCAGGAGATCGCGGGTTCGAGCCCCGTCGGCTCCGCCATAGTATGCCGAGATAGCTCAGTCGGTAGAGCAGAGGACTGAAAATCCTCGTGTCGCCAGTTCAATTCTGGCTCTCGGCACCATCTATTAGCTTATAGGTGCGGTTACTCTGAAAAAAGGGTGGCTGCACTTTTTTTATTTTGGAAAAGGGAAAAGAGGTTTTACTGCGAAATAATTAATACCAGGTAATGAAACCTGGCAATAATTAAATTTTGTACTTAAAGATAAACTATTAAAAATAAACACCATTGGGAGGATTGTGTTATGAGTAAATGGGCAGTAATTCTAGGTGCATCTAGTGGTTTTGGAGCAGCAACTGCCAAAGAACTAGCTGCAAATGGTTATAATATTTGTGGCGTGCATTTAGATCGAAGAGCACATATGGAATCTGTCAATGAACTTTTAAAAGACCTTAAAAAGGCTAAAGTGGATGTTAAGTATTTTAATATCAATGCCGCCGATCCGGAAAAAAGAGCGGAAGTAGTTAGTTTTTTACAAGAAAAGGCTGCTAAAGTTAAAGTTTTAGTACACTCCTTAGCTTTTGGTGGTTTAGCACCAATGTTTGAGGGAGAAAAGGTTTTAACACATAAACAGTTAGAAATGACCTTAGATGTCATGGCTAATTCACTGGTTTACTGGAGCCAGGATCTTTTTTTGGCTGGTTTATTTCAACGAGGTAGTGCGATTTATGCCATGACCTCCATGGGTTCGACTAGAGCTGCAGCTACCTATGGCGCTGTAGGAGCCGCTAAATCCACTCTGGAAAACTATATAAGGCAAATTGCGTTAGAGTTAGCACCAAAAGGTATCCGCGCCAACGCCATCAGAGCAGGTGTTACAATTACACCGGCTCTGGAAAAGATTCCTATTGTGGAATATTTAGTAACAGAGGCCAAAAAGAAAAACCCCTCAGGGAGACTTACAACTCCAAGAGATGTAGCTAAAGCGATTGTAGCCTTAAGTGCAGATGAACTCTACTGGATGACAGGCAATGTGATCAATGTAGATGGCGGCGAAGAAATATCTGTCTAAGACTTGATAAAACTATAAATTTTCTCTATACTATATTTAGATTGCGGACGTAGTTCAATTGGCAGAGCATCGGCTTCCCAAGCCGAATGTTGCGGGTTCGAGCCCCGTCGTCCGCTCCAAATTAAACTTGGCTGGGCTAGGTATAAAAACCTAGCCTTTTTTAGGATGTGCTTTCTGTGCTTGAAATTTATGACATTCTATTAAAGAATTTAGGCCCCCAGGGTTGGTGGCCTCACCCTACTCGTTTTGGCAAAATTGTAGGGGCAATTTTGGCTCCGGCAGTTAAATGGAGCAATGTGGAAAAGGCAGTTTCAAATTTGGAAAAAGCAGGTATCGATAATTTCGCTAGCTTAAAAGAAACTGATATAAATTATCTCGAAGAATTGATTAAACCTAGTATCTACTTTAGAAAAAAGGCTTGTGCTCTAAAAGCGATGGCCCAAAGAGAAGATCTCTTTGGGCAAAAAGGTTCTCAAGCTCTGAGAAACGAATTATTGGCTTTACCTAATATTGGCAAAGAGACTGCTGATAGTTTACTCCTTTATGTCTTCGAATATCCCATAATGATTGCCGATAGTTATACAAAAAGGATATTATATCGCTATGGTTTTATACCAACAGAAAAGATTAATTATGATGATTTACAGATCCTACTAGAAGCATTTCTACCTAGAGATCTAGATATCTATAAGGAGCTACATGCTCTTTTTATTCGTCTCGGTGAATTATATTGTCGCAAAAAACCACACTGTAAGGAGTGTCCTTTAAGTTGGAATTGTAAAAGAGTTGGTCTTTAAGGATCCAAACGGAAGGAGTTTAAGATGATAAAAGCTATTTTCTTTGATTTAGATGGTACTTTAATCGACAGCACGGATTTAATTCTTACCTCGTTTAACTATGTCTTAAAAACCTACCTCCAAAGGGAGGTACCGGAAGAGGAAATTAGAAACCTCTTTGGCCGACCCCTTCATTACCAGATGGCTCTTTTTGGGGGAGAAGAACGAGCCGACGAATTAGTCAAAAAATATCGAGAACATAATCTAGCCAGCCATAAAGAATATCTAAAACCTATTGCCGGAGCCAAAGAGACCTTAGAAGTTTTAAGGAAAAGAGGTTACAAATTAGGCCTTGTGACCAGCAAAAAAGAAGACGCAGCCAGACTGGGAATGCAGATCTGCCAGATTGAGACCTACTTTGAGGTTTTTGTTTTTTCAGATGATGTAACAATCCATAAACCAGAACCGGAACCGGTTCTTAAGGCCTTAAAAAAACTAAGTCTGCGACCAAAAGAAGCAGTATATGTAGGGGATAGTACCTATGATATTATCTGTGGTCAAAGAGCAGGAGTTAAGACCGTAGGTGTAGGATATACTCCGGTAGGAAGAGAAGCTCTTATGGCGACCAAGCCGGATTACTGGATTGAAAATATCACCGAGCTTTTAGAGATCTTTAAAGATGAAGTGTAATATGTGTGGCAACTGTTGTTGTGAACCGGGCTGGCTTGAACCAAAAGACTGGGATAATATTGCCAAGAGGCTCAGTTTAACAAAGGAAGAAGTTTTAAATAAGTACTTAGTTATAGATTATCTTGCTAATGAAACCGGTTACCACTATGTTTTGTCCCCGCTAAAGGTAGCAGAAGGCAAACCCCTTATAAGTCCTGGCCAAAGAGTACCTTGGCGATATGCTCATCTAATCGGCAAATGTATCTTTTTACAAGGAAACCTTTGCCTATTGCATCCCGACAAACCCAGAGAGTGCCGAGATTATCAATGTAGCAAATCCTCTTTGGATAAGAGAACAAGTCCGGATAACTATGTCAAGGCAGTTCTAAAAGCTTCTCAAAGAGAAGAGATTGTTAAGTTATGGGAGAGTGTAGATCTTAAACAATACCTCGACAAAAGATACGATCAAAAACACTGCCTTAGAAATCTTCATCTAGAACAGTGCCTCTTAAAAGAATATCAAAAAGATTTCCCTGACTCACAAAAGATCTTGGCACTAGAAAACCAGTTGGACTAAAGATGGGTAATAGGGAGGGTTAGCTTATGAAAAAATTAATACCGTTTTTTATCTTGGTTAGTATGGCCATTCTGGCTCAAGCAGAGATCATAGTAGATACTTATGGTTATTTACCGTTTGCCAAAAAGGAAGCTTTAACTATAAAAAGTGCAGAGAGCTTTGAGTTAAGAGACAAAGATTCAGGCCGAGAAAAATATAAAGCTACCCTGGAAGGACCTCTAACAGATCCTGAGACAGGTGAAAGTGTTTATCGTCTGAACTTTACTGAAAAGGTAAGAGGCGGACAGTATTATCTTACGGTAGCTACCGATAAATCACTTATTTTTAAGGTAGATAGCAGAGCTTTTAATCCAGTTTTTGTGGAAGCTATGCGATCTATAACCGCTAAAAGAAGTACTTATGGCTGGTTTGACGATTACGGAGAGGAGAATATTCTGCTTACAGCTTATATGGCGGCAAAAGGATTGTCATATTACGAAACTTTTATCGATCGGTTTGCCGATAATGAATTAGATGTACCCCCAAATGAACAAAATAATAAGATCCCAGATTTCCTAGACGAAATGATCTACGGTGTCAAGGGTCTTATAAAGTGGTATGAAGAAGGTAATTTAGTTACTAAAGATGTTAATTCCCTGGCAAGTGCAACAGCAGTCTTGGCCATAGCCGGTCGTGTTTTGCCCAAAGCAGAACCAACTCTGGCCAAGGAGTGTGCCAATAAGGCTGAGGAAGCTTATGCTTACTTAAAAGAAAACCGGCAAAACGAAATCAGAGCCGATCTCTGGCTTTTATTACAAGCAGAGCTGAATCTCCTTACAGATAATGAGGTTTATGAAAAAGAATTTCGAAACTTGCTTAAACCGGTTCTAGAGAATGGCTGGGGACCGGTAACTGTGGAAGATCTAACTGGTTTTAGCTTAGCTGAGATGATGAAAAAATCTCTTGCCAAAGAAGACGAGATCTATGATCTGTATATGGGTAGAAGTGTCGGACTATTAATCGCTCATGAAAGAGATCCTTATTACAGAGCAGTTGCTTTTGAACCGGTTGAGACTGAGTTTAAAGGTTTTTATCTACAAACAGCTTTTCCGGAGGCAATTGGCTCTGAAGGACTTTATTTAATTGATGTTAACGAGTACTATCGTACCAACACCTGGGTTAGAGTGGCCCAGGATCAGATGCATTACCTTTTAGGGCGCAATAGAGATCAAGAAGATTTTCTCCAAAACGGATCTACTGAAACCACCTTTAACCTAGCTTTATTGACAGCCTATTTTAAAGACAGCTCAACCATAACCAGAAGCGGGCAGATAGTAAGCGGAGCCCTAAAAATCACCTTTTATTTTGTTCTAATCTTTGCCGGTATAACTCTGTGGCAAAAATATAGCAGTAAAAAAATCGAAAAAAATGATAACTAAAGGCAGGCGACCCAAGGAGGTCGCCTTTTAAACTAATGAAAAGACACTTGCCAAGCGAACATATGTTTTCTATACTAATAAGAGAGACCAAACTATATATATAAAGAAAAGAGGTTTGTCATGGTTAAAGTTATAAACTTCCAGGTAAAACAGTTGCCTCAACTATGGGTGGTAGGTAAAGCCTTAAAAGTAGATATGACAATGCAACAAAACCCTATTCCCGACTTTTGGGGACAATGTTTTAAAGAGGGTGTTTTTGACGTTTTAGAAAATATCTCTGACTATCATCTTGATAATTCTTATGTAGGCTGGATGGGTGATTGGCAAAATGGAGACAGTAAATTTACTTATCTATGCGGGATGCTGATGAAGGTAAATACACCACTTCCGGAGGGATTTATCTACCGAGAAATCGCCAAATGTAAGGTTGCTATTAGCTGGATTCAAGGGTTAGAAGCCGAGGTCTATGCCCAAGCTCTAGAGTTAAGTGAAAAAGAGCTGGAAGCAAATGGCTATCAAGCTAAATGCTTTGACTGGTGTATGGAACTATATAATTGCCCTCGCTTTACCCAAAAAAATGAAGATGGTGAGATTATCCTAGATTATTATCTTCCTCTTAAAGCATAGAAAAAAAATAAGGAAATAGAAAGCCTAAAACCTCTACCTGTTAAAGGGAAGAGGTTTTTAGGTTAATAAAAGCAGTTTTTATTGTAGATTTCCAGCTAAAGGAAGACCGCAAGCTCTTAACAGCTAGTTTTATTCTTGCGGAGATATTAATAGCAAAACTTGAAAGACTAAGCCTAGGGCTAAGGTCTTTTTATTCTTTGGGATCTTTACTCTGAATATGGAGCTTACCCTGGGTATTAAGGCTGGCATAGAAAACATCGTTAATATCATTTAATCCGTGTTCTTTAATGCTTTCAGCTAGCCAGCTATAGCTTAAACCACAAAGTTCTAAGTTTTCGTATTTGATTGCTCCATCTAAGACCAAAGGAACACTTAGACCTTCATAGGGAGTAGGGATATGGAGATCTTTTGGTGCTACGGGCCGAGACTGTGAGCAAGGGAAGACACTGATTTGTCCCGAGGTTTCTAAAACAGCAAACTCTATGTCTGTCACATCACTATAACCGGAGTTGCGAAGTTGCCCCATTAGTTCATCGAGGTTATATCTTAGTTTGCGCAAGACATTTTCACGTATATGGCCATTTTCAATCACAATTGTTGGACGACCACTTATTAGGGTCCGTACTTTCTCACTTTTTAAGGACAGAGTCGAGATTAAGATTTCTAATCCGGCTAAGATTACAATAGGATAGATAGAGTGAGTTAACGGCGCATGGATATTTTCAATTGGCAGTACAGCTAATTCCGCGATCATAATAGCAATGACAAATTCATATGGCTGCAACTGCACCATCTGACGCTTACCCATAAGCCGCATAGCGATTAAAACAACAGCATATAAGATGACACTGCGATAAGATATAATCACGTGATGCAACAAAATTACCTCCCATAACCTATTTTCCCCACATTTTAGCAGGTTATTTTATTAGGGTGGAGAAAGTAAGTTTTGAAAACAGGGTTAAACGTTGTATTTTTGAGGAGGGATATAAATGAAGATCAGAATTGGGGTTATTGGTACCGGTGCCATTGCCAAATACCGGCATCTGCCGGAATATGCCTCAAGGCATGATGTTGAGATTGTCGCAGTTTGTGATATTGACAAAGTAAAAGCCGATAAAGTTGCTTTACGTTTTGATGTAGGGCAGGTATATACAGATTATAAAGAAATGCTTGAAAAGGAAAAACTGGATGCCGTAAGTGTTTGCCTGCCAAATTATCTCCATGCTGAGGTTACTATATATGCACTTAACCGTGGCTTGCATGTTCTGGTAGAAAAGCCTATGGCCACCAGCTTAAAAGAAACCGATGCTATGATTGACACAGCTAAGAAAAACAATCTTGTGCTCATGGTAGGTCAAAACCAACGCCTGGCACCTTTGCATGTTCTGGCCAAAAAGGTTATCGATAGTGGTATGTTAGGTAAGGTTAATACCTTTAGAACAGTCTTTGGTCATCAAGGGCCCGAACACTGGAGTCCGTCGGCCAAATGGTTTTTTGATAAAGAAAAAGCCTTTGCCGGCTCTCTGGCCGATCTAGGGGTTCACAAAGTCGATCTCATTCAGTATCTTTTGGCAGATATCGATGAGGTGGCTTGTTTTTCAGCGATTATGGAGAAGAAAAACTGTACCGTTGATGATAACTCGGTAGCAATTGTGCATATGAAAAACGGTGTAATGGGTACCGTGGAGACGAGCTGGACCTATAAACCCAAAGAAGAAAACGGCACTGTATTTTTCTGTGAAAAAGGGACCCTAAAAATGGCGATAGAACCAGATGCTCCATTGGTAGCTTACTTTAACGAACCCGGTAAGGGGCGTCTTGCTTTTGAAGTACCAAAGATCCAGACTAACGAAGAAGGTGGGCAGTTTTCTTCAGGAGTTATCGATGCCTTTATTGATACAATTAACGGTAAAATTCAAAATCCGATTCCCGGAACCGAAGGTAGAAAAGCTCTCAGAGCAATTTTAGCTTGTATGGAATCTGCTGCTTCTAAACGTAAAGTTCGGGTTGAGGAGGTTAAATAGTATGAAGGTTGGTCTATTCACAGTTTTATTCCAACATCTCCCCTTTGAAGAAGCACTGGATAAAGTAAAAGAGTTTGGGCTTGAGGCTGTTGAGGTTGGTACAGGCAACTACCCGGGTAGTGCCCACTGCAACCCGGATGAATTACTAAAGGATAAAACAAAAAGAGATAAATTTAAGCAAGCGGCACTTGATCGCGGCCTTACCATCAGTGCTCTAAGTTGCCAGGGCAATCCCCTTCACCCTGACAAAGATGTTGCCAAAAGAAATCATGAGACTTGGCAAAAGACAGTGGAACTGGCAAGTGAGCTGGAAATTCCGGTGGTATGTCACTTTTCGGGGTGCCCCGGGGATTCTTTCAAGGCAGAAAACCCCAACTGGGTCACTTGCGCCTGGCCCAACGAATATGGTGAAGTTCTCAAATGGCAGTGGGAGGAAGTGGCCATTCCCTATTGGCAAAAAGAAGCAGAGTTTGCTAAAGAGAAGGGTATTAAAATAGCCCTTGAGATGCATCCGGGTTTTTTAGTTTATAATCCCGGCACGCTTTTAAAACTCAGAGAGGCTGCCGGAGATAATATAGGTGCCA
Organism: Bacillota bacterium; assembly: GCA_036721855.1. GTDB lineage: Bacteria > Bacillota > DTU065 > DTU065 > DTU065 > JAHDNZ01. The sequence goes on along the minus strand of DAIMKF010000041.1, from coordinate 6,050 downwards.
ACTTCGATCCTTCGCATCTTATCTGGCAAGGTATTGATCCGGCGGAAGCTATTCGTTATCTGGGCCAGACTATCTATCATTTCCATGCCAAAGATACCTATCTGGATCAGACAAACATCGCTAAAAAAGGTGTCCTGGACACCGCCTCCTATGCTAAACTTTCAGAACGCTCCTGGACCTTCCGCTCGGTAGGTTACGGTCTAGACGAAAAAGCCTGGCGCAATATGATTACAGCCCTAAGACTTGTAGGTTATGATTATGTTCTTAGTATCGAACATGAAGATCCTCTTGCCTCTGTGGAGGAAGGTCTGAAAAAAGCAGCCGGTTTTCTTCAAAACATTGTCTTAAAAGAACCTCCGGCAGCTGCCTGGTGGATCTAGCAAAGCTTAGGACACTGAAAAATCAGTGTCCTTTTTTTCTCATCTTTTAGCTGAGAAAATAGGGGCCAAAGAACAATTGTTACTGACAAAATAAGCAACTTTTATTTAAATGAAGCTCAAGACAGAAAATGAACTAATAAATAAAGGAAATAGGCTGAGGTAAGAGAACTTTTGTAATAAGTAGATAAGTACATTTCAAAGTCAAAGCTTTTCCACATAGTAAGGCATGCAGGCGGTAGAAGTTTTCGCGGTAAAGTTTGTATAAACGATTAATCTAAGCAAATTGCAAAAAAGTTTTGACTTTGAAAGGGAAAACAGATTCTACCAATTAAAAGTGGAAGAAAAGGAGTGAATGGGTTTTGATGAGAAAGATGAGGCGTTTTTATCTTAGACTTTTAATAGTACTATTAATTTTGCCACTAACAATTATGGCAACAGATAAAGGGCAATTTGACGAACAAAACATAGTACTTAGGTTTGGAGCAATATCAGACACCCATCTTACAGGTGGAGCAGCTAAATTGGAAGAAGCCTTAAAGCTACTTTTTGAAAAAGTAGGAGAGAACAAACTAGATGTCCTTCTAATAGCCGGAGACCTGACAGATAGTGGCTCAGCCACAGAAATCACAGCATTTAAAAAATCCCTAGATAAAGTAGAGTTTGATAAAAAAGGTACTAAACTAATCTTTGCTTTAGGCAATCATGATACCGATTTCGACAAGCTACCCTATAATGGTCTGGCTTTCAAAAAGGGCCTTGGTGCCTATGCCTATGAAGGCGCTCTAGAAGATGAGATCAAAAACGGCAATCATCATATAATCGTGAATGGCTACCATTTTATAGCGGTAAATACCAAAAAATATAACGGTGGCTGTGAACATGCCCCAGAAGATCTAGCTTGGCTTAAAAACGCACTTGATGAAGCCGTTAAAGACGATCCCCATAAACCAATCTTTGTGGCTACTCATCCTTTGGTCTATGATACGGTATATGGCAGTTTAGAGGGAAGTTACTGGGCTTCAAGTAACCTTGGCGAGGTGTTAAAAGACTACCATCAGGTGATAAGTTTTGGAGGACATCTCCATTCGCCTCTTAACGATGAAAGAACAATCTTCCAGCGAGACTTTACTTCTCTTAACACTGCTGCTGTTAAATATGTATCTTTAGACAGTGTCATCGAGGGTATTCCTCCCATTGATTTAGATGGTGGCTCAACACCAAGGAATTGCAATTTCTTTTCCCAGGGGCTTTACCTGGAAGTTGATAGAAACCACAATGTACGGATTACAAGAATGGATTTCTTCCGTGCGGCTGAAATTAAATCTCCTTGGCTGGTGCCGGCACCTAAAGCTGATAAATCCCATCTAAAGTACTATACTACCGAGGCCCGAAAAAGCACCAACCAAGCACCTTATTTTGAAGACGATGCTTATGTTAACATCAGGCGTGTAGCCAAGAAAAAACTAGATATTGAGTTTAGCGCCGCCAAAGACGATGATTTGGTCTACGCCTATGAAATTCATCTCCTGGATAAAGCAACTCTTCTTCCGGTAGGAGCAACTTATGCCATCACTTATTCCGACTTTTATATGACACCAGACCCAAGCAAAATGGTGACAAAGGTATTTAAGGCCTTTAGTACCGATGCTTTTAAGCTTACTGAAAAGGAGTTTGATCTTTCCAAAGAATATCTGATCAAGATCGTGGCTATGGATTCTTTTGGTTTAAAAAGCGAACCACTTTATTCTGAGTCGAATTAAGATGGTTAGAATTAATATTAATTTTTATTTTAAGGGGGTTTAAATTCAAATGAAAAAATGTTTTATGATTACAGGGCTTATTTTAATGTTGGTTCTTGCCGGTTCATTTTTAACAACAGCAGCTGTCGTGGAAGGAGATCCCTTCAAAGACCTGGAGCTTTGTATTGCTTATGATTTTGACTTCTGGCCAGAAGGAGACGATTCTTTAGGGACCAAAGACGATATGGATATATTCTTTTCCGATGCAGCTCAAGCCGGTATCAGCTTGCGTTATTTGGCGACCAAAGAAGGTGCTTTTAAAGACCGGGGTAAGGTTGACGGCTTAGCTTTTAGACATGAGTCCATCTGGGAGACAGGGCAAGCTAAAAACTATGTTTCCTTTACTCTTTCACAACGCCACGATATGAATCTTTATGCCTTTGATGAATTCCCAGATCCCAAATACTTTAGCTTTTATGTGGATACAACCAACTACAAAAGAGCCTTGGATTTCTATCCCATTATCTATGAACAAGATTATGATGAAAAAGAAGAAGAAGCAGGAGTCTCTTGTATGGCGATTAAAGCCGGGTCAACCTTCTATCTTAAAGACAAAGATGGTGTAATAACCTCAGCCAAGTCTTACGATCAGCATATTGCGATTCCGAGAAACTTTGTAGGCAGAGTCTATCTACCGCTAAAAGATTATGTGCCTATCTGGGGGACACAGGATGTAAACGGCAAATTTGATGGTCTCAAGGTTATCTCTTACAAATTCTCCTTTATCGATATCGGCAACAAGGGTGAGTATATCATCTTTGACGAGTTTGCCTTCCTTATCTAAAAAGTGATTAAAAGATCCCTTGGAAAAATCCAAGGGATCTTTTGCTTGTAAGTGAGAAACTATGTTTAAGTGGCGGTTTTAAGCCTATTTAAGATCATAAAGCCAAAGGAAGGAAAGCAGATGAAAAGAATAGCTATAATAATCCTCATTTTCCTAATCGGCCTTGTAGGTCAAGCCTTGGGTACGAAGCCTTTAATTACAGGGGCATTCTGGCAAATTCATGCCGGGTTTTTGGATCAAGACGAAAGTTTTTGGGAAGAGCAGATCTCACTTATGGAAAAAGCAGGTATTAAGACGATTATCATTCAGGCTACAGCCGGTGACAACTCCAAGCTCTATGCCAGTTCCAACTTGATTAAGGTAAAATTTCTAGGCCCCTTCTCTAGAGGCTCTCATGAACTTATGATAACTACTTTACCGGTTACAATTACTGAAATAACTACCACTACTCCTTTTACCTATCAAATTATCTCTCCTGAACCTGCACCACTTTTAACTGATGATGGCACCAAACTAAAAGACGGTGAGGTTGACAGTATTTTTAGTGCCGTAGGCTGGACAAAGGAAGCTAGAGGCCCGATAAAAATCCAAATAGATCTAGCGGCAGAGGCCGACTATATCGAGGTCTATTTTATGGTTACCGCCAATATCCCGGATCTGGATACAATTACTCTCGCTCAAAAAACCGGCCAATTATTTTTAGTTAACGATATACTAACCACTGTTCTAGCCAGTGCTAAAAAACACCATTTCGATGTCTGGCTGGGTTTAAAATTCAGTGATACCTGGTGGGGTAATGATTTTGAGGCCGAAAAGGAGATTGCTGATAACCTACTGACCGTAAAAGCATTGGAAAAGTATTACGGCCAGTTTGATAATCTTACAGGTTATTACCTTCCCCATGAATTCAGACCTGATTGGCGAGAGAGGGAAAATACAGTCTTTTTTAAAAAGCTATGTGAGGAGTTAAGACAATTTAACAGACCTCTGGCTATAGCTCCCTTTTTTCGGGTGGAAATGCCGTTGAAAAAACACCAAAGTTTCTGGGAAGAGTTTTTAAGTGAGGTCGACTTTGATATTTTAATGCTTCAAGATGGAATCGGCTCTGATTATTCACGTCTAGAAAAAATCCTCCCTCACTACCAATTGGTTTATTTCCTTTGCCAAGAAAAGGGAATTGATTTTTGGTCTGATGTGGAAGTCTTTCATACCGACACACCTAACGGACCAGGCTACCCTGCTCCTTTTACCAAGGTAAAACAACAGTTAGAGACTCAAGCACCATATTGTGATAGGCTGGTTATCTTTGATTGGCTGCATTATATGAGCCCTCGTTCTAGTGCAAAAGCCAAAGACCTCTACGACGATTATTTAGCTTATTTTGGGAATATTGATTAGTAGCTACTAAAATATTACAGGAAGAGGCTATCTATTTAACGAAATTCGATACGGAAATATAAGACAGGATTAACTTAAACCAAGAAGAAATCTGTCAGTAGCTTAAAATCCCTAGTTTTTGGAATAGATAACGAAGAGAGGATGGTGCTTGGCGTGAAATCAGATATAGAAATAGCTCAAGCGGCTAAACTTTTATCCATCGAAACCATAGCAGAGAAACTTAATATTTCTGCAACCAAAATGGAGAAATATGGCCCCCACAAAGCCAAACTCCCACTAGATACCAAAGGAACAAAACAAGGCAAACTGATTTTAGTTACGGCCATAACCCCCACACCGGCAGGTGAAGGCAAAACCTGTACGGCAATTGGGTTAACTCAGGCCTTAGGTAAGCTTGGCAAAGAGAGCATGGTCTGTTTAAGAGAACCGGCTCTTGGACCTACCTTTGGTATTAAAGGTGGTGCGGCAGGAGGGGGTTATGCCCAGGTTGTTCCCATGGAAGACATTAATCTGCATTTTACCGGTGATATCCATGCCATTACCGCCGCTCACAACCTTCTTTCGGCTCTTATCGATAACCATCTTTACTTTGGCAATAAACTCGGCCTTGATCCTAGTGAAGTGACCTGGCCTTTGGTTATGGATATCAACTACAGACAGCTAAGAAGTATTGTTTTGGGTCTTGGAGGCAAAGTAGATGGGAGGCCCAGGCAGACTAGTTTTGATATTACCGTAGCTTCTGAGATTATGGCTATCCTATGTCTTTCTAAAGATCTTGATGATCTAAAGCTAAGGTTAAGTCAGATGATTATAGGTTACACCTATCAAGGTGAGCCGGTAAAGGCCGGGGATATAGGTGGCATAGGAGCTATGGCTATTCTATTAAAAGATGCCATTAAACCGAATCTTGTCCAAACCTTAGAAGGACAGCCCGCTTTTATTCACGGCGGACCATTTGCCAATATCGCCCATGGCAATAACAGCATTATAGCAACCAAAATGGCTCTAAGCCTTTCCGACTATGTAGTGACTGAAGGCGGTTTTGGTTCGGATCTCGGGGCAGAAAAGTTTATGGATATTGTTGCCGGCTATAGTGGTCTAAAACCTAATGCCGTAGTGGTGGTAGCTACAGCAAGAGCGCTTAAGATGCACGGTGGAGTTGCAAAAGACAAGGTAAATCAGGAAAATCTATCAGCCCTTAAATTAGGCCTGGCTAACTTAGACAAGCATGTTACCAATATGCAAGGCTATGGAATTCCTGTGATAGTAGCTATCAATAGATTCCCAAGTGATACCAAAGCTGAGCTTGAACTAATCCAAAGCCACTGCCAAACAAGAAATGTCGCAGTTGCTCTTTCCGAAGTAGTGGAAAAAGGCGGAGATGGCGGAAAAGATCTAGCCAAACTGGTAGCAGAAGCAGTTAAAAAGCCTGCTAGTTTTAAACCACTCTATGATTGGAACTTAAGTATCAAAGAGAAGCTGGAGATTATTGCTACCCGAATTTACGGAGCAGGACAAGTCTCCTATAGTAAAAAAGCGGAAGAACAGATCGCGCGTTATACTAAGCTTGGTTTTGATAAATTGCCTCTTTGTGTAGCCAAGACCCAGTCTTCTTTGACTGACGATCCTACCAAAAAAGGTGCTCCCACAGGTTGGACTTTAGAAGTAAGAGAGGTCCGTATTTCCAAA
>DAIMKF010000040.1:0-14224 GCA_036721855.1 Bacillota bacterium | reverse complement strand
CCCCTTAAATGAAGGCATTATAAGGAGGTTGTGTCATGGTAAATTATTCACTATTTGTTAAGGAAAAGTTGAAATCTATTATCGCTGATATGGCATCCCAAAAGGATGAATTCGTTAAAAACCCAGGCAAGGATTTTACATGTCGTCGGAAACTCTCGTTCGAAGAGACGATTAACTTTATGCTTTCCATGGGGGGTGGTAGCCTCGATTACGAGCTAATGGAGCATTTCAGTTATGATCCAAAAGTAGCTACTTCTTCTGCATTTATTCAGCAAAGAGACAAACTGCATACGAGAGCTTTTCAGTTTCTTTTGAATGAGTTCACACTTTATCAAGGATACCGGCTCGTTGCAGTTGACGGTTCCGATTTGCTCATTTCTCACGATCCGAGTGATCAGCAAACATATTTTCAATCTACCCCCAACAGCAAAGGGTTTAATTTATTTCATGTCAACGCAATGTATGACTTATGTAACAAAATATACCTCGATGCTTGCATTCAACCAGGCAGAAATCAGAACGAATTTAAGGCACTAACCGATATGGTAGACGGCTCAGCGCTCTAGAATAAAAATGTAATTGTTATTGCTGATCGAGGCTATGAAAGTTATAACGTTCTTGCACATATCGAGGAAAAAGGGTGGAAATATATCATTCGAGTAAAAGATGCTAAAAGCAACTATCAAACCTTGATTACAAACTTGGAACCTGAGGAGTTTGGGATAGAACAGATAAAAGAGCTCTATCGCATGCGTTGGGGCATTGAAACTTCCTTTCGGGAACTTAAGCATACAATTGGTCTTGTTAATTTGCATTCAAAAAAAGTGGAGTGCATTATGCAAGAGGTCTTGTACAATTTCTGTGAAATCATCACTCTGCACGTAGTGATTCAACAAAAATCAAGGAAATACAACTACCAGGTTAATTTCTCTAAGGCCATGTCGATTTGTAGACACTTCTTCAAAACCTCTGTTAATGCACATCCACCCGATATTGAAGCTCTTATATAAAAGTATGTTTTACCGATAAGACAGGGTCGCACACACCCCAGAAAAATAAGATCCGGAACTTTTGTAAGCTTCAACATAGAATAGCTTAGAATCGGAGATAAAACAAAAGATTTTTTAACAGATAATTTATCTGTCTATTTGTCATGCCCCAAAATAGTAACTTCCAAGCTTCTAAAGAAAAAAAGAGTCGTCAAAGACGTATTTATATTACGTTGACAACTCTTTATAAATATCTCGTTACACTAACTTAATGACATTGGATTAAATCCCATCTTTTTTTAGCTTTTGCTCCATCGAAATACTATGATTTTGCGTCTAGTATTCGGTGACAATTTGAGCTAGTAAATGCCCAAGTTCATCATTTCTAAGTTGGTTTGGAATCTTATCGGCATTTAGACCTATAGAAAAAAGAGAGACCATTTGAGCTGAATGGCCGGAAGTTGTGTACTTAGCACCACCGACATATGCTGTTGTAGCACTACCTATTCTTAATCGCCGAGTTGAACCGGGAGACAGAGAAGCAATGTTTTTAAGATCATTTGCCGGTACTTTTTTAATACCAGATTGGTCAAAGACAGTTTTTACCCATTCTACACAAGTTGAGTTACCTATCAAGCTATCTATTCGCCAGGTGTTTCTTTTAATCTCAGGTAGTTTTTTCACTAAATCCGGTAAAGTAGCAGGATCAGCAGACATACCACCAGTTTCATGATCAGCAGTTACTATAATGAGTGTATCAGGAGAAACTTTAAGAAATTCCAAAGCTTCTTTAACAGCCTCATTGAGGGCAAATATATCATAAATCGTTCCAACAATATCATTATAATGACAACTACCATCGATCCAGCCGGCTTCGATCATGAGGAAAAATCCTTTACTATTGTTATTTAAGGCTTCTAATGATTTTTTAGTCATATCGCGAAGAGTCGGTGGATTACCTATTATATCATCACGCAAAAATGCGTAGTCGAGGTCGGTGAAAAAGCCCGCTATTTTGTTAGATTTAGTTTTTATCAGATCATTTCGAGTAAATAGGATAGAATAGTTGGAATCTATTAATTCCTGAATTAAATCACGGTTGTTTCCGTTTTGATAAGACTTTTGAAAAGGTGTTATTCCCATCCCCATAAAAACCTCTGGTTTTAAGTCTAAAAAAGCTTTAGCGATATCTTCTGAATTATCCCTAGAAGCAGTATGGGCAACAAATCCAGCTGGAGTGGCATCAGTAATGTAGTTGTCTGTTACAATACCAACAGCTTTGCCGATAGCCTTAGCTTTTTCAGATATATTGGCTACAGGTTTTCCATTTGAGTTAAGCCCAACAGCTCCGTTGGTTGTTCTAACTCCGGTAGCTAGTGCAGTAGCTGCAGCAGCTGAATCTGTAATGCTACCGACAGCATTTTTAGTATCAACCAGACTGAAATTAGGGAAACTGTAAAAACAAAGTTGTTCACCAAAAAGTTTTTGAAATACATAATTAGCAACACTAATTTGACTAGGTCCCATACCATCGCCAATAAAAAGAATGACGTTCTTGGCATAAGTAAAAAGACTTAAACATAACAAAAGAGAAAGCAAAAAAATCCATCTTTTACGCATTTAGTTTACCCCCTGTAGATATAATATCAGCAATTAAGTTATATTTTAACTTAGATGAAATTTTGCTAACGCTAGTCTTACCACTGTATATTTAGATAAAAACCCAAATAAGCCTTTAAGATCAAAGGATTTGCTTGTGATCTAAGGAATTATAATAATTATAAGTTAAAAATAGGGCAACGTTTATAAGATAAGCACAATATACCTTTTATACTAGGAGTGTGGAGCATGTTTTTTAAATTAATAGTGACTATTTTTTTAGTTATAGGTATCATACGGCCTGAAATACTATGGTATCTTTCAGAGGGATGGAAGTTTAGAGATGTCGAACCTAGTGAAACCTATTTAATATTGACTCGAATATCACTTGTATTCACCTTAATTGTTATATGGATATTTATTCCAAATTAAAAAAACTACAAAAGAAACTACAATTACCAGATTAGATATAAAGGGAATTAATGATTAAAAACGAAAGCTTTATGGGAGGTGTAAATAGATGGATGAGAAAACCAGGTTGGGTATTATATTAGGCTTATCAGCAATTGTTGCTGCATTTATTTTAGGAATGTTTTTCTATGAGGCTCAAAAGCCAAAAAGTACGATTCAAGTTGTTGGTTTAGGTTTAAAAGAGTTTGAAGCTGATACGGTTAAATGGGTTATTACAGTTGAGGAGGAAACAGGTCCTGAGGAGCCTATTAAGACTGGTTATAAAAGGCTTGAAAATAGTATTGACACATTAAAAAACATACTAACATCTCTAGGTATTGAAGAGGGGGAGATCAATTTAAAAACCCCTACAGTTTATAAAGACTATAACTACAATTTAGGTACAGTAACAAGGATAAGACACAATCAGGTTCTTTTTGTTATTACAAAAAAAATTGACACTGTAGAAAAGTTAGCTATGAATCCTGTAGAGTTACTAGAACAAGATATTAATGTTATTAGTTCAAAAGTAGAATTCTTCTTTTCAGGAACAGATGAGCTAAAAAAGACCTTAGTATCAGAAGCTACAGCCAATGCCAAAGAGAGAGCTCAAATGATGTTAAAAGATACTAATGTTAAATTAGGCAGATTGATTTCAGTTAGGTCAGGAATATTTCAAATTACAGAGCCATATTCCACCGATGTATCTAGTATGGGTATTTATGATACCTCTACCAGAAAGAAACAAATAAGTGTCACAGCTACAGCTGTTTTTGCTCTAAAATAAATAGAATTAAAAAGACGCCTATTTGTGAGCATACAAGATTTAGCCGTTAATTCTGGATATTTTTCTAAACGACACATGATATAATTACCAAGGGTTCTATTTTGGAAGTGCGTCCTTTTGGCTGTATGTCTTTAATATCGCTTTCGTTTTTGCAGTTCCAATATTTCTTAACAGTATTTCTATGAATTCCTAAACGTTCTGCTACTGCTATTTGGGTTAGGCCCTCATCTTGATATTTATGAATTTTCAGTCCAATTTAGTTACCTCAACCATTTTGCCTACTCCTTTGTCTAATTTTTTGTCACAATAGACCCTTAAAGGGGTGGGCTTTTTTTACCTTCTTTTATGACTAAAATGCTGAAGATCTTGTCCGTTTTTGCACATTTTTAATGGCCATTTATGCACATTATAACTTGTCCATTAACAGAGAAACTCCTTCTTGCTAGTTTTCCGGCAACGGATTCAGAGCTTATTGGAGAGATTCGGTCCCTTTTCATTCCCACTTACGATTATAACTGGTATTAAATTAAATGCCCCTTGATACTCGTATCAAGGGGCGTTTAATACTCTTTATAACTTTAATTTTTTGCTAGATATCGTTCACGCTTACAATAATTAGACAAGATAGGTGATTTTACTGTGAGGGAAGTATTTAAAAATAGTAGTTGAAAAAAAAGCTTGAATTTCATTCATGGAGTCTTCGTTATATACATATTTACCAAAAGCTTTATGCCTAATACCACTTTGAGGAAAAGATAATTTGGAGTTAGGAAAACGAGTAAGTATTTTTAACTTGGATCTTTTTGAAAAACGAAATGTTATCAATTCAAATTCCTGAAGAAAGGGAAGTTTTTGTGCTAATATTTGTACAAGATCGTGATAATCCATTTCCCAGTTTTTATAAAGTATTATAGGTGCAATAATGACTCCTACAGGATAACCAAATTGAGCAAGCTTTTTGGCAGCGGAGATTCTTTCTCTCAGGGAACTTGTACCATGTTCAAAATTGTTGATAACATATTCTGTGTTAACGCTAAAGCGAAAAAAAGTTTTTTGATTATGTTCTATTAATAATAGAGAATCAACTTGATCATATTTTGTTACTACTCTTAATAGTGTATTAGGCTCTTTACCTAATGTGCCAATGGTTTTACCTAAAAGGCCAGTCAAATGTTCAGTTGCCAATGGATCACTGGAACTACTTAGTTCGAAACTTATTGTTGTTGTACGATCTTTTTTTAGAAGGGATAAAACAGGGTAAAGAATTTCATCTAAATTGATATATACTCTTGGGAAAACTCTCTCACCTAATGAATCAGATAAATAGCAGTATTCACAAAAAGCCGGGCAACTAGTCCCAATGATGATTCTATAATCAGCTGAAGGACGGCAGGGTAATAGTTTCAGATCTTTTTTAATACCTAGAATAAGGATTTTCTTACTTGCAATAAATCTCTTGATAGGGTTCTCAATTTCTAAACGGACTTTGTTGTGGGAGACAATTTTTTTAAGTGGTATTTTAAGTAAGGCTATTTTATTTAACAGCTTTTTTCCCAAGGGGTATCTTTCAACTTCATTTTCATACCAGACTTCTTGTGGATACCAATATTTCCCCATTAATATCACCTCGGAAATAGTATCTCCAAGGCTGATTATTTCTAAATTTCTTGCAAAAAAGGCACAGGCTGACCTGTGCCTTTTTAATTAATGGTTTTTTTCAATCAACCGCACTGGAAGTAAAACCTCTAAATCAGTTTGATCGTTATTAAGCAATATTGTAAGAGGTTCAAGTAACACAGTTTGGGGAGGTAAACTTTGAGGTTCTATAGATAAAGTAACAGTGCCTAATTTAACATGATCAAACATAAAGTTCCCGGAGCTGTCTGTTAGTGTTTTAAGGTTACCATTTAAAATTACTGTAGCTAGAGAAATAGGTATATCCTTATCATCAAAAATGTTATTTTCGTTGATATCTAGAAAAACTGTTCCGCTGATACTTCCAAGCATAGATAGAGGCAGATCAATTTGAATGGATTCATATTCTTTGACAACAACAAGCTTAGGTTTGAAATTTTGGGTGTACTCCGCAGGTAAGGAATATTCGTCAAAACCAAGCAAATACTCACCAGGTTCAAGATCTTCAAAAAAGTACTTTCCGTTTTCATCAGTATCAACAATGTTGTTATCCAATCTAATCGGAATATCGCTAACTACAGGTTCGCCAGGGTCAAGAATGTCATTATGATTTAAATCCAAAAAAGCTCGCCCGGAAAGATAAGCTTTAGGAGGTTGATCTGAGTAGGGAAAAAAGTCAACTCCTGTAGAGGTAAAACCTAAAGATTGATTTAGATCAACGCCGATAAAGTAAGAGATAAAATTAGAAGGGTAATTGGCAGTGATTTTAAACTTCGGTATAAGACAAAGACCATTAGACAGAGTATTTCGAAACTCAAGGCCACCAGAGATAGTTTGACGATTTATCTCTGAGAGGTTTATTAAGTATTCAAAATTAGTTGCTACTACTTTTTGCTGATCAGTATAGTTTAACGAGATCTCAGTTTGGAATGTATCATTCACACTTTCCTTTTTCCAAGTGCGAATAGTATTTGCGGAAAGACGCAATTTTTTATTAATGATTTGATCATAAAGAAAACGAAGACGAAAATCTATTTGTTCCAGCTTACTCGAATTTGGAGATGAAGTGTTAAGAGAAGATAGGTTTAATAAAGCTGTTATATTATCGATTGTTCCTTTAATACTGGTGTTGATATTTAGATATTGTTTTTTTAGTTGGCCATTTCCCATATGGTTTTGATAAACAACAGAATGAGAAATAAGGCCATTTTTACCTATTAGCTCTGAACCTGAAGCACTAACTTCTAACTCTTGAGATTGGTTATTTAAATTAATTCCGGTTAAGTTATTTTGCCTATAAGTTAAGGAGCGATCTAAATGTGTAGTTGCTGTTCGTTCGCGGAATTTCCACTGTAAGCCATTGATGTTAAGTAGGGAATTAAGGCTATTATTATCGAGAAAATCGTTAAAATAAGTTAATGTTACTTGAGAGCGAGATGGAGTTTCCAGAGTTTTACTTAAGGAAAAAGTTATTCTATCATGGTTTAGATCAGTAGTTTTAATATACCGCTTGATTTTGGCTGCTTTAAACTGCCAATTTTCATAAGGTACATAAATAAGTGAAAAATCAGTACCATAACCAGAGTTTTGGGGGAAGACATTGTTAACTAAATTGGAGATTCGGTATAAGCTAGCCGAAGTGATAAGTTTAGGGAAATAGGCTTTTACTCCCAACGATCCGCTTAAAGGTTGTTCTTTATCTTTAGGTGCTAAATAGGCGTTAGCATCAAGAATAATGTTATTTAATGGTTGAGCGTAAAAAGATAAGCGATAACTATTTTCAAAGTCGGTAGAGTTTAATTTTTTAAAGTAGATACCATCTACCCAGATGCTATAGATATTACCACCTTTTCGAAAAGAAAAGGCAGAAATTACTCCTTCAAATTCCGGATAAGTAGGTCTGCGATAGAGACCAAGTGCTGATTGCAAAGAAAGAGAACCAGGGAGAAAGACTCTGGCTTCTCCTGCTATCTTATAGTTTTGTTCTCTAAAAAAACCTGAAGGTTCTCTGATGACAATTCTAATAAAGTTGAGTTGTGATTTTAGTAAAGGGACAGCAGTAAAAGAGAAATAACCTTCTTTAGTGGCTGCAGATTCCATAGTTTGAATAAGCTTGCCATTGACATAAATCGATACAGTCGAACCAGGGACAACTTCACCAGTGAAATTTTTATAAGCATTAGTATTAGATATAAGACCTTGTGAGTAGGTATATGTAGCGCCTCTAATATATTTTCTTTCTAAAGAGTCCAACCAGTAAGATTCTTCATCACCAAAGATTAATAGATGACCAGCATTTTCATATTTAGCTCGTAGCATTTTCAATTGTGTCTCAAGGCCGCCTAGATTAGTAAAATGGTTGTTAATAGAAGCTGCTAAGCTAAAGTCATTTATCCTTCCATAAATTTGCCAATTTACATCTAATTGAGTACTTTTTTGAGGCAAAATGAGATTAGATTTTAATTGATAGCGGAGAAGGTTAATACCATTTTTAGAAGTGGGTAACATTTTCTCTTCTGATGTATTAGTTTTACTGGTTTTTTCCTTCTCATCGGTCTCATCAGGTTTCTCGTCTAGCCATGTAGGCTTGTGAATTAAAATTACCGAAACTTCTTGAAAAGCAGGTTTCCATTCGATTTTAGCATCTGTTAAATATTCGAATATTAATGGTGTAACATAGATAATTCCGTCTAGGGTAATTGGTGGCATCAAACACCATTCAGGATGATCAATATACAAGTTATCCTTAGTGGAAATCTTTACGCTAGAATCTTGGTAGTTGATTGTAATTAGCTGTTCGGCGTTATTATATTGAAGATCAATTTCAAGATAGTTAGCAAAAGCAGTTAGGGGGAGCAAGATGTGCTCCCCCTGATCTACAATTTCAAAAAAAGGATTGGTAACAAGGAGATCTCCTGTATGTGAGATAAAAAGGCTAACTACACTGCTCTCTAATTCGATAGCCAGAATTGAAGTAGTAAAAAGAGCAGTGAAAAAGATAACTAAAACTTTTAGAAGAAGCCTTTTATTCATTATAGACCTCCTTTGGACTCACTATCTACTGTAAAAGAATAAACAAAAGGTAGGATTTTCTGGGTACTGCCGAAACTAAATTTGCCTACTAATCTATAAATACCAGGATCGAGTTTTTCCTCGATTGGTAGTTTTAATACCACCTTTTGTCCGGGTAAAAGAACATAATCTTCAATGGTATTTGCATAGAGTTCATGCCCGGAGAGATCCAAAACAGCATAAGTTAAAAACATACGAAAATGAATTTCACCTGGATTTAAACAGAAAAGACAGAAATTTAATTGATCATCTGCGATCGTTTTTTCTATTTCAAGCAATTGAAAAGAAGCATTAGCTTTTGAGGCGGAAACATAAATTACAGTACCTATTTGTGTTTGCATAATAGTTTTTATACCACGTGCCAAAGCAACCTCTTCGGTTTCGAAAAAAACCATCGTACGTCGTTCTTTAGGAGCTTGAGCAGGCATAGTTACTGTAAAACGTACAATTTGAGTTTGACCGGGAGCCAAATCAAACTGTTTAGGGTTAAATTTTAAATTTCCAGCTAGAGTAGTCTCATGGCTACCCAGGTATAGGTTTTCTAAACTTCCATCTTCTTTTAAAATCCAGTCATAGGCTTTAGCAGCAACTAAAAGTGGTGTGTCTGTTATGTTAGTTACTTTTATGGCCCCAGTGGTTTTAGCTAAAGGGTCTAGTATATATTCGAATTTAGTCGGTTCTGCTAGCAAAGAAGCTGAAGCTGTAATACTAAATAGACACGTAAGCACTAAGAGCCATCTTTTCATGACAAAGCCTCCACACTGACTTTATAGTGTGTACACCTTAAAATAGATCGTTCCTTCATATTTACCAGCAACAACTTCATCGTTATAAGGAACACGAAAACGATGCATAACTATAAGTGTTTCTAAAGGAGTGCAAGTTTTAATTTCAAAATTTTTATTAGAGTCAAATACTACAGAACCCCACTCACCCCATGAACTACCGGTTTTGATATTATAACCCATTTCTAAATTTAAGGTTTTATCTTTCTCGGCAGCTTGTCCTTCTACCGAAATTAAGGGTGAGGAAACAACTTCATATTTATAATTATCGTTGGAAAACACTACTGCTTGAAGGTAATCGCTAGCTTGAATATAATTTTCATCTTCAGGACCGATTTCAATATTCTTACCATGACCTACTGAGTTCCAAGAACTATCAACAAAACCACCAATTTCATTGTCAAAGATGAGATCATTACTAAATGTGCTTTCGCCTATAGTAATAGGACCAAAAGTACGGACGGTGCTTTTACCAGCGTTACCGGTAAGTTCAAGTTTGACATAGGTGGGAATATAAGCTACTGCATTTAAGGTAATAGAGGCTTTCTCAGCAGCAGTTGGAGTGTCGGGATTGTATGCCTTTGGATTATTTCCATAGATAATTGGAATGGTGGTGTTGTTAGCTTCTGTAACCCAACTAAGTTCTATAGCACCTTTATCCTCAGAACCATTTTCATAATTTTCAAAAAAAGCTTCCCAGTCGGTCTCGGCTAAAACAAATGTACCCAGCAATAAAACAGAAAAAACAAGCAAGATCAATCGCGAACTTCTTTTCATTCTGTGTCCTCCTCAATATTTTTAAATTATTTACAACTAGAACATTGAAGCAATTTGTGCTTCAAGATATAAACTAATATCAATTTGACCTGCTGGAAGGTTTGTCCAATCATCAAAATATAGTATAATGGTAAAGACTCTATCTCCTGTTTCCGTAGTGCTAGTTTTAGAGCCTTCCAGAATTTTAGTGAGGTTGCAATCCACAACTAGATCAAGCGGAGGTCTGGGAAATTCAGGTTCTTTTTCAATAGAAACAGCATGTAAGCCAGGATAATTTTGGAGACTTTTTAATGATAGTTCCCAGTTGTCATTAGCAGCAACTTTAATAGTGTGTTGTGCAATTGCAGCTTGCTCCCAGGATTCACCGGTAGGGGGAGGATACCAGGGAGTTGTTTCTTCGAGAATAATCCACTTTGAAATGATAAAATAATAAATATGGTATTGTTGACTTTCAGAAATAAATTTACCATTTTTAACTGTATATGTATAGAGCACAAAAAAGTATATATCAGGTGAAGCAGAAAAATCGCTTTGCAAGAGAAGGTCGTAACTGGTTTCCTTTTTTTCGACAGGTACTTCTATTGATTCAGACGATAATAATTGGTTATCTTCGGTTGTGAGAAAAATATGATTACCGTTTTCAAAGTTAGCAAACATTATTTGCACATAATGGGTTTCAGGTGGAATATGTTTAGATATGAGATCAATTGTGATGGTTTTGGCATTATTTGGACCTGGAACTAGAGTACCTAGATCACCGGCTAAAATAGGTTGACAGTAGCCGAAAACAGTTATTAATATTAAAATCACTATAGTCAACCGCTTCACCAACCATTTATTGATTTTGAAAATCTTACCAAACCATAATAAACACTAGGTACAAAGAACTATTAATAAAAAGTATAACATAATCTTATAAGACTTGCAATAGAAAAGGAGGTAAAAAACAATAAAATAAATGTTAATAATAATATACTAACATTTAGGGACAAAGACCCAGTCAAGATTATTTGTTTTTGTAGTACTAATATTAACACTGATAATTATAAACTAAGTAGTAAAGAAGAACAAGGCGGTTCTATCAGGTGGTTCGACTAGCTACGTAAAAGTTACGTAAACCATACGTAAATTAACAATGAAAGAATATGGCCAATTTCTAGTTATATAAGAAGGAATCTATTGTTAATTAAGTTTTTTATCGTTTTGTTTTTAACTCAACCGCCTTTTAACTTAAAACATTTCTTTTTAAAAAGGCAGGAAAATGAACAGCAAACAGGAATATTTTAAGTGTGATTAATGTCGCATCACTATGCAATCGTTTTCATCTTAAAAGTGGTGCGAAAACAAACTCAAGGAGCAAGAAAAACAAGAGTAATGTTTTTCTGCTAAAAACTCAATTGTATTCAGGCAGAGGTAAAGTTTAGGTGAAGTTGGTTGGTGTTGGACATAATAGAAAAGGTGTAAAGTATGAGGGGAGGAAGTAGCATGAAAAGGTTTTGGAAACTTATTTTAGTTGTGTTACCACTGGTTCTAGTATGGGGTTTATTAGTTGAGGCTGAGGAGATTATCTTTCAAGATTTATTTGACAGAGAAGAGATTGGCGATGCTTGGACCATAGTCGATGATGTAACACCTTCAACACCGTCTATTTGGGCTATTAGAAACAATAGTTTAATGCAGTTATCAAATATTTACCGTGTTGATAGAGAATATGATTTTTGGACTGGGACACACATTGTTGCAGGCTCAGATGATTGGGAAAACTACGAATTATACTGTGAAGTAACTGCTAATGATGATGATGGTATTGGTGCCATAGTTCGTTATCAGGATCAGGATAACTATTATAGGGTTATTGCGGTTGCTGATTCATATAACAAGGGCCCATTTATTCGCCTAGAAGTATTTGAGGCAGGCGAGAGATTTGTTCTCGATGAGATCAATGAACCTTATATACCTAACGAAATTTACCAAATTAAGTTTGTTGCCAATGGTCCGAATTTGGAGGTATGGATCAATGGCGAAAAGGTTCTTAGTGCCAAAGATAACACCTTTAAAAAAGGTAAAATCGGTTTTTTGACCTATGCAACTGAATCTTTTGCAGTTACAAATGTAGTGGTAAAGGAAATTTAATAGAAAAAACTCCCAAAAAATTCTTTTTGTCGATGAAGATAAATCTGCCTGAAGACACAACTTACAGTGTGGAAAAAAAGGTGCCTTTTCCTTCATAAAGGCACCTTTTTAGTTTAAATTATTCAAGCTTTGCCAATATGGCTTATGGTCTAGGAAGTATCTGCACCTAGCCAGTCGGAAGGCTCCTCAGCTCTACCATCGATGGCTCACTTACTACTGTTCAGTGGGTGGCTAACTTATACTTGAAATTTTATGTATGAGTTATAATTGTAACCAATTTAGAAGGAACAAAGTATTAAACTAGGTTAATAGAAACAATTTATTACCAATACCTGTATCTTGTTTTACCGATTTGCAGTGCTTCAAGGCATACCATCGTACCATATTTAGAAAAAGGGTTTTTTTTAGCCGTAACATAGATACACTTATCATTAGGAGAGGGAATCATTTTATTTGGTCTTGTTTGATCAAAGAGACTTTTAGTTAACTCAAACCACCACATAGTTTCTAAAGGAAAGAGTATTGCATCGGTGTTGAGGCTATACAATAAGACTTCAACAAAAACTTCAGTTGGATTTGTAGTATTGTTGATAAGATATGGCCAAGAAGATGCTTGCTCTCCTTTTAAACCAGGCCAATAACAACCTAAAAAAATATTATTAGTAGAGAAGGTAAGACCTATACCAATAGAATCATCTTCAGAAGAAGAATTGAGGTACCAACCAAGACTATTAAGTTGTAAAGAGTATTGTGGTTTGAGTCTAACAGTAAGAAGCTGTCTAGGTGAAGCGAATCCTTTTAATAACGTTAAATTACCTAAAAGCTTTCCGGTTATTTGAATCGGCTCTATAAGATCAAAAAGAACCATAATTACACCTCCCAAACTCATTATATACATTAAGTTAGTAAAAAGAATTAAGGTGGTAGGGATGTTTTTTAAGGCGTTTAATCCTAATTTAGTAAGGTTTTTGCCCAATACCAGTTATTCTAGCTATTAAAAATGTGAACTTTTCAAAAAGAGATATTTTAATCAAAAAAGGTAATGGCCCAACTCTACAATTTAAGGGCTGCATTTTGTAGTTATGTCTAAAAAAGCTTAGGAGACGATAGTTTATCCTAAATCAAGTAGTAGCAAACTAAAAGAATCGGGATCAAGGTCCCGATTCTTAGGCGTTTTCCTATGTGTCCCACAAACTAAGGCTGTTTGATTACATTTTTATATGCTCGTGGTTTGAGGTATTTAAGAGCAGTGCGACCAATTATCATAGCCTTATTTTTTGTTGACGAAACTGACTCATTGTTGAGAACTCTCAATTCAACACCATTTAAGTCACCATTCATCTCCTGCGGAACTTTCAATAGGATCCCTCCCAGAATATTATAGCCAATGACAAGGTTGTTTAATTAGGGGTCGCTGAACAAATTTATTTTCTTCGTTTTTAACAGTTTATGTAAGCAAAATTTGGTAAGTCAAGCTTAAAAAAACGTTTGTGATAATTTTCTATAGCATCTTTTAAAGTGGAACTTTCGTTATAGTTGTTCCAGTTGAGATAATCTACAAAGGCATAACCATCTACAAGCCTTACGGCAACCTTAGCACTAAACTCAACTTCAGCTTTTGCTTGCCCCGGACAATTGGTCTGACATGTGGTTGACTTATGCTTACAATGCGATCATCTACTCGATGTTCTTTGTTTTGGTACATGTACTGTTGTTGACTTTAGAGCTTCCGAATTACTTCAAGATTATGTTTTTGTTTGTTTGAGAGAAGGTTATAGTCTACTTTTGCAAGCAGAGAATCAACTGATTTAAGGTTTCGCTTGACATAGGTTAGTTGTTTACCAACTGCTTTACGGACTTTTTTGGCTGTCCATTTTCTCAACTTGGCAACACTCAAATATTCTTTTCTAGCTTTCTTTCGAATCCTAACAAATATCATATTGTTAATATCACAAAGCATTTCAGCGGTAATCCGTTTGCGAAAATGTACCATTAGG
>DAIMKF010000039.1:0-16098 GCA_036721855.1 Bacillota bacterium | reverse complement strand
TTATTCTGCAAGCAATGTGTAAACTTTGGAAGCGCCGTATACCGAACGGTACGTATGGTGCTGTGGGAGGTCGGCTACTCAAATAAGGGGTAGCCTCCTACCAGATTATTTGGCTATTAAAGCAGAAAAAGATTAAAAAAACTAAACGCATATAAATAAAAGAAATTTTAAAATACTGTAGTTCGCTATAAACCTAAGGATAAACTTAAAAGAACAGTTTATTTTAGTAATCTAAATGTCAATAAAATGCAGAAAAAGTTATTCCAGACTTGTAAAGAGTTATACAAATACGTTTAATATAACTTTACAATTAAGTTCTATGTTCTAAAGGGGTTAGGAAAGATAAATACTATTATGTAAACACAAATTGTACTTGCTGTAACTCTAATAAACACTGCTAATTAGCTAAATTGAAAGGTTTGAGAGTGGTTTTAATAACCAAGTGCATTTTGTCGGACGCCAAAGATGCATACTGTATACATCGTAAAACCAGTTCAATAATACGTTTATAGATTTGCCTTTTGCGAAAAACTAGTGCATAATGGAACAATAGAAGGCAAAGCCTTAAGTCGAAGCGTCGAAATAGCACTTCTTAAGACGAAAAACTAAATGCGAACTACTGATACAAAACAGGGTTTTTACAACGGATATCGAAATGTATTAAGAAGGAATTGCTTTATGTATAGAGAATATATATTCTTAAACCCTGGATTAATAACCATACTAGGTTTACTAGCAATGTTTTACAGAACAGGGTAATTTTCGAAGTAAAAATGGGCTTCGATCTTGGAATGGAGTAGAAACAAACACTATGATGCTCCATCCAAAAATTTAACATCTTTATAAGGGGGATTAGTAATGAAAGGAAAAAACAGATTATCTTATTACATGGTGGTGTTGGCTTTAGTCTGTTTAATAGCTAGCTCAGCGTTAGCAGTTGCTTATTCTGAAAACGGACCTAAAGCAGACGAACTTCTATTTCCTATCTATACTACTGACGAAACTAGAATGTTTGCAATTATGACCGGTCAAGTTGATATCTATCCGGGCTTGACACAACCGGCTGAAATCAACACACTTAAATTGCAGAAAAAGATCGATATCACACAGGCGATGGGTTACCACATGTTCTACGGCGCCTTTAATACCGGCAAATGGCCAATGTCAGAGAAAGCCTTCAGACATGCATTTTCACACTTAGTTAACCGCGATAAGATCATTCTAAACCTTTTTGAGGGCTATATGCTACCTCTTGACAGCTTAGTGCCTCAATCCTCAAACTATTACTTTAACGAGATTAAAAAATATGAATTCAATCCAAAGAAAGCCGCAAAAATTCTTGATGATGCAGGCTTTAAGATGGGTCCCAATGGTATTCGCCTTGATCCTAAAACCGGTAAAGAACTGGCTAAAATCGAATTTCTAACTCCGCTTTATGAAATTGCAGCAACATCTGCAGAAATCGGCAAGATGTTGGCTCAAGAAGCCAATAAAATCGGCTTGCCTCTAGTTGCTACTCCACTAGACTTTAATGTTATCATTGGTAAGCTCGATGTCTTTGATTTTGATATGTTTGTTTTGGCTTGGGGCTTAAGCCGTGAACCCGATCACCTCTACAGCTTTTTCCACTCCTCCATGGCAGTAGAAGCAGGTTATAATACAACTCAAACCAAGGTTCCAGAAATCGATAAAGAACTAGAAGCCTTGATTTATGCAACCAATAGAAGTGATTTTGCTAAAGCATCTAACAGTGCACAGATTCTTTTAGCTGACCATGTACCTTACTTCCCACTATATAGCCGGCCATACATGGATGCCTTTAGAAATGATAAAGTGCAAGGTTATGTTCCTATGAAAGGCTATGGAGCTGCACAGTATCAAAACCTTTGGACAACATTAAACATTGAAACCAAAGCAGGTGGCGGTACGGTTCGCTGGATTCTTCCAGAAGTACCAGGTACCTTAAATCCATGTAACGCATCTTCTGCTTATGAATGGGAGATCCTCGGTCGTGTTATGGATATGCCTTTTGCTTATGATCCAGAGACAGCTGCCGACAAACCAAATTGGGTTACAAAGTACAAAGAAGAGACTTGGGAATATACAGATCCCGAAACTAAGGAAGTTGTTCCTAACGCTGCTGTTGTTACCTACTATATGCGCAACGATGTAAAATGGCATGATGGTACACCGTTTACTGCTAAAGATGTCAAGTTTACTATTGAGTATCTACGTGATAATGAAGTACCACGTTATCTTGGCAGCACCAGAGAAATAGTAAAGGTAGAGACTCCGGATGATTACACTGTAGTTGTCTACAGTTCAACATCTGGTTTCCTCCACTTGTATGATATCCAAGGCCTGCCATGGCTAGCTCCACATATCTGGAAAGATGTAAAAGACTGGAGAGCATTCCAGCCATGGTTAGAAGACCATCCGACGGTCAAAGGTTTGACAAAGCTAATTGGTATTGGACCATTTGTGTTCAAAGAATACAAAGTTGGCGAGTATGTCAGACTGGAGAAATTTAACGACTATTGGAGATTAAAACTGTAGAGTTTCTTAGTCATTTCAAATAGTGTATGCCGCCCTCATTTTGGGGGCGGCGCACCTTTGAAAGGATCCCTAAAAGCCATTTAGGCAAAAAGTGGCAAAGCAACGAGGTGATTTGCAAGTGAATTTTGGCTCTTATATATTGCGCAGGGTTGTTTATGCTCTAATTGTTTTGTTTGTCATTATTACCGTAAACTTCTTCATCTTCCGAGTTATGCCGGGGGATCCAGTTAAGATGATTATAGATCCTAAGATGAAACCGGAAATGCGAGAAGCTCTCTACGAACAGTATGGTTTAAGAAAATCAATGCCCGAACAGTACTTAATTTATTTAAAAAATCTTTCCACATTAAATCTGGGACTATCTTTTACAACCAGTCGTCCAATTATGGATGAACTTTTAGAACGGCTGCCAAATACTATAAAATTGTTGGGCTTAGCTTTGGTTTTAGAAATACTTATTGGTGTATCGGTGGGTATATTTGCAGCATCTAAACGGGGTTCTGCCATGGAGACCTTTGTCACAAGTGCAGGTTTATTTACCCATGCGGTACCAGGTTTCTTTTTTCAATTGATATTACTGTTTCTTTTTGGCTTTTTAATACCGATCTTTCCAATTCGTGGAACAATGTCGGCTCCACCACCAATTGGAGCTTGGGCTCAATTTTTAGATCGCCTTCATCACTTAATTCTTCCTGTATTTAGTCTGGTGATTATTAATTTCGGTTACTGGGCTCTCTATACTCGCAACGCTATGGTCGAGGCTTTAGGTCAAGATTATATTATTACTGCCCGAGCAAAGGGACTTAGTAAAAAGAAAGTTCTCAGACATCATGCATTCAGAAGTATTTTACCACCAATAATTACAATTATTTTCCTCAGTTTACCGGGGATTATTTCCGGTGCAGTGGTTACAGAAACAATCTTTTCTTGGTTTGGCGTTGGCAGATATCTACTTGATGCTGTTTTAAAACAGGACTACCCAGCAGCTCAAGGTGCATTTTACTTTATTGCATTATTAACAATTATTTCTAACTTTGTGGCTGACATTGTATACGGTTTAGTTGATCCTCGCATTAGGGTTGGCGGAGGTGAGGGCAAATGAAAAAAAGAGGATTTTGGCCTAATCTGCTTAAATTCGGTCAAGAATTTATTTCCAAACCGCAAGGCAGAGTCGGTCTTATTATGCTAGGTATCTTTTTATTTATCGCTCTGGCAGCTCCAATTATTACTAAATATGATCCCATCGATGATCTATATTTAGCAGAGAGTATGGCTAAGCCAGCTTGGTCTCGTGTTCTTCCTGCCAATCGTAATTTGCCTGTCACTGTTCATTCTAAGCTTGGAATGAATAATTGGAAAACTACTTCTCAGGCTAAACTAATAAGCGATGAAGAGATAGGGGAAAATGGTTTCTCATTTGAAGTTTCCCCTGAAAAACAAACTGAGTTATTATACCAGTTTAACTTTGAATCCGATCCGCCGGGAACTTTTAATTTTGAAACTCAATATTTAGTTGAAGCTTCAGATGATAACACTACAACTCTAGCTTTTCTTATGATATCTCCCGATGGGAATGAATGGCCGCTTTGGAAGAAAACGATTTTTGGTTCAGAGGAAGAGACTGAACTATTAATAGATTCACGTCAAATGAGTTTAAAATTCAACTTAGGTTTAACAATGTTTGACGAAGTCAGTCAAAAGGTATTTCAAGAAAAAGGCAACTATAAAATTGTGTTTAGAGCAAGTACCGAGGGAGAACCTGCCAGAATCTCTTTAACCCCAGTAGCTGTTAATATCCAAGGCAAATTACATGGAGTATTAGGTGCAGATCATATGGGCGGAGATCTCTGGAGTCAATTGGTATATGGTACGCGAATCTCTCTAATGATTGGTATTGTTGCCGCCTTAATTTCAGTTTTTATAGGCACCGCTATTGGAATTGCATCAGGCTATATCGGTGGCTTTGTAGATGAATTTTTTATGAGACTTGCCGATGTTATGCTATCTATTCCTTCGATGCCGATTTTAATTATTCTTTCGGCTTTAATGGGTAAGAGTATCTGGAATGTTGTTGTTTTAATTTCTTTATTCTCATGGACATCAACAGCCAGAATTGTGCGTTCACAAACACTTACCCTTAAGGAAAGATCATTTGTTGAAGCCGCAAGAGCTTCAGGTGCATCTAAAAGTTATACTATGATTGTGCATATTTTGCCAAACGTTATCCCGTTGGTTTTTGCTTCACTTGTTTTGTTAATTCCAGGAGCTATTTTATTGGAAGCTACATTAAGTTTCTTGGGTTTGGGTGATCCAACTACGCCAACATGGGGTCGTATGCTTCATAACGCAAGAAGCTTTGGTGCATTTACTTCCCGTTCTTGGAACTGGATATTACCTCCTGGCCTGGCAATTACCTTCCTAAGTTTATCATTTGTTTTTCTTGGCAACACCCTTGACGATATTCTAAATCCACGGAATAGGGAGAGATCATAATGGCCCTTTTAGAAGTTAAAGATTTAAAAATGTATTATAAAGTCCGCCGTGGGGATGTCAAGGCTGTTGATGGTGTCAGCTTTGAGATTGAAAAAGGAGAAGCCATGGGACTTGCCGGCGAATCTGGCTGTGGTAAGTCTAGTATGGCTACAACACTTTTGCGTCTTTTACCAAATAATGGGCGGATTATAGATGGTAGTATTAAGTTTGATGGGACAGAGATTTTAGATCTGCCTGAAGGAAAATTTAGGCAAGAATACCGCTGGCAGAGAATGTCTATTATCTTTCAAGGTGCTATGAATGCATTAAATCCTGTTCACAGGATTGGTGCTCAAATAAGCGAAGCTATACTAACCCATGAAAATGTCAGCAAAAAGGAAGCAAGGAAACGAGCTGAAGAATTACTCGAAATGGTAGGTATCAACAGCGAGCGTTATCGTAATTACCCCCATGAGTTTTCAGGAGGTATGAAACAAAGAGCTGTGATTGCAATGGCACTAGCTTGTAACCCTGATTTAATCATTGCTGATGAACCAACAACTGCTTTAGATGTTATGGTGCAAGCACAGGTTTTAGAGGCAATCCAATCTCTACGTAAAAAGATGGGTTTGTCTATGATGTTAATCAGTCACGATCTTTCTGTGATTGCTCAAACCTGCGACAAGGTGGCAATTATGTATGCAGGTCGTATTGTTGAATACGGTCCATCTACTTTAGTTTATAATAATCCCCTTCATCCATATTCTTTTGGACTATTGAGTTCATTTCCTGATATTATGGCACCAAGATCGCCAATTCAGTCTATTCCTGGCTCACCTCCAAGTCTATTGGATCTACCTAGCGGATGTCGCTTTAGTCCTCGCTGTCCACTTGCAGATGCTAAATGTTTTACAGAAGAACCAGAATTAGATGCTATTGACGGCAAAAATCATTTAGTGGCTTGCCATAAAGCTGGCGCACTCGGTAAGGTAGGTGAACATGCATGAACGAAGTTGTCTTTGAAGCTAAAAACCTCAAGAAGTATTTTGTACTTCGCAAATCCTTAAAAGACACTCTACAAGGCAAAGGTGCCCCTGTAGTACATGCTGTTGACAATGTTTCTTTTACAGTTAAAAAAGGCGAAATTGTCGGTGTGGTTGGAGAAAGTGGTTGTGGTAAAACCACTCTGGGTCGTGTGGTTCTTAAGCTACTTGAACCAACAGGGGGTAGAATAGTAGTAGAAGGTCAAGATATTACTAAACTTTCCCCCGAAAAGATGAAACCTTACCGTCGAAAAATGCAGCTGGTTTTCCAAGATCCTTTTGAATCTATGAATCCCCGGTTGGACATTTACAGCATTATCGCTGAACCACTACGTATTCAAGGTTTAGATAACAAAGAAGCTCAAGTTGAAGCGAAAATTCGCAAAACACTGGAAGAAGTTGAATTAAAACCAGCAGATGAATATATTTATCGCTACCCACACGAATTATCGGGGGGTCAACGCCAACGTATTGCTATTGCTAGAGCTTTGGTTTTGGATCCGGAGTTTATAGTAGCTGACGAACCTGTTTCGATGTTGGATGTGTCTATTCGTGGCGAAGTTCTTAACTTAATGCTAAGGTTAGCCAAGGAAAAACAGGTAAGTTTTATCTATATAACCCATGATCTGGCAACTGCGAGACATATCTGTGATCGGATATTAGTTATGTATTTAGGTGAAGCTGTTGAACAATGTAGTGCAGATGAATTGGTATATAGTCCTCTTCATCCGTATACTAAAGCCTTAATTTCAGCTGTCTTGCCACCTAAACCACAAAAAGATGGTATCAAGGCTATCTTAGAAGGAGAAGTGCCTAATGCTGCTAATCCTCCTTCCGGATGCAGACTCCACCCTCGTTGCCCAATAGCGGAGGAGATCTGTACTAAAAAGCCTCCTGAATTAAAAGATTTAGGTAACAACCATCTTGTAGCCTGTCACTTTGCTAAGAAATAAGCAATAAATAATAAAAGGCCTCAGCATGCTGAGGCCTTTTAAGTTTGATAAAGGGAAAACGGAAAAGCCAAAGAAATAAGAGATGAGATTATTTGGGAATGAAAGACGCAGGGGATTAAATGAAAAGAAAACATATTAATTATTTACCTTTATTGATTATTATAGCTTTGTTTTTTAGCTGGCAACTTTACCTGCTTGGTGTTAAATACATTAAAACATCATTAACTAAGACGGAGTTTGAATTGGTAGTTGTAGCCAAGAAAGTAGAAAACGGCATTAGCTTTGCCATAGATATTGTCAATGGTGGCCCATTAGATATTAGCTTGGCCTTAATGAGAATCCGCATAAATAACCAAGATAACCAATACATCTGGTTTTCCAGCTGGGATTTTAACAAAGAGGAGTATGTTGTCGGTGCACACATGACAAAAAAATTTAATCTCTTTATGGAGCTACCGGAGATAAAATATGCTCAAGCCATTAAAGCACAACAGCTAGTACTTTTTTTAACAGGGCTTTATGAGATACCAGACTATGGAGATCTTAGTTTTAATAAAGTTCAGGTGGTGAGCATAAGTGACTAAAGTCAGAAAGCTAATAACAATGCTCTCCGGGACTATTATTATGGCGGCTGTTTTTCAAGGGCTTACTTTGCAAACTGTAGCACCAAAGTGGTTGGTAAATTACTGCTATTTGCTAAGCAGTTGCTTGATATTTTTATGTGGTTTAGTCATTGGTCAGGAATGGGAAGAGATTGAAAAAGGTTTTTTAGCGATGGTTCGTTTGATTTGCTATGCGATAATATTAGGTATATCTTATACCTTTCTGCCGGTTTTATATGGAGTAAGCTTTCAGACAAGCAGTTTAACCACCTTTCTGTTAGGAAGGGGAATTGTGGCGGCTTTGCTCTGGTTTGCTTTGGGTATGGCTGGAGTATTTACGGGTGCAGGAACAAAAAGAGGGGGTTAAAGAATGTGGTGTTTTAGTCTTATCCTGATATTATGTTTAAGTAACATGGTTAATGCACAAGTCGGACTTCTTCAAAAGACAGCTAAAAATGCTGTTTTGCATATACCTTGGGAAAATAAAACCGTTTCCTGGGAGTTTTCGCTAAAAGATTGGGGGACCTGGAATATAAGCTCTGTTTCTGTCAATAAACAATACCTTTCGGCCCCTTCAGGCACAGACTGGGAATATGTCTACCTAGCAAAGCCCACAGCAGCTGCTGCTTTAGAATGGATGGGTGGCAACCATAATAACGAAGAATTAAAAACTTTGGAATTTATTGTTGATGGCAAGCTTGTAAAAGACGGGCTTTTTAAGGTGAAAAAATCACTGGTTATCTACGAAACAACCAATTTAATTTATCCTAATGGTAAATTGATTGTTGGCAATGTAAAAAGAAAATACGAAATTAATCTTGAATCTCCCAACCGAATTAACTTTTGGCAGCAAACAACCTGGCTTAACGATATGCATGTGGAAAGAGCTTATATGTGCATGTTACCAATATATAAAAAACATGGTCGTCACTTTGAGATGGGAGAGGTTAAGGATAGTTTTGTTGATAATATAAGAACCAATCTTAATAAAGGTTATCAGCCTGTCACCGAGACCTACCTTTATGGTGATGAGGGTTGGGGAATGATTGCCGGGATTAACGATCTAGCAGCTGTTGATAACTACGCTTATGCCAAAAGCGGAGCTTTTATCTGGGATTTGGCATATGATCATGTGAAACTTTATTATCCAAGGGCTTATGAAATGGGGTTAAGACTTGTTCCAAATGGAACAGTTTGGGAAAGCGGTAGCTATTTTATTGTTGTTAAAAACAAATAGAGGGGGTAAAAACCCCTCTATTTTAAGGAATCGTAAAAAAAACATGGTTGCCAATCTGCTTTAATACAGGCTGTTTCCAAACCCAATTATTTTTATTTGGGTCAGTGGCTTGAACTTTAACGGGATTAAAAAAACCCAAAGCTGTGTTAAGATTTTTATCGAGCATAGTACCTGCTAACAGACTTTTGGCTAATACTAGGTAATTATTAAAATCTAGAGCTTGCCAAGCCTGGAAGATTTGGTTATCTAAAACACACGAAAATTGCCAGATGGTTTTGCCTGAAGCTGATTTGGTAGATTCAAAAATAACACCGACAATTGAATTGTTAAAGCGAGGATCTTTTACTCTGTTAAGCACAACTTGTCCAACTGCAGCTTGTCCGGCTAAAATTTCACCGCGGGATTCAGCCCAAATAAGTGCTGCCAACCAAAATTCAGACTCCGGTTGTAAGGCTATAACACTAGAGCTTTTACCTTGATAGGATAAACATCCTTTGGCTTCAACTATAATATTTGAACCTTTACTTCGAAACCTATACATAGAAGGAGGAAGTTCAATAAAGCTTCTGTTATTTTCCACCCAAAAACCAACCCTAAGAGGTTTTTCCATGACTGGTTTATCAACTCCAACGTTAAAACAACCTCCTAAAACAGCTATTAAAATCAGCATTGCCCAAGCCAAACCGACCACCTCCAAGTTTACTATAGCCGATATCAGGTTTAATTTACTAGTAATGGCAGATAATGGCAAATAATTAAAAAACGCAGCTGTAATATAATACAGCTGCGTTTTTGGCTATTAACGTGGTTCAGGTAGAATAAACGGGCGGTCGGTATTTTGGTAGATATAGATCTGTGTAATACGCCAAGCAGATAGCAAAGCACCGCTTAGAGCTTCGTACTCAAGAGAATTGAGTGTCCGTTCGTTTCTTTGTTGTTTGAGAGATTCTAAATAATTATTTAACACCAAAGCAATTTCTTCCATTAAAGCCACAGGATTATCAGGCTTTTGGGGGATGGTAACAGCTAGAGATTCCAATTTATTGGCAATTTCCATTCTGTCTGCACGTATGTGGGTAGCAGCTGCTTCTTCAATTAATCCTCTTAAAGCTTTAAAGGGTTCAGAGTGTGGAATAACAGCAGGTTCTTTAAAGGCGCCTGCTTTTAGATCATCTAGTTTAACAGCATCGTTTAACAGGTGAATGGTTGAGAACATAGCTACTCCGGTAGCACCTAAATTACGTGTTAATTGAACCTGAGACATATTATTTTCACTTGTGTTTACATAAACACCTAAACCAGGGTAAACCCAGATTTTATTTTCGGTAACAGTTAGTCCAGCTATAGTTTTATCTTTAAGTTCAGAGTTATTACTGGTATAGGCCATGGTAAGGATAAAGTCTAACATCTTATTATCAGCCCAGTTTTTCCAGTTTTGCAAAATATTTTTGCGACTATGGCTTGGATCTGGACCAACAGCTGCAGAGATCTTTAAGTCAGGTTTAATTTCTTTTACAGCTTGGGTCATTTCTTTTACAAATGAGGTTACATTATCTTCACGCCATTGGTCAAAGATATTCCACTCGCTACTACCGATTCTAACAGTCTTTGGATCGAAGCCATATTTATTTTGGAAAACATTGCGACTGTACTTAGAGAGACCAAAATGGCCAATGTTATCTTCGTTATAACGAATATAATCCAGATGCAACCCATCTACATCATAGTTATTAACAATTTCTAGGAAGAGCTCCTTGAGGAATTGTCTAGGTTCTGGCATTGAGGCATTTAACCAGGCTGTGCCATACTGCCAGTTGGAAAAGACCCCGCCTGCTTCATCTTCTTCAGCCCATTCGGGGTGCTGTTCTAAGATTGGCCCAAATTTGTGGCCATACCCTGCGCAAAAGACCCAGCACCAAGGGTGTATTTCCATACCATATTTTTTTGCTTCCTCGACGATAACCTTAAAGGGATCTTCGCTCCAGGAAGAAAATGTAACATCTTGAATATCAAATTTTGAAGGGAAAAGAGTTCTACCTTGATAGACAACTTCAGGAAGCATCATATTAAAACCGGCTTCATGGAATTGACGGATAATATCTCTTAAAACATTAGGGCTGCCTGCGCGAGTAATTGTTGAACGATCCATCCAAACAGCTCTTGCTTCATATAAACGTACCGATTGGGTCATAGCTATGACCTCCTTAGCTAAATTATCCGCAACTTTAAAATAAGGTGATATTCTCAGCAAATTCCCACTATTATAAGCTAGCTCCATTAATTCTCTTGCTTTATCAGCCTGGGCATACTTGGCAAGGATATCCTCGCTAGGAGGGCTAAACTGCTTTTCTGCTGTTCTTAGAGAATTTCTTGCTCGGCGAACATTGGATTTAGTACTTTGGACTATGGGACGCCATTCATCGGAGCCTAAAGGAGAAAAACCAGATAAAATTCTCTCGTCACCAAGCTTATAGATTGCTTCTATAACCAAGTCTATTAAAGGCTGGTTATCTTTAAGATTATTAAATATTACACCTGAAAAAACTATCGCCTCAGCAGATGAAATAATTGCGGAACCGGACTTCTCATTGTTTTGGTCCACAAAGTAAGCTAATTCGTTCCCTTTAGTAGTGGGTAAAAGAGCTAAGGATGAATTAAGAGGAATGGTTTTGTCACTTTCCCACAAACCATTTTTAGGAGTAAACTTAATTAAATTCCCTCCGTTACCAGTAAAAGTAAAACCAGCAAGTTCAAAAAATTCACTGGGGAGGTCGACGGTTTTTTTATCAGCACTGATAAGGAGCTTGCCACCATCATCAACAAAGGTTTTAATGGTTGCCAGCAAACTATCATTTATTGCCTCTAAAGAAGGAAGTACAAGGACTTTATAACCATCTAATGCCTCCAGTGTTAAAGTTTCTCCATCAATATTATCAACAGAAATAAGTTCGTAATCAATTAGTTTGGTAACTTCTTTTGCTAAATTAGCATATAGCGCGGCATCGGCATTAGAGCCTTCAGGTAATTGGCCAAGCACAGCTACGCCATAACGAAAATCTTCGTAAGCAGAAATAGAAAAGGCCAATAAACTTAAAAGCAGCACTATGCTGATAATTCTTTTCATAAAAAAGCCCCTTTCAGTTAGTATTTAATGTTTCTTTTTCTACTTTGAGAAGTTAATTACCTGCTGATGTGCCTAATTTGTTTTTTTTGAGAAAGAATAGGTTAAAGAAGAGTTAATAGTGGTATCTGGTAGTAAGCTGGAGGTGATAATATGACAAAAATTGCGGCAAAACCATCAAGGGTGGCTATTATAGGGACAGGTTTTGTTGGTGCTAGTTTTGCTTATGCTCTAACTCAGACAGGTCTAGTTTCTGAAATCGTCTTAATTGACCTAAATAGAAAAAAAGCAGAAGGCGAAGCCATGGATATTAACCATGGTATTGAATTTGTCAACCCGGTTAAAGTCTGGGCCGGTGATTATTCAGATACGGCTGCAGCCGATGTTATTGTTATTACCGCAGGCGCTAATCAAAAACCTGGAGAAACCCGTCTTGACCTTGGGTTAAAAAATGCTGCTATAACCAAATCCATCTGCGCGGAAATTGTAAAAAATACTAACAATGCTATAATAGTAATGGCAGCTAATCCGGTGGATATTCTTACCTATGTAGCTATCAAGGAAACAGGTTTTCCTGCAAAGCGGGTTTTTGGTTCGGGTACCCTTTTAGACACGGCCAGGTTTAGATATCTTTTAGGAGAGCATTTAGAGGTTGACCCAAGAAGTGTACATGCTTATATTATCGGCGAGCATGGTGACAGTGAATTACCGGTTTGGTCCAAGGCGACAGTCGGTGGGGTACCCATTAATAGATTTTGTCATAAGCACTCACCGGATATATGCAAAGCTAAGTTACAAAGCATCTTCGAACAGGTAAAAAATGCTGCCTACGAGATCATTGAACGCAAAGGTGCGACTTATTATGCCATTGGTTGGGGTCTAAAAAGAATCATTGAAGCAGTTTTGATGGATCAAAAATCTGTACTTACAGTTTCAACCTTGTTAAATGAGTATAATGGTATAAGTGATGTTTGCCTAGGCGTACCGGCTGTAGTTGGGAGAAATGGTGTTGAAAGGGTAG
The DNA here is from genome assembly GCA_036721855.1 of Bacillota bacterium. Classification (GTDB taxonomy): domain Bacteria; phylum Bacillota; class DTU065; order DTU065; family DTU065; genus JAHDNZ01. The sequence continues at coordinate 3,093 of DAIMKF010000039.1, read as the reverse complement.
TTGAATTAGAACTAAGCGATAATGAACTGACAAAGCTCCGTGAATCGGCCTTAGTTTTAAATGAGGTGCAAAAATCTGTAGGATATTAAGGCCGGGTATCCGGCCTCTTTAGAGTGGTAAAGAAGGTGCTAAAATGAGTAAATTAGAACCAGAAAAAGAGATCTATAATTACTTGGTTAAAACCGGAGAAACACTTGCAGTAGCTGAATCTTTAACTGGTGGTGAAATTAGTTCCCGTATAACCAATATTCCAGGTATTTCTAAGTATTTTCTTGGTGGTATCTGTGCCTATGCCAATGACGTTAAAATTAATCTTCTCGGTGTGGATAGTGAAACTATTAAAAATTACGGAGCAGTTAGTGATCAATGCGCAACAGAAATGCTAAAGGGAATTTTACATCAGACCGGTGCTAACTGGGGTGTTGCTACCACAGGAATAGCCGGACCGACTGGTGCAACGTCTAAAAAACCACTAGGACTTGTCTATATCGCCGTAGGCACCAAAGATATGTTTAGTTGTGAGGTTTTTCGTTTTTCAGGTGATAGGTTACAGATAAAAAACCAAGCTGTTAAAAAAGCACTAGAGATGCTAGTTCATTATTTTAGTGGCAGGAAAAAGTTAACATTTACAGAACTAAAGTAAGGCTCAAGTAATCTGGGGGTGAAGTATTTGAAACCAGGATTAAAAGTAGGTTTAATCGGTGCAGGTACCATGGGTTCGGCTCATGCCGAGGCTTATCGAGTGCTTGAAAACGCCGAAGTGGTTGCGGTTAGCGATCTGATTTATGAAAGAGCACAATCTATTGCTGCAAAGACAGGGGCTTCAATTAAAACAACCAGTCAGATCATGGCTGATCCAAGTATCGATGTTGTTGATGTGTGTGTGCCGACATATTTACATTGCGATTTTGTAGTTGCTGCGGCACAAGCAGGGAAACATGTTTTTTGTGAAAAACCAATGGCTAGAACTTTACAAGAAGCTGAAGAAATGAAAGCTGCTTGTGATAAAGCCGGTGTCAAGCTCGGAATTGGTCATGTAGTAAGATTTTTCCCTGAATACATTAGAGCTTATGAACAAGTAAAAAATGGCATGGTTGGCAATGTTGCTGTTGTACATTGCACAAGAGGAGGCTTTCCCTTACCAACTGCTTGGCAAGATTGGTATGCTAATTATGCCTTCAGTGGTGGCCTAGTTCTTGATATGATTATTCACGATTTTGATTTTCTAAGATGGTTACTTGGTCCGGCAGAAAGAGTCTTTGCCAAAGGTACAAGGGGACGCGATTATAATCGTCTAGAATATGCTCTTGTGAGCATTAAATTTAAATCTGGAACCATTGCCCATGTTGAAGGTAGCTGGGTAAGTAGCGGAGGATTCCACACTAGATTCGAAATTGCAGGTTCCAAAGGTCTTATTGACTATGATAGTCGGAAAGCTAACCCCATAACCCTTACAGTTAATAAAAAAGATGGCACACCCGGTGTTCCCGTACCTGCTAGTGCTTGGGTAGAGAATCCATACACTACTGAGATTAGAAACTTTATTGATGTTCTTGATGGTAAAGATGGTAAGATTATTGATGGCAATGAAGGTTATGAATCATTAAAGATTGCGCTTGCCGCTCTAGAATCCATAGAGACTGGTAAGCCAGTTAATCTGTAGGAGGTGACGGCAATGAAAGTTGGCATGATTAGTTTTGCTCACCTTCATGCTGAAAGTTACGCTTCAGCTTTGATAAATATGCCCAAAGTAGAATTTGCTGGCATCTATGATGAAGATCAAAATCGCGCTCATAAATGGGCTGAGAAGTTTGGTGTCAAGCAATTTACGACACTTGAAGATATGCTTGGTACAGATATTGAAGCAGTTATTGTCTGCTCCACTAATGCTGATCACTGTCGCTATACTGTTGCTGCGGCTCAAGCTAAAAAACATGTTTTAGTTGAAAAACCAATTGCAACTAATATTGAAGATGCATACAAGATGATTGAGATCTGCAAAGCAAATAATGTTAAGCTACAGATCGCTTTTCCGGTTCGTTATCTACCTTCGGTTCTTGAAGCAAAGAAGATTGTCGACTCTGGACAGTTAGGCCGAATACTAGCCATTAAAGCGACAAACCATGGTAGTATGCCGGGAGGTTGGTTTGTCGAAAAGGAACTAGCCGGAGGAGGCGCTGTAATCGATCATACTGTGCATGTAGTTGATCTGATTCGTTGGATGCTTGGACTGGAAGTTAAAGAGGTCTATGCCGAATATGATCGCTTAATTCACGACATTCCCACTGAAGATTGTGGACTTTTGACTATGGAACTTACTAATAATGTTTTTGCAACTCTAGATACTAGCTGGAATCGTCCAAGTGCTTATCCTACCTGGGGCGATGTTACTATGACCATTATTGGTACAGCAGGTGTTTTAGAACTTGATGGTTTTGCCCAGAAATACGATCTCTATAACAATGATATCAAAAAAGCCCAGTGGGAATACTGGGGTGGAGATATGGATTATTTTCTGGTCAGAGACTTTATTGAGGCCTGTAAAAACGATACACCGGTCAAAGTTAGCGGTGAAGATGGTTTAAAGACTTTAGAGGTTGCACTGGCAGCTTATAAAGCTGGCAAAGACCACCGGCCTGTCAAAATTGATGAGATAAAATAAAAAGAACTCCCTGCGAGTGCAGGGAGTTCTTTTATACTCAGAATATTAACAGATTCAATTTCATTCAGAGATTTGGCCATAAGCCAGCCACTTGAGGTGTACAGCTAGATGGCGCGTTCAACTTTGCGACTTTTTAAACATTTTGTACAAACATATGCTCTTTGTTTGCGACCATCAAGGATAATACGCATCCTTTGAAGGTTTGGCTTCCAACGGCGAGAAGAAACTCGATGAGAGTGGCTAATCTGATTTCCGAAAGCAGTACTTTTACCACATATAGCACACTGTCTGCCCATCTACGCCACCTCCTTTAGTTCAATGCACAATTGCAATTATAGCATTTGGGTTAATATTTGGCAAGTTTTTTAGCAGTTTTTTGTAGTTATTCTATGATAATGTCATGTTGAACTTATTCTGATAAAATGTCACCT
>DAIMKF010000038.1:0-17617 GCA_036721855.1 Bacillota bacterium | reverse complement strand
TCCGTTACCATGGAAGTTAAATTTACAAAGTGGAACTTAACTTTTCAATTCACCTAAACTTTCGATGGATAGTGTGTAGGGAGCTCTTAGGATACCTTTTTCAGTGATGATACCGGTAATATATCTGGCTGGGGTAACATCAAAAGAGGGATTGTAAACTAAGCATTTATCGGCAACAATTTTGCGGCCGTTAAATTCGGTAAGTTCTTCTCTGGACCTTTGTTCAATAGGAATCAGTGAACCATCGGCTAAAGAAAGATCAAAAGTAGAACTTGGGGCGGCCACATAAAAGGGGATACCATGTGCATGAGCCAGAACCGCCAGGCTGTAAGTGCCGATTTTATTGGCAGTATCGCCATTTCTGGCAATCCGATCAGCCCCTACAATTACTAAATCGATCTTTCCCTGTTGCATAAGATAACCGGCCATATTGTCGGCTATAACTGTAACCGGGATATTATCTTCTGCCAGCTCCCAGGCTGTTAATCTGGCTCCCTGTAGATAAGGTCTGGTTTCATCGGCATAAACCATAGAGATCCTGTCTTTTGCGGCTCGAATAACTCCCAAAGCCGTACCAAAACCTGCGGTAGCCAGAGCACCTGCATTGCAATGAGTAAGAATTTTTGCCTCAATAGGCACTACCTCTACTCCGGCTTTTCCTATGGCTTGATTAGTACTAATGTCTTCCGCAAAAATTTGCTCGGCCACGACATTTATTAGCTTACCGGATTTTGCTTCTTTCAATACTCTGTCGACTGCCCAGGCAAGATTTACTGCTGTCGGACGAGCAGCCTTTAAGATCATAGCTGTTTGAGCTAGATCGTCTCCCCTTAGTTTTGCCAAAGCCATTCCATAGGCTGCACTTACACCTATTGCCGGAGCTCCTCTGACTACCATGTTAAAAATAGCATCAGCCACATCTTCAGCCGAAAAACACTCCACATAGATCTCTTTATAGGGTAGATAACGTTGATCTAAAAGAATCAATCTATCTCCCGTCCACTTGATATGCTCCAAAATAACACCCCCCTTTATATTAAAAACAGGTGCATTTGTGGGGATCTGTTTGTAAGCGTGGAATCACCTTTTTAAGCAGTCTCCTTAGGTTAGAGGCATTAGCATTCATTACCTCGATGACTTTTTCATGTTTAAGGGGTATTTTTTGTATTCCTGCGCCAAAGTTGGTTACCGTGGCCAGACAGGCATAACAGATACCTGCTTCTTTAGCCAGGGTCACTTCCGGTATGTTAGTCATCCCTACTACATCTCCGCCAAGCCAGGAGAACATTTTAACCTCTGCCGGAGTTTCATATCTTGGCCCTTCGGTACAGACATAGCAACCTTCTTGACTTTCAAGATTTAGTAGACTGAGTTCCTCTTTTAAAATCTGACGTATCTCTGGACAATAAGGCTCGGTAAAATCAAGGTGCTTAACCTCTGTTTCGTCAAAAGAAAGGGCTCTTCTTTTGGTAAAATCTAAAAACTGATTTAAAAGCACTAAACTTCCGGGTGGGAGATCCGCTCGTAAAGAACCTACAGCTGAAGTCGCCAGAACTCTTTTTACCCCTAAATCCTTTAGGGCTTTAATATTGGCCCGATAATTAATTAAGTGCGGCGGTAGTGTATGCTCTTTATTATGGCGAGGCAAAAAGATTACTTCCTCACCTCTAAATAAACCATGATAGAAGGTTACCTCTCCAAAAGGAGTTTCCAAAGAAGCTTCTTTTGTTTTTAGGAGGTCCGGGTCTTTGACCCCGGAACCTCCGATAATAGCCACCTTCATTTAAGATCTGCTCCGCCAAATGCTTTGGCCAAACTTAAAACCGCTTCCATATCTCGCAGATCAACCATCTCGGAACGACTGTGAACATAACGACAGGGAATAGATATTACCCCGGATGGAACTCCAGAACGACTTAAATGAATTGCTCCGGCATCTGTTCCTCCAAACTCCAAAACTTCCATCTGATATTTAATATTGTTTTTTTCTGCCAGCTCTACCAATGTATCCAAAACATAAGGATGAACCATCAATGAGCGGTCTTTAACCTTAATAGCCGCCCCTTTATTCAGTCCTACCTCCATGGTTATACCTTTGGGAGTATCCCCGGTAAGAGTTACATCAATAGCTATCCCATAATCTGGCTCTAGAGCATAAGCTGCTGTGGTAGCACCTCTTAAACCTACTTCTTCTTGGACTGTAAATACTGCGGTAATATGATTATTGGTTTTGGGAAGCTGCTGCATCAGTTTAATCAAAACTGCACAGGCCGAACGGTTATCCATGGCTTTAGAAACCAGGCGGTGGCCAAGATCAAAAAACGGTGAGATAAAAGAAGCACTATCACCAATCTTAACCAGTTTTAAAGCTTCTTCTTTACTCTCTGCGCCAATGTCTATATAGAGGCTTTCTTTTTTTAGATCACTGATTTTATCTATTTTTTCCCGGCCTATCACTCCTAAGGTTCCATTGGCAAACTTAACTCTCTCCCCCGGCAGATGATAAAGCCCGACCCCACCTATAGTGTCAAAACGCAAAAACCCCTCTTTATCGATGTGGGTTACCATTACACCGATCTCGTCCATATGTGCCGAAAACATGATTTTTTTACCCGGACCGGGTTTTTCAATAATTAAATTCCCTAGGGCATCAGTTTTAGTTTCGTATTGGGGGAGATTGGCTTTAATTATCTCCCGAATGTTATTTTCTGAACCTGAAGGGCCATAGGCTTGAGTTAGTTTTTCAAGTAACTCTTTCATTAAAACTCCACCCCTTTATGAGCGATATCCAAAACAAAAAGCTCTGCTAATTTAACTGTCTGCTCCCAGTCTTTAACACTCATTACAGTTACCGGTGAATGAATATAACGGCAAGGCACAGCCACTACTGCCGTAGGTACGCCACCGCGGCTTAGGGCAATTTTTCCGGCATCAGTGCCGCCTGTAATGGTACGTTTAACCTGAAGGGGGATGGCATTTTTCTCGGCAATGGCAAAGAGTCTTGCCACCACTTGCGGATGAGAAATAACGCTGCGATCCATGATTGTTACTGCCGGTCCCCCCAAAACAGCCGTTGAATAATTGGCTTCATCGGTTTTTCCGACATCAGAGGCAGTTGTACCTTCAATAACCAAAGCCACATCGGGGTTAACTTTATAACTTGCGGGAGCCGCTCCCCTAAGCCCTACCTCTTCTTGAACCGTAAATACAAAGTAAACCGGGCAGTCAAATTCTCTTTTAGTCAGTTCAACCAAAGCCGCACAACCTGCTCTGTCATCAAAAGCTTTACCGAGGAAAAGCTCGCCTAGCTCTTGAAATTGGGTTGTAAAGGTGGCCACATCTCCTATTTTAACTAGTTTTTTAGCCTCCTCATCATCAGAGGCTCCAATATCGAGATAGAGATCATCAAACCCTAAAACCTGAGTTCTTTCTTCCGGTTTTTGCAGATGGATAGCTTTGGCCCCGATAACACCAATAACTTTGTCTTCTCCAATTGCCACAGGCTTAGAAACTAAAACCCTGGGATCTATACCACCTACGGGAGCAAAGCGTAAAAGACCGTTTTTTTCAATATTGGTAATCATAAGTCCAACCTCATCCATATGGGCTGCTAGCATAACCTTTGGTCCTTGTTTGTCTTTGCCTTTAACCGCGTAGAGGTTGCCCAAAGAATCAGTAAAAACCTCATCGACATTAGGCTTTACATATTCTCTGATTAGATCTCTGACTTCATTTTCTCTACTAGAGACACCTCTGGCTTCGCTTAGTTCTTTTAGAAACATGGCAATCCCTCCACAAACCGGCGATCAGCTTTGAGAGCAAACTCTGAAAGAAGTCTGCCGCCTTCTTTGATATCCTGGAGATCTAGTGTCTCCACTGATGTGTGCATATATCTTAAAGGCAAAGACAGCAATGAACAGGCAATACCTTCTCTGGCTACCTGTATACTCCAAGCATCTGTGCCGCCGGCACTAGTTGAAGCCTCCAGCTGATAACTGATTTTAGCTTCATCGGCTATTTCTTTGAGTTTAGCTAGGATTTTGGGATGAGTATCCGGACCCATGCTAATAACTACTCCCTTGCCGAGGCCAAAACCACGATCTGCTCTGACTCCCGGAAATTCTCCGTGACAGACATCAACTGCTATGGCTAAATCCGGATTTATACCAAAGGCAGCTACAGCTGCTCCCCTTGTCCCTACTTCCTCTTGCACCGTAGCTACAAGGTAAACATCGAGGTTGTGATTAAGTTGAGTTAACCTTTGTAAACAAGCCGTAAGCATAACAACACAGGCCCGATCGTCAAATGATTTGCCAGCATATCTTTGCCCGGCAAGCTTTTGAACAGTGCGATTGATAGTAATAAGATCACCAATCTTTACTGTTTCTCTTACTTTATCAACTGAAAGACCAACATCAACATAAAACTCTTCTTCAGGGTAAGCTTTCTTTTGCTCATTGGCAGCCTGCAAATGAGGTGGTTTGGCCCCAATGACTCCTCTTAACTTTTCTTTGCCATAAACGGTGACTTCTTGGGCAACTAAAGTACGGTAATCAAAGCCACCCACGGTAGCAAAACGAATAAAGCCTTTGTCATCGATCTTTTTTACCATTAGACCAATTTCATCCATGTGGGCGGTTAACAATATTTTACCATGGCCTTTGCCTTTTTTTAGAGCGATAACATTACCTAATGCATCTTTTTTTACTTCATCTGCATAGCTTAACCAAGTTTTAGCTATCAGATCAGCCGGCATATTCTCATAACCGGATACACCGCTGCTTTCAGATAGAGCTATCAATAGCTCGGCTAAATCCAACTCCTTCACCTCCTGTAAGTGTAACACAGCACTTATTAGCATTACCAAGCTAATAAAAAAACTACCGTTTTAGATTTAACCTATTACGATAAGTGCTATATTAAACTATTCTATTTAGGGTTTCCTTTGCCTTTTTTTTCCACCCTTTTTCCCATAATAAACTTATTGACTGTAAACCTTTATCTCTCTCAAAAAAACCAATCTGCCTCTTTAGTTATTACTTCTAGTTAAATAAATCAGGACCTAAGTTTTTAACTTAGGTCCTGTTATAGGTTTTATGACTCAATGTCTATTGAATAACGGTAATTTCGCTTGCCCAAGCCCAACCAAAGTCTTCGAAACCTACCTTTACATAACGTCCGGTGCCGTTTAGAGCCATGCTATACCAAGCACCGTCCGGGTTTTTGGTAGCAAGATCAGGATTCCAATGCTCTTCGGTAACATTATGGTAAACCGGTTCAGTCCAAGTTACCTTATCGTTTGATAAAGCAGCATAGACTTTTTTAGGAGCATAAATACCCCATCTGCCATGGTAGAGATGAATTGACACAGAGCTAACAGTTTTGGCATCTCCCAAATCGAGAATAATATAGCTCGGTTGTGCAGAATCTGCTGCATCAAAACCACCATATGCCCCATTCCCAACGTCATTATCACCAATCTTGCCATCGGTTAATTTCACCAGATCTTGATCGGGATAACCGCCGTGTTGACCCATATTAACTACTTCATATGGCCTACCCAAAGAGATAATACCACCTTCTGAAGGGGTAAAGAGGCACCCCGATAGTGCAATTGCCAATACTCCCAAAAGGGACACCCAAAGAAGGGTCTTCAAGTTTTTACACATTATTTTAACCCCCATTTCTTAATTTCATTAGATTGTTAAAACTTTAGTTTGATTTTGGCTGTAAGTACGCTATAGTTTGGTTTTTTCTCTAGCAGATTATGGCTTAAACCATAGGCGACTTCAAAGCTTGCATTATCACTGGTTTGCAATAGCCAATTAGCACCAATAGTGCGCATTACAGAATTACCCGCACCAAAGCGTGAACTGGTCTGATCGATCTTAGCTCCGACAGAAGTGTTGCTGGGAAGAGCATATCTCGCACCAATACCTGCAGTGGCAGATTGTACTTTAACCCGTTCTTCACCGACCTTGCTATCAGGGTTTGTACCGTAATTAAAATAAGTCTCCATGGTTAAAGCAGGCAGCACTTTAGCTCTGAATTTTAATGAAGTATCTACTCTTTTGGCTGAGACATAATAACTATTCTCGAGCAAATCTTTATCAGTTTTGTAAGATAAAGTACCTAAGGCCCAAGCTTTATTTTGTCCAATTGGAGTGGTACCTTTAACAACAACAGTATGCTTAGGATGAATATCGTTTGCGCCTTTGTCTTCCATAGTATAATTTAGACCTACACCAAAGTCTTTGTTAGTAAAATATTTATCTGCATCAAACTGTTTTACAAAATCGTTGTTGGCGGGACTGTTGCGCCACTCTGCACCAAGATTAAGTGTGCGATTTTTTAAATCGTTGGCAGGACCAACTAAATTACCGGAAAGTCTTAGTTGCTTTTTCCAAGTAGCAGAAACAATTTGTTCGGAATAATTGCGGTCAAAATAACGACTCTCGAAATTAGGCTGGCTAATTCTGGTGGAAATATCAAGATCAACATCTGTAATAACAGGGCCAGCTAATCTGATACCAAAGGCTAAATTATCCTTGGTACCATTTCTTTGGGTTAAGCCAAAACCCGGTTCCAGCTTTAGTTTTCCTACCGGTACTAAACCATGAATAGCACCTTGGTAAAGGCCGAGATTACCATTTCCATCTACAATTGAACGAGCAGCAAGTGTAACGTTTGTACCACCAAAATATTTTGAACCTTTTAAATACATACCGTTCATTTCAGTGGCATACCAACCGCTTTTAATAAACTGGTAATTTAAATCAACACCTAAAGGTTTGGCATAGCCTCTTAACATATAACCATTTGGATCACCCCAAGGAACAGGAAATACAAGTAAGTTAAATGCAGAACCCAATTCGCCTACACTACCACCCGGGTTTTTGTGAGCTTCAAAGTTATAATTCTTATCAGCGTATTTGATTTCTATTTTGGTTACCGACGAGTTAATGTCTATTATCTGATCTTTAATACCGTTCTCATCAATTTGGATGGCTTTAGGATTAAAATCATATTTATAGTCCAATTTTAAGGACCATTTCCTATCAATTGTTGTACTTAAGCTATAATTTAATTCTGAAGTTGAGTTGACAGACAAATTAAGTTCCTTAAATTTTTTAGTAATTGGTGTTTGCAAAACATATTCTATTTCCCCGCCTACATTAACATTTGCTGCTAAAGCAGGTATAGCTGCCAAAACGAATACTAAAACAAGTAACCAAGTCATAAACCTGTTCTTCATTATTACATCCCCCTTGTTTATTAAAATATTTTGCTCTTAAAATACCCCTCTAACATAACTACTCTTTTCCTACCGTCCCCCTTTTTTTGCAAACGTTTTCAAAACAAGCATTTTATATGCCTTTCAAAAATATATTCTTCGAAAGTCAGCTCTTTCCTTCTTTGTTTTCAGATAATTTCTCCATTACAAATTTTTATATTTTTTTTATACTCTTTCATTTCACCCACTTGCATGAATACGTTTTCAGGTAGTCTATATTAAATTCTTATGCTTTTTAACCCAAGAATATTATTTTTGCTAATCGTTTATACTAATGGAAAATGAGGAATAATGGGACTCCTGATAACCCCATCTCCTTAAAAATCTTCTTCCCATTTCAATAGTAACCAGCTGTAATTCAAGCCCTTAGTTTAATACCAAGGGCTTGATAATTGATTTTAACTATTTAAATATAAAGGAACTTCAGCTTAAATTTCTAACGAACTTTTCAATCCGTTTTATACCCTTTTTAATTGTAGCCATATCACAAGCATAAGAAAGCCTTACATATTGATCCGTACCAAAGGCCTCCCCTGGAACAACTGCGACCAATTCTTCCTCTAACAAAGCACTGGCAAAACTTTGGCTGGAACTTACAAGGGTTCCTCTAGGGGTAGTTTTCCCGTAAAGACCGGAGATTTCAGGAAAGACATAGAATGCACCGGAGGGATTCGCACATTTGATAGCCGGAATGGCATTTAAGGCCTTGACAATGTAGTCTCTCCTCTCACAAAAAGCTTGACACATCAAAGATACACTGTCTTGGGGTCCGGTTAATGCTTCAACAGCTGCTTTTTGAGCAAACGAGGTGGGATTGGAAGTGGAATGAGCTTGTAAATTACCCATAGCCTTAATTATCTTTTGCGGCCCTGCCGCATAACCTATCCGCCAGCCTGTCATACTATAGGTTTTGGAGACACCGTTTATTATTATAGTTCGATCTTTGAGCTCTGGGACAATTTTTACAATCGACTCTGTCTTGACGTTATCATAAGAAAAATCTTCGTAAATTTCATCTGATATGATCCCTAGACCTGTTTCTAATACAGCTTGGCCAATATCTTGGAGTTCTTCCTTGCTGTAGATAACTCCGGTAGGATTTGAAGGTGAATTGAGAACTAAAAGTTTGGTTTTGTCTGTTTTGAGTTTTCTGATGGTATCACCGGTTATTTTTAGGTTAGTCTCTGGTTTAGCCGCAACTACTTTTGCTGCGCAAAGGCGAATCTGTTCTTCGTAACTCACCCAGTAAGGTAAAGGTAGAAGGACCTCATCACCAGGGTTTAGAAGGCACATAAAAGCATTGAATAAAGAATGCTTTGCTCCAGAGGAGATAAGTATCTCATCTATAGTATAGTCAAGGCCATTTCTTTTTTTTAATTTATCGGCCACGGCTTTTCTCAAAGCCACTATACCCTCTGTGGCTGTATACTTGGTAAATCCTTCCTTAATAGCTGTACAAGCTGCCTCTTTAATGTTTTCGGGTGTATCAAAGTCCGGCTCACCCGCGCCAAAGCCGATAATATCCAGACCTTGACTTTTTAATATCTTTGCTTTGTTAGTAATTGCCAAAGTTGCAGATGGTAAAATGCCTTTAGCTCTTTGCGAAACCTCCACTAAACTCACTCTCCTAACCTAAAACCTGTACATATACTTTTCTAACTCGTGGTCCATCAAATTCACAAAAATAGATACCTTGCCAGAGTCCTAAATCAAGCTTACCATCCTTTATGGGTATAGCTTCTGAAGGACCAATAAGACTTGACAACAAATGTGCAGGAGAATTACCCTCTTTATGACTATATTGAATTAAACTAGGTGATAAACGGTTAAAGCCTAGGATCATATCATCCAAAACGTCGGGATCTGCTGCTTCATTAATAGCAATAGCCGCTGTAGTGTGAGGAGTATACACTAGACAAATGCCTTCTCGCATACCACTTTTTCTTAAAATGCCAGCTACCTCTTGTGTAATAAGCAATACCTCTTTACTGCGGTGAGACTCAACCGTAAAATCTTCTCGATAGACAGGCATTTCTAATTGCCCTCCCTTAATTTTTGTAAATATTTATCTATAGCTTTAGCTGCCTCTTTACCTGCACCCATAGCTTTAATAACTGTAGCTGCTCCGGTTACTATATCGCCACCGGCAAAAACACCCGGCAAAGAAGTTTTCCCTTTGGAATCAGTTTTGATTAAACCTCTATTATCTGTTACTAGACCGGGAATATTTCTAGTTGCTAAAGGATTTGGTCCTTGCCCGATGGCTATAATAACCATATCTACATCAAAAAAGGTATATTCACCCGGAATAGGCAAAGCTTTTTTTCTACCTTGTGAATCAACTTCACCAAGTTTCATTTTTTGGCACTTCAAACCTTTTACCTTGAAGTTTTCATCTGGGATAATCTCCACAGGGTTGGTAAGAAGATTGAAAATAACACCTTCTTCTTCTGCGTTTGATATCTCTTCTAATCTTGCAGGAATCTCTTCTTTACTACGGCGATAGATTATATGGACTTCTTTTGAGCCTAGTCTTAAAGCAGTTCTAGCCGAATCCATAGCCACATTGCCCGCCCCAATTACAGCTGTTTTCTTTCCCACAAAAATAGGTGTGTCCACTTCGGGAAATTTATAAGCTTTCATTAAATTAACTCTGGTTAGAAATTCATTGGCAGAATAAACACCGTTTAAATTTTCTCCAGGTATACCTAAAAAGGTGGGTAGCCCTGCCCCCGCACCGATAAAAAAGGCTTTGTAACCTTGTTCTTTTAAATCAGTAAGACTAACTGTTACACCGACAATAATATTGGTTTTAAACTCGATACCTAGTTTTTCTAAATACCTGGTTTCAGAATCCACTATGGCTTTGGGAAGTCTAAATTCAGGTATTCCGTAGCGTAACACCCCTCCTAATTCATGTAATGCTTCAAAAACTGTCACCCTATAGCCATAGAGAGCTAAATCAGCAGCTGCAGATAGGGAGGCCGGACCCGAACCGATGACAGCGACTTTTTCTTTAGTCGGTACCTTAGGTATAATTTCGGTCTCAAGCTCTCTTTCTTGATCAGCAACAAATCGCTCTAATGCCCCGATAGATACAGATGTACCTTTTTTAGCTAAAACACAGTTGGCTTCACACTGTACTTCCTGGGGGCACACGCGACCACAGATTGCCGGTAGTGAGTTTTTCTCTTTAATAATATGACCAGCAGTCTGATAATCGCCTCTTTTTACGGCTTGTATAAAACGAGGTATGGGTGTTTCCACCGGACATCCCTCGATACATTTTGGTACTTTACAATTTAGACAGCGGTTGGCTTCGGCCAGAGCCTGCTCTTTGGTGTACCCCAGAGCCACTTCCTGAAAGTCTTTAACCCTTTGTTTTGGTGCTCTTTTGGGCATTGTGTTTTTTGAAGATATCATAGGCCTTCCACCTCTTTGTGTTTGTTCCTACTATAATAACATTATCTTGTGCGAATTGGCTAGGTATTCAGCAAGTATACAACTGTTTCCTCCAGTAAAAAGCTAATTTGTTAATGAATTAAGTATTTTGTATGCAAAGATACAAACTCTTTCTCTTCCCAAGTAGCCAAAACCCAGTTCAAAAAAGCCCAACTTTAATAAAGCCTCCTTCATGATTGTATCCCGGTAAAAAACCGGTGATCTTAAAACCTTAATTCCCCATTTTTCTAAGGGCATGGCTTCTAGCCAGATATTAATAATATGACAGATAAAATCTTGACATCTTAACTCTGGTGCTCCCAGATAAAGGAAAAAACAATTTAACCCTTGTCCTAGTCCGTAAAGGTCAAGATCCCCAAGATAGCAATCAGCAAGCTCAATTGACCAAAGTTGCGCAAAAGGATCCGTGGTTACCAGCCTATACCATCTGCGCATTTCTCTTCTTCTTGATTCCCAAAGCGTCTGCGGGGGGGTTAGATAACCTGTAAGAGAATAGCTCATAATCGGCTCATATAAACTGCGAGCTCTTTCACGCATATGTTCTTTTTTTAGTCCTACAAAGGTAATATTTTCCAAAGAAAGTTCTTCCACCTCAACTTTTTGGCCCTTTGTTACCGGTCCTTTACCAGAAAAATAACGACCTATAGTACCACATTCCGAAGCCGTTAAACCGCTAAACCCCAATCGATGGACTCGTTCGGCAAAACCTCGGTTGTAAAGCAGTTGCCAAAGATCATCCTGTGCCACTTAGTTTCACCCCTAATTAGTATAGCCAGAAGGATAGCCTATTTTGAAAGAGAAATTCATTTAACTGAAAGGTAGTTGATTTTTAATGTTTCATGCTGAAAAAACCAAGACTCTTTTAGTTGACTGGTTAAAAGAGAAGGTGGAAAATGCTCAATCTCGGGGTGTAATCTTTGGTCTTAGCGGAGGTATTGATTCTGCTGTTGTGGCCGGTTTAGCTAAACTAGCCTTCCCCCATACATCTTTGGGTCTTATTATGCCTTGCCATTCTCAACCTATAGATAAAGAGGATGCTCTTTATGTAGCTGATTCTCTCAACTTGGAAACTAGAGAGATCGATCTTGGTGCCGCTTTTGACTATCTAATTAATACAACAGGAGTTGAGCCAAAATCAATGGCCGCATTTAACCTAAAACCACGTTTGCGATCCGCCTCCTTAAGTCTGTTAGGCCAAAGCTTAGGTTATCTGGTTGTAGGTGGCAGCAACGCCTCGGAGTGGTATACCGGCTATTTTACCAAGTTTGGTGATTCCGCAGTGGATCTTTTGCCAATTGCCAGACTCGTTAAGAGTGAAGTTAAAGAGCTTGCCAAAAATCTTTCTATCCCGGATAAAATTATCGCCAAGGTGCCAACCGCCGGCCTCTTTGAAGGCCAAACCGATGAAAAGGAGTTGGGTGTAAGCTATAGAGACCTTGATAATTTCCTTCTAACCAGCCAAGCAGATGAGACAATCAAAGCCAGAATTAATAGTCTCCACCAAAAAAGTGCCCACAAGCGGCAAATGCCACCTATGGGCCCTGTTGTTAGAGACTAAAGCGATTAATCCCTTTTTACCATATGAATAGCTGCGCCAAATAGGCCTAGGCTCGCCTCCATAAATGCTTCGCCTAAGGTAGGATGAGTAAAAATAGCTTTGGCTAAATCTTCTTTTTTGGCACCGGTGGCCAAAGCTAGGCTAGCAAGATTACTTAATTCAGAGGCTTCCGGCCCAACAAGTAAGACACCTCTTAGCTTATTTTGATCACCATAGACTTCGATAAAGCCCTCATTGATACCGCTGGCTAAAGCTCGGCCATTAGCGCTAAAGGGGAAGCGGCTCTTTTTGCCTTCTAAAACACCCACCTCGGCTAGCTCAGGGTCGGTAAAGACTGTACGGGGGACCAAATCTTCGTTAAAGTTGGCTTTAAGTCCAGCTAGTTTCTCTGCTACACTCACACCCTGGTGGGAGGCGGCATGAGCTAATTTGTAAGTGAGATTATTAACATCGCCAATGGCATAGATCCCATCAATGCTGGTTTTTAAATCTGCATCTACCATTATTTCCTTTTTTCCGTTTAGCTTTATTCCTAGCTCTTCCAGACCTAAACCAGTTGTGTTTGGCTTGTTGCCTAAGGCTAAAAGGAGGATCTCTGCGGTCAGATTACCTGTTTTTGTTTCTAATACTCCATCCCTATAACCTGTAACCAAGGTGTTGGTTTTAAGTTCAACCCCTTTGGCTTGCAGGCTTTTGGTTACTAGCCGTACTGCCTGGGTTCTAAACTGAGGTAAGATGGTCTTCTCTTTTTCCACCACGGTTACTTCTACACCCAACTCACTAAAAATGGTTGCTAGTTCAACTCCGATTACCCCACCACCCAATATAATAACGCTTTCCGGAACACTTTTTAATTGCCAGATCTCCTTGGCGGTAAAGACATTTTCAGCATCTGGTTTAATACCTAGAATTAAAAGCGGTGAGGCTCCGGTAGCAATAATGGTATTGTCTGCTTCTATGAGATTGTCGTCAACTAAAACTCCAGCCTTGGTTAGTTTTCCTTGACCTTTTATAACCTTTACACCGGCATTTTTTAGCAAGCTTTCTAAACCGCTTACTAATTGTTTAACTACCTCTTTTTGTTTTTCAAAAAGAGCCAGATAATCTATCTCATAATCGCCTTTTAGCTCTTTGAATTCTTTTAACTCTCGTAGAACTTTAGTTGAATGGTAATAGGTCTTAGTAGGTATACAACCCCAATTAAGACATGTCCCTCCTAGCTGTTCTTTTTCGATTAAAGTAACATCGAATCCTAAATTGGCTCCCCGCAAAGCAGCTGAATAACCTCCGGGGCCTGCACCAAGGATAACTACTTTACGCATTTTTTATCACTTCCTTGTAATATTTCCTTCCCTTGGCAAAATCAAATTTCTTTACCTTGAGGATCGGTCTTACTGCCAAGCAGTTACTCTTAATATCGCTAACAAGAAACCTATAAAAATGTAACCCTAGGACATTTTTTTATATAGCTATAATACCCTTAAAAATTGAAGTTGAAAAATAAAACCAGTTGGGATTTAGACCCCCAACCGGCTTCGAGTATTAAGCATTAGTCTTAACTAAATCCTTTTTTCCCACCTCATGCCACCTTGAATAAGAACCCAAAATCTTAAAAAATGCTGTTTTTACAGCTATTTCCTCAAAAACCGAAGCTAGGTGTGACTCTTTTAGATGCCCTTCTAGATCAATATGAAAAAGATATTCACCTAAAAATCTTTTAGTAGGACGAGACTCTATCCGGGTAAGGTTAATTTTTTCTCGAGCAAAGATTTCGAGGATTTGATACAGGGCTCCGGGCTTATCGTTAAAGGTTGAAAAGATAATACTTGTTTTATCGTCACCTGTTGGTTGAGGACATTCTTGGCCAAGGATTGCAAAACGAGTGCTGTTGTCTTTCTTGTCCTGGATCCCTTTTTGTAGCACCGGTATTTGATAGACCTTGGCTGCTTCTAATGAGCCTATGGCCAGCCCTTGGCTTTTTATGGCCTCCAAGACACCCTGGGCTGTTGAATTGACAGGAACAGCTTCTAGTTTTTTGGCATAGATAAATTCTCGGCACTGATTTAAGGCCTGTGGATGAGAATATACCTTATTCCCTTTATATCCCAAAAGACAGTGGCAAATACTAAGTGTTACTTCGCCTATAATTGAAAGATCGGTCTCTAAAAGAAGATCAAGTGTCTCTGACACTGAACCTTCCAAAGAATTTTCCCAAGGCACAATGCCTGTTTTCAGATGGCCTTTTTCAAAAACATCTTTGATAGAAGCTACCGGTATGGCCACAGGATCTATTAGCAAAGCGGCAGCATGAGAATAAGAACCCTCAGGGCCAAGATAGTAGATCATCTTTTCTCACCACCAAGTGCGGCCATAAAACTTGCAAATTCATTAATGTCTAAGGACTGGGGACCATCAGACAGTGCTTGATCGGGGTTTGGATGAACTTCAATGATTAGCCCGTCTGCTCCTGCAGCCAGGGCTGCTTTAGCTAGTGGTTCAACTAAGCTTTTCTTCCCCGAAGCATGGCTCGGGTCAGCTAAAACCGGTAAATGGCTTACTTCTTTAGCTAAGGCAATGGCTGAAACATCCAGCGTATTGCGAGTCCATGGTTCAAATGTTCTTATCCCTCGCTCACATAAAACTACTTGACTGTTGCCTTCGGCCATAATATATTCTGCTGCCATAAGCCATTCTTGTACTGTTGATGAGAGTCCGCGCTTTAGTAAAATTGGCTTACTCGTCTGCCCGACCTCTTGTAACAAAGAGAAGTTTTGCATGTTTCTCGCTCCGATTTGCAACATGTCGGCATATTGAGCTACTATCTCCACATCGCGGGGGTCAACAACCTCAGTCACTACGGGTAAATCATAGAGATTGCCGGCTTCGTATAAAAGCTCAAGCCCTTTTCTTTTTAAGCCCTGAAAAGCATATGGTGAAGTACGCGGTTTAAATGCTCCTCCCCTTAACATGCTGGCACCGGCATTTTTTACGGCCGCGGCGGTTTTTAACATTTGATCCTCGGTCTCAACTGCGCAAGGACCAGCAATAACTACTGTATCTTTACCGATATTTACCTTGCCTACCTTAACAATGCTACCCTTTGGCTGACACTCCCTACTTACCAGTTTAAAGGGTTTACCTACTCGCAGTGCTTTCTCTACTTTTGGCCATAGTTGAGCTTTTTCACATAACTCATCGGTTATTTCTCCAATGACACCAATAACACTTTGATTTACTCCCGAAATCACATGGCAAGAAAAGTTCATCCCGGCTAATTTTTCACAGATAGATTTAATTTCCGCAAGAGTACTATTTGGTTCCATAACAATAATCATTGATCTTGCCTCCTAAAAAAATAACCCCGTCCCCAAAGGGACGAGGTATTACTCGCGTTACCACCCTAATTAGCTATAAGCTCACTCTTTACAGGTACGAGTCAAAAACTGATACCCGCTTCCTTTTAACGGTAGAAGTTTCCGTTTTGACCTACTTAGTTCAGCCAAACAACTCCGGGGAGAACTTCGCTTATGGCTTCCTGCCAGGTTTCCACCAACCCTAGCTCTCTTTAAGTCTACCAAAAGATACTTTTCCCCTTCACAGTCTTTATTATTTGAAATAAGAATAGCAGGATTAAATTTATTTGTCAATGCTTCAAACTAACCATGTGCTAAACTAACCATCATGCTGAAGCATTCACGTTTATAATTGATTCAAGTTTACCTTACATACACAGGTTTATATTCTTTACTAGTATGGAATAGCGGCATTAACAGAGTTCGTACTTTATTAAGATCACTAATAAGTCTATCTGCGGTAGGGATTTGAATAATTTTATCTTTACGAGCATTGCGATTAATTTGAGTGCTAAATTTTTTCAAATCAGCTATAATTGGTTGTAACTGTTGTTCTTCTTCAGCACATCCAGTACGAAGATCTCTGGTTTCCCAATCTCTAAGATTTAAGTTTGATATTCTAAAAGATAAATCCTCTAAACGCTCAACACATTCATTGAAAAGCTCCTGATTATCGAAAACCGGTGCGAACTCTTTTATTCTTACTACACAGTCTTTTATAATAGCTTGAGCCGCTTTCAAAGGATCTCTAAAAGTAGGTATGGCTGGTAAACGAAAAGGCCCGTTTTTTATAAACTCGAATTGTGTTGGTTTTATATTGCTTGTGGAAAACAGTATTAGTCCTGATATCTCCATATCTCGACAAGCCTGTATCTGTTTAAGCATCTCATACTCATCAAATAGGTAAAGTCCAAGACTTGGGTACATATAAATTATACCTGATATTCTATTGAGTTCAGTTTTCAATAGAGGAATAAATTTTTCTACCGACTCACGATAACACATTGGCAGCAGACAACTAATCTGTCTATTAGTTGCCCAGTTAAGAGTATTTTGACTTAGATCACCTAAGCCCCAACCATATGGAGCTCCTGCTGCAGCAAATACGATACTCTTTGGTTTGATCTTCTTTATCTCAAAAAATGCTTCTTCTACAAATGAAGTTACAAACTCTTCTTTAAATATTTTAAATTTCCGCAACATCTGATCGTCGCTGATATCAAATAGATCAACGCCATACTCTTTCTTGAATAATTCTCTCATATAAGGATTATAGCCAAAATTTGCTTCCGAGCGAACATAATCAAGTTGAATGCCATCAATGTCATAGTTAAGTGCTAATTCTTTTAATAGGTCAATATTATATTCTCTAACCTCAGGAATTGCTGGACAGAGCCAATAACCCCCATCTTCGTTAGTAAAACCATCATACTTAGTTTTATCAAGCCAATGAATACGCTCATCAATAAAATGAGAAACCCCTCCACCCAAACTAAAGACCCGAACCATAGCATGTACTTCTATATCACGTTTATGAGCTTCTTCAATAAGAATCTCTAAAGCATCTCCATCTTTAAAAAAGTTTTTAAAATGAGGTTTTTGAGGTACCACTTTGCTAGGATAGATTGCTTCACCCCTACAGTAAACATCCGGGAAAATAAGGTTTAAATTGAGTTCTTTAATCTTATCGAGAAGCTTGACAATATCTTCTCTACAATTAAACTTGTCCACTGTAAAGTTATCTATTTTTATTCCTCTTGTTTCTCTCTCTAATGACTCATATAGACTAGGATATAATTGATATAATGATTCACTAATGTTTTTAAGAATTTTTTCTTTTTTTTCGCTATTTGTTTTACTTATCTTTACAGCTTCCTTTAGTTCGTTTTCTAGGTTACTAATTGTTAAATTAATACTAGCATAATCTATGCGCTCCATCTTTAAAAAAGA
>DAIMKF010000037.1:0-18319 GCA_036721855.1 Bacillota bacterium | reverse complement strand
CTCCGTTACCATGGAAGTTAAATTTACAAAGTGGAACTTAACTTTTCAATTCACCGACTTTAATTAGGACAGGATTAATTTTACATTATAACGAATACTAACCTTAAGCATAAAAGGGAAGGGGATACTATGGTTGAACAAAAAGAATTAGAGTTGACACAAAAACTTGAAACCAACGGTCTATTTGATATTGGTATGGCAGTCTCGGCTTCTTTGGATGAGTCTACCTTAAATGTTAGTTGTACGCAAGGATTTTTGAGGCTTGAATTTTATCGGGAAGATATTCTTCGTGTTAGCATGAATCTGAAAAAACCGCCGACAAAAGATACCAGTATAGCTGTCTGCGTAAAGCCGCAAAAGGTTGCTGCTGACTTAAGCCATGATACTAAATTTATTTTTCAAAGCAACCGCTTAAAAGCTGTTATTGAAAAAAACCCGGTGCGCCTTTCTATCTATGATAATGATAGATTGCTTGTCGCTGAAAGCACTTTTGGGATCTGCCATGATGGCAAACACAAGGTAGCATGTTATAAAGATATTGACCCTAAAGATCACTATTATGGATTTGGTGAAAAAACCGGTTACCTTGATAAAAAAGGGAAAAAAATGGAGTTTTACAACACTGATGTTCTACCCCATACACCGGATGTAGATCGAATGTATCAATCGATTCCCTTTTTCTTAACCCTCCGTTCAGGTACTTGTTTTGGTATCTTTCTAGATTTTCCCGGTCTGACAACTTTTGATTTTAAATCCAGCCAAGATTACTACAGTTTTTCTGCTGATAATGATCAGCTTGATTATTATGTTTTTGCCGGACCAAAACCCAAAGATGTTTTAAATCAATACACCTATCTTACAGGTAGAATGCCTCTGCCTCCCAAATGGGCTTTAGGGTATCACCAATCAAGATATAGTTATGAAACCGAAGCTGAAGTAAGAAAGTTAGCCAAAACATTTAAAGCCAAAGATATCCCTTTGGATGTCATATATCTTGATATTCACTATATGGATGGTTATCGAGTCTTTACTTTTGACCAAAACCGCTTCCCCTCCTATCGCTCATTGATAGCCGATTTGAAAAAACAGGGTATCCATGTGGTCCCGATTGTTGATCCCGGTGTTAAGGTAGATGCCGAGTATCCTGTCTATTGTGATGGTATTAAAAAAGATGTTTTTTGTCGCCTACTAGATGGCTCACTTTATTATGGCCGAGTCTGGGCCGGGAAAAGTGCTTTTCCTGATTTTACCAACAAAAAAGTTCGTAAGTGGTGGCAAGAACAAAACCGTTTTTATACTGACATAGGTATTGAAGGTCTCTGGAATGATATGAATGAACCTTCAATCTTTGGCGAACAAAAACCGATTGAAATGGATCCTCAAATTATCCATGATAACGATGGTGATCCTAAAACACACAGGGCTTTGCATAATATTTATGGTATGCAGATGGCGGCCTCCACCCATGCCGCTCTTTTGGAGCAAACAAAAAAACGTCCTTTTGTTCTGACAAGAGCCGGCTATGCTGGTATCCAGCGCTATGCCGCCGTTTGGACCGGAGATAACAGCAGCCACTTCGAACACCTGCAAATGTCTTTGCCCATGTGTATGAGCCTAGGTCTTTCCGGTGTTCCCTTTATAGGTGCTGATGTAGGTGGCTTTATGTATGACACCGAACCCGAGCTTTTAATTAGATGGACACAAGCAGGAGCTTTTATTCCTTTTTTCCGCAACCATAGCACTTTAGGTACGATTCACCAAGAACCTTGGTCCTTTGGCCAAGAAACCGAAGCGATTATTCGCAAATTTATCAAGCTAAGATATACTTGGTTACCTCATTGGTATAACCTGTTTAAAGAAGCTGCCACTACCGGCTCGCCCATTATGCGTCCCTTGATTTACGAATATCCAGATGATCCAAATGTAGTAAACCTCAATAACGAATTTCTGGTAGGTTCAGATGTCTTAGTTGCTCCCATTACTGAACCGGGAGTTAACCACAGGGCTGTATATCTGCCAAGCGGTATTTGGTATAACTACTTCACCGGTGAGCTAATTAGTGGCAACCGCTATATTTTAGCTCAAGGTAACTTGGATTCATTGCCGCTTTATATCCGTGGTGGGAGTTTCATCGCCTTAACCGAACCTCAAGAAAACACAGCCAGCCCCGCTAAACTTTTAGAGTTACACTTTTTCTGGGCAGAAGGTAAAGACTTTAATTATACCCTCTATGATGATGATGGTTCCAGCCACCGTTATCTAGAAGATGAATACTATGAGGCTAAAATCGAAGCACTCTGTCTAAATGATGAACTGAATCTTAAAATAAAAACACTACACAAAGGTTACAAGCCTTTTTGGGAGAGAGTTATCTTTGTAGTGCATGGTATGCCAAAGGATTTGGTATTTAGAATTAACGGCCGGGAAATGACTCTTACTAAAGATAGTTCACTCATTAATTGGGACTCTAAAAGCACCTCATTTAGCTTCGATCTATCAGATATTAAATCAATCCCTTAAACAATCCTAATTTGTGTCTTTCATTGACACTAACGGTTTATATGAACATCCGCAGATAGATATCTGCGGATGTTTTCTTGAGACATTCAAAAAAGGAAGCCTCTTCTTATGCTTTTTATACTAATCTATCAAACATCATAACGATTTTTGAATTATAGGTAGTATAATCCTTAATATTGAAGCGATTGCTATCTACATCAATAATTAAGAGCCTGCCATTACCAAGATTGATAATGTTTTGTCTGGGATCTTTAACCACAAAATCCCTTGGTCCACGATCGGTTAAAGTCTCAAAGTACCAAAGTCCAAATTCTTCGGATAGCTTTTTAACAGTAGTTATATTCGGGATGTAGTAACGTTTATATAGATAATCTTTAAGACATTTTAATGAATAACCTTCTAACTCTTCTAATGATAAGATTATTCCCAGCTCGTTGTTTTTACTGTCCTTAACCCATATATATCTATCTGGTTTTTTAAGAGGAAAGCAGCACCCTGCGTCAGCTTTTAAGACACAATACTTGTCTTTCAAGCTAAAACGCAAGGCACCGAAAGGAGAATAACTAAATTCCACATCCTTTGGATTAAAGTAATTAAGCTCTCCAAATTCAGGCAAATTGCTCATTGCTTGCTGCTACCTCCTTTTCTTTTTTTGATATCTCCTGGGCCATAACTAGGTTATAGTAGTGCCCTTTCTTCTCTAGGAGTTCATCTGGCGAACCTTCTTCGATAATGTTGCCCTCTTCAATAATAATTAACTTTTCAGCGTTTCTAAGCGTACTCAATCTATGGGCAATAGCTACGGTGGTACGATTTTGAATGAGTCTATCGATAGCTTCCTGAATTTTTACCTCTGTTTCCGTATCTACAGAAGATGTCGCTTCATCAAGAATTAAAATGCGAGGATCATGTAGGATTGCTCTGGCGATGGCAACTCTCTGGCGTTCTCCTCCTGATAACCTAGCACCTCTTTCCCCGACAAAAGTATCGTAACCGTTGGGAAAAGCAGTAATAAAATCATGAGCATTGGCAATTTTGGCTGCTCTGATTATCTCTTCCATAGTAGCGGAAGGTTTGGCGTAAGCAATATTTTCAGCAATAGTCCCATTAAAAAGGAATGTCTCTTGTAATACCATACCCACCTGGCTACGAATATCTTGTTGAGCAATTTCCTTGAGATCTACACCATCTATGGTAATTCTGCCTTCATTGGGATCGTAGAAACGGCAAAGTAAATTGATGATCGTAGATTTTCCGGCGCCAGAATGTCCAATTACACCTAGCATCTGCCCTGAACTGAGATTAAAACTGATATTTTGCAAGACCGGCTCATGTTCCTCATAACCGAAAACTACATTTTCAAAGACTACATTACCTTTAATTTGTGGCATACGTATGGGATTTGGCGAATCAACAACATCCGGTTGAGCGTCTAAAATTTCAAAAACACGTTCTGCACTGGTTAGGGATCTGGTAAGCCAGTCGGTTATACGGCTTAGAAACTGAAGTGGTCCGTAAAAGCGCCAAATATAGTTCATAAAAGTAACCAACTGACCGACTGTGGCCAGGCCCAGAAGTACATCTCTGCCACCAATTAAATAGACAAATAAGCTTCCTATTGTCAGTAAAAAAGAAAGCCAGGGAAACAAAGTAGCCCAAGTCTGCTCAGCTTGTACAGAAGCATTATAGAGATCACGGCTTTTTTGATCAAACCTATCTATCTCTCGATCTTCTTGTGCGAAAGCTTTAATTACCCTTATACCGGAAAGCGAATCGTTTAACACTGCAGTCATCTTGCTGTTGCGATGCCAAAAGCTTGCAAAAAGTTTCCAAATATATTTCCAAAAATGAAAGGATAGAAACACTACAATAGGCGCGGGTACAACAACTAAAAAGGCTAACTTAGGATTAATGCTGAATAAGATTCCACCAATACCTATTAATAATAATACCTGCACCAGAAAATACTGCACACCTTCAATAAGAAAGTTATTCAATCTGTTAACATCGTGCACAACCCTTGACATAATGGCTCCGGTTTGTCTTTTGTCATAATAGCTAAGCGAGAGTTTTTGCAGGGATTCATAGGTCTTTTTTCTCAATTCATAGACAAGACTAGCAGAAAGCCAGGCCGCCATACGTCCACGAATCACAGCAAAAACTGTAGCTAGAAATTGAGCTGCAAATAAACCAATTACAACAAAAAATAATAGCTGGACTCCATTTTCTGGTTTTGAGCCCAAAACTTTATCGATCAATATCACACCACTTAAATAGGGTGGTATTAGATCTAAAATTGTTCCGGCTAACATAAGAATGGTTAAAAGAATGAGTTGTTTTCTAAATGGCCAAGCGTAGGCAAAAAGGCGTTTTAGAATTGCACCTTTATCAATACAAGCCGGACATGAATCAGACCACTCGGGAATCAATCTTCCGCATTTTTCACAGTATTGTTTACCACTGTCCTTAAAACTATGAAAGATAAATCCCTCTTTTTCTGCCTCGCTTAACTTAACAAGCTTTTGCATAGCTTTGACCACATAGTTGAATTCTCTAGCGTAGGTATTACTGTATTGTAACAATACTACTATATCATCTACGGTAGTCGCTTCTAGGACACCTGAACCAACTAAGTTTTGCTGTTTTACACCTATTATTTGCTCCCACTTCAAGGAAGCTTGCAAAAGATATTCGTCTTTATCTTTTGCCTGTTGATAGACCTCTACAAACTTTGTTGTAACTACCAACCATAAGTCACCATATACACCTTGTTGATCGATATCACTGTACTGAGAAATAATAATTTTGCCTTTTTTAACTTCTAATTCCTCTCTAAAAGCAGCGGCAAGACTTTTCACTGAGGTACTTGACCCTCCTTAGTTAGCTTTTTTACAGCCTCTACCTATTGAATTAAGCTATCTTTTTAAGGCGGAGGCTCATCACTGTCTGTTTCCACCCTCAAAACCTCCTCTCACTAACTTTAACTCAGTAAAGTAATGTATTAGCAAAGGATTCTTTAGCTTAAACTGTTTAAAGTCCTTCCTGTTTTTTAAATAAAGTTGGATATTAAAAAGAAAAGAGGGCCAAAGCCCTCCTTTTTTTACTACTTTTCAAAACCAAATGTTTCTACATACTCTTTGATGGCCCTAAATATGGATTCTGCATTTTTATCGATAAAGTCGTCAGTTCTTTGCCAGGCTTCTATCTGATAGTTGCTGATATAATCTCCTTCAGTTAGAATTGCCGGCATAGTCCATTGACGAATAACAGCAAAAGAACGATGGGCAAAGAAGCGATAGTCTGAACCCTGGTGCTCATCCATATATTTCATGGTTAATCTAGCCAGTTCATGACTATAGGGTGTAAAGTAATAAGATTCACTGCCCTCGGCACTGCGGTTGCCGGCAGCATTATTGTGGATACTGACAAACATATCCGTACGGTTCATTTCGGCAAAATCAACCCGTTCGTAAAGGCCTAAAGTTTTATCATACTCTCGGGTTAGATATACTTTAACCCCGGCCTCTTCCAAAAGTTGTTTTAATTTAGTTGCGATTTGGAAGTTGATATCCTTTTCTCTCAGGCCGGTTGGTCCTACCGCACCTGAATCTGACCCTCCATGACCGGAATCAATGGTGATAGTTTTACCCTCAAGTTCTGGTGTAAACCTGCTTTTTAGACGTATATTTAGTGTGTTGCCGGCTAGTTCACCCTTGTAGCCATAGATAAGCTTTCCTTTTAGATCAATGCGATATTGCAAGATATCATCAGCTATTTGCATTGGTGTGATAAGTTTGACATAATCTGCATTTTTCTTCCAAGCCATATGGTAAACACCAGCAGTGGTATTGTATAGGGTTAAGATTAGAGCCGGTTCGTGTACAAGAGGTGTAATGGTATAGAAAACTGAATCAGAAAGCGAGAAACTAATATTGGTATAATCCGGACCATTCTCACTTACAACTACATTGGTTACAATAGCTTTGCCAGGTGCTACACCTTTGCCTAGGAATTGAAGATTATCTTTATGCGTCCAGGCGGAAAAGGTCTTAGCCGGACTAATGCGGTAATAATCTCCCATTCTACCGGTTATTTCTACTCTTGGGCCTCTGCTGATATGGCAAAGTCTGTCATAATCACTAGATGGTCCGCTGCGAATTACAGCCGCATTATCCGATGGATTGATAACTGCAACCAGAGGCTGAACTGGATCATAGACAGTTAAATAAGCCATGGTTCTTTCGGTGGTGTTGCCAACCTCATCAACTAAAGTAATGCGAATAGGTTGACCCTCACTGACATCACCTGGTTGGATCCGATACACTCCCCGGTATCTCGCAGCTGTTAATTCGGTGATGGGAAAAGGTCCCTTGTCGCCAATGGTAAAGCTTCCTGTACATCTAAGTTCATTACTGGCAAAGGAGATATCTAGAATATCGCCCGGCATATAAGCAACTATGCCTGACGGCTGAAATTCCCTAATCTCTGGTGGTCTAGTATCCTTAACAATTCGTACTAGTTCAGAGTACTCATTACCTGCTCTATCTATTGCTAAAACATCAAAATAATTACGTCCTTCTTTAAGGAATACTTCAATCTCAAAATAACCGGCGTCATCGGCTTGAGTCTCTATTTCTTGATCTTCTATTTTAACTGTAGCTAATGGCTCTGTACGACCATAAATAACAAGATAATCTTCTGTAGCAATGTATTTAGGATCGGGAGAGGTAATCTCAATTTCTGGCTCTATGGTATCAACTACCACTTTCAAGACTTTAAGCTGCATGTTTGGTAATATTTCATCTAGAGCTGCAACATAGATATAGTTTTCACCTTCTTCAACTGGAACCACAACCCTAAAAGAACCATCCTCTTCCATTAACACTGGCAGCCCGTTTACTAATAAACGGCTCCGTGGTTCTGTCTTACCAACGATTTCAATTTCATTGGCAGCTATAAATACTTCACTTTCCGGTTTAGTAATAATAAGTTCCGGGCTTAATGTGTCTTTAATAATTTGTCTTTCAATGGTAATTGTTTCTGGATAGCCACGTTTTCTTGCTTTGACCCTGATAGTATTCATACCTTCTTCTAAGGCAACAGTTGTGGCAAAAGCTCCCTCTGGGGATACCTCAACCTCAATACCTTGTACCCAGACCTGACAAAGTGGCTCGGTAGTGCCTTTAACTGTAATTACGTTATAATTTGTTCTAGGAATATAATTAGGCCTAAATTGCAAAGCCGGAAAGGGTGGATATTCTATCTCCAGCTTTGGTACATTGTCAGAGGCTCCCCCCAAAACGCCTAAGACTAAAACGAAAACAAAAACCCAACAGATCTTTTTTACCTTCAAGCCAAACCCCCCTTTTTCCAAGGTTTTCCATACTCTTATCTACTTCTTTCTTCTTTAACTTTCTCCTTTTTATCAAAAATGAAGTTCACTTTTCATTTCCATTAAAAATAATTTTTTTGTCTTCCTTTATACCTACTTAAGATAACACTTTTTATCTATTGCACTGCAAACAATAAGCCAAATCTTGCTATCGGTAGTAGTATGTAAAGTAACTACTTGCTCAATCTGAAAAGCTATCGTTATTCCTTGTAAAAGTTAAATAAACTGGCAGGAGTTCTCCTACCAGTTTATTTAATCTAATCTTCCCAAACAGGTTCTATAAACTTTCTACTCTAATCTCATCAAAGCTAAAGGCCACATCATCAAATCTCAATAGCAAACCACCAACCGGAAATGCTTTTTCTGGATCGGTGACATATAATACTTCTTTGTCATCTACAAAAACCTTGAATGTAGAGTCTTTAATTTCAATTCTAAATGTATGGATACCAAGATTACCCAATGCGGGATTATCATTTGCTCCTAATAAAACGCCTGATTCCCAACTACCAATAAAGCGATGAACACCAATACCACTAGGCCAAAAACTCAGCCAATAGCTTTCAAAGAGGCTGTTATAGCGAAAAAGGATTCTTAAAGCTCCATTTGTACCCCATTCTCTAATCTCAAAGGTGCCTGAGATGGCACAGTCTTCAAATTCTTCTCCCACCAATT
Source organism: Bacillota bacterium (assembly GCA_036721855.1). GTDB lineage: Bacteria > Bacillota > DTU065 > DTU065 > DTU065 > JAHDNZ01. Next base: position 9,732 of record DAIMKF010000037.1, on the reverse strand, counting down.
TTGCGTCAAGTGACAGTCCCAGAGCATCATTATTCAGACAATCATCGTAAACCTCTAAGGTCATACCTAGTTCCCAGTCATCTGTTTCTTCAGCAAAGGAATCCTCGAAAAGAACTCTCGCCGAGGCAAAAACACACAATATACCTATTATAATTAAAATGAGAGCTTTTTTCACCGAACTTCCTCCCCACTTCCCTGATTTTCTCGGTATATTTGGCACACTTCATTAAATGAATCCTTAAAAACACCATCATATGATCCATCACTTAAAAGGTCTGTCCAAAAGTCTTCCCCACGCTTATACCAAAGCACATGGGCAATGATCACAAAATCCATATTAAAACCGGTTACACCACATTCTTTTAATATCTGGGCTGCTTTTCTCTGTCTGATAGCGGGAAGTTCCCCGCCATAGTCATCAAGTATTATCAGATCACCATCGGTTTCCTTAAAAACAGATACTGCTTTTTGAGCATAACTTTTTAATTCGTCCCAAGTCTCGTCACGCAAAAATCCATAAGTATCTAGGCTGGCTAAATCAAACTCCTTGACCCACCTTAATGTTACCGCCCATGGTTGCATAAAAGAGACCGCTTTTTTAGCCTGGGTTTTACTACCTAAGTACTCAATCCAGTTAAGAGCTTCTGTTGTTTTAATCCTAGGGTAATTGCCCATCATTGTAGCTGCCGAAAACTCATTAAACTCAAAGACGCCAAAATAGTTTGGGGCATAACGACTATCTATCTCTTTAACAAGATAACCATATTCTTTTTTTACATCATCCAATCTTAGATCGACTTTTGGTATAGGGCCCGAATTAGGATAGATAAGATTAGGCTTTTCCCTGGCAAAACAGTTGTTTATTAGAGATAAAACCGGAATTATTTCTACATTTAATTCTTTTCCTGCCTCAAACCATTTACCGAAGATCTCTACAGCTTCCAAGGGGCCTACTTGACCTCCGTAGATAACATAAAGAGTATTAAAACCAGTTAGATCCTTTAAGATCTTTACTACCAAAGCCGGCTCATGGACCAAATAGGGTATGTCAAACCAAGCATGATGGCCAACCATAAGATCAACTGTAAAGGACAAGCGAAACTCTTTGGCCATAACTACACCACCTAACAGAATTATAAGCAGTAGCATCCCTATACATTGCTTCACTTATTCGTCACACCCTTTAGAAAACTCTTTATAGATCTCTCTTACAGCTTCCATTCCTTCGGCATAGAAGCCATCATAACAACCATCGCTAATAAGATCTAGCCAAAAATCTTCCCTTTTTTGATCTCTTGCCACTGCGGCTGTAATAATTAAGTCAAGATTAAGACCACTTACCCCTACTTCCTTCATAATCTTAAACGCCCGTTTTTGTCTGGCGCCAACTATCTTGCCACCATAATCATCTAAAATTACTAAATCTGCATCGACTTCAGGATAATGCTTGACAGTTTCAATTAAATATTCCCTTAACTCATCCCACTTCTCTTGCCATAAGAAAATGTAGGTATCCACACTAACTCTCTCAATGCCTTGAAGCCACTTGAGTTTAACTCCATAGGGTTGCATGAAGCTTAATGCGGGTTTACCGCAAACGGCTAGACTGATGTTTTCCCACCAGCTTTTTAACTCCGCTGCTTTATAACGTGGGTAAGTCTTCGCATTTAAAGCAATAGAATAATCGTTAAACTCCATAACCCCGAAGTATTTTGGTTTTATTTCCTGATCAATATCTTTGGCTAAATTACTATAATAAGTTTTTACCTCTGGATTTGTAATATCTACCATAGGGCCTATACCTGCGTTATCAATTGTGCCACTAATCCATTCGGGCTTAGTTAGACCCAAATAACTATTCACCTGTGACAGTACAGGAATTATTTCGACACCTTCTTTAGTGCCTATGGTATGCCATCTCTTGAAGGCTTTAATAGTTTGTTTTGTAGGTAACTGTCCTGCATAAATTACATATAAAGTATTGGCCTGATAATTCCTGGCTAGTATCGGTACAATATCCTCCGGATCGGCCTGCCAGGTGGCTGTACGAAAATAAACATCTGTCCCTGCTAAAAGATCAACCGTAAATGCCAGTACAGGTTCTTTAGCCATTATTTGCCCTCCAAGTATTGGTAATAAAAGTATTAAAAGGATCGACCATCTTTTTTTCATCTTTTTGCCTCAAGCTGTTTTAGGAACCTTGCATACTCTTTTTCCTTGCGTCCTAGTTCATTATTCATCTCTGTAGCTGCTTGTTTGATGGCCTTTTCGGGCTCCATTCCATTTATTACTGTCTGGTAAGCCAAAAAATCAAGATAGCGATGGGTAACTGTCTCAGGAGAAAGGGCATAAGCTGGCGCAACACTGACCTTAGCCTGTTGAATAAAAGCCTCTCTTGCTATCTCATCCATTGGAGTACTCTTTAGAGCTTCTTCAACAGCTGAAAAAAAGATAAAATGGGGTAGTTTACTAGCAATCTCAGTGGCAATCATTGTTTGCGTTTTGTCGCTCATAAACCATTTAACAAATTCCCAAGCTTCTTTTTTATTTTTTCCTTCCTTAAAAATTCCTAAGGTATTCCCGCCGATATATGCCGCATGATTTATTTCTCCGTTTTCTAACCTAGTACCCGGAGCCATAGCTACAGACCATTTCCCTTTAAGTTCGGGCATTGTCGCCATAAAAGTTGGATAATCAAAAGATGAACCGGTCATAAGCGGCAGGTCACCGGTTTTAAATCCCATAATGCGTTGGGTATCTTTGGGCACATTATAGTCTCTAAAAAAACCAGTGAATTCCTTTACCCCTTGTAAGGCTTCTAAAGTATCCAAACCTGATTTCTTTCTGTCTGGAGTATACCAATCGCCACCATTTTGCCAAATAAACATGGAAAGATCGGCATAAGGTGCTCCAGCTAGACCAAAAGCAAAAGCAAAATTACGTCCTTTCGCTTGCATTTTAGGTAATATTAGTTTTAGCTCATCCCAGGTTTGAGGAGTATTAACTCCCATTTCATTTAGAATATCTCGCCTAATATACATAGGGTAGATGTTAAACTGAACCGGAAAACCAAATAAAGCGTTCCGGAATTCCAGAGAACGTAAAAGTCCCGGAAAGCAACTTTGAACAATTATTTCGGCCTCTTTCGAGTAGGCCTCTCTTAACTCTAACATGGCACCTCTTACACCAAGATCAGTCGGACCGAGGGAGCCCATCATACCTACATCAGGTACACTTCCTGATGCAGCTGCAAGTAAAAATTTCTGCTCGTAACTGTCACCTGGTAAAGTAGTAAACTCCACCTTAATTCCTGTCTCGGCAGTAAACTCTTTTTCTGTTATTACCTGAAAAACATTGACAATCTCTTGAACCCAGACCAACCAAACCGAAACAGTTCCTGCCTGGACAAAAAAACCCAACATAACAATTAATACTAAGACCGCGACCCTTTTGTGCATTTAATCTTCCTCCCCTTACTGTCAAATAAGAGTAACTTTCACATTCTCAATAGCCACACTAAGATCGTCTGTTCTAATACCGATCCCTCCTGCCTGAAAGGTATTGTCAGGATCTTTGACATTAAGAATTTTATCCCCATCTAAATGAACTTTGAATTGATTTCTGGCCGTAACAATTTTAATTTGATGAACTTTATACAACTCAAATGTTTTTTCGGATTCGCCAAGAAAATAGGCTTTGCGCCAATCTCCTTCAAATCTGTGAATAAAAGAGCGATCAACACAAAGACTTAAACCATATCCTTGCCACAATTGTTCGCTGCGCCAAAATATTCTCAAAGCCGAAGCCTTGCTACCAACAGCTTGAATCTGAAATTTAGCGTCGACAATATAATCTGTCCAGTCTTTCTTTTTTGATAAAGCATTACCAAAGCTTCCTGAGCCACGAGAAAAAACCAGTTTGTTTTTATTTAGCTGCCAGTTGTCCACTTTAGCATCAGTATCATCGGTAAGCTGCCATAGGTGAGCCAGAAGCTCATAAATTACTTTTTCACCGAAACTCTCTTTGGGAGCGATAAGTTTCCTTAAATACTTTCTCGCTTGATAGAGTCTGCCACGAACCGTACTTATGGGTAGAGATAATAAGGCCGCAATTTCCTCATATGAATATCCGTCAATATAAAAGAGAACTATGACTTCTTCCAAATCTGCTGGGAGTTCAGAAAGAATTAAGCGGATCTCCAGCCTTTCTGTATCGTCAGAAAACCCCTTGTGATTTAGGCCTTTATTATGTATGAATTTGTATTGAGAATTGGCATAGTCAATAACAACCCTTGCTGCTATCCTCCACAGCCAGGTATTAGCATGTTCTTTATTCTTTACAGTAGGCCAAGATCGCCAAGCTCTTAGAAAAACTTCCTGAGTAGCATCTTCAGCTAAAGCCCAATCCTTTAAATGGTTATAACAATAGCCCATTACCTTGCTTTGATTTTTTAATAACAGATCAATAAAAGTATCAAGATAGATTGTCTTTTTCGCTTCCATATCAGTCACCTCTATTGTCTTCTAAAGTAGAGACCGTATCTTTGGGCAAAAAATCAAAATCCTTTTCCTTAATGGCGAAAAAGTTTGCCCTAAATAATCTTTTTTCTTCGTTATGCGGTAAGCCCTTTTATAAGTTCTTAAAACCAAACCAAAAAATAAAGGCCCAAGATCTGCAGCAAATCTCTGGCCTTTTTGTGTTGAATTTTAAGATTAAAATACTAGAAAGCTTTTTGAATCTCGTCCCAGGTAGGTAGTGAAGTTTGAGCTCCTTCCTTGGTAACAGAAAGGGTGGCTGCTTTTATAGCATAATCAATTGCCTCATCAAGAGAAAAGCCTTTAGCTAAACAAGCTGCTAAACTACCGTTAAAACAATCACCTGCTGCGGTTGTATCTACTGCTTTTACTTTATAACCTTGAAAATATCTTGGTCCTTTCGCATCAAGACATAGGGCACCAGCTTTACCTCTGGTCATAATAACAGTTTTTACTTCTAACTCATGCAGTTTTTCCGCGGCCTTTAGAGCTTCCTTGTCGGTTGTGCTAGGAAGATCTGCAAGAAGCGAGACCTCGGAGTTGTTGGGTGTAATTATATCCACCATCTTAAGTATCTCAGGGCTTAACTTTGCTGCCGGCGCCGGGTCTAGAATAACATTACAACCTTTACTTTTAGCTAATGTAATCGATTTCTTAACTGTTAATAAAGGTACTTCTAATTGGAACAAAACATAATCTCCCGGCGAAAAAACTGTTTCCGCCAAAGCTACCTCTTCATAAGCTAGTCTTCCTGAAGCACCTTTAGCTACAATTATACTGTTTTCGCCATTATCATCGACAGCAATAAGAGCTATACCACTAGGCAAATTTTTATCTTCGATAATATACTCACAATTAATCTTATTTTGCTTTAAGTTATCTATAAGTGGTTTAGCAAAGCTATCACTACCGACTTTTCCTACCATATATACATTGGCACCCATTCGAGAGGCGGCTACAGCTTGATTGGCACCTTTTCCTCCATAAAAATACTTAAGGTCTCCTCCCATAACAGTCTCCCCTGGTATAGGTATTTTCGAAACCCTACTTACAAGATCAAGATGAATACTGCCCACCACAATAACTTTGCTCATATTTCCATCCCTTTCAGACACTACATTTCTATTTAATGAAAGTAACGTTTTTTATTCACTTGCCCTTTTTATATTGGCACCTAAATTAGTAAGTTTCGATTCAAGTGCTTCATAGCCACGGTCAATATGGTGTACCCCATCGATAACAGTTTTACCTTCAGCTGCCAGCCCTGCTATAACTAAGGCTGCTCCACCACGAATATCCTTTACTTCCACAGGAGCACCTGTTAGTCTTTCAACACCACGAATAATAGCCGTATCACCTTCGACTTTAATTTCGGCACCCATTCTGCTTAACTCATCTACATAAGCAAACCTATCAAAGATAGTTTCTTTGACGATACTGACACCTTCAGCCCTTGTCATTAAAGTAGCAAACATAGATTGGTAATCTGTGGCAAAACCAGGGTAGGGCATGGTCTCAATATCTGTGGGAAACGGCCTTTTGCCTTCAGGTGCTTTTATAACTAATAAACCGCCTTCGTCTCGCACTTCTACTCCTGTTTCTCGTAGTTTTGAAATTAAAGAAAGTAAGTGTTCGGGTACAATATCTTTTAACACTACTTTACCGCCAGCCATACTTGTTGCCAATATAAAAGTACCGGCTTCTAAACGATCCGGAATTATTTCATGTACAGCACTGCCAAGCCTATTCACACCTTCAATAGTTATTATATTAGTTCCCGCACCGCGTATTTTAGCTCCCATGGAATTCAATTGCAAAGCCAGATTTACGATCTCCGGTTCGCGGGCAGCGTTTTCCAAAACTGTGGTCCCCTCAGCTAAAGCTGCTGTTAAAATCAGATTAACTGTAGCACCTACACTTGAACGTCCCACATAGATTGTTGTTCCTAAGAGTTTTTTGGCTTTAGCCTTGACATATCCATGCTCTACTGTTACCTCTGCTCCTAAGGCTTCAAAACCTTTTAAGTGGAAATTGACCGGTCTGCTTGAAAATGGGTCGCCTCCCGGAAGAGGGACCTCACAGTAACCAAGCTTTGATAACAAAAGCCCTGCCACATAAAATGAACCCCTTAATTTGCGTACAAGTTCATAAGAAGCAACCGGATTATAAAGTCCATGCCCATCTACTACCAGTGCATTTTCGTCAACCCACTCCACTTTGGCTCCCGAGTCTTTTAAGATTTCGATAATATCAAATATATCTGTATAACGTGGCACATTTTCAATCCGACACGGTTCTTCTCCCAGGCTTGCACCTACTAAAACTGCTAAAGCCGCATTTTTTGAACCATTAATATTTACTTCCCCATATAAGGGATAACCGCCCTCAACGACGATTTTTTCCATATCTTTTCCCCCTAAAATTGTTGCTTGCTAATCTGCAGCCTCAGCTTAATCCCTAACTATATTCCTCTGCCTAAAAATTATCTCCAGGTTATAACTGTATCTAAAGCTTTTTTAACTGATTTCTCTTCGCCTTTTATAACAAATACTCCACTACCTTCAAAGCCATTTATTCCTCCGGCAGCTACAAGTTTTGCTTCCACGTCAAATAAGATCTTAAAGGCTTCCATTTCAGTTATAAGAATGCTATTAGGAACAACAACCATCCCAACCTGCATGTCTTTAGTCCCAAACGTTGGTTGCGCAAGATATTTTGCTGCTTGCAAAACGGAATCTAAACGTTTTTCTATTCCGATAGGTACCATTAGAGGGATTTTTCTTACAGTTAGAAAACCCAATGCTTGGCCAATAGTACCTCCTCCCTCTCCTCCTACCAGAATACCTGCTAAACCTGAAGTATCAAAAGCATTAGCCCCTTTTATAAAAAGACTGTTTTCATCCATCTCTTTTATAGCTTCCTGCCAAGACCAGTCTTTTTTTTGTCCTTTTTTTAGCACTAATGGCTTTAAACGCTTGTTGGCGGTAGATACCCCAAGATAATCTTTTACTACTCCTGCCGCATATTCTTCTGGAATAACTTTTTCCCCGGTAATCTCTTCATATATAAAAGCATTCGTTGTCCCAAGCGATAAAACTATAATACCTCTATCCATAGCTTTTCTAAATTCCTTGCTCTTAAGCACAGCTTTTGCTATTAAGCGTTTACCATTTGTAGGAGACAATACCAATTGTGCACAATGCATTTTCCTCTCTCCTAGCTAAAAATACGGTAATTATTCTTTTCTCTGTAGAATTTCTCCAAAAACTTCTCTCATCCTGCTAACTTGCTTTAACAAGGAGATTGCTTTTGTTATTAGCTAGTAATAATACACTTTTTTTAGTATACTCAATTTAATCTATTGTCGATTAGTCTTGCTCTTGTCCAATAGTTCTCCATTCCATAAAAGAAAGGTGATTTAAATTGCGTTTAGAAGTACGATTTATTGTTAGAACAGCAATCCTTCTAGCCCTTACATTGGTTATGCAGTTAGCTGGTTTCCCTCAGCCGATAACAGGTCCTGCAGTTAATGCCATGTTAATTCTCTCAACCATATTTGCAGGCCCTCTTGGAGCAATTATTATAGGTTGTCTTACACCTTTTCTAGCCTTTTTGCGAGGAATAATGGGCTTTGCACCTTTAATCCCCTATATTATGCTTGCCAACATTATCTATGTAATTTGTTTTTACTTAGTACGCCAAGCCATAAGAAAAACTTTTGGCACTAACTCATTAGAGAGTTTTTCTTGCTCAGTAAAGGGCTTTATCTCCGGTGGATGTGGTATCATAGTCGGAGCATATTTTAAATTTTTAGTACTTTCCTCAGCCGTGAAATTCTTTATCGCTGACGCAAAACCCAAAATTGCCCAGGCCATGCAGCTACCACAACTCTTTACTGCCCTTTTAGGTGGAGCTATCGCTTTAATAGTTGCTGCGGCACTAGTTAGAACCGGTGCCTTAAAAGAATGGTCAGCCAAAAGTTAAGCGGGTGAATTGCACCCGCTTTTTTTACTTAATAAGGACTTCCCGTTTGGTTTTGCTTGATTCATAGATACCATCGAGAATCTTCATAATTGTAACTCCATCTTCACCGGGATTCATAGTCTCTTCGCCATTTGCAATGCAATCAAGGAAATGTTTAATCTCGGCATTGTGTAAAATTACATTATTTGTCGGAATTTGAATATTAACCTGATTATAATCTAACTCGGTATAAAGTTCTAATGGATAGAGCTTAGCACCACCCTTAGTGCCATAGACTTCTTGGTAGCCAAGGCTTTCTTTTAAATTCTGTGCCCAGCTAGCCTCAAGAAATAAGGTCTTATCTCCTTCAAAGCGAATCAGCGCTACAGCCATATCATCAACGTCAAAAGTTGATTTTTCATCTAAAAGGTCACTGGAATAAACTTCTCCGACTGTTTTATAATCGCCAAAGTTGTTCCAGGCAAAACCCATAACACTTACCGGCTTAGGTTTACCCATAAGCCACCAAGATCTATCTAAAGCGTGCACGCCGATATCAATCAAAGCACCTCCGCCGGAACGAGACTTATCGGCAAACCAGCCTTTAGGATTGCCACGGCGGCGCAAGTATCCAGCTTTAACATAATAAATATCGCCAAGACGCCCTTCCTCAATAAACTTTTTAAGACGCATGGCATCATCTCCAAAGCGACTACAAAAGCCAACCATAAGTAAAGAGCCCGTTTCTTTGGCCACCCGGTTCATCTCTTCGGCCTCTTTGGCATTCATAGCCATTGGTTTTTCAACCAGAACAGCTTTACCGGCTTTAAGACCGGCTATAGTTGCATCTTTGTGGGCATTGTTCCAAGTTGCAACTGTAATTGCTTCACAGTCGCTCTTTTCCATCATTTCGTTAAAATCAGTATAGACCTCTTTTACCCCTAATTCTGTCGCAGTTTTTTTCAATCTACCTTCGTTGATATCACAGATTGCGGTTATCTCTGCTCGAGGATCTTTTTGGTAGGCTGGAATATGGCCCCAGTGAGCAACAGAACCCACACCCACTAGACCAATTTTGATTTTTTTCAAAGCAAATCACCTCTATAAATAATATTAGTTTAAGTCATACTTATATACTACATAATAAAGATCTTATAATCAATGATTAATGATCTTCTCTGTAGTTATTCTGTGATAATGTCATGTTGAACTTATTCTGATAAAATGTCACCTA
>DAIMKF010000036.1:0-18352 GCA_036721855.1 Bacillota bacterium | reverse complement strand
TGTTTTTATTGGCTCGTGATCTTGATTCTAGTTTGTACGAAGATGAGAAGGCTAAATTGATTCTTTCCACCTCAGATCCTAAAGAAATGAGAAAATATGGTTTTTGGGCCGGAGTCATCTTATTGCCTATTATTCTTGTGGTTGTTTTGGCTATTTACAGTGCGTATGTTGGGGTTGTTGTTTCCATTGGTAAAATGAACCCCGAGTTGGCAACAGGAGTTACAGCTGAGGGAACAGAAGTAGCTATTAACAATTTTGGGACTTATTTCAGACCTCTTTTGCAACAATGGAAATTCTTAGTCCTGGGAATTATCCCTGCTATGCTTTTAACCGGAGTGCTAGGTATTTTTCTTTCTAGATATCACGCTAAAGCTCTTATACGCGATAAACCAATTTCGTTATATTTTTCCTGGATAGTGTTTTTTATAATCTTTTTTGTATTTGGTTTTATTAAAATACCACTGGCTTGGTATTTTAATATTTTCCTAGCAGCTTTTTTAGCAGGTGTCATCGGCTATACAATCTTGGCTTTCTGGAAGTCGATGTATATAAGATTTATGTTTCAAAAAAGCCAAGGTGTTTTAATGAACGTTTTCGATGTCTTAGAAGAAGCTATGGATAATGATCCAAACATGAGGCGTGTTTATATAATTAACTGGGACCTTGAAGCTGGTAAAATTACGGTAGGTGGAGCTGTAGATAACTTAAAACGCAAAGATAAAGTAGAGGAAATAATAAGCGGTGTCGAAGGTGTTAAAGAAATCGAAAACCGTTGCCGGTACCGTTACGAGTAAGCACTAAAGAGGAGGCAAGCGTCAAATAGCCTCTATCCTGAAAGTGGTAAGCTCCCTTTGTGGTAGACAGTGGAAATAACAAAACTGTTTATCATAAGGGGGGCATTTCTTTATAGGAGAAAACTGAAAGTTCCATATGAGCAAAAGTTCGCTGCATCTAAGGAGTACTTAGAAGGTAAGAAAAGTCAAAGACAGAAAGCAAGGGAACAAAAAGCTAACCACAAATCTCTTAATACACTTCTACCGCTTAAGTTTCACTAAGTTGTCCTTGATGGAATAAGAGATGGCAGGCCTAGGCTTACAACCTTGATTTTTATTAATAACCACTAGCGTTTGCATAAACCAATTACAAATTTGTCAACAAGCGATGTCTATAGAAGATTAAATCATTAGCACATAATGCGGATATAATCTTGGCAAACAGCCTCGCAAGATCGAATATAAGAGAAAACTCCTTTATTATAGAGATGAGGGTAGTCCTTGCCCAAATCCCAAAAATAAAGGAGAGAAATGCAAGACAAGGATAACAAAAAATCCACATTAGATAAATTGTTTGAGCAACTTTCGTTTGGTTATTCTATGATAATGTTAGGTTGAACTTATTCTGATAAAATGTCATCTATAAGCAGCGCAAAGGACTTAGAGAAATCAGCATTAGCTTCAATAATGATGCTATTAGCAAGGCTATTGGATTAGAATCGATTGAAATCAGTGATATTTACCGATGTCAGTGCAGATAGAGCTTTTCTTCAAATGGATCAAGCAGCATCTCAAAGTTAAATATTTTTACGGCTAAAGCGCAAAGGCTGTGGAAAATCAGCTGTATATCGCTCTTATCACCATTTGCCTGTTAAGCTTAATCAAAGCTGCAAATGACTACAAAGGATCGTTGTTAGAGCTTACAAGATTGTTGATAACGTGCCAGAACCTTTCCAAGAGTTTTTGAAAAGGTAGCGACAAAAACCTACTTGAACCTCTCGGGGGACGAGTTAGACTAAGGCACGAATTGATTTTTGAGCAGATGCATCACCAAGTGATGGAGGAGATGTTGATTCTTATATGACAAGATTATGCTTGCTATATAGATCTCCGTTGTGCCCAAAAGGTAGGAGCTCGGGGTCTTATACTTTTAGCTATGATGACAACCCAATAGAGGTTTTGATCTGAAAATGGGTCATATTAGAAAAAATTATAGCGAGATTATAATAAAGCTCATTTTCCTTCACTCATTGGTCAGGAGGAATAAAAGAAGGAGGGTTATATTGAAGTAGAATGGATGAAATGTTTATGTAAGGTTAAGGAGAAAAGTAAAAAAACAAAAGTAGTCATCAGGTAGACGATGTGTTAAACTTATACTTAAAGTTAAAGTAATATTGTTGAAGGGGGAGCCTTGGTGGAAAGAAGAAAAGTCCTGATAACCAGATCTTTACCGGGTGATGCTCTTTCACAGCTAAAAGAAGCTTCGGATTTTTTAATTGAGCCCCAAAGCCAACCCCTGCCTAGGGGAAGGCTTTTAGAATTAATACCCAAAGCAGATGCCCTGATCTGTCTTTTAAGTGAAAAAATCGATAAAACTGTTATCGACAGAGCAGAAAGATTGAAGGTTATCAGCAACTATGCTGTTGGGTATAACAATATTGATTTAGAATATGCGACCAAAAAAGGTATCTATGTTACCAATACACCCGATGTTTTAACCGAAGCCACAGCTGATCTAACCTGGGCTCTTATGCTAGCTGTAGCCAGAAGAGTCGTAGAGGGCGATAAAGTAGTAAGGTCCGGTAATTTTAAGGGCTGGGCACCTGACCTTCTTCTAGGTAACGAAGTTTATGGAAAAACCCTTGGTATTATAGGGTTAGGCCAAATAGGGAGTGCTGTAGCTAAAAGGGCTAAGGGATTTGGTATGCGAGTTATTTACTGGTCTAGAGAGAAAAAAATTATTCTTGAGCAACAACTAAACTTAGAATATATGAGTTTACCTGAGTTATTGAAAAAGGCGGATTTTGTTTCGGTAAACGTTGCTCTAACTCCAGCGACTCGGCATTTATTAGGTCAAAAGGAATTTTCTCTCATGAAAAAGAATGCTATTATAGTTAATACAGCCAGAGGTCCTATTATTGACGAAGAGGCTTTAGTAGAAGCGCTAAAAAGCGGAACAATAAAAGCTGCCGGTTTGGATGTTTATGAAAAAGAACCTGAGGTTCATCCTAAGCTTAGGGAATTAGACAATATAGTGTTAGCACCTCATGTAGGCAGTGGTACTGAACAGACAAGAGCCAAGATGGCTCAAATGGTGGTTGACGATGTCCTTATGGCCTTAAATGGCCAAAGACCGCATCATGCTATTAATTAGAGTAGGAATGGTGGATATGAATATTGATGTTAAACTAGCTCCTTCATCGGTAGAAATATGGGGTAATAAAGATAAAACAGTAGTTGTAATCGATGTTTTAAGAGCCTCAAGCACAATTATTACAGCTTTAGAAAATGGTGCTAAAGCAGTTGTTCCCGTATTAACTCCAGATGAGGCTGTAACCTTAAAAACACGCTATGATTCGGAAAATGTTCTTTTGGGTGGAGAAAGAGGAGGCCTTAAGATTCAAGGCTTTGATTTGGGTAACTCTCCCCTAGAATATACAAAAGAGGTTGTAGAAGGTAGAACAATAGTTTTTACTACTACTAATGGAACTAATGCTATTCGTGTATCAGGCAGTGCAGATAACCTTTTAATTGGTGCTTATTTAAACCTAGAAGCTGTAGTGAATAAAGCTCTAGAACTAGATAAAGATATTCTACTGGTCTGTGCGGGCAGGCAAAATAGTTTTGCCTTAGAAGACGCAGCTTGTGCAGGCGCTTTTTGTGCGGCTGTTTCACGTTTGGCTCAAGTTAATGAAAGTGACAGTGCTAAAGCTGCCAGAATGATAGCCGCCAGTTTCGATTCAACTTTAACCAGTTTTATGGCTAGTGAACATGGCCAATTACTTAAAAACCTTGGCTTTAGTGATGACCTTAAGTTTGCAGCCAATTTTAACACCTGTCAGGCAGTACCGATATCTGTTAATGGACAGCTAGTGCAAAATAACACGAAGAAGCCTCGCTGAGGCTTCTTTCTTAATAAGAGGTGAATTTATGAAGCCAATTTTAATAATCACCTTATTGCTTTTTTTGGCTATGGCAATTTGTGGGATAAGTCTGCCAAAATACCAGCTACAAAGTTGGATCGATCCGGATACACATACTATAGCAGGGACCATGTTGCTTCATTTTCAAAATAATCAGACAAGACCCCTAGATGAGGTGGTATTTTTCCTGCCGGCGAATTTAGAGACAGAACCCAACCCGTATCTCAGTCAAGTTTGGCGTTCAAAGGGTTATTTAAAAAATTTTGACAGCAGCCACACTTATGTAGTTGGTGTCAAAGTAAATGGTGAGGATGTTGCTTTCGTTTATGAGTCTTTCCCTGCTATTACCAAGAAGTATTCGCTGGAAAGTGTCTTGTTAAAAGTACCGGTTAAGGGCTTATTACCAAACGAAAGCTTAGAACTGGAATTAGATTTTCTCACTAAAATTCCTCACAGACATGGTGATCAGGGGTGGAGTAAAGAGATCTTTTACTGGATGTGTGGCTGGCATCCTTTGCTCTTAGATCCGGAAAAAAACTGTCTTTTACCGGCCCTTTATACAGCTGATATTTTAGTTCCGGCCGGTTTGGTTGTGGCAACTAATGCTGATTATCAAGCCGAGGTTTCAGCCGGTGGAATCTATAAAAAAGTAAGGCTCAAAAATAATACTCCTGCTCTAGATCTCGCTCTGGTAGCGGGTCCGGGTCTTTATGTCAAGGAAGATCGTTATCAGGATGTAGATATTTACACGTATTATCAAAAAGGTCACGAAAAGGAAGCGGTCTTTGCTTCCAAAACAGCCATCGATGTGTTAGCCTATTACAGTAGCTGCTATGGCAAATACGATCGCCAGAGGCTTTTAATCGTTGAAGGCTCTTCCTTAGAGAGTGGCTATTCAGCAGAAGGGCTGATCTGTTTGCCGCAGGATTTTTATCGTTATTATAATGCCGGAGGCCCGAGTAGTTTTGATGGTCTTTTGCAAGGGCAAGTAGCAAAAGAATTGGCTAAGTCCTGGTTTAATTTAGGGTATGATCTGTTTTCCTTAGAAAGTGTTTGGCTGGAAGAGGCAATAAGACATTATATGGCTGCCGATTATTTTAGCCAAAAAGGCTTGGCTGAACAAAAAAAGTTAAGTGATAGTTTCTTTTTCAGTTTCAAAGATCACAAAATAAGCTGGGACTACCATGAAAATTTAGAAAAAGAATTCTTAGAACATATCTTTTTTCAAAGTAGGGATGAACCCCTGATAAGACCATATGATCAATTAGAACATCCGGAAGTTTACGAAAAACGGTTAGAAACAAGAGGTTATTTGACACTAAGAACCTTCGAAAGTTTTCTGCAAAAAACCACTTTTCAAAAACTCCTTCAAGAGATTTCTCTGCAAAGCAAGGCGGGCTTAAGAATTGACAATGATCTGTTGGTAAGCTTAGCAACAGAACTAAGCGGTAAATCGGTAACAGACTTTTGGCAAAACTGGGTTGGTAAAGCCCAATATGAGGATCTGCAAATAAAAAACATTAAGCAGAAAAAGACAGAAAACGGGTATGAAATAACAGCCTATCTAAATTCAAGGCAAGCTGTTGACTGGCCGGTGGAGATACTGTGGGAATTTAAAGATGGCTCTACTTTAGTCACTGAAGTAGAATCACTAAACGAGGCTTCGATTTTTTCAGCACAACCTCTTAAAAGGGCTACAATTGACCCGGAGCGCTTGATCCTTGATATAGAAAGACTTAATAATACCTACCCGAAAAAGACAGAGATCTCTTTAGATAGGACTCATAACTTGGATTGTACCAAATACAGTATCGAGCCGTTGCTTAGAATCAACGAGGCCCAAAACACCCTGGAAACAGGACTGACTTTACGTTTGGACAATCGTTTTTATAGTGGCTGGGCTTTTTCTCGTGTTCATTCAGGGCTTAAACCCTATTCTTCATTAAGTTTTTATAAATTATTGCCAAACGGTAATTTTAAAGCAGAGATTATCTCACCTTCAAAAAGCCCGGAAAAATTTAGCTTTATATACCAGTTGCAACAAAAAGCAATTTCTGACATAGGCTATACGGCCAAACACTATAGAAATTGGTTTAGCGAGAGTTTAAGCCTCGATTACTATCCTCAAAAGCAAGATTACAACCTACGCTTTGGTATAAATTATGATGATCTCCTCTTCAGCGGCGGAGTACTTAACGGATTTCTGGAGTTTAACCAAAAAGGAGGCAAACTGTCGTTTGGAGGAGAACTATTAAAGCCTAGCCTAGCTAACGGAGTATTAAAAACTTCATTAAATGTGCAAAGCACATTTAATGAACCTCTTAATAAAGCTTCTACTAATCTTAAACTGCTACCTGAACAAAGTAGTGATTATGCGGTGACAATTCTTTTGGAGAATTCAATCCCGATTGTTCTTGATAGAGACTTTGCTAAAATCGGCCCTTTAATCTGGGAAGATGCGGAAGGTAAATGCTTTCTTGCTTCAGCTGCCGCCTGGGGAAAAGGGGAAAACTCGCTTTCAAGGCTAAAATCCTATCTGGGAGTAGAGCTTAATATAGGTTTTAATTACTATACGCAACCCTTTTCTATAGCTATAGTCTATGCTAGGGATCTTTTTGGTCAAAGGAAAGATTATAGTTCAATTCGATTCTCAACACGTTTCTATCGAGAGGTTTTGGGTAAATAAATTAAGCTGAGTATATTAAGCAACAGGAGGTGGAAAAATGCCACTTACAAACAGGCAAAATGAGGATCTCCTACTAGAGATTGCAGGCAGACTCGCTGATTTAGATAAAGCCAAGCCAAGGGAGGAAAAACTCTTACCTAATCCACAAAGTGTGGTGGGTATTTTAGATGAAATCAAGGCCATTTTATACCCGGAATACTTTGCTTTTTGCAATGAGAGCAAAGTTCAGGTCTGCTATCTAGAAAGGCTGGGGACATTATACTGGAAACTGACAAGGCTTATCCATAGCTTGGAGAACAATAACTGCCAGTCTGAATGTCAGGAAAATCCCAAATGCTCGGAATTAAAAAAATCAAGGTCAAAGGCTTATGAGATCCTAAATGAACTGCCTAAAATTAAAGCTTTGCTTAATCAGGATGTTGAAGCTGCCTATAACGGAGATCCGGCAGCTAGAAGTTTAGATGAGATTATTTTAGCCTATCCGGGTTTTTATGCTATCTTCACCCATAGGGTAGCTCACGAATTTCAAAAAAGAAACCTAGAGCTGATTGCTAGGATTATGAGTGAAGATGCTCATTCCAAAACAGGTATCGACATCCATCCGGGTGCTTTAATCGGGACCGGCTTTTTTATCGATCACGGTACCGGAGTTGTAATCGGTGAAACTACTGTGATTGGGAATAATGTTAAAGTGTATCAGGGAGTTACCTTGGGAGCGTTAAGTTTTCCCAAAGATGTAAATGGCAATATTATTCGCGGAGAAAAACGGCATCCCACCATTGAAAACGATGTAACTCTCTATGCCGGTGCGACTATTTTAGGGGGAGATACTCTCATTGGAGAAGGAGCAGTTATTGGTGGTAACGTCTGGATTACAGAGAGTGTGCCACCGGGCTGCAAGGTTATTAATAAACCAAGTATAGAAAAAAAGAAGTAAAGTAAAACCAAACTTTATTAAGCGAAAGCTTTTTGAGAGAAGGCTTTTAGCCTTCTCTCGGGAGTAAATTTTACTTAACAGGCTACCTAAGAGCCAAAAAGCTCTCTGTCTTTATAAATCAACTATTTTAATATTTCCAGAGGAAAAATATAACTAGGCCTTAAGGCTAAGAACTATATAGGTTTAAGTCTATAGTGCAGGGAATAGAATAAAGGTGTAGAAGTCTATCTTTTGGATTTTTAGGGGTTTTTAGGAGAGGGGATGGGTAATTGAGCTCTACAAAAAGCAATGTCATTAAAGCTACCGGTATTATAGCGCTAGCCTCAGCTATAAGTAAAATACTTGGCTTTGTCCGAGAGATGTCGATAGCCTATAAATTTGGTTCAACCTGGCAAACAGATGCCTTTAGTATAGCTATGTCCATACCGGGACTTTTATTTGCTGCTGTAGCCACAGCTATTCGCACAGTATTTATCCCTGTATTTACCGATGTGGCAACTCATAAAGGCAAAGAAAAAGCTATGGAACTGGCTAACAATGTGATTAATACTGTTCTTTTAATTAGTATATTACTAATTATACTGGGAGAGGTCTTTACAGCGCCTCTTGTTCATCTTTTTGCCAGAGGATTTACAGGTGAAACATTTGATCTGGCTGTCAATCTTACCCGTTTTACCTTACCTGTGATTATTTTCTTTGCTCTTGTCGGGATTATTTCAGGTATTTTAAATGCTTTACAAAAGTTTACAGCTCCGGCTTTAGTTGGTTTTCCATATAACATTATCATAATTGCCGGTGTATTTACCTTAGGAAGCCAATATGGAATTTACGGTCTGGCTATAGCTACAGTTTTGGGTATCGCCTCGCAATATTTTATTCTCCTTCCCTCTTTGAAAAAAACAGGTTACCGCTATAAATTTTTTATTGATTTGAAAGCTCCCGAACTGATACTTATTTTGGAACTGGTTCTACCAACCTTGATAGGTACGGCTATGGGTGAGATCAATGTGATGATCGATAGAATGCTGGCCTCAAGCCTACCTGAAGGTTCAATCTCGGCCTTAAACTACGCCAGCCGCCTAAATGGGTTACCCCTTGGCATTGTAGTAGCATCTGTGGTTACAGCCATCTATCCTACCATGAGCCAGGCAGCTGCCAGCCATAACAAACAGCAATTTGTGGCCAGCATCGATAACAGCTTAAGGACCATGTCTTTTTTAGTTATGCCCATGATGGTAGGCCTAATGGTCTTAACCGTGCCTATAACCCAGGTTGTTTATGAAAGAGGTGCCTTTGGCAGCGAGGACACCATTGCTACCTCAATAGCACTTTTCTACTACGCTTTAGGACTTCTTTCAGCTAGCTGGCGAGATGTCTTTAATCGCGGCTTTTGGTCATTGAAAGATACTCTAACACCGATGTTTATCTCCGCCGGAGCGGTGGTTGTTAATATCATTGCCAATCTCTCTTTGGTCAGTTCCATGGGTCATGCCGGTTTAGCCCTTGGAACCACGATTGCCGCAACCTTTGGGGCTACTTTATCCTTGATTTTTATAAGAAGAAAGACCGGTCCCATTGGCTTAAGAGGCGTGTTTAATTCGCTTTTTAAAATTATGGTGGCCAGTTTAATAATGGCAGTTGTGGCAGCTTTTGGCTGGAAGTGGGTTTTGCCTTTTGCTACCGGAGGGATTATAAGAGCGGTACTTCTTTTGGCGGTAATTGCGGTAGCTGCGCTAACTTACTTTGGTGTGGCCTATGTTTTGCGTTTGGAGGAAATGGATGCCGCCAGAGGATTATTGAAAAAAGTCGTGGGAAAGATTGACAAGAGATAGCGATTATAAGTGGGTTATTTTGGCAATACTACGCTAGAAACGATAATTTGACTGATTATAGCCAAATTTGAAGTTTGATCACAGAGGACATTTGAATTAAACTTAATCATGAAATTATTAGCACTCGAAAGCAACGAGTGCTAATAAAGAGCAAAAAACTGGCTAGGAGGGTTGATCTATGAATATAAAGCCATTGGCAGACAGGGTTGTTGTTAAGCCGTTGCAAGAAGATGAAGTTGTAGTTGGAGGTATTGTTCTTCCTGATACGGCAAAAGAGAAGCCGCAAACCGGTGAAGTTGTTGCTGTTGGTAAAGGACGCATTGCCGAAGATGGAAAATTAGTTCCCATGGAAGTTAAACTCGGTGATAAAGTCCTCTATGCCAAGTACTCCGGTACTCAGTTTAAGATGGATAATACCGAGTATTTAGTACTCAAAGAGTCCGATATTCTCGCTATAATTGACTAACAAAATCACAATCTCTATCATTAGGAGGGATTTAAGATGGCAAAACAGCTACTTTTTGCTGAAGAAGGCAGACGGAAGCTAGAAAAAGGTGTCAACACCCTAGCTGATGCTGTTAAAATTACCCTTGGACCTAAGGGACGCAACGTTGTTTTGGAAAAGAAGTTTGGTTCACCAACTATTACCAATGATGGTGTTACTATAGCTCGTGAAATTGAGCTTGAGGATCCGTATGAAAATATGGGTGCCCAGCTGGTTAAAGAAGTTGCCACAAAGACAAATGATATAGCCGGCGACGGTACCACTACGGCTACAGTACTGGCTCAGGCTATGATCCGCGAAGGTCTGAAAAACGTGGCTGCAGGTGCAAACCCCATGGTTATTAAAAAAGGTATTGAAAAGGCTGTCTCTAGTGCCGTAGATTCCATTAAAGAGATCTCAAAGCCTATCGAAGATCAAGAAAGTATTGCTCAGGTAGCTTCTATATCTGCCGGTGATGATGAAATCGGCAAACTCATCGCCGAGGCCATGGACAAAGTCGGTAAAGAAGGCGTAATTACAGTCGAAGAGTCACAGACCTTTGGCACAACTTTAGAGACTGAAGAAGGCATGCAGTTTGACCGTGGTTATGTCTCTCCTTATATGATTACCGATACAGAGAGAATGGAAGCTGTCTTGGATGATCCTCTGATCCTTATTACCGACAAGAAGATCACTTCGGTTCAAGATATTTTGCCTCTTCTGGAGAAGGTTCTCCAGTCCGGCAAGCCCTTGCTTATCATTACCGAAGATCTTGAAGGTGAAGCCCTGGCAACACTGGTGGTAAACAAACTACGCGGTACTTTGAATGTTGTTGCCGTGAAGGCTCCCGGTTTTGGTGATCGCAGAAAAGCCATGCTTGGCGATATTGCAGTTCTAACCGGTGGCCAAGTTATCTCTGAAGATGTTGGTATGAAACTTGAAAACACCACTCTAAATATGCTAGGTCATGCCGACAAGGTTCGTGTTAACAAGGAAAACACCACCATAGTCGGTGGCAGAGGTTCTTCAGATGCTATTAAAGGTCGTATCAACCAGATCAGAGCCGAAATGGAGGATACAACCTCTGAATATGATAAAGAGAAGCTTCAAGAGCGCTTAGCCAAACTAGTTGGCGGAGTTGCTGTCATCAAGGTTGGTGCTGCTACTGAGACTGAATTAAAAGAGAAGAAGCACCGGATCGAGGATGCTTTATCAGCAACCAGAGCAGCTGTCGAAGAGGGTATTGTTCCCGGTGGCGGCACAGCTCTAATCTTTGCAGCCAAAAAATTGGTAGACATTGAAAACGAAACAAATGGCGATATGAAAACAGGTATTGACATTGTTCGCAAAGCACTTGCCGAACCACTTAAAATGATTGCTCAAAATGCAGGTCTTGAAGGGGCTGTTATTGTTGAGCACGTAGCCAAACTACCTGTAGGTGAAGGCTTTGACGCCATAACCGGTGAGTATATTAACATGATCAAAGCCGGTATCGTAGACCCAGCTAAGGTTACTAGAAGTGCACTGCAAAATGCAGCTTCTATTGCAGCCATGATGCTTACAACCGAGTGCTTGATCTGTGATATTCCAGAGCCGGAAAAAGAAGTCGCTCCGGCCAATGTTCCACCAATGTACTAAGCAAAACATTAGCCTGCAGCTTGGGGCTGCAGGCTTTTTTTCATTGAGATATAGCACAATAGTTTACTTAGGGTTTTATTGTAGGAGCAATGATTTCATAAGATGTGGTTATGTCAGCTTTCAAGGAGTGCATGACACCACAGTATTTTTTTGAGGAAAGTTCAATGGCTCTGGCGACTTTACTCTCATCTAGGTCACCTTGCAGCACATATTTTACTTGGATTGTGGTAAAGAAGCGAGGTTCAGTAGTGTTTCTCTCACCTTTTATTTCCATATGGAAACTTTGCACCTGTTGCTGCATTTTCTCCAGAATCATTATAACATCAATACCTGTACAACCACCAATTGCCGAGAGCAGCGCTTCAGTTGGTCTTGGACCTTTATCTTCGCCTCCAATATCAAGGCTGGCATCCATAATTATTTCGTGACCCGAGGGGCACTGGCCTATAAAACTTCTTTTATTATTCCAGCTTACCGTTACTTCCATTTTGAATCCTCCTTGGAATGTTATTAAAAGGAATTTCTAGCATTGACAGCCTTAATCCTGTCGCCTAGAATAGACCTAAAGTCTAATTAAGGAAAACAAAGAAGAGACCATCTATTAAATAAGAGGTGTAAATGTGGATAAAAAACGAGCACGTGATTTTACTGAAGGAAATATTCTTAGCCATTTAATAGCCTTTTCCTGGCCTATGTTCTTAGGGAATTTTCTTCAGGCTTTGTATAACACCGTGGATACTTTTTGGGTGGGGCGTTTTTTGGGGACGGAGGCTTTGGCAGCGGTATCGGCTTCTTTTCCGATTATATTTTTTCTGGTTTCACTGGTGATGGGCATTGGTATGGCTACAACCATTTTAGTAAGTCAGTATTATGGAGCCAAGGATGATCGCGGTGTAAAACGCACCGTCAATACCTCACTGTTTTTAATGACCGTAGCAGCGTTATTGGTTACCATAGTCGGTCTTATCATATACCCCTCAATATTTAGACTGGTCAATTTGCCTGAGTCGCTAATGAAAGATGCCAGTGCTTACCTGACGATATTTTTATCTGGTCTGGTATTTACTTTTTTGTATAACGGACTTTCAGCTATTATGAGAGGTTTTGGAGATTCTCTTACCCCTCTCTATTTTTTAGTTATCTCAACTGTGATCAACATTATTCTAGATCCCTTGTTTATTATGGGCTTTGGTCCCATTCCACCCCTAGGTGTTGCCGGGGTAGCCTGGGCTACGGTTTTAGCTCAGGGGGTATCAGCAATTTTTGGACTTATTTATCTTTTTAAAAAAGCTAGACTGGCAACTTGGGATAAAAACCTCTTAAAACCTGAAAAGACCATAGTTAAGCAGCTTATAACCATTGGAACGCCTGCCGGTTTGCAACAGGCTTTAGTTTCCATAGCCATGTTATTCTTATCGGGCCTGGTGAATAAACATGGCGAAGTTATCGTAGCCTCTTATGGTCTGGGGGGAAGAATAGATCAATTTGTATTTATGCCGGCGATGAGCGTTTCCCTCGCGGTCTCAGCTTTGGCCGGTCAAAACCTTGGAGCCGATAAGCCTGAGAGAGTTAGGGAAATTTGGCGTTATTCCAACCTTTTGACCTCGGCTATTGCCGGAGTACTGACGATTGCTATCTTTTTCTTTCCTGACTTTTGGGCCCGGATCTTTACCCCTGATCTGGCGGTCAGAGAGACGACCTGTACGTATCTTAGAATTGTCTCTTTAAGCTATATTGTTTTTTCACTGATGTTTTCAACCGGCGGCATCTCACGTGCGGCCGGAGATACCTTGATTACCATGTCTATTACTTTGCTTTCTTTGTGGGCTGTAAGACTCCCTTTAGCCAAGTTCTTTTCCGAAGGCCTAAATATGGGTCCCAAAGGTATTTTCTTGGGGATTGCCATTTCACCGGTAGTAGGTCTTGGCTTAAACCTCATCTACTATTATTCAGGCCGTTGGAAGACTCGCAATCTAGTTAGCAGGAAGACACAACCTGAAACGGGAAATTAATTCCTGGAGGCGAGAGCTTTGAGTGTTTTAGAAGTAAAAGATCTAACGGTGAGTTATGGCCAAAAAGAGATCATAAAAAAGCTTAGCTTTTCAGTTGAATCCGGAGAAACTTTGGCCGTATTAGGTCCAAACGGGGTTGGCAAAACCACTTTGGTACGTGCCTTAACGGGTATTTTACCCTTCCGGGGAGAGGTCAGCTACTTCGGACGGGATCTAAACAAGTATACCCGCAAGCAGCTGGCCCGGAAAGTTGCCGTAGTTAATCAACGCCAGGAGATGACAGTAGGGTTTAAGGTTAAAGAAGCTGTAGCCTTAGGCAGACTTCCTCACATCAGAGGCCGGGAAAGCCAAAGAGATTATGAAGTGGTAGAAGAGGTATTAAAACTAACCCATCTGGAAGAATTAGCCTCAAAGACTCTCGATACTATCTCCGGAGGGGAGTTAGCTAGGGTGGCCTTAGCCAGAGCCCTGGCCCAAGAACCAGAGCTGCTTATTTTAGATGAACCTACAGCTCATCTTGATATGGGACATATTGCCTCACTCACTCAGCTCCTTTTAAAAATTAAGCAAAAAAAGAAGCTCTCTTGTTTGTTGGTAATGCATGATATCTCTCTGGCCGCCCTTTTAAGCGATCGCCTAATGCTTTTTGGTGAGGATGATAAGATCTTCATCGGGCAGGCTAAAGAGGTACTAACAGAAGAAATACTAGAAGATATTTACGGGGTAGAGAATCTGGTTACTGTCAATCCTTTAGACGGTCAGAGAACTGTCTTTTGGAACTTGGGTGGGAGATAAATGCCAAAAGGTTTAATACAGGTATATACAGGAGACGGGAAGGGCAAGACTACAGCTGCCATAGGTCTTATGGTAAGAGCTCATGGCAGTGGCTTAAAGGTCGGCCTAATCCAATTTTTAAAAGGTTTAGCCAGTGGGGAGTTAAATTCCTTAAAAGCATTAGGAATACCGTTTTGGCAATTTGGCAGGGGCGAGTTTATTAAAAGCGAACCTTCGCCGGAAGATAAGAAACTAGCACAGATGGGGATAGAGAAGGTAGAAGCTATCTGGCAAGACTTCGATCTTTTAGTCCTTGACGAGATTAGCTATCTTATTACTTTTAAACTTGTGGGCGAAGAATATATCTTGGATCTTTTAAGATGCAAGCCAGACCATCTTGAACTTATCCTTACCGGCAGAGATATGCCCCCAAGCCTTATTCAGCAGGCGGATCTGGTAACAGAGCTAAAAAAGATTAAACACCCCTTTGATGTGGGTATTACAGCCAGAAGAGGTATTGAGTATTAGGTTAAAATTAAACCAGTTAATGGAGGGCTATACCAATGGAAATTCGTTTTGGAACAGACGGCTGGAGAGCGATTCTGTGTGAAGATTTTACCCTGCCTAATGCCCGAAAAGTAGCCAAGGGTATCGCTCGTTATGTCTTGGGTAAGAATAAGGACCCTTTAGTATTAGTAGCCTACGATGGCCGTTTTATGAATGAATGTTTCGCTAAAGAAGCAGCTTTAGTAATGCAAAATGAAGGGGCCAGGGTGCTTATGACTGAAAAAGATACTCCCACCCCCGTGATTGCCTTTGCTGTCGCCAAATATAAAGCTGACGGAGCAGTGATGTTTACAGCCTCTCACAATCCATCCGAGTATAACGGTATCAAGTTTATTCCCGACTATGCCGGGCCTGCCGAGCTGGAAATAACAGCGGCTATTGAAAAAGAGATTGCCAAGATTGGCGATGTTTCATTGCCACAAGGTGAAGTGGAGTATTTTAATCCCGATAAGGAATATGAAAAGCATCTCCATTCTCTGGTAAATCTAGATCTTATCCGCTCTTTAAAGATAGCCTATGATGCTATGCATGGTGCCGGCCGTTTGTATGTGGGCCGTATTCTTAAAGAAAACGGTGTTTTTGTGGAAGAGTTTAACACCAGTCGTGATCCTTTATTTGGAGGCAGACCACCGGAACCGATTTCTGGGCATATGCAAGAGCTTGTAGACTTGGTAAAAGAAGGTAAGGTTGACCTGGGGATTGCTACAGACGGTGATGCCGATCGTTTCGGGGTAATCGACTTTAAGGGCAGATATATCAGTGCTAACGAAGTTTTAGTTCTAATCTACAATTACCTTTTGGAAACAAAAGGGCCAAAACCTGTAGCCAGAACAGTGGCTACCACGCATCTTCTTGATGCTATAGCTAAAGCCCATGGGGTTAACTGCATTGAAACTCCGGTAGGATTTAAACATATAGGTCAGATCATGAGAACTACCGATGTGGTTTTAGGCGGAGAAGAATCAGGTGGTCTTAGTATTGCCGGGCATATTCCCGAAAAAGACGGCATTCTTGCCGATCTACTTATAGCTGAGCTAAGAGCTTACTACAATAAACCACTGGCAGAGGTTTTAGAAGGTATTTTTGCCCAATATGGCCGCTATGTAAATAAGCGCTTGGATCTAAGATTAACTAACACTAAAAAGCAAGAGGTTATGCAGTTCCTGCAGAATACACAACATCAAAAATTAGGTCCATGGAAGGTAGATTTGGTCAAAAAAACAGATGGTGTCAAAATTGTCCTAAGGCAGGATCTCTGGCTTTTGGCCAGAGCTTCAGGTACGGAGCCTGTAGTAAGAATCTATCTGGAAGCTACATCGGAAAATGAGCTTAACGAGTTAGAAAAAGAAACATTAGCCTATCTTAATTTGTAAAGAAATTAAAGGAATAAAAATGAGGAGTAGCTAAAAAGTTACTCCTCATTTTTAACTCTTACTATATGGGAAAGTTATTCCATAGTAATGCAATCTACAGGGCAAGCATCAACGCAAGCACCACAGTCAATGCACAGATCAGGATCTACCTCTGCAACATCATCGACTGTAATAGCCTCTACCGGGCAAACATCGGCGCAGGTACCGCAACCGGTGCACTCTTCTTGATTTACAAAAGCTGGCATAATTACACCTCCTGAAAATAACAGCTTAAGTATCATTCGCTAATTTCTTATGATTTCCTTCGTCTTTGTGGTAAAATCTACATTAGGATAAGCAAGGCAGTAGGAGGCGGACTAAAATCGAGATATGTATACTAGCTAGTGGTAGCAAAGGAAACGCCCTCTTTTTAAGAGCGGGAGGCCGTAGTTTATTAATAGATGCGGGTTTATCTATGCGGGAACTAACTAAGCGCAGCCAAGCCATGGGGATTGATCTATTTGAGGTTACGGATTGTTTAATAACCCATGAACACATAGATCATATAAAAGGTATTAAAACATTGGTAAAACATACAGATATTAAAGTTTGGGCTGCTGAAAGAACCTTTGAGGCCATGGGAGAGGTAGAACAAAAAAACATCCTAACTCCTCATAAGCCGGTTGTTTTTGGAGAAACAAAGATAACCCCAATACCCATTTCGCATGATGCTAAAAGTCCTCTGGGTTTTTTAGTAGAAGATGAAAAGAAAAAAGCATTAGTACTGACCGATACGGGTAAACGTCCGGAGTCTATTGATAAATACCTCACCGATTTGGATCTGGTTATCTTAGAGGCCAATCATAATCCAGAGATGTTACAGACAGGCCCTTACCCCTTCTTACTTAAAAAAAGAATTATGTCGATTTATGGCCATTTATCTAATCAGGACTCAGGTGCGATTCTTGCCGATATAGTCCAAAAAACAATAAAGCCACCGCTTTGTTTTTTAGCTCATCTTAGCGAAGAAAACAACAGACCACAGATAGCTCTTTTGGATGTAGCCCAGGCCTTAAAAGAAAAAGGGGTTCTTCCAGGACGAGATATCTCTTTGCAAGTGGCAAGTCAGTATAAACCCTCTAAGCTTATCTCAATTTGAGGAGGAAAGATCTTGCTGAAAATTAGGATTCTTTGCTTAGGTGCAATTAAAGAAAAATATCTTTTGCAAGGGATAGATGAGTATTTAAAAAGATTAAAACCTTATGCAGAGGTAAGCATAATTGAACTTAACGACACTCCGATTCCAGCTAGAGAAGCAGACTGCCTGAAGATGTTACAAGCTGAAGCGGAGAAAATTCGCCCCAAGCTAATGGGTTTTAAAATCCTTTTGGATCTAAAGGGTGAAGAACTATCTTCAATGGAGATGGCCGAAAAAATAGATACGTGGGCTATTAGAGGTAACAGCACCTTTACCTTTGTAATTGGCAGTTCCTTAGGAGTAGCTGAGGATTTAAAAAAAGAGTTTGATTTTCTCTGGTCTTTTGGGTCCTTAACTTTTCCGCATCAGTTAATGAGGCTAATGCTGTTGGAGCAAATTTACCGCTTTTTTAAAATCTTAGCCGGGGAACCGTATCATAAGTGATGGGAAATTTACAAATACCGGATGCTCCTATATCCGAACTAAGAGGTAAAATCAATACTAATAAGTCTAGTGTCAGAAGCGTAATACTTGCAGCGTTTCAATTTAGAGAAATAGGCACGGGGAGCTTATCTTTGATTTCTGCGTTTGCTTTGAAAGAAAAGAAGCAGGTGGCAACTCTGCCATCTGCTTCTTTCAAAAATAGGTCAACTATTCTATTTTGCTGTAGTGGAAGAGCACCTTGAGCAAACGTTCGGCTTTGGCAAAATCGTTTAGAGCTCTTTTTTTAGCTGGGAGAGGAAGCTTGCTTAACGGCCGTTTTAAGGTTTTAAATTCCTGTAAGATTACCTTAAGAGCTTCATATTCGGCCTCAGACCCAACTTGCAGGTCTCTGTTATCAAAGGGACGAAGCGGGCAGGAAGCGATCTTTTTGGCAAGAGCAATTAAACTTTCTATAAGCTCAGTGTTAAGTTTGGGGTCTATACCTATTTTAAGAGCGGATTTAGGTAGCCGGC
>DAIMKF010000035.1:0-19187 GCA_036721855.1 Bacillota bacterium | reverse complement strand
TAATTTCCTAGGACGGTATCTTACTTTTCTAGGGAGGTCAATGTTTCTAGCCGAATTTTTTTTAAAAAACCCTAAGGGGTTCTTTTGTCATACCCAAAAATGGCTAAAAACGACTTAGTGATAAAAACGAACTCCTTTTGAACATTCGAGAATCAAAAATTTGGAGTTTCTAACAAAAAAAGGAGCCGTTGCTCCCTACTTTTTTAGTAGTTTTGCAACGGCCCCTGAAACCTTATGGTACGGGTTTGATATTTAACTTTAGGTGATATTGTTTTTTGAATATATCTTTGATCCGAGGTAGGATTGGTATTAATTCTTTTCTCATTTCAGGTTTGAAGTTGGGTCGAGTATGCATTTTAAAGGTTCGTATTCTAATAGGTGTGGATTGATTAAATCTTTGTTGTCTGATCTGAGGCATAGATATAAAACCACCTAGATTGAAGTTTTGTAGTTTAGCTCTTTGTATCAGAGACAGTTCTTTGGCAAAACTTAACCAGAGCAATTTACGCTTTAAGGCAGTTTCTGTTTTTTCCAAAGGATCAATTAAAAACCGATTCTCTACCTTTTCGCCTTGCAGGAGTTGTTCTTGTCTTTTTTGCAAATTATCTACGATACCGTCGGAAAGTTGAGTTTGTAATTTTTGATCTTCTTTAACGGTTGCTAAAAATTTATCAATCTGTTGCTCATTTAGTTCCAATTCGCCAAAGA
This sequence comes from Bacillota bacterium, assembly GCA_036721855.1. Taxonomy (GTDB): domain Bacteria; phylum Bacillota; class DTU065; order DTU065; family DTU065; genus JAHDNZ01. The sequence goes on along the minus strand of DAIMKF010000035.1, from coordinate 18,479 downwards.
AACGGAGCAGGTTATTTTCTGCCGTTAATCTTTTGGCTTCTGAGGCATCTGATAATAGCAAAGAGACAATCTCCTTGGCAGCATCAGCTGCGTTAGGGGGTAGCGCAGCAGCTGTGGCTAAAATTGCAAAGGCAATGATTAAAGCAGCTACAAGCGCTTTTTTCATAGCAAAACCTCCTTAAATATTTCTACTCTTTAGTGGTAAATAATTAGCTAGATGTTCAAGGCAAGTTGTTATTTTTTTACAGAGCGTAAAAAAAGAGATAAAGAGAGAAAGAAGGTGTCTTTTTGTGAGGTTATTTCTAAGAACTGCGTAAAAACTGAGTTTGGTTAAACGAAAGTAGCTTGACAGAAAACCAGCTCATTGTTAGGATTAGGGTAGTAAATCAAGATTTACCAAAACAGAATAGATTCGTATATGCTTGGTAATATGGACTGAGCGTCTCTACCAGGGAGCCGTAAACTTCCTGACTACGGATGAAAGTGTGCCTAGGGTTCCGCCTTAGGAAGTTTGTGGACTTCTTTTTGGGTCTGGTCCAAGCGGCACAGGCATTTTTATGCCACACCTTGGGGATAAAAGCCCGGATGGTCAGGTTTCGCCGTAACCTGACCATCCGGGCATATTTTTTTGAGGAGGTTTTTTGATGAAAAACAAAATACCAAAAGTTGATTATGCATACATTGGCGGCTCAGGAACCTGGGCAGGCAAATTTCCACTGGATACCAAACTTGAAAGGGTTGAGTTATTAGAAGACAACTTGGTTTTTAAAACTCCCTATGGCGAGACTGTGCCTTTGAAGTTGATTAAACTCCACAAAGATATTACTAAAAACCATCAGGACAGGCTCTTGCTTTCAGTCGAATTCCATGGCTGGCATTCACCGGATGAACCTGCAGGAGGACCGGAACAGATCTTTTGGACATTTTTGCAAGCCGGAGTTAAAAACATTGTTGTTGAAGGCAGTGGTGGAGGAATCAATCCTTTGCTTGATCCAGGCGATATAATTATACCTAATGATTTTATTGATTTTAAAAAAGTTCCCACTTCAGCGATTGTACCTAACAAAATTGTCAGAATGTTAAATCCATTATGTCCTAATTTGCGTCAGGTTCTCTATGAGGAAGCTATAAAAGAAGGATTTCCACGCGTTTTCAACCGCGGTGTTTATTCTAGTTCTCAGGGACCACGCTTTGAAAGTGCAGCTGAGATCAAGATGCTTAATAATGCCCATGCTGATATAGCAGGTGTTACCTTGGTCCCGGAAGTTTATTATGCACGTCTAATCGGGGCTTGTATAGGCAGTCTTTATATTATTTCTAACTATGCCGAAGGAATGACCGGTGATTGGCAGGGCGAAAGCATCTTTGATATCTACAAAGATTGCGCCCCAAAGATTGGGCGTATCATGCTGCGCACTATTGCTAATATAGATAAGAAGGATTGCAACTGTGCCAAGTATGTTACCGATATAGATCCTCGAGTCAAAGAAAAATGGGAAGAGTAGGAGGCAAAAAAGATGTCTGGCAAAAAAACATTCCTAGTGGTTCTAAGTGTGTTTATATTGGTTATGTGTGCAGGTGCTCAATTTAGAGTAGGTGTTGTCTTTGCTACCGGTGGCTTAGGTGACCGTTCTTTTAATGACTCCGGTTATGAAGGTGTAAAAAGAGCTGAAAAAGAACTGGGTATTGCCTTTGATTATGTAGAACCTCAAGCTGTTGCCGATTTTGAATCTCACCAAAGGGCTTTTGCTCAAAGTAATAAATACGATCTTATTATCTGTCTTGGTTTTGATCAAGCTGATGCTCTAAAAAAGGTAGCCAAAGAATACCCCAAGCAGAAGTTTGTCCTTATCGATAGCGATGTAGATGCTCCGAATGTAGCGGCCATCCTTTCTAAGGATCATGAAAAGTCCTTCCTGGTCGGTGCTTTTGCAGCTATGCTTACCAAGGATACCAAAAACTTCAAGCAGATGAACTCTGCCGGCAAAATCGGTATTGTAGGTGGTATGCCGATTCCTTTGATTAAAGCTTTCGCAGCTGGTTATACTGCCGGTGCCAAATACATCGATCCTAAGATTGAGGTTTACGAAGCTTATGCGGGAGGATGGTCTGATCCTGCAAAAGCCAAAGAACAAGCACTTATTATGTACAGCCGTGGTGCAGACATTGTTTTTCAGGCTGCAGGCGGCTCAGGTCTTGGCGTTTTCAAGGCAGCCAAACAAGCTAATAAATATGCTATTGGGGTAGACTCTAACCAAAACTATATTGAACCGGATCATATTATTTTTTCAGCGGTAAGAAGACTTGATAATGTTTTATACAATCAAATTGCCGATGCCATGAAGGGGCAGTGGAAACCCGGTATCTATAAGCTAGGACTCAAAGAAAAAGCCGTCGATTATGATTTGACAAAAAGCAATTTATTAATTCCGGCGACAATGGTTGAGAAGGTAGAACAACTTAGAAACAAAATAATTGCAGGTGAGATTGTTGTACCCGATAAACTCGAAGATGTAGATGCCTTCTTGAAGAATGTTAAAAGACAATAATGGGGTGGCTTTCGGCCACCCTCTTTAATTGGAGGCATTGCTATGGAAGCTTCAGAAGCTCTAAAAATGAGTAAAATAGTAAAATCATTTGGTTCTCTAAAGGCTCTTGATCAAGTCGATCTCAAAGTAGCTAAAGGTGAGATACATTGTCTTTTGGGTGAAAATGGTGCCGGTAAAACAACGTTAATGAAAATTTTATATGGCATACATCAACAAGACGAAGGCGAGATCTATTTAAATGCCAAAAGGGTGAATATTTCGTCACCTAAAGAAGCTATTGCGCAAGGAATAAGTATGGTTTTCCAACATTTTATGCTTATTTCCAATTTAAGTGTTATGGAAAATATCATTCTAGGCCAAGAAGAAACTAAAATGGGCATTTTAGCAGATAAAGAGTCTAGAAATAAAGTAGCCAAACTTAGCAAAAAGTTAGGCTTAAAAGTACGTCTAGACATGCTTGTTGAGGATATACCAGTCGGTGAAAAGCAACGGGTTGAGATTATAAAAGCCCTTTATAGAGGTGCAGAGACTATCATTTTAGATGAGCCTACTGCTGTTTTAACTCCTCAGGAGGTTGGTGAGCTTTTCAAGGTTTTAAAGACTTTAAAAGAAGAAGGCAAGACAATTATAATTATCACACATAAGCTCAAAGAGACTCTTGCTGTTGCCGATAAGATAACAGTTTTAAGAAACGGTAAAAACCAAGGAACTATTACTACCGAAAATGCTACCCAAGAGACTTTAGCCCAGATGATGGTAGGAAGAAGTGTAATACTAGAGGCAGTTAAAGAAAAGGTGGTTAGGGGTCCTGTTATTTTTGCAACCAAAGGTCTTACTTTCAAGGATAAACTTACAAACATTAACTTAAAACTTCACGCTGGGGAGATAGTAGGCATCGCAGGTGTTGAAGGTAACGGACAGACTGAACTTTTAGAAACCTTAATAGGTCTTTGCTCACCGACAAGCGGTTCAATAATTTTTGATCAGGTAGATATTACTAAACATTCTGTTAAAGATAGGTTAGTTCAAGGCCTTGGTTTTATCCCGGAAGATAGAAATGATTGCGGTTTAGTTAATAACTTTAAGATTTGGCATAACGCAGTTTTAGGTTATCAGGATCGTTATGAGAAAAAGGGGATTTTAAATTTTGCTGCCATTACTAAAGCTAGTGAAGATATTATTAAAAAATATCAAATAAAAACAGCAGGTATTGACAGCCTAAGCTCATCACTATCTGGTGGTAACGCGCAAAAACTTTTAGTCGGGAGAGTTTTTTACCATAACCCTCGTGTCTTAATAATTGCTCATCCAACTCGTGGTGTTGATGTAGGTGCCATTGAGTATTTGCATCAGGAGATTTTAAACATGCGTTCTCAAGGCAAAGCAATTTTACTTATTTCAGCTGATCTAGACGAGATATGTCAGTTAAGTGATCGCATTGCCGTAATATACGAAGGAGCCATAACTATGGAGGGAGATGCCTCTAACTTTACTGAAGATGAGTTAGGACTATATATGGCAGGCGGTCTGTCTTTTGAAAGCAAGGTGGTTGAGGCGTGAATATTATCAAAAAGGCAACTAATCTCCTTTTAAGGCTGACTTTAGCCTTAGTAATAGCTGGTTTAATCTTATATTTCAGTGGATACTCACCCCTTAGGGCTTATCAAGCAATGATTTGGGGTGCTATTGGTAATTGGAATGGTATTGCTCTTAGCTTGGTACAGGCCACGCCCTTAATCTTTACCGGTTTGGCAGTTGCTTTTGCTAATAACAGTGGCGTCTTTAATATCGGTGCCGAAGGGCAGCTCTATTTGGGAGCTATGGCCGCAGGAGTTATCGGTGGTTTTTTACCACCTATGCCCCATTTTTTGCATCTGTTTTTAGCCTTATTAGGAGGAGCTTTGTTTGGTGGTTTATGGGCAGCAATTGCTGCCTGGTTAAAAGTCAAGGCTAATGCTAACGAAGTTATTATCACTATTATGTTAAATAGTATCGGCATTCTGTTTTGTAGTTATCTGGCAAACTATACTTTTAAAGCTAGTGGTCCTGTAGCACAAACACCAGAGATTAAAAAAAGTGCCGCTTTATCCAGATTAGGTACCGGAACACAATTATCAAGTGCTATTTTTGTAGGTTTAATTCTAGTTTTTCTAGTATGGTTTATCCTTTATAGAACTAAATTCGGTTATGAAGTTAGAATTGTGGGAGCTAGCTCAAAAGCAGCAGCTACAGCCGGAATCAATGTCGCCCGAAAAACGGCAGCCGCTCTTTTTATATCAGGTGCTTTGGCTGGTCTGGGTGGAGCAGGACAGGTTTTAGGTTTGCATGGTAGATTTATTGATGGTTTCTCACCTGGATATGGTTTTGATGGCATTGCTGTGGCCATTTTAGGCGGAAACAATCCTCTCGGTGTATTGTTTTCAGCTTTACTTTTTGGGCTGATGCGAGCCGGTGGTATGGTTTTAGATCGAACCACTAATATACCGGTAGATTTTGTGTTAATAATTCAAGCTGTTATTATTGTTTTGGTGGCAGCACCTAAGCTTTTCCAAGCCCTGAAAGGAGGAGTAAAAGATGTTAGAACAGTGGCTAAATAGTGATGCTGTTTTTCTAACTGTGGCACTTTTGGCAAGCACTTTGCGAATGGCTACGCCTCTTGGACTGGCTGCTTTGGGAGCTGTATATAGTGAAAGAGCAGGTGTTATTAATTTAGGTCTTGAAGGGCTTATGCTATTTGGTGCTTTTTTTGGTGTACTAGGTTCTTATTTAACCGGTAGTGCCTGGTTAGGAGTATTGTTGGCAGTAATGGCCGGAGGAATAATTGGGTTGCTTTTTGGTCTTGTAACCTTAAGATATCAAGCCAATCATGTCGTAGCAGGGGTAGCACTAAATCTACTTGGATTGGGACTTACGACGGTACTTCTAGTAGCAATTTGGGGCAATAGAGGCAAGTCTTTAGACGTAGCAGGTATTTATCCGATTTATATACCCCACCTAAGCGATTTGCCCATTATCGGTGAGTTAATTTTTAGACAGTCACCGTTTTTCTATCTGTTAATAATCCTAACTGCTTTAAGTTGGTTTTTATTTTACCGAACTAAATGGGGTTTGAGATTACGTGCTATAGGTGAAAATCCGGCAGCTGTAGACAGTTTAGGAATTCCGGTCTTCAAATATAAATACCTAGCTGTAGTAGCAGGAGGTATGTTAGCCGCCCTAGGAGGAGCTTACCTTTCTTTAGGAGAGTTAAGCATGTTTGCCCGTAATATGGTAAGTGGCCGTGGTTATATTGCTTTAGCGGCCAATATATTGGGGAACTGGAATCCCATCGGTGTAGTTTTAGCATCTTTACTATTTGGTTTGGCCAATGCCATTGAGATGAACTTACAACTCTTTGGTTGGCCGACTCAGTTTGTGCAAATGATTCCCTATGTAGTTACGATTTTTGTTTTAAGCGGTTTTGTACGTAAAGTTCAAGCTCCTAAGGCTTTAGGCCAACATTTTGATCGTAACAATACCCAGGTTTAGTATAATAACAGCTTTTTGGAAAACAAAAGACTTGGAAGTGAAAACTATAAACTACACAGTTAGTTTGCATAATCATTTAGAAGGTTCTATTAGACCATCTACTTATAGACAAATCATGGGAAACGACATTACCTCTGAACTTACCGTAAGTAAAAACTGTAATTCAATGCAAGAATTTTTAGCTAAAAATGAGCGAGGATGCGATTTAACTCAAAAAAGAGAGAATTTAAGGCGAGTCGCTTATGAATGTGTAGAAACAGCTTATTACAATAACTGTCTTTATCTGGAGGTTCGTTTTGGTCCTACAGTGCACATCTTTGGTGATATGAAACTTCCCGCTACCATAGAGGCCGTTCTTGAAGGTCTTAAAGCTGGAGAAAAGGAATTTGGAACTGTTTCCAGATTGATTGTAGCTACTTTACGTAATGAAAAGCCTGAGGGTTCAAAAGAACTGACAAGACTGGTCGCCGTATATAAAAAAGATGGGGTAGTTGGCTTTGATATAGCCAGAGATGATGCAACTTACCCGGCTAAAATTCACCAAGAAGCATTGGAAATAGCAAAAAAGGAAGGCCTGGGTATCACCGTCGATGCCGGAGAAGCAGGTAGTGCGGCCAATGTTAAGAAGCAATTTTAGAATTGGGCGCAACTAGGATCGATCACGGTATTCAAGTGGTTTATGATGTAGAGGTTATGGAGTCGGCCGAAGAAAAAGAAATTTCATTTGAAGTCTGTCCTACTAGCAACCGTTTAAAAATTACCATCAACGATGATGATCCAGAGACTTCCCAAATTAGTCTTCAAAGCGAGTAAGAGCTAGCTGAGAAATTACTTAAGGGCAGCATAATCAGGGAAGATTTGTTAAAAAATGCACTGAGGGGAAGTTTTGCTTCGGAGGCTACCTAAAAAATGCTCCTGGCTAAGTTAAATAACCAATGAATAATGTATTCATTGGAAAATACAATCCTTTTGCAGGAGATAGGCAAAACAGCTTGAATAAAGAGATAATAATTGCAGGGAGGTGATGTTTTTGGGAATAATCGTACAAAAATACGGAGGAACTTCAGTTGCTGATGCACAAAGGGTGCGAAATGTGGCAGAACGAATTCTCTACACCCAAAGCAAGGGACATCAAATGGTAATTGTAGTCTCTGCTCCAGCCGGTAAAACCGACGAGCTGCTTGCCCTAGCTAAAGGTGTGGCCAAAAAACCAAGTTCTCGCGAGGTTGATATGCTTCTGGCCACGGGAGAACAGATCTCAATTGCTCTTTTGGCTATGGCAATTAACGATTTAGGCGGTAAAGCTATTTCTCTAACGGCAGCTCAAGTAGGTATTAAAACCGATGATATTCATCAAAGAGCTAAGATTACAGAGGTATCATCAAAGCGAATAGAAGAGGAACTAGCTAAAGGTCAGGTTGTCATTGTGGCAGGATTTCAAGGTATTAACAGTCAAAATGATATAACAACCTTAGGTCGAGGAGGTTCAGATACTACAGCGGTTGCCCTAACTGCGTCCTTGAAAGCGGATCTCTGCGAAATATATACGGATGTAGATGGTGTCTATACTGCTGATCCACGTCTTGTACCAAATGCCAAAAAGCTTGAAGAGATTTCTTATGATGAAATGCTGGAGATGGCCAGTCTAGGTACGAAAGTATTGCATCTTAGGTCAGTTGAACTTGGCAAAAAATACAATGTACCTATTCATGTGCGTTCGAGTTTTAACGAAAATCCAGGTACAATAGTCAAAGGAGGTGCACTTATGGAACAGGGAAGAGTTGTTGTAGGTGTAGCCCATGATAATAAAATATCTAAACTTACCATAAGCAAAGTTGACGATAAACCTGGTGTGGCAGCTAAAATATTTGCCAGATTAGCAGATGCCAGTATCAATGTAGACATGATTGTGCAAAGTGCTAGTAAAGAAGGTCTGGCGGACATTTCTTTTACAGTCAATAAAGAAGATGCTCTAAAAGCAAAAGAAGTCGCTGATTCTTTGGTTGATGAACTAGCTGCTCAGTCTGTAGAAAGAGATGATCATAAAGCTAAAATATCTATAGTAGGTACCGGTATGATAACCAATCCAGGTGTTGCTGCTAAGATGTTTAATGCATTGGCCAATAAAAAGATTAATATTGAGATGATAAGTACCTCAGATATCAGTATTTCAACTGTTATCCCGGCCAGTGATGTTGAAGTTGCTGTTCAGACCCTACATTCTGTCTTTGAATTGGACAGATAGTTTACAGGCTGTTGACTAAAAGTCGATAGCCTTTTATTAACACAAATAGTTATTTTTTCTACTAAAGTTATTAATACTCAGGTAAACTAAAATTAACAGGATGCCAATTTTTTATTAAAAAAAAAGCACTCTCGAATTCTATTACTACGAGAGTACTTTAACTTTACTTTTTCGTTTACGCCTAAAGGATTCGACTTTATTTCTACCTGTTCCCTTGGCTCTATAAAGTGCTTTATCGGCAGTTTTAATCAGATAATCACGGATAGCTTCTAAAGGGGCCTTCCACATATAAGGTTTGATGGAACTGATGCCGATACTGGCAGTAACTATAACCCGGCTATTTTTTAAGGTAATGGGTTTATTATTTAATGCCACTAAAATACTTTCACCTAGTCTTATCGCTTCAGCCTGGCTTGAGCCCAAGGAAATGACAGCAAACTCTTCGCCACCATAGCGACAAAGTATATTGCGATTACCAATAACACTTTGAACTCTTTTGGCCACAGTTATCAGTACTTTATCTCCTATTAAATGACCAAAAGTATCGTTAATCTGTTTAAAATGGTCAAGATCTACGATAAGTAAGGAGAGTGGTTCTTTAAGATGTTGAGCACGGATAATCTCAGTTTCTAGATATTCACTAAAGTAACGCCTATTATAGATTCCGGTAAGAGAATCTTCCATAGCCAAGCGTTCTAACAATTCATTGCTAGCTGCTAATTCTTCCAGCATTTCTTCGTTAAGCTTTTTTTGGGTTTCAAGGTCAGCAATTTTTTCTTTGAGTTCTTGATGAGTAAGGTTTAAGATCTTTTCGACTTTTTTACGCTGTTCAATCTCTACCTCTAACATTTTGACTTTATCAACATATTCCTGCTCAATTTTCTTGAGCTCTGTGATATCCTCAATACAAAGGACAAGATACACTCCTGTTTTATCTTGTATATATGACCATCTAAGGTCAATATCGATTATCTTACCAAATTTATTTTTGTGTTTTCCCACAAACCGACCTGAAGGTTCAGCTAATTTTATGCTAAACTGTATAATATTGCGAAAAACATTTCCCCCATCTTGTGAAGCCGAGAAGTCAAAGATACATTGATTTATAATTTCTTGTTGAGTATAACCATAAAGAATACAAGTGTCATCATTGGCAAAGAGAATTTGACCTTCTTCGTTAATAATAATAATAGGGACGGGTAGGTCTTTGATAAGTTTTTTTACAAGTAGGGTATCTAGATGTAAAGGAACCATAGGTAATCTCTCCCATTATTTATCAAAAAGATCAAATAAATACTTTACTTTAAGTTTAACTCTTTTTAACATATATAGCAAGAATCTGGAAAAAGTAACCATAAAAGTGGCAGATAAAACAAAAGTACTAGAAAAAAATTGTGCTAATGATAAGAAAGATGGCAAATAACCTTGCTCTACTTCACAAAACTGCATATACTTAGTAATTGAAGATTGAGGTGATATTGCTTTGGAGAGCCTATATATGCAGTTTACCGATGCCAAAGAGTGTGAGGAGTTTTTGTATCAGCTATTAGGTGGAGATAAAGAACCTTTGGTTAGAGACGCTATAAAGACTCTTAAACTCAGGTCTTCCTGGTATGAACCAAAACTATACAGTGATGTTTTACCTATAACTAAACTAAATAAATTCTTGCGACAAAAAGGAGTTTTTTCAATCAGATTACTTAATTCGCTAGGAGGCAAGGTGGGTAATTGGGTGGTCTTAAGTCTAGATTATAAAGCAAAAGCCTTAAAAAGAAGAGCGGTCCAGCTATATAAGGGCAAAATTCAAACCTTAGACTTTTATGACGAAGAGAAACTAAAAGAACAGATAACTATAGCCCTATCAAATAATGATGTAATTGAAGCTAATAATTTGTTGGTTTTGTTTTGCACGAAAAACCCCTGGTTTTTTAAAAAGAAAGAAAATGCTGAGCTAGGATTTATGGTGGCTGAGGCCTATCTTGAACAGGATGAACTTTATCATGCCGCCAGATGGTATCAGTGTTTAATTAAGGATGAACCGCAAAATCCCATATCCTATCTCGGCCTTGGTACTATTTATATGCTTTTAGGAGATTTAGAAGCTGCACTGCATTACTTTTTTTCCGGTATTGAACTTAACCCAGGTCACCTACTACTTTGTTATAATATCTGTCTTTTGTTGCAAAGTATCGGTGAAGTTGATATGGCTATTGAAGAAGTTGAAGAAGCGTTAAAAATTAATCCCCAAAGCCCTTTTTTTCACAAACTAGCCGGCGATCTGAAATTAAGTGACACTAATAGGTTAGATGAAGTACTAGAGCACTATAAAACTGCGGTATTTGTTATGACACCAGACGAGCCTCAAGAGCTTTTAATTCAATTGTTAAATAACTATAGTTTAGCTTTGGCTGAAAACGATGATCTGGCTGTTGCGGAAAAGATGCTTCACGAAGCTTTGAATCTAAATGAAAAGAGGGAAGAGACCTTACTAAATCTCTCCGCTTTTTATGGATTTTACAAGGCTGAAAATGATTTAGCTATTGAATATGCCAACAAAGCTCTTACAATAAACTCTGACTCAGGTAAAGCTTATCACAATTTAGGGCTTGCTTATTTAACCAAGGGAAATTGGGAAAAAGCACGTTGGTATCTTTATAAAGCCAAAAAACTGCTACCAAGAGATTATATGCCACTTAACAGTGCCTTAGTGGACTTGCAATCTAAAAGGCCAAGATCTTAACTAATTTGGGTCAAAATATCTCACTCTGAAGGGGGAGTTAAGGTAACTCGAACTATACTCGAGTCCCGTTACCATGAAAAAAGAAAGCCTGTTCCAGAAGATATTAAATCTGGCAACTAAAAGAGTTGAAGATAAAATACAAGAGCCAAAAGTTAGAGAATTTAACCTTAAAACCGATCTAGACTCTCTTCTTAGCTGGCAAGAAGATCTCTTTACCAGCAACTTTCAAGGTTTTCAACTAAATGTTTTTTTTCTCAAGGAGCAAAGACGCAGGCTTAATGAAGCAGCCGGAAATCCCAATGAACATGCGATATATGTTTTAGAGATTGCACCGGGTATTTTAGGGGGATTTATTTGGTGTAGAATTTATGATACTAACGAATATGGCATATTTGGCTCAGTAGAAGAAATATACCTCATTCCCGCTTTAAGAGGAAAAGGATTTGGTAGAACACTTATGGAAAAAGGAGAGCAGTACTTTAAAAGCCGTAAGACCAAAAGCGTAAAACTACTTGTTACTGTTACTAATATACCTGCTGTTAATCTTTATAAAAGCCTAGGGTACACAGTTACAAGGTGGGAGATGCAAAAATATTTAACTACAGGAGAATATAAGGAGGTATAAGGTTGCTTATTGATTATTTTTTCCCCAAAGAAATGTTGCGCCTGGAACTTATCCAAGCTAAAGAAGAGGGTAAGGATACATCAGGAATTGAAGCCAATCTAGATGGCCAAAAGGCCCTGGAGGCTCTCGATCAACTGCAACAGAGATCTGTAAAACCAGACTTTCCCTATGATGAACCGGATTCTTTAGCTGCTATTTGTAAAAAACGTCCGGAAACTAACAAACTAAAAAAACTAGATCTTACCGATGAACAATTGCTAGATAGATTAAACGGCTCATGGTTAGGTAGAGCGGCAGGTTGTTGGCTGGGTAAGCCATGGGAAGGCTTTGGCATGCAAAAAGGAAGACAAGGTATTAAAGCTCTACTCCAAGAGGCTAAACGCTACCCGATGAATTCATATGTTGATTTTGATTACTCAGATGAATTTATGAAAAAACATGGCCTTGATCCATCACTTAAAGATTATCGCTACGCAAATTTCGATGGTATGCCAGAAGACGATGATTTAAACTATACTGTAATCGGGCTGGATATTGTAAAAAAACATGGCCATGACTTTACCCCGGTTAATGTTGCTAATGCCTGGATGAACCAACTTCCTGTATCGCATACCTTTACTGCCGAAAGAGTAGCTTATCGCAACTTTTTAAACCTTATTTCCCCACCGGAATCCGGTTTTTATAGAAATCCATATCGTGAATGGATTGGCGCTCAAATTAGAGCTGATTTTTGGGGCTATATTGCTCCCGGAAATCCAGAGCTTGCTGCTGAATATGCCTATCGAGATGCTTGTATTTCCCACACTAAAAATGGTATCTACGGGGAAATGTTTGTCGCTGCAGCTATTGCAGCTGCATTTGCAACCGATTCAATCGCAGAGGTTATCGAAGCTGGTTTAGGTCAGATCCCTAAAAATTGTCGCCTGGCTGCAGCTGTTTGTGATCTTTTAAATTATGCACAACAGGAAACCGATTTCGAAAAAGGTCTCGATTTTATTTGGCAAAAATATGGATCCTATAATCCCGTTCATACTATAAACAATGCTTTGATAGTTGTGGCCGGATTGGTTTATGGTCAAAAAGACTTTTCCAAAACAATTTCCATTGCAGTAATGGGTGGCTGGGATACAGATTGTAATGGTGCAACAGCCGGTTCTATTCTAGGAACTATGCTTGGAGCCAATAAATTACCGGCAAAATGGACAGACCCTATCAACAACACCCTTTACACTGGTGTGCAAGGTTATAATAAAGTGAAGATCTCCGATTTAGCTAAACAAACATTTAATTTAGCCCAAAAATAAGGTTAGCCCCGGATTTCCGGGGCTTTTATTTAACTCAAGCTTGGACTTGAATGTTTTTTAATCACTATAAAACCCAAGGATAAAAAGTCTTTTTGACTAGATTCCAATAAAAAGAGTTTTAACCCTGTTAAATTTAGTGGCAGCAGTACTTAAGAAAGAGTGCAAAAAAAGTTACAACCACCTACCAATGTGGGTATTAAAAAATAGGTCGAGAAAGAAATGAGGGATTAAAGTGAGTCAGGAGCTAACAATCACTTCTAGGGAATTAGATATATTTACCATACCTAGCTTTGAAGAACGTATGCAAGAGATCAAAAAAAGAATTACCCCAGCACTAACTATTCTTGGAGAGCAATTGGTAGATGAATTAACTCCACAAACAGGTCAAAACCTTTATCCTCATGTAGCAAAGCATGCTAGGAGAACAGTCAACCCTCCCGATGAGACGTGGGTTGCTCTAAGTCCATCTAAAAAAGGTTATAAGATGTATGTTCATCTGGCGGTGGGTGTGGGATATTATGGCTCATTTGTCAAGTGTATTGCCAAGGCACAATCGCCAGAAAAGAAGCTTTTAGTTGAAGCAGTGTCTAAACTTGAGTCATTAAAGCATATTTGGATAATAAAGGGAGAAAATCCGGTAGAAACAGATCGGGAAAATATTTTAGAAGTATTAACCAGGACAAGTTATGGTTTGGAAATCGGTACTGTCTTAGATGGTGTACCAGGTGAGTCGAAAAACGAATGGCTTAAGTGGTCACTAGATGAGATTGCAGCTGTTTGGCCACTTTATCAATATGTTAGAAAGAGAGTCTAAAAGGCTGCCTAAGTGTTGGACTAAAAGACACTGGCTTTGTTTTTAATCTACTGAAGGGGGTAGCCCATCTAAACAACGGGGGAAGCGACTCTGTAAAAATAGAACTTTTTACTACAGAAGCTGCTTAGGCAGATACATGTCAATTGAGGCAAAAGTCATTGAAAGAATGTTTATACTATTGTACAAGGAGGCCTGTTATGGTTCAAGCGTTTATAGCCAGTTTGGGCGCAGGATTAGCTACTGGATTAGGAGCCTTGCCAATTCTGTTTTTAAGGCAGATCTCTCACCAAGTAAGAGACCTTCTTTTGGCATTTGCAGCAGGTGTAATGGTGGCGGCAAGTACCTTTAATTTAATAATGCCTGCCATGCAAACAGGTTCAATCTTTCAGGTAGTAATAGGAATTATGGCAGGAGCGCTCATTTTGGGTTTGTTTGAAAGATGTATGCCAGAGATGGACTTTGAAAAATATTTTGGCAGTAAAGAGCAAGATATGGGACGCAAAACCCTTCTGCTACTTACAGCCATTACTCTTCACAATATCCCTGAAGGGTTAGCCGTTGGTGTGGGCTTTGCGTCAAATTCCAAAGGTATGGGAATCGCATTAGCTATTGCTATAGGGGTACAAAATGCTCCCGAAGGTTTAGTTGTTGCAGCTCCTCTAATAGAGACTAAAATGCCTGGTTGGAAGATTATCCTTTTAGCTACTTTAACAGGCATTGTAGAACCAATTGCAGCCCTTTTGGGCATGTTATTAGTTAGCCAGCTAAAAGCGATCATACCTTTTTCTTTAGCCTTTGCAGCCGGGGCTATGCTTTATGTTGTTTTTAAAGAGATGATTCCAGAGTCTCACGGTCACGGTTATGAAAAAGCAGCCACTTACTTTTTTGTATTTGGGGTAATCTTTATGTTAGTAATAAACAGTATATTTCTAGGTTAAAAACCCGTTAACATCTTCGTTAACGGGTTTTTTCAACCAGAGTAATTGTTTTTTAGTTATGGAGGTATATTAACGGTTTGAGAGCTAATAACCGATTGTAAAGATAAAAAATTAATCAGTTAAAAAGATCAACAATAGCTGCTGCAAGGGGATTATGGAATTTAGCTCTTATAGTAGTAAGAGCATTATTATCTCGACTGGGGTGGACTCTATTGGTTAGAATTATGGAAAAGGAATCAGAGAAAGGATCAATCCAGATTGAGGTTCCCGTAAAACCGGTATGCCCATAAGAACCAAGGGGGAAAATATCGCCACGCAAGGAAGTTGAGATATACCAACCATAACCACGTTTTACACCTAAAAAGTAAGATAAATGGTTTTGCGTCATTAATAATACAGTAAGAGGACTTAAAATTCTTACTCCGTCTAACTCACCCAAGTTAAGGAACATTTGACAGAATCTGGCAAGGTCGGAGGCAGTTGAAAACAGACCTGCATGCCCACTAGCGCCTCCGATGGCAAAGGCGTTTTCATCGTGGGCTTCACCCCAGATAAGTCTTTTACGGTAGTGATTGTCATATTCTGTAGCAGCACATCTTTCTCTAAACTCAGACGGTGGATTATACATGGAATCATTCATTTTCAAGGGAGTGAGGATCTCTTTTTTAATAAAGTCATCAATGGTAGTTTGCGTAATTTTCTCAACAATAAAGCCAAGTAACATATAACCAAGGTCGGAGTAAATATAGGCTTCGCCCGGTTTTGCCTCTGGCTTTAGATAGAAAATTTCATTGAGGGCAGCTTCTTTATTATCTACAGTTTTATAAAGCGCAAGCCAAGCAGGCAACCCAGATGTATGCAAAAGAAGTTGTTCGATAGTAATATCAGCTTTACCGTAACGGGCAAAACGCGGGTAAAATGAAGTCACTTTGTCACTTAAAAGGAGTTGGCCTCGTTCAACCAAGAGCATAACAGCTGTAGCTGTAAAGATCTTAGTCAGAGAGGCTAAGTCGTAAATGGTATCAATTTCTGTGGGAACTATTTCGGGGGTAATTACTTTATTACCATAGGCTTTGGAAAAAAAGATTTTACCATGTCTACCGGCTACAACTACAGCACCAGGGTAACTATTCTCTTTGAGGCCATCTGAGATTATTTGCTCAGCATAGAGAAGACGGTTGGAGCAAACCCCTACATCCTCGGGTAAAACCTCAGGTAGAACTCCTAAGACTTGTGGAGTTAACAGAAAGAATAACAAAAATATTACAAACAGTTTCCACACCTCCAGTAATTTAAATTATCTAATTGAACGCAGACACTATTGATATCATAATTAACTTTAGTAAAAAAATATCCTTTTAACCCATCTGATAGTTGACAAACATTCTCAAATAGGGTACTCTTTATTGAGAAACAATCTCAACAAGGAGGGGCGTTTTATGACATTAAATCAACTTATACCCGGGCAAAAAGCTCTATTGCAAGATTTACCAGAAGGTTTAGTACGTTCTCAAGCTATCCGGCTCGGATTAATACCTGGCACAGAGATTGTTTGTGTGCATAAGCTCCCAAGAGGACCTGTTATTATTAAAAAAAATATGCAGCAAATAGCTATAGGCGAAGCCTTAGCTGCTCGAATAAACATTAAATGTTTGGAAAAGGGAGTGGAAAAAGGTGGAAAAAAACCTCAAAGATGGAACTAAGCGCCTGGTTTTAGTGGGCAATCCAAATGTGGGTAAATCAGTAGTCTTTAACCATCTTACAGGGATGTATGTTGATGTTTCCAATTTTCCGGGCACAACTGTAGATATATCTCAAGGTAGTTATAAAAACTATAGGGTCCTGGACACTCCTGGCATATATGGTGTGTCTTCTTTTAATGACGAGGAAAAAGTTGCCCGTGACGTTATCCTGCAGGCAGATCTACTTTTAAATATTGTTGATGGGGTTCATTTAGAAAGAGATCTTTTTTTAACTTTACAATTAGCTGAAATGGGAATTCCGCTCGTTGTTGCTGTAAACATGATGGATGAAGTTAAGAGACAGGGTATTGAACTGGATTTAGAAGCTCTGGAGGTTATTTTGGGTGTTCCGGTAGTTCCAATTACAGCAGCACATGAAATTGGCTTTGATGAAATGACTAAGTCCCTTACTAAAGCACGTAAAGGCAAGAAAAGTCCTGAAATCAAAAAACTAATGGCGACTTTTTCTTTGGAGAATCTTTCTGAGGCCAACTTGCTATTAGCTTTAGAAGCTGACTTGGAAATCGACAATATTCCTAATAAAAGAGAAGAGATATATTTTATTAGAAGAAAACAGGTAGATGCGATCTGTAAAAAAATAGTTAGTTATAAAAATGGGAAAACCAGTTTTGCCGAAAAGTTAGGAGATAAGCTGATTAAGCCAGCTGTTGGTGTACCTGTCCTTTTTCTTATCCTTTTTATGGCTTATAAGCTTATTGGCGTGTTTGCAGCAGGTACGGTGGTAGATTTTTTAGAGGGGCTTATGACCAGCTATTATGAGCCTTGGATAAGAAACATAGTGGGAGGATTTATATCACTTGATTCAGCGTTTGGGCAACTGCTTGTAGGTGAGTTTGGTGTTTTGACCATGACGATCACTTATATAGTAGGTTTATTGCTTCCTTTAGTAGTGGCTTTTTATTTATTGTTATCTGTTCTTGAAGATTCAGGTTATTTACCCAGGGTTGCTGCTCTTTTGGATAGAAGTTTCCATATGGTTGGATTAAACGGTAGAGCAGTAATACCAATGATACTGGGTTTTGGCTGTGTTACCATGGCTTCAATCAGTACCCGAATTTTAGGTTCTGATAGGGAAAGATTGATTGCCATAGTACTTTTAAGTCTTACAATTCCCTGCTCAGCTCAGATGGGTGTAATAACAGCGATGCTTTCGGCATTAGGTTTTGGTTATTTTTTTGCTTATATCATAATAATGCTTGCTATCTTCTTGTTGGCAGGAACTATTCTAAATAAACTTCTACCAGGCAAAACGACTGATCTTTTGATAGATATCCCGCCAATGCGTTTGCCTCTTTGGAAAAATGTTTGGCAAAAAACCTGGAGTAAATCACTGCATTTTTTAACAGAAGCAGGCCCTTTATTTGCTATAGGTTCTTTATTAATTGGTTTGCTTCAGATTACAGGTGTGCTTGAAATACTGCAACAACTAGCGGCTCCTTTAGTGGTAACTTGGATGAAATTACCTAAAGAAGCAGCCACAGCTTTTGTTATGGGTATTATCAGAAGAGATTTCGGGGCTGCAGGGTTTTTTAATATGGCTCTGACTAGAGAACAGACTCTAGTGGCTATGACAACTCTTACTTTATTTGTTCCTTGTATAGCTAGTATTGTGGTTATTTTAAAAGAGAGAGGTTTAAAGCAAGGTGTAGCTGTTTTTGTTAGCTGTATAGGGGCTGCTTTTTTGGTTGGTGGGGTTATGGCCCAAATTCTGATTTAATAGGTGAAAAATAATGGCTGAACTTAAATGTATGAATTGTGGGCTTAAGCTTGAGGTGAAAAACTTGCTTAGCAAAAGATGTCCTCGTTGTGGTTTCGAATTACCACCTAACTGTTATAGTTGCAGTGGTGATTGCTTAAAATGTATAATCTCCAACAAGTTAAAGAAGAAGTGTGAAAGATAAAATTTAAGCATAATATTAAAAAGGGGCCGTTGCAAAACTACTAAAAAAGTAGGGAGCAACGCTCCTTTTTTT
>DAIMKF010000034.1:0-19257 GCA_036721855.1 Bacillota bacterium | reverse complement strand
GAAAAAAAGGCTGCCGCGCAACTAACTAATCAGTTAATTGTGCAACAGCCCCTTTAAGTTGTAAATGAGTCTTTAAGTTAAGTATATTATATTCACTGCTTGAACTGGTATTCAGTAGATGAAGATACCTAACCTTTAAGCACCTATTTTGCTTTTTAAGGATTTGGAGTTTTGCGAAGGCAGAGGAAGTTTTCGAACTATTTTTACCCTTCTGATTATCCCAATAGGAGTCTGTTGAGTAGATTGTCCCAGAGGATTATCTTTGATAGCAGCCTTGATAAAATCATCACTTAGAGATGAAGTTGACTTGCCGACTATATCAACACCTAAATCGTTGGCATCAACAATAGCAATACTTGTGCCAATTACCTCGCTTAGCTCTTTGGCGATTTTATTTGGTTTAGCAGGAGCTAAAACAGCATATTTATTATAGGGAGGCAAGGTATAGGAACAAGGACCATCGATGGCAGCAATATTCTTTCCTGCGATTTTGTAAAAGACACCTTTAACACCAAAAGGTTTAGTTATTGCTGCCGCAAAGGCTGCAAAAAGAATTTTAAAATAACCGGCTTCTCGTAGTGCTAATTCCATAGTCCACGGACTTCCCAGACCAATTCCATAAGGAGACTTATAAACATATTTGGCTAATAATTTGGCAGTAAAAGATGGTTTTATATCATCAATACAATATCCTCTGCCCTGAGTAATGGCCACCATTTTTTCACTGATAATAATAGTATCACCTGGATAAAGATGGGGTTTTACATACTTTATTAAAACCTCACTCAGATTATCACCGCTTTTTAAAACAGGTGTTTTAATAGGAAAACGTGCATAATGATCTTTATTTACTTTAATTAGGAGCTTTTTCCCAGGATTAGCTTTTAGTTTTTCCATCCAATTCACCTCCAGGTTTAATAAAAGCATCACATTTTAGTAGGGTTTATTTGTAATTAACTGTAAATTATTCCATTTAACATATTAAGAATATCATTCCTTTGCTTGACAGTCCATTTTTATTTATTAATTTAGTAGAAAAATTACTAAAAACCACCGATGGACCCAGAAGGGAACTATAACTAGTTTAGGGAAATCTATTCATGTAAACAAAGAGCAACTAACTTTAACTTAAGAAGAGCAACTTTAAAAGTTTAAGTGAGGTTTAAAAAATGAAAAATAAAGTTAAGTTTTACCTAAATCTCCTCCTGGTTCTAGCTTTGGCCTTTTTTAGCATTCTTACAAAAGCTGAGCAGAATTTTTCGCTAGCTAACCTCCAAAAAAGGATTATTAATATTCAAAAGAATATGAGCTTGCTTGAAAACGATCTTGAACAAAAGCTCACAGCTAAGTTCACACTTGATCAGGAAAGAGTGATACAGTTTCTAGATATGACCAATGCATTTTTGGATGAGGCTAACTTCTACCTGGAATTGAATGATCTCTATGAAGCAGAACTAAGAATATCATTCGCAGAGACAATGTTAAAAAAGACTTTGGTGCCTTTGGCTACATCACCCTTAGTTGAAGGAAGGATAATTTCTCTAGACGCGGCAACTTTTAGCCAGAAAGCGATAGCCAACCAGATTGCAGATCTCGTAGAGGAAATTGCTACCGCCAACTTCAATACGATTTTTGTTGAAGTCATCCGCGGTGACGGGTATGCTGTATATCCTTCAAAGTTCCAAGTACAAACAGAAGAACTTTTTGGTCAAGATCCGCTTTTGGAATTAATAGACAGAGCCAAGCAGTATGAGATTGATATTTTTCCCTGGGTAAAAATGTTTTTTGCCACGTCTAATAAGACTCCTGGTCCTGTTTTGATTAATCATCCTGAATGGACAGCCCTTGACCGTTATGGTAAAGGTTATGAAAAGGCTGGTTTAGTCTGGTATAATCCAGCTCATCCTCAAGCACGTGATTTTATTTACAACTCTATTTTAGAATTATTTCAAAACTATGACTTTGCTGGCTGTCAACTCGATTATGTTAGATATCCTGTGAATCTAACTGAAGACAATGATTTCAGTTATGATGCTTATTCCAGAGAACTGTTTCGAAGTTTCTATGGTATAGATCCCATAAATATTCCCTATGTCCCTTACAGTATCAGGGTCCAAAGCGATTATCAAAGGGGGGATAGTGGTTCACTTTTTGCCAGTTGGCTTTCTTTTCGTGAAGAGATGGTAACCTCTTTAGTTGGCAGAGTAAGCATTGGTCTAAGAAAAATAAAGCCAGATCTACCAATTAGTGTAGGTATTATTACTGCCTTATGGGGTGGGGGAACAATACAACAAGCCTGGTTTAGAATGCAAAACTGGCCGATCTGGTTAGAAAATCATTATGCCGATTATCTCTCTCCCATGATCTATCAGGATGATGCAAAAGTGGTAGAGCGTGAAGTAAAAGCGATAGCCGATCTAACCAAAAACTATGCTTTACAATACCCTAGTCTCGGAGTACATGCTATGACAGATCCTTATCAGTTAATTGAGCAAATTGAGATTATTAGACATAATGGTATCGCCGGTATAAGAGTTTTTGCCTATCCACATCTAAAACAGGAGCATTTGAAAGCCTTAATAGAAGGCCCCTTCAGGAATAAGGCTATACCACCACATCGAGATCTAATAGCAGCCTCACAGCTAAGAGCAAATAAACTAACAGATTTATTTTCGCAAGAAACAGAACTTCTATCACTAGTTCAATCTTTAGAAAGGATACCGAAAAACCATGGCTATTCCAGGTATAATACCATCAAAAGAGCCCTAACTATAGCCCAAAAATTAGGTGAAATTGAAAACTACCGTATCCAATATGAGCTAGGCTATATCTGCAGTTACCTGGAAGTTGCTCTTTTTACAGAAAGGCTCTATAAATAGTTTCTTTTTGAAATTGAGCTCCTAAAAGAGAAGGACTCGCTTTTTTTGGAAGTCCTTCTCTTTAATTGTTAGCGACCAACCTTAGGAAAGCCCATAGTTTTAACATCCGGAACTGTTTTGTTAGTCGCAAACCTAGCTAAATCCTTGCTTCTTTGTTGCAAAATGTTAATTTGGTTAGTGTATCTTCTCAAAACAACATCCAGGAAGAAATCTTTATTTTCTAACTTCCAAAGCCTGATAAACTCCTCTTTTACCAAATCTATCATTGGTATATAGGCATCGATCTCCGCTTTTGCTTGCCAGAGTAGATCTGGATTATTAGTGTTAGCTGCTTTGTTGACCAGTTTAATAACCTTTTCTGTCATGGCTAGTTTATGACCAAGTACACCTGTTTTTTGGGCAATATAAGGTAATGTTTCCAGAAGGAAAGCATTTTTGACTGGTTTGTTTTCAGCTAAGATATCTAATACTTTATCTTCAACTTCTTTAAGAGCTGGGCCGCCACTGCGTTTGCTATAATGATCAAGATCATTAAAAGGATCTAAATTGAAAAGTATATTGCCAGCTTTTTCATATTTGATATAAGAGTAAATATTGGTATCAGCAAGCAATTGGATGGCATCGCCAATATTACTACTATCTAAACCTAAAAGTGCTTTACCGAAGCGTCGTTTAAGGCTACTCAAGTCTGTTTTACCACCTCTCCAGGCAGATTCGCCAGCAATAGCAACACCAAACCAATTGGGCCCAAAGAGGGTTTCTCCATCGTCATCCCAGGATGTTACTAAAATCCCTTCACTGCCATGAGCTACACCTTGAAAGGCATAATCTTTGATATTGTAAAAAGAATGACTATATGCCGGGAATAGATTCATCCAATTTGAAAGTCCAGGTGCACCCCATTGCCTTAGAGCTGCATCTTGAAAAGGTTTCAATCTGCTTGGAATACTAGCACTATCCATATAGTGCCAATTAACAACGATTGCATCTTTGGGGATACGAGCGATAATCTCTTTGTGATTTAGAGCCATATCACCCCAAAACATAGCTGTTTTGCCATGCTTTCTAACAATATCAATTACTTTAATTAAGTGTTGGATATAGACTTCACTAATACCGCCTATCTCTTTAGCCCAGGCTCCACTTTTACCATACGGTAACTCCCAAGCTTCATCACAATTAATATGGATAAAATCAGATGTGGTTACAGCTGCATATTTAGCAATGATCGCATCTAAAAACTCATAGACTTCGGGATTAGTGGGATCTAGTTGTACACTATAAGCACCGGGACTGTTAGAAAATTTGTTGAATTCTGGTATCTCAAGAAACAGGTTGTTATGTCCAAAGGTTTGGATCGAGGGGATGATCTCCACATGATAATATTTGGCATATTCAACTAGTTCTTTTAATTCAGCCACAGTAAAGGTTGCACCTGTTTTACCGATACCTTCCAAGACATGAAGTTCCATATATGGAGAAAAAACATTAAGTTTTAGGTCACTCATTATTTTAATAATCTTTTTCATGTAAGGTAGGGTAGTTATTGGACCACGAGAGATGTCGTCTTGGAAGCCTCTGTATCTAAGAAGAGGGTAATCTTTTATTCTAGCTCCAACAGCAACTTTAATACCATCAACATCTTCAATCAGTTGGGCAAGAGTTTTTAGTCCCCAAAAAGTACCTATTTCATTTCTACCAATTAAAATAATATTGTCTTTGGTTACCTCTAAATAATAGCCCTCTTCGTTTGTAGGGACCTGCTCTAGGACTTCTTGATACTGGGGATTAGTTTTTATATCTTTAGCCGTACCGATAACAAACTGTTTTTTGGCTTTGGTATCGATATTAAATGGACCAAACTCTTCAAGAAACGTTTTTAGCCCGGTATGATCTAAAGAGGGTAGTTCAATAAGATTGAAACTATCCAATAAGAAGTATTCTTCATCAAGAGTTTCCGTCTTTTGCGGTAGAGGTAGAAGCCTCCTTGTCGGTCTTGGCAGGTTGAGTTCTTTGGTAAATACAACTATACTTAAAATAAGAAAACAAAAGAAAAGGTACATAAGTTTATTCAGTTTCATATTAATCAACATCCTTTGTAGTTTAATTTAAGATATCTATTTAGACCATTACCGGCAAATTCCTTAAACTTAGCTTGCTTTAGCATAAATCCAAAAAGCTCCATGTACTCTAAGATCAGCAGGAACAATACTACCTTTAACTAATATCAGGTACAATATATAATCGCAGTAAGTAAGAGTTTTTGTTCAAAACCGTTTAGCATAAATCCTATTGAAGTGAATTCTTGCTTATTTATTTTTTGGTGATTATACACCTCCCACAAGCCTAGGTTATTTATTTGGCCTTAGTTACAAAAACAGAAATCCAAATAACTAGCTTAAAGATCTTTTAATATGGGAATCCTCATTTAGTTTCTTTAATTTAGAGGCTATTTTCTAAATAAAGTTTCTCACTTGAATTTCATCTTAAATAACATATACTTAAACTGACAGTTAGAATTTATCTTGGTATCTAATCAAGCAACAATATTCTATAACAAATCATTCAAACGAAAGGAGATATAAGATGGCATTTATGGATGATAAACCGAGATACATTAAAGTCAAAGAAGCGATTTTACAACAGATCTTAAGTGGGCATTTACAAGTCGGTGAAAAAATGCCTGGTGAACGCAAAATTGCCAATAAACATAAAGTCAGTCAAATGACTGCTAACCGAGCTATTCAAGAATTAGTTAAAGAAGGATATTTAGAGAGAGAAATGGGAGTAGGTACTTTTGTAATCTCTAAAGATCCTGTGCGTAGGATGGCTCCAAAGGTAAACATTGTACTCTTTGGTGAGCTTGGTAAAGAAAGAGAAACAGAAAAAACCCCAAAACGTAATGTTTCTAATCTTAGGGAAGTCGATTATAATCGCGATTATGACGCGACATACCTAACCATGGAATATCTTTCTAAGGATATTTATATGGGTACTATGTTAAGAAGCTTGATGGAAGCGGGTTATGTTTATGGATGTGAATTTGCCTTTTTAACTGTTGCACAGCCTTATGAAATGGAGCAATATGTACAAAACGCAGACCGTAATCGCGAAAGTTTTGTGCTTATCAATCCCCTTGAGAGTTGGTCGGAGAGTATAAGATGTATAAGTAAATCCGGAATGCCTGCAGTTGCTATAAGTGCTCACTGGGAGAATATGGGTGTTCCTTATGTGGACACAGATAACTATAATGGGGCCAAGATGGCTATAAAGCATCTTTATAGTTTGGGGCATACACAGATAGCAGTTTTTTACTCTTGGCCGGAAACTGCTAACACAAGAGATCGTATCTTGGGGGCTAAAGATGCAATGCAAGAGCTAGGTTTTAATCTCGATGATGAGATGTTTTGCAATATACTTAGTACAAGTACGCAAGGAATTGGTGAAACTAAAAAGGCTCTCGGTAATATTATTGCAAATGATAAAATGCCTACAGCCATATTTGCAGCTGGTTTTGAATTAGCTTTAGCTGTCAATACAGCACTTAGATACTATAATTTGTCAATTCCGGAAGATGTTTCTTTAATAGGATTTGACGATTCGCCAGCAGCTATTTATTTACAACCACCTTTAACTACAATTAAGCAACCTCTTCACGAAATGGCTAAAGAAGCAATCTCAATAATTATGTCAAAACATAAAGAAAGTCGTGCTAAGATTATACCGGTAGAATTGATCCTGAGAAATTCCACGGCTATTGTTAGAGAACAAAAAATATAAAAAAGTGTTATATAACCCTATAGCTAAATTCTCTAAACTTAACTTAAACCCTTTTGTAAGGAAATATAAAAAGGTTCGTGAGATTAATAGAACTCTCACGAACCAAT
This sequence comes from Bacillota bacterium, assembly GCA_036721855.1. Lineage (GTDB taxonomy): Bacteria > Bacillota > DTU065 > DTU065 > DTU065 > JAHDNZ01. Next base: position 12,491 of record DAIMKF010000034.1, on the reverse strand, counting down.
AAGGCTAATTTGGTTGTGTGGAAAAATTACAACCAACTAGACCTCACTAAATAATATTTCATCTTTTGGGGTTAATATGCTTAAACTGAAAAAATATTTAAAAAATGTTTATATGGAGACCAGAGTTTTGAAAAAGGTGTCGTTTTTAGGTGTTTTTGTGGGTGCAATAATCTTGCCGATGCTTATAACGGTAATTGCCTTAAAAATTAAATCAGCACCTAAAATAAAGCAGGTAGAAACCGAGGCGGTTAAGCATTTAAGGGTTAAGTATAAAGATGATTTAATACTTCTTGACGTGAGAGAAATAGAAGGATATAGGGCCAGTCACATACCCCAATCGGTTTTAATCCCTTTTGGCGAGCTTACCTCAAAGCTAAACGAATTAAATAAAAAGAAAGCAGTTTTGGTTATATGTCCCTCAGGTAATAGAAGTTAAAATGCAGCTGAAATCCTTATAAAAAATGGTTTTAAAAATGTATTTAACTATAAAGGCGGCATGCTAAGTTGGGATGGAGATATCTCCTTTGAGTAGTTAAATATTGTATAAACTTATCTTATGAGGGGAGCCTAAACATAGGACATTTTATTAAGGAGATGATCCTAATTTGAATCGTACTGTGATTTGGCTTCTTATTATTGCTGTAGTTGTAGTGGGTCTATTTTTTATTCTACGTAGGCCTAAAGAAAAAGATGAGATGAAAGAACAGGCAGAAGATATTAAAGAAAAGACAGAAGATCTGACCAAAAGACCTGGGGGAGCTCTTACAGATGGCACCTATACAGGCCGAAGTGACACTGATGACCATGGTAGTTATGGTTCGATCGATATTACAGTAGGAAACAACAAAATAACCGATGCATCTTATACGGAATATCTTGACACCGGTGAACCCAAAGGTGCGGATTATCCTTATCAGTTGGCTTTAGAAGCATGGCCAAAGCTAGAAGAGCAACTTGTTGATAAACAAGATCCCGATGAGGTAGATGATATTGCCGGAGCTACAGGTACAAGTGATAAATTCAAAGCTGCAGCTAAACGAGCATTAGAAAAAGCTAAGTAGCCTCTTTGTTTTAGCAAAGCCTTTGCTTTAGCAAGGGGCTTTTTTTGTGAGTTTAACTGGTAGATAATATAACTATTACCAGCTTATAGAAAGCGTGATTAATATGCCTACAAAAAACGAACTAAATCCAGCACTCATTTTCAAAGGTTTAATTTTGCCTGCAGAGGAGAACTGGCAAGTTCAGACTGTTCTAAAAAAACATTATTCTTTTTCAACAGGTCTAATCCGACAAGTCAAAAACAAAGGCCTGTTACTAGTCAATAAAAAGCAGGTTCCTTTTACTTATCTTGTTAAGGCTTGGGATAGAATGGAGATTATTTTGTCGCAAAAAAGTAAAGTCGAACCAGAAAACTTACCAATAGATATCAGATACGAAGACAATGAAGTCTTAGTCGTAAATAAACAGGCCAAGCAGGTGGTTCATCCGAGGCATCAATATATTACAGGCACTTTAGCCAATAGTATAGCCGGCTACTTAAACAGGCAAAACAAACAACCATCCAGCTACTTAATTAATCGTCTCGACAAAGGTACTACAGGACTGTTGCTGGTGGCTAAAAATCCATTGGCAGCAGTAATTCTATCTCAAGATATTCCGCGAATTAAAAGAGAGTATTTAGCTTTAGCCAGTGGTAGTTTTGAGGAAAATGAAGGTATAATTAGACTTCCTATACAATCTTCACAAGATAGTATAAAGAGGTTTATAGCTAGGGAGGGGAAGGCCTCATTAACAAGATATACTGTAATACAAAGATTTATTAATTGTACTCTTTTAAGACTCTCTCTGGAAAGCGGCAGGACTCACCAAATAAGGGTGCATCTTAGTGCTATAGGTCACCCCATTTTAGGTGACGATCTTTATGGAAAATCCGGAGATGGATTACAAAGGCCACTTCTTCATGCCTGCTATCTTTCTTTTATTCATCCTAAAACAGGTACTATCTGCGAGGTTGAAGCACCTCTTCCGGAAGATTTTCAGAACTATTTGAAAAGCATGGGTGAAACCACATAAAAAAGCCCTAAATTAAAATCAAGTTAGGGCTTTTTTAGTTCTCAATCTAGTTTTGAGTGAGCAACTTTTTAATATATCTGTCATATTCAACTTGCTTTCTTCTGATCTCTTCGTTATGTTCTGCGGCAGCTTCTAGGATGGCAATTTCAGGTTCTATATTAGTTAAAATAGCTTTTTGAGCTGCCATTAAAAGATATCTGCGACGATGCTTAGGTGCAACTAATCCATAAACAGAACTTGTGCAGTTTTCTAAAGCAGTATTAAATACCTTAGCCAGATCTTTTTTAAGATCTGAAAGCAAGATAGCATTTTTGTTGGCCGGGATAAAAATGGAACTAGCTAATCTTTTGCGAATGCGATTGTATAGCTCAGCTTGTGTTTTTTCTTCGGTAAACCAGCTGATAAATTGCCAAGCTTCTTCTTTCTTGTTTGAAAGTTTGAAAATTCCTAGTGCCGGACTACCTCCCGAAGTTGTCTGATTTAACTTATTGTTAACTAAATAACCGGGAGCTGGTACCATACTCCACTTACCGGTAATTTGCGGAGCTGCCAGAGTAAGGTTTTGGTAGAAACTAAGATATTGGATAGTCAAAGCTAACTCTCCGGTGGAAAAGGCCTGTAGAACTGGGATATCTTTAGGAATTTTATACTTAGTATAAAGCTCGGTATAGTCCCTAAAAGCAAGTAAGCATTCATATGAATCATACCCGGATTTGGTTAAATCGGTATTATAATCATCGGCGCCGATTTGCCACATCATCATATTGACATCAAAATGCAAGGATTCAGTTAAAAACCACTGCAAAGAAAAGTTAGTTCCTTTTATTTGCATTTTGGGAAGGACCTTTTTTAATTCATCCCAGGTATCAATAGTATTTACACCAAGCTCTTTTAACAGGTCATCTCTTTGGAAAGCAATAGATGCTGTGGCATAGTATGGAATGCCAAAGGTTAGACCTTTATATTCTAGTGAACGGTAAAAAGATTGATAAGTACGTGATTTTACCTGTTTAAAATCTGCCATGGTCCTTAAATCAATTAAAGCTCCTCGTAATCCCAGTTCCGGTAAAAACATAGCCCCAGCTCCGCCTACATCGGGTGTCTCACCTACAGCAGCAGCCATGAGAAAACGATTTTCAAAATCGGACCAAGAAAGATTATCAAAAGAGACACTAATACCGGTTTGGGTGGTAAAAAGGGATTTTGTTAATTCCCGGATAATGGCCATTTCTTCATTGGTATGACCGGTTAGCCATACTGAAATGGAATTATTAGTGGCAAGGCTAATATTGCTCACAAAGAAAACAAGTAAAAGGAGCAGACAGTATTTTGGCATTTTTTCCCTCCTAAAAAACAATGATATTTAATGACTACCTTAAAAGGCAAATAGTTCCTTCTTCTCGAAGAACAGTTGACTATGCAGAAACGGTGATAGTACTTGTAAAAAAAATAAAGCAGCTTTCAAAAGCTGCTTTATATAGATATTTAATTATTCATCTTCATCATCAGAATCTGAGAAGTCGCGTTCTAATTGTTTAAGCCTAGTTAAAGCGATAGCTTCCCGGGGAGATAGTTCTCCTTGGGCTAGTCTATGATAGATATCTACAGAATCTGTTAGTGTTTCAGATAGCTGATCTGACATGATTTGGAAAGCTAGCCAGATTGCTATGGGTGTGTATTCATCATCGGATAAATCGTCGACCTGTTGGGCTAATTTCTCTAAAATCAAGTTAGTTTCAGTTTGTAACTGCTCTTCGTCGAGCCCAAAGTACTCCTTAAGCAACCATTTTGGCAGGCGAAAACCATCCGGAATCCTACGATTATGCAGAAAATCAAACACACGACTTCCCCCTTTCAAGTACTCTATTGGCTAAAAAACCAAGAGTACTTTGCCTATTTTAGAACAAACCAAACCTAGTGTCAAGTCATGGCATTTGAACTCTTAATTATATATACCAACATTTTTCTTATTATCACCAAAAAAATTCAAAACTTGATTGTAGATATCTTGCCATCTCAAAAAGAAAGTAGTTACCAATCAAGGTATTAAATATTTTACAGAGAAAAATAGATCAAAGGAGGGGTTAACATGCTTGAAAAATTTTGGAAGGCTGGTTTAATTATCATGTTATTTAGTATGTATAGTTTAGGAGCAGAAAAAATTTTTAATGAATATGTTCTAGAGCAAATTAAAACCTATCCAACAGATGGTTCTTATACTTATGAGTGGTCTAGTTATCCGGGGGTTACTCAAGATCTAATTTACCAGGGTATAACACTAGTTAAAGGTGATCCCAGACATCGAAGCTACTGTTCAGGTATTACCTTTGAAGTATTCTTTATCTCTTACCTAAATTATGCGAAAGCTAATGGACTACCTGATTCTATTGGCAATTTAAGTTTTGCTCAAGTAGAATATTTTAGAAGGGCTTGGTATGGCACTAGTGGAGATCGCAAAACAATCAAAACTGCTTTGGAGGCCTGGGGTCTAGGTAATGAAATAAAAGATTGGGATAAAGTACGTCCTGGAGATTTTGTACAAATCTGGCGTCATAGTGGCAGCGGGCACACTGTTATATTTCTCGAATGGCTAAAAAATACCTCCAATGACATAGTTGGAATTAAATATTGGTCTAGCAATTATGGTCAAGGACCTAGCGAAGCTCAAGAATATTTTGGTCTTTCGGGTAAGTCGATTATTAAAGAGCAGACATATTGTTTAAGAGTTATTGAACCTAAAGAATGGCGGGCAAAGAAGAGTTAAAACTTGACTCTAATTACAAAATAAGATATGTCTTTTGGGCTTAAAAAGCCACTGCGATAACAAGGCGGGGGAAGCATGTCAAAAACAAAATTTTTACCGATGAGCCAAGAAGAAGTTGAAGCTTGGGGTTGGAACAGATTAGATATAATTCTCATAACCGGTGATGCCTATGTAGATCACCCTGCTTTTGGAGCAGCATTACTGGGCAGATACCTTGTAAGTCTAGGCTATAAGGTGGGTATTATTGCTCAGCCTAATTGGAAAAGCAAGTCAGACTTTCAAAAGCTGGGATCACCAAAACTATTTTTTGGGGTAACAGCAGGAAATCTCGATTCTATGGTTGCCAACTATACAGCGGCCAAACACCCTCGTAAGGAAGATTTCTATTCACCGGCAAAAAAAGCAGGACTTAGGCCGGATAGAGCCAGTATTGTCTATAGCAATCGGTTAAAAGAATCGTTTCCTGATGTACCAATAGTATTAGGTGGAATAGAGGCGAGCATGCGTCGCTTAGCTCATTATGACTTTTGGAGTAATAGTCTAAGACGCTCAATTCTTTTTGATGCTAAGGCAGACCTTTTAGTTTATGGTATGGGAGAAAAACAGTTAGCCAGTATTGCAGAAAACTTGGCTTTAGGCTTAGGTATCGAAAGCCTTTATGGGCTTAGGGGGACAGCCCATAAAGAGAAAGACCCTTACCTTAGTAAGAATACAGTGGTGTTGCCACCTTTTAGTGCTATGATCGATAAAAAACAGTTTAACCTAGCTTTTAAACTTTTTTACGAACAATTAGATTTTCTAAGAGGTCAGACAATTGTTCAAGAGCAACACGATAATTGGTTTATTGTAATCAATCCACCAGCAAAACCACTTTCAAGTGCTGAGCTTGATTACATCTACGACTTACCTTTTCTAAGAAAGGCACATCCTCACTATGATGCTATGGGAGGTGTACCTGCCCTAAAAACGGTGCAGTTTAGCATCACATCTCACAGAGGTTGTCCAGGCGAATGTTATTTCTGTTCTTTAGCTCTTCATCAAGGAAGAATTGTTCAATCAAGAAGCGAGGCATCCATTATTAAAGAAGCCAAAATAATTGCCCAAGATAAGGAGTTTAGAGGAACTATCGACGATGTGGGAGGTCCTTCTGCTAATCTTTATCAAACTAGTTGTTCTTTACAGGATAAGCGAGGGGTCTGTTCAAATCGGCACTGTTTAACACCTAGAATCTGTCCGCATTTAGAGTTAGCTCAAGATAAGTATTTAGATCTTTTAGAAAAGATACGTAATATTAAAGGTATAAACAAAGTTTATATTCACTCTGGAATACGTTTTGATGTAGCACAAAAGAGCAGGAAGTTTCTTGAAGAATTGTGTCGCCACTACGTGGGAGGGCAGTTAAAAGTAGCCCCGGAACATATTGCAAGTAACGTTTTAAAACAAATGAATAAGCCTGATTTTAGAGTTTATGAAAAGTTTTGTCAGGATTATACTAAGGTTTGTCAACAAGAAGGACAAGCAGCCTATCTCATACCCTATCTTATTTCATCTCATCCTGGTAGTACATTGAATGATGCCATTGAACTTGCCTTATATTTAAAAAAGCAAGGACGGTTTTTCGAGCAAGTTCAGGATTATCTTCCGTTACCACTTACAGTTTCAGCAGCCATGTGGTATACAGGCAAAAATCCATTTACAGATGAAGCTGTGCATATTCCTAAGGGTAATGAAAAAAGAATGCAAAGAGCACTTTTACAATTTCAGGATAAACGCAATTGGAATTTAGTACGCAAAGCTTTGCTATTAGCCGGTAGAGAGGACCTTATAGGTTTTGGTAGACAGTATTTGGTGCCACCTAAAAAAAAGTCCGACTTACAGTCTGCAAGAAAAGGTAAAAGTAGATAAAAAGGGAATTAAAAAAACTATAGGGGGGTTTTTAATGAAAAAGTATTGTTGTATAGCAATATTTATTTTACTAGCAGTATCGATTCAAGCCGTAACTTTAGAGATGTGGTTTACCCGAGACAACGAAGTAGGAAATGTAATTAAGACTATGACATCTGAGCTCTTTACTTCTAAAACCGGTATTGAAGTTAATATCACTATTATGAATTATGATGACCTTTGGAGCAAAGCAATGCTAGCTCTAGCTTCAGGTGATACACCTGATTTGGCTAGTTTTGGTTCGGAATGGCCTGTGGAATTTGGTATGCGTGGCGGTTTAGTCGATCTAAAAGCTGCTTTTCCAAAGGACTTTGCAGCTATGGAAAAAAAGATGTACCCCGGTCAGATGAGATCGCTTGAATTTATGGGTACAGCTTTTGGTATACCAATTGAGTTTGGCTTTGGTCTGATGTATTATCGCACAGATATTTTAGCAGAAAATGGTTGGGCATATCCTGAAACATGGGACGAAGTTAGGACCCTTCTACCAAAAATGCAAGCTAATAAAATGAATATGGCTTGTATTTCTCAATATCTCTTGCCGGAATGGCAGACAACTCTCAATTTTGTTTGGCAAAATGGCGCTGTTTATGTGAATGATGATGGAATTAGCTGCGGTCTTAATACACCGGGAGCAAATAAAGGTTTTAAGCAAATGATGGAGCTTTTTACTGATTATAAGCTGCCACAGGAATTTATACCCATGGTTGGTTTTGCCAGTGGTGAATATCCAATAGTATCTGGAGGTAATTGGAATTACTCAGCAGTTGACCAGGGATTTCCTAATATTCGTGGCAAATGGTCTCTGGGGCTATATCCAGGTACCAGGCAAGCTGATGGTTCCATAAATCATGCTGTTTACAACGGACCACTTCCTTTTGGCATTTTTACTTATTCCAAGCATCAAAAAGAAGCTTGGGAGTTTATTAAATGGTTCTTTCAAGATGACATTCAAGCTGAATTCGGTAAAAGGATAATGAAGAGAATACCCGCAGCTTTCTTCTTCTCGGCTAATATGGAAGTAGCTAAAAAAATCGACTATTTCCCTAAAGAGCATATTAGAATTATGTACGAACAATCTTATCAGTCAATGGCTCCAAGATATGGGATGGGCTCAGTAGTAGGGTATCGGTTTGTTAGAGACGCAGCTATGAGTGTTTTACTGCAGGGTACAAAACCAGAAGAGGCATTAAATAAAGCATATAAACAGGTAGAGGCAGAGATGAAACGAAAAGTAGGAGAGTTCGAGCGTTTTATCAAACGAATTAAGAATTAGCTTCACGGAGGGCTTAAGCCCTCCGCTTTTTGGTTTGTCTATTAGGCTGACGAGTGAAAAAAATTCGAAAAAATTCTTTTGTCTAAAGGATGAGAGAATAACCTAAAATAAAGGATCTCACCAAAGGTGAGTTTTATTGTCTAAGCCAAGGAAAACTACAAACCCTATTTGAGTCAGGAAAGGGGTAAGGTAGCAAAAGCGAACCACTGGCCTATCTGGCCTTGTCAGGTGGGTAATTCTGTCAAATATAGGAATATCAGATGTTATTGAGCTATATACTAGGCCTTGTTCTATGAAAGGAATGCATTAGATTTTAGTCTGGTGCTTACTTACTTGATTTAGTACAATGCAAATAGGATGATGAAACACTTATAGCAAAAGAGGTGGAAAAAATGAATTCAATTTATATTATAAGCCCTCTGGTAGGTGGTATAATTGGCTATTTTACTAACTGGGTCGCTATTAAAATGCTTTTTCGACCTTACAAAAAAATATATATAGGCCCAGTCTCACTACCCTTTACTCCTGGTCTAATACCTAAAGAACGGACAAGAATCGCCCGTAGTATTGCCACTGCTGTTGGTGATAATCTCCTCAATCCTAAATTTCTAGCCAAAGAAGCTGTTGCACCAGATAAAATCAAAGTCATAAAAGAGTTTTTAGCTAATAAGAGAGTAGATTGGCAGGCGAGTGATTGGACTATAGAAGACATTCTTGGGAAGATATTTAAGGATGCCAAAGAGAAGAAGCTGGCTAATCTGGCTGCAAATTTAGCCCAAAAGTTAACCTCGAAGAGCTTTTTAGACAAATATCTAAGTCCACTACTCGAAAGTGCTAGCGAAAATATAACTGGTTATTTCCTAGAAAATGCAACACTCAAAGAAAACATAAAGTCCAATCTCTTAGATGGCATTTTGGAAGAACAAAGACAATTAACAGAGTTGCTTCCCGTAGATGTTTTAGAGAAGTTGCCTGAGCTTGCTGATAAAGCTGCTAAAACAATAGTCAGTGAAGCTACTTACTATATTCAAAGACCACAAACAAAGAACCTTTTTAAAAAACAAATCGATTCTTATCTAAAAAAAGGCACTCTAAGATCTTTGATGGGAATATTTATAGACACGGCAACATTGGCTGAACAAGCTTGCGAAGCTCTGTTGAGTTACCTGGCTGATACGGAAAATGAAATTTATGTAGCCAAGGTTATTTTAGATAAAGCTAATGAGTTTTTAGCAAGAAAGCCTAGCGAAATAATGGGTTTACTCGGCGATTACAAGGCTAACCTAGTGCTGGAGACAGGAATAGACTTATTAATTACCAAAGTTTCTCAAAGCAAGATTTTCTCTAAAGAGCTGATCGTAAATCTGCTTGGCTCAGAGCAGGCGACTTATTCTTTGGAAGATTATTTTCTCAAACTATGGGCTCAGATTAGCCAACTTAAGCTAGCTTCACTTTATAACTATTTAGGTGCTAAAAAATGGGCTATCCTAGAAGAAAAAGTTCTGCGCTTATATAAAGATAAAGCACCTGCTTTTATAGAAACTATTGTTTCAGAGTTCAATTTAACTCAGGTAATTGAAGAGAAGATCAATTCTTTTGCTCTTGCCGAGCTTGAAGAGATGCTCTTTGGTCTGGCCAAAAAAGAGCTAGCTGCCATAACTTGGCTGGGAGGTTTATTGGGCTTTTTAATGGGTCTGCTTACACCGCTACTGAATATTTTTTTTGGTTAAAGGATGGTGAGTTGTTTTGTCTTTAAGAGTTGCCATAGTAGGAGCCGGATACTGGAGCGAAGAGTGTCATGTACCAGGATTAAGACTAGCTAAAGAAGCAGAAGTCGTAGCCTTGGTGGGAAGGAGAAAGGAATTGGCTTTAGAACAAGCCAAACGCTTAAAGATACCAAATGTTTACCAAGACTATCGAGAGATGCTAGAAGTTGAAAAGCCAGAGGCCATTACAATTTCAACATCAAATAATAACCATAAAGAGATAGCCCTAGAAGCTATGCAAAGGGGAGTCCACGTATTTTGTGAAAAACCATTGGCCTTAAATGCTAGAGAGGCATTAGATATGGTTAACGGAGCTTTGGAAAGCAATGTAGTTAATCATGTTGGTTTTACATTTAGGTTTCTTCAAAGCACTATTAAAGCCCGAGAACTGATATCACAAGGGTTAATCGGGAATATTTTTCACGCCAGATTGTGGGCAGAAAATGATAACGGTCTTTTTCTCAGGCCACTTCTTTGGCGTGATTGTAAAGATCTAGCAGGCTCAGGGCAAATAGGGGATATGGGCTCTCATCTTTTTGATTTATATCGTTACCTTACAGGAGATGAGTTTACTAGTGTCTATGCACATTCAAAAACTATTAACCCGGAACGAAAAAAAGAGGGGAAAAAGGTTTTAATATCGGTAGATGATTTTAACTCACTTCTTTTTGAAACGAAAAACCAGGTTTCCGGTATTTCTGTAGCCAGCAGGGTTACAAGAGGTTTGGGCAGCTCGAGTGTTGAACTTTTTGGCTCAGAGGGTGGACTAAGGGTTGTCTATTCACGTGGGCTAAAAGATGAACTCTGGTATGCCAAAAAAGGCGAAGAATATCGTCTGATCGGTCTTAGTTATATTCCGGGTGATTTTGCCATGTTACACATGCTGGATACTTTTGTAGCTGAGATTGTTAAGAGGAAAGCGATTTCTGAGGCAGAACCTGCTACATTTTCGGATGGTCTAAAGGCTCAATATGTAATTGAGGCATCTTTGTTATCAGCGCATACGTCTTCTAATACTCGCGTGAAGCGTTCTGTGCGTTAATTGGTTCATCAATAAGGAGGTAGACATAATGGAATTTGCACCGGATCGTTATAAGAAGATGATTTATAGAAGAGCTGGCCATTCAGGACTTAAACTACCTGCAATTTCTTTAGGAGCTTACGAAACTTTTGGGACTTATATCTCCTTGGAAGAAACCAAGAAGTGTCTTTTTCGAGCTTTTGACTTGGGTATAACCCATTTTGATCTGGCTAACAACTATGGTAATCCCCCGGGAAACGCCGAGACATTATTTGGCAAAATTCTCAAAGAAATGCCCCGAGATGAGCTAATTATTTCTACCAAAGCCGGCTGGAAAATGTGGGAAGGTCCTTATGGAGAATGGCTTTCAAAAAAGTATCTTGTGGCCAGCCTTGATCAATCTTTAAAAAGGTTGGGGCTTGAATATGTAGATATCTACTATGCACATAGACCAGATCCTTACACTCCGCTTGAAGAAACCATGGCCGCCTTAGATTTAATTATCAGACAGGGGAAGGCTCTATATATTGGAGTGTCAAGCTTTTCTGGTGCGCATTTTGAAAGAGCATATAATGTGGCCAGCTCAGCTGGATATGCTCCTATTTTACTGCATCAGCCAGCTTATAATATGTTGCAGCGAGAGATAGAATGGAATTTAATTGATCATACAGATAGCAGAGGAACGGGTGTTATCGTTTTTGCACCTCTGGCTCAAGGGCGTTTAACAGATCGTTATTTAAGTGGTATTCCCCAAGATTCAAGAGCTTACAAGGTCTGGGGGAAAAAAGAGGAGGAGAAAATCTTTTTACCTGATATTAAATCCAAAGTGGTAGTTCTAAATGAAATAGCAAAAAGGAGAGGGCAAACTTTAGCCCAGATGGCAATTGCCTGGACATTGAGATTACCACAAATAACCTCTTGCTTAATTGGTGCATCCCGCATAGAGCAAATAGAGGAAAATGTCAAGGCTTTAGATCAGCTTTCTTTTAGTGAAGAAGAGATAAAAGAGATTGATAAGATCACACTTTCGCAGTAAAATAAATGGTGGTATTTTGCAGAAGGAGGACAAATAATGGATAAAAAACTTGAAGCAATAATATTAGCACTTGATAAGCTGACAGAAAGAATTGAGAACTTGGAAAAAAGGCTGGCAACGCTAGAACTATCAAAAAAAGACGAAGAGCTATTTGTAATTAAAGATGATCTAGAAACATTGCGAACAGATATTGAAGATGAGCTAGATGAACTGCAAGAGAGATTAGATTTTCTTGAATCTAATCTTTAAATAAACTGCCGAAAAGAGTTTAATATATTAAAAATCACTAGCGTTGCATAAACCAATTACAAATTTGTCAACAAGCGAAGTTTGTAGAGAATTAAAGCATTAACACACAATGCGGATATAATCCCCGTAAACAGCCCCGCAAGGTTGAATATTAAAGAAAACTCCTATATAATAGAGATAAGGGTAGTCCTTGCCCGAATCTCTAAAATAAAGGAGAAAAAAATGGAAGGCAAGGATAACACAAAATCCACATTATATCATTGTTTGAGGAACTTTCGGATAAGATAATTTTTGGGTTGCTGCATATACAACTTGGGATAGATCGGTATGTTAAGAAACTCACTACCGGAAAACTTCTGTTC
>DAIMKF010000033.1:0-19371 GCA_036721855.1 Bacillota bacterium | reverse complement strand
CGCCAACCCGCTTTGCAACCCTTGTTAAGGAATATTTCTTTGATTAACAAATGTTGTTCGTAATCCTCTCGTTCCTTCTCAGCTCTCTTTAAACATTCTGTAACCACTTGTAGTAGCCACTCCTGCTAACGCCAGCAGTCTCACATAAAAAGCTAATAGTATAATTATTTCCGTCAGCTAAAATCATGTCCTGCATAAGCTGGTATTTCTCTGATGGTTTATTTACCACGCTCCTTTCTATCCCATCGAGCTTTTTTAATAACTCGTTCTCCCTCTCAAGATACTTGATTCTAGTCTCTTCACGCTGTAATTTTTCTTCAACTGTCAGCTCTTACTCAAGTGGTCGATCAGTAGCACTCTTACCTCTTCGATCACACTTAAGTCCATCTTCTCCTCGTTTATTGAAAACCTTTTTCCATCTCTCTAAGCAGCATTTAGGGTTTTCGCGTCCAATAACTTCCAAATCAAAGCCTGCTTCAACAAATATTTGAGATGAAGATTTACCTTCTGTTAAATTCTGATGAACGGCACGTATCTTAAATTCGCTTTTATAAGTAATAAATTTCTCGCTAACCTTCAAGACATTTGGATTTAAAGCTAATCTCTCTTGCTCCTCGGAGTTAAAACGCCTTATTGCCAAACAATCCATCTTTTCTTACTTAAAGAGTAAATACCCTACTAAAAGAGATAAACCCTTCTAGTAGACTCTTTTTAGATGTCTACTAAAAGGGTTACAGTTCACTTGCTAAGGGGTTTTTTACTGCATAATATAAACATCGTAACCTTTGATCTTTAATTCCTCCGTCAGCCTATCTGCATTGTTTTTATCTCTGAAGGCACCGACCTGTACGTAGTACGGACCGCTTCCCGAACCTATGACATAGGTGTCAAGACCTAATTCCTGCAGCTGTTTTTCAGCTTTCTTGGCCACTGATAACCCTGAGTACTTACCTACTCTTACCCGATATAAGGTTGGGGAACTTGTAGTACCCTCATCGATATAATCTGCAGAAACCGACTCCAAAGGCAGGCTCTCCGATTCACCACTTGTAGGTGTCCCTGTTGTAGTATTAGTTGCAGATAAATCAGGTTCTGCATTGGCTACTTTGTTTAAAAGATAATTGCCCAACATAACTCCAAGCCAAATTGCCATCACACCAAGGGCTATAAAACCAACATAGAGCCAACGGTTATTTCTTAAGGAATGGTCCGGCTTCTTGGACATAGCCTCAACTCCTTCCAAGTAGGGCAAAGGTGTACAGTTAAATTTATTAATACCACAGATCGTTTATGTCTAATATATGCTCTAAGATCTCAAAGCATTCTCCCACCATATACAAAGAACCGACTATGGCTACCAGACTTTTATTTAGCGAGAGATCTAAAGCCTCTTTTAGATTAGCACAGATAATGGAGGGGGTGTTTTTAAATAGATAGGCTATTTTTTCTGGTCTCACTGCTCTTTTATTTGCCAATTGAGGGAGATATACCTTCTTAAAAAGACCATCAAGTTGTCCGACCATCGTCGGATAATCCTTATCCTGCATCAAGGCCAAGATTAATTGAGCCTCTAGACCTAATTCATTGAAAAAATTAACGAAAGTCGTCATGGCCTGTTCGTTGTGTGCGCCGTCAACTAAAAGGTTAAGAGTGGGAAAATACTGTAGCCTTCCCGGCCAATTGGCTTTGGCAAAAAGATTTGTGTCGTGGCAATCAATAACCTTTAGTGCTCTTAAAGCAAGATATGCGGTTAAGGCGTTTTCACCTTGGTGTTTACCCAAAAGAGGCAGTGCTCCTTGGAAATTCAACTTGGGAAAACTCACCTCACCCTGTTTTAGACCGTTGCCTTTAATCTCAATGGGCAGGTAATCTCTAGCCAGAATTATCTCTGTATTTACCCTTTGGGCTTGTTCCAAGAAGATACTTTCCAACCCATTTTGCTGTGGGGCAATAATCGCCATTGAACCGTTTTTAATAATGGCTGCCTTTTCCCTGGCGATAGAATAAAGATCGTTTCCGAGAAATTTGGTATGATCAAGACCTATGGGAGTAATTACAGTCTGAACAGGTTTTACAATATTTGTAGCATCTAAACGTCCACCTAAACCGGTTTCCCAGATAATATAATCCGGTCTTGTCTTTTGAAAATAGATTAAAGCAATGAGAGTCAACTGTTCAAAATAGCTTAATCTCAAAGCTTTGGTCTTTTTTTGCATTTTTTGGTAGGCCCAGACAAAGTCTTGTGGTGAAATATGCTCGGTACCGATGCTGATTCTTTCTGTTATCTCTAACAGATGGGGAGAGATAAAACGGCCCACTTTAAATCCGGCTCTTCTTAAACCGGCACTGATCAAGGCTCCGGTGGAACCTTTCCCATTGGTACCTGCAAGATGAATGAACTTAAGTCCCGAATCCGGATAATCAAGCTCTTTTATGGCCATTATCATCCTGTCGAGGGTTGCGACTCTAGGAAAATGTTGGCTCTTTTCTATCTGTGCTACTGCTTCAAGAAAGTCCATCTGTGTATCCCTAACCCTTCTTCTGGCATTAAGCCCGGGAACAATGTCCCGGGCTGAGATAGTTACAATAACTCTTGTAGTCTTGCTGTTAACTTTTGCTGTTTAAGTTGATAATCGGCCAGTTTTTCTTTTTCCTTTTCAACTACTTGCGCTGGTGCTTTATTAACAAATCCGGGGTTTTGTAATTTATTTTGAGCCAGGGCAATCTCTTTTTCCATCTTTTTAATTTCAGTGCGGATGCGTTTCATTTCTTGATCGAGATCAATCATATCCTGCAAGGGTAAATAAGCGGTTATTTGTGAAACCACCGCAGTTACGGCCTTGTCAGGTTTATCGCTAAGGGGAGATACTTCAGAGGCTTTAGCCAAAGTTTTCAGGTAGGTCTTTTGTTCGTCTAAAAGACGACCTTCATAGAGAATGCGAATCTCTTTGCCTTGTTGCACGCCAAGTTCGGCTCGGATATTGCGAATCTGGGTAATAAGTTCGACAAGTTCATTCATATCACGCTCTGATACTTCATCGGTAAAAGTTAGCCTTGAAAGAGGCCAGTTCTCCACCATTATGCTTTCGCCATTGTGTGGCATTGTCTGCCAAATTTCCTCGGTAATAAAGGGAATATAGGGATGGAGCATCTTAAGAATAGTATCCAGACTTAGCCAAAGTACATATTGGGTCTCAGCTTTTGCCTCAATACCCATATTGCCGTAAAGGGCTGGTTTTGAAAGCTCAATATACCAGTCGCAAAACTCTCCCCAGACAAAATCGTATAGTAGTCTTGCCCCTTCACCGAGATCATAGTTAATTAAGTTTTTGGTTAGCTGCTCTAAAGTGTGTTTAAGTCTGGTTAAAAACCAGCGATTGGCTAGCAGTGTCGGCTCTTTGGGTTTGGGAATCTCACCTTTTAAATGCATTAAAGCAAAGCGCGATGCGTTCCAAATTTTGTTCATAAAGTTACGGCTAGCCTCAACTTTGTCCTGATGAAAACGCATATCGTTGCCGGGAGCGACTCCGTTAACCAGAGTAAAGCGTAGGGCATCTGCGCCATAGGTAGCAATTACTTCTAAGGGATCAATGCCGTTGCCAAGAGATTTACTCATTTTGCGGCCGAGATGATCACGAACCAGTCCATGGATACAGACATCTTTAAACGGTATATCGCCCTGGAATTCAAGACCCATAAAGACCATACGGGCCACCCAGAAATAGATAATATCAAAACCGGTTACTAAAACCGAAGTAGGATAGAAATAAGCTAGATCCAAAGATTGCTTTGGCCAGCCTAAAGTGGAAAAAGGCCAAAGCGCCGAGCTAAACCAAGTATCAAGTACATCTGGATCCTGTTTGATATTTTTGGAGCCGCATTTTGTACAGCAGGATGGATCTTCTCTGGCAACAATAACCTCTCCACAGTCCTTACAATACCAGACAGGAATCCTGTGTCCCCACCAAAGCTGTCTGCTGATACACCAATCTCTGACATTTTCCACCCAGTTGAGGTAGAGTTTGCTAAAACGTTCGGGGTAAAATTTAATTTTTCCTTCTTTGACGGCGGCAATAGCCGGTTCGGCCAGTGGTTTCATCTTAACAAACCACTGTTTGCTAATCAATGGTTCAACAACTGTATTACAGCGATAGCAAGTACTTACGGCATGTCGGCAATCCTCAACTTTAACCAGATAGCCTTCTTTTTTAAGTTCAAAAACTATTGCCTCTCTGGCCTCATAACGACTAAGTCCGGCGAATTTACCGGCTTTGGCTGTCATTTTGGCATCAAAACCAATTACTGTTTCTTTTTTTAGATCGTGTCTTAGACCGACTTCAAAATCGTTGGGATCATGAGCGGGAGTGATCTTTACTATTCCGGTGCCAAAAGTTGGATCAACATATTCGTCAGCTACAATAGGGATCTTTCTACCCACAAGTGGTAGAATAACTTCTTTTCCGATTAAAGCTATATATCTTTTATCATCGGGATGAACAGCGATAGCAGTATCACCCAACATGGTTTCCGGTCTGGTAGTGGCAATTTCAATCGAACCTGTGCCATCGGCTAGAGGATAGCGAATATGCCAGAAATGTCCCGCCATCTCGGTATGCTCGACTTCTACATCACTCAAAGCCGTGTTACAACTAGGGCACCAGTTAATGATGTAAT
The DNA here is from genome assembly GCA_036721855.1 of Bacillota bacterium. Classification (GTDB taxonomy): domain Bacteria; phylum Bacillota; class DTU065; order DTU065; family DTU065; genus JAHDNZ01. The sequence goes on along the minus strand of DAIMKF010000033.1, from coordinate 14,697 downwards.
CTCCCTGGTAGATAAGACCTTTTTCATAGAGACTGACAAAGACCTCGCGTACAGCCTTAGAACAGCCTTCATCCATAGTAAAGCGTTCTCTATCCCAGTCACATGAGGCGCCAAGCTTTTTAAGCTGATTAATAATATTGCTGCCATACTTTTCTTTCCAGGCCCAGACACGTCTTAAAAACTCCTCACGGCCCAGATCATGTCTGGTAAGGCCTTCTGTTTCTCGAAGCGTTTGTTCAACTTTAATCTGGGTAGCAATACCGGCGTGATCTGTACCGGGAATCCAGGTTGTATTTTTCCCACACATCCGATTAAAACGTACCAGAATATCCTGGATGGTATTATCTAGGGCATGGCCGATATGAAGGTTAGCGGTAACATTAGGTGGCGGAATAACTATGGCAAACGGTTCTTTAGTCTGATCCGCTTCGGCATGAAAATATTTCTTTTCCAGCCAGAAATCATATAAACCATCTTCTACCTGGGATGGATCATAGACTGTAGACAAATGTTTTTCACACATCTTAAAAACCTCCAGAGCTTATTCTCAGTAAAATAAAAAATGTCCTCCAGTCGTAAAGGACGGAGGACCGTGGTACCACCTTAATTCTCCCTTGAATAAGGAAGCTCTCTATGCTGTAACGGGCATTAGTCGTTGCTGGCTAATTTTTACACCGGCAAAGCTCAGAGGCGACCTTCGTTACCATCCCTCAGCAGTTTTCACCAGACACTGCCTCTCTAAAGAGGGACTCTGCAACTACTCTTCCTCGTCCTAGCTTATCTTATGATAATTCATCTTAACGCATTATCAGTAAAATGTCAATTGAGATGTAGTTATTCTATGATAATGTCATGTTGAACTTATTCTGATAAAATGTCACCTATGAGAGAGGAAACATGCTTTTAACTCAATATTTATTGGCATTACACTAGATCTGCATCGTTATACATCCCGGGAATGTAGGTTTTAACCAGCTCTTGTATCTTTAACCAAGTATGGCAAAAGTGCCTGATAAAACCAAGCTGTAGTTTAACTTGACATTCTTTTGTCACCTTAAGCATTTCAGTGGCCTCTTCTAAAGAACTGGCCATTGGTTTTTTGCGGAAAATATCTTTGCCTGATCTAGCTGCTTTGATCAGTGAAGATAGGTTGGCAGACAGACATCGATAACATCAATTTCAGGCCTGTTGATTGCTGCGGTATAGTCACAAGATATCTCTTTAATAGCATACTCTTTTTGTCTTTTAAAAGCCTGTTTTTGCTCTATATCCACTACTAAAGCTATCTCTACCCCGGGAATCTTTTGCCAGTTTTCTATATGCAAAGGACTTATCTGTCCACACCCAAGAACCGCTACCTTCATCAAATCACCGTCTGCTTCCTGCTTATAGTTAAATCCTTTCTTAGTTAAAGACCTTTTTTCCCTTTGTCAAATAGCCAATTGCTAAACAGTTTAAGGCTTTTCTAAAATAAAAGTATGTTTTTCTGACTGTTGCTAAAACTATAAAGGATCTAGTCTACAGAAAGGAAGACAATTAAATGAAAGCTACAGGTATAGTAAGAAGAATTGACGATCTCGGTAGAGTCGTTGTACCTAAAGAACTACGTGATACCCTTAAAATTAGCGAGGGAGATACAATTGAAATATTTACAGCTGAAGATGGTGAAATTGTTTTAAAAAAATACTCTCCTATGGCAGAATTAACAGATATAATGGAAAGCTATGCTGTAACTTTATCCACAGCAGCCAACACGGGTGTAATCATTACCGACAAAGATTCAGTTGTTGCCAGTCATAACCTTGATATTGAACTTGCCAATCGTCCAATAGGTGATCGTATTAAACAGGTATTTGAAGAAAGGAAAATGATCTCTTTTCAAAGCAATGCTCCCAGTGAAGTTATTGAACACCCCGAATTCGATAATTTAAATCTGAAATATTTTGTAATTTCACCTGTGATATCACCTGCCGGTGATCTACTTGGGACCGTTATTTTAGCTTCTGCCGATGAAATGACCTCCTTTGAAGCTAAGATCGCCGAAACGGCAGCCAGTTTTATTGCCAAACAGGTTGAAGTAGATTGATAGACTCGAGCCATAAGCTGTTGGCTTTTAGGACGAGAACATTCTCGTCCTTTTTAATGGAGTAATTTAATATCTAAGTCCTTATTTTCTAAGTTAAAAGCTAAAAACATTATTGAATCTCTATTTCGCTTAGCATGGCCCAACCTTTTTTTCGCCATACCGTTATCTTTACATAACGGCAAGTCAGTTCTTTTTCTAGGTTTAAGGTATAACTGGCAGCTTCAAGGTCTTGAGTCACAGGCATATCGACAAAGGCACTGCCCACACCGTGCCAGAAAATTTTACGATTAGAGGTAGAAACAGTGATTTTTTCAGGCCCATAAATAGCATTTAAACCCCCGTCTAAACACCAAACCTTTACAGTTCTAATCTCAGTTGGTTCTTTGAAATCAATAATATATTCTCTTTTATCTTCCCGGTTAAAACCGGTTAAAAGAGCCGGAGTAAATCCGGTGGCAATAATACCGTCTGTTAGTTTAACGCCGTTATCCGGGTAAGAATCAGTTGATTTTGCCGCAGGTAGCGGTTTAGTCGTATAGCTTACTGTTTTTAGAGGCAGAACTTCCCCCTCAGGATAGATCTCTACTTCTGAAAGCATCAACCAGCCGTTTGTGTGGGCACAAAAAGTTAGATAACGCCCTTGAATCGGTTTTTGTGGTCTAAACTCTATAATCCCATCTGAATCCATTGGTGAGCGTGTTCTAAGAATCTTTACCTCGCTTGGTATTAGCGGATAAATATCTAGAGGTAGCACCCCTAAACCTTCGGTATGATATTGCCCTTTAGTATTACTTAAATACATTACCGGTTTTTGCGGCCAATTAACGGCAGCATATGATCCGCCTTGGGTGTGCACGACGACCTTTTCAACAACCACCTCTTTTCCCAGATCAAAATTAAGAGCCACTGGGCCTTTGTTCCAACCTACAGTTAGCCCGGAAGCAAAACCGGTCTTACTTATCAGGCCATCAGTCAGCTTATAAGGTGCATCCGGGTAGATGCCTATAACCCTGGAAGGAATTGTTTCATAAATTGTATTCAAAGCTTTGTGTGATATTTGGTTTGGAGTGGTTGTATCCAGCATTATTGTTTCTACCTCAGGTAGATTAACTAAAAAAGGTGTGACCTTGACCCTAATATCTTGAGCTTTGGTATGAACCGGAACTGTTATGGATTGGACTGAGCTTTCCATATTCTGATTTAGAGTTCTTATGGCCCAACCGGACAATTGCCAGCTATCAGTTTCAGTTGCTTTTGTTTCCACCTGAATCAAACCATAAAAAGGTTGTGTAGAAAGGTCAAGATAGATATCTAGAAGAGCAATTCTGGTGGGTGTGTCCAGTTTTGTTTCCGCTATTAGGTTTTTATTTTCTTTCTTATAACTCCAGACAGGAACCGGAGTAGGTTCTTTTATTTCTTCACCTAAAATATAAGCACAAAGTATATCGTATAGTTCTCTTAGATTTTCATCACTGGAGTCATATGTTTTTTGGATAAAATCACCACCCAAAAAATAGGCAGTTGCTCCCTTTTGATAGCCGTAGACATGGCCGTCACGTAGATATTCCAAAAAAACCTGTCTTAGATGAGGATGCGTAATGAAATAATTTATCTCTATTTCTACACCCATCTTATTATTTTTAGCCAAAAAAGCAGTTTCTCTCAGACGATCTCTGCGTGCATTACCACCGTCAAACCAGGTGCTAAATGCCAGATTAGGCTGCATTATAGCCACATCCAGATCACACTCTTGCCATATTTGCCAGCCGGGTGCTTTGTAATAAGGAATCCAGAGCATTTTATAACCTGCTTCATGCACCAGCTTGCTGGCCAAACGGATATTATCGGTATCACTGGCTATATCTTCACGCATCCAGTAAAAACCCCATAGTTCCAAATGCTTGTAATCGGCCTTTTCCCACCTAGTTTTAACCTCATTTATAAACCAAGTTAAAACCAGTTCGCGATCTTTTTTAGTAGCTAAATTTTCACTTTTCCCATCATTGTTGACATCACCAAAGTCTATACAAGCCGGATTTAGCCAGGGGATAATAATAATGACTTGACGTTTTTGCGGCAGCTCCACCCTAAGCTCGGCAATTAGCTCGGAAATTGCTCTCTCCAGAGCTCCCAGATCACCTAAAGAGTTGCCGCTGGGAGTCGTAAAAAGTCGATCCAGTATTTCTAACCAGTCGTTTTTATCTGTGGCATCAACTTCGGTGTGTCTTTTAGTACTGGTAAACTGGGTTAAAAACAAAAAACTATCAAAAAGCCATGTGGCTGTGGGTTTATCAGCCTCCATTTTCACCAGATAAGGTTTGAAACTAGCAGTATCTCTTTGAAAGCCTTCATAAATTAGAGCACAGTGGTGAAAACCAACCTCTTTAGGATCCGGATAGTTTTTAGATAAAGATGAGAGGCTCGCTATTATAAGTAGGCCTAACACCAGTAAATACTGTCTTTTTATTACCACTCTACTACCTCCTTGAAGATTTAATTAAGATATTCTTAGCTCCTGTTATGTGCCCTGCCAAAAAGCTGGGGGGCTTTAGTAATTAAACCTAACCAAAATTAGGTAAGGCTGAAGGTTTAGCCGACTATAGTATGCTTCTAGTTTTAATCCCCTATATGGATAAAGTTTAAAAGCTATAAACAACACCTTTAAGCTCCTGTAAAGTCATAAGCAAGGGGCTTCTTTTTATATATTAGTGCCTTAATAACCCCGGTTAGCAAGAATCTAATTTGGATTATGATCTTGCTTCTAAACAACCATACCTCCTTCCCCTGTTTTTTTTTACTTTTTTCTGTTGGCCTCTTTTTCCTTCTCTGGTTATGAAAAAAACTTGTTCCCTGTGTTTTTTGCAAACCATTATCTTTTTATAAAGGTGATTCAAGAACTAAATTGAAGATATATATTGGTATAAAAGTTCCTTTACGAGGAGGATGAGTTTTGAAGCGATTATATATAATTCTAACACTAATCATCCTACTGCTTATAGTAGGGCTTTTGCTGTGGAAATATTGGCCAAATAATTGTTCCGAAAGGCAACAAGTCACGGTCCTGCTTCCCAATAACAACATATTTAATAAAAATACTATTAAAGATGTAGCTCGGGATTTTAATACAGACAATCCGGATTACAATTTGTGCTTTATCTATACTCCCAAAGATAAAAATAGTTTTTTAACCCACCATAACGAGAACGTGGTTAAGGTTATTGCAAAAGATAAAGAAAATGTCGACCTCTTTATGTTTTGTGATGTAATTCCCGGTGAAAAAGACAAGGTAGTTCCTTACTTTGCCACCGATCTTAACCAGTATATCTATGATTACTACCCAGGCACAATTTACCTGGCTATTAACAAAGACAGTCTCCATAAAGATGTAGCCGCGGCTGTGGCCGAATTAATACTAAGAGAACAAAGGTTTTTAGGTCGTGAACCCTGGGAAAGAAATCTAGATAAAAAATACCGGTAAGAGGCATTAAAAGCACTGGCCATTTTAAGGAATGCAAAGTTAACTAAAAAGGGATGCTCGGGCATCTCTTTTTATTACAAACCGATTAACCAAAGACCTATTAAACCTTCTTTTATTTGCAGACACAAAGCAAAATAATTTCACCTTTTTAAAAGTTTAACTGCCAAAAATATGCATCTGGTATTAGTAGTTTCAAAATCAACGGCTTAAAAACGTTCTAAGTAACAATAAAAACGATTAGTACGCAATAAAGCTAATCCAATTCTATGTATGCCAAGACTTCTTTTGGGGGAGGTGAATGTAGTGAGCAAAAACTTGATTGAAGCCATCGGACAAAGACGCAGTGTTAGGAATTTTAAACCAGACCTTATTCCTGAGTTTATTATCCAGAACATTCTTAATTGCGGACTTTTGGCTCCAAGTGCGGGAAATCTCCAGCCTTGGCAGTTGTGGGTAGTTAAATCACCCCACCTTAAAGCAGCTTTAGCTGAAGCGGCTTGCGATCAGAAATTTGTAGAACAAGCACCTGTGGTTATTGTTGTTATGGCTGAGCCTGAAAGGAGCAAAACCAGATATGGCCGTCGCGGTGCAAAACTTTATTGTTTACAAGATACCGCAGCTCTAATCCAGAACATGCTCTTGGCAGCAACAGCTCATGGAGTCGGATCCTGCTGGGTGGGAGCTTTTGAAGAAAAGGCAGTGAGTAAGGTTCTTGGTTTATCGGAAAAGCTTCGGCCTGTAGCCTTGCTCCCTATGGGATACCCAGCTGAGTTATCACAACACTCACCACGTTCCAAACGGCCACTAACTGAGACCGTCAAAACTCTGGAATAAACTTGTAACAAGGACTCTATCTTTGCAGCAGCTTTTTTAGTAAGCACAAAACTAATTACTCCAAAACATCCAAAGTAATACTTATCCTTGTTTTCCCTGTAAATAATTTTTAACCAGTACACCGCAAAAGAGGAATCGATTATGAATCAATACCAAAAAGATGCCTCCCCTTGGCCAAAGCCGGTATTTTTAAGAAAACTAGTGCCCGTAGAAGCCACTTTTATTACCAGACCTAATAGGTTTTTAGCTATAGTTCGTCTCAGCTTGGATGTTGAACAGATCTACGGTATTGATTATGCCGGAGATGAGATAACTGCCCATCTACCCGATCCCGGTCGCCTTAAAGAACTCCTTATACCAAATGCCAGGGTTTATGTTTTGCCAGTTTTTCCCAAAAAAGACCCGGCCAAAGCCCTTACAGAACGGAAGACCTTTTATGATCTGGTTTTAGTTGAGCACAATGGCCTGTTGGTTTCACTGGATTCCCGCCTGCCCAATGAACTGGTGTATGAGGCATTAAAGGTTGGATTCTTCCCAGACCTTTTAGGGTACTCTTGTATAACAAGAGAATTCACATTTAAAAACAGCCGCTTTGACTTCCATCTTTCAATCCGGGACAAAGACAAAAAGGAAAACCTTTTAAGTAATAAGGGGTTGGAAGGTTTTCCTTGTCTTGGTGATACCAGGGATTGCCTTGTAGAAGTTAAATCCGTGACTCTTGTAGAAGATGGCTTAGCCAAGTTTCCCGACGCACCAACCATCCGGGGAAAACGACACTTGATTGAATTGACCGAAGCCGTTTCCCAAGGCTATAGAGCCATTGTTATCTTTATTATACAGTGCAGTGACGCCTTACGCTTTACTGTAAATGAAAAGATGGACCCGGAGTTTGCTAACGCCCTTGTTGCCGCACTAGCGGCAGGAGTTGAGGTCTGGGCATGGCGGTGCAATGTAGCTCTAGACAACATCACCCTCGAAACCTGTGTTCCTGTAAACATCTGACCTTTTTTGGCTTGTCTGCTGCCTGTTTTAGGTCTGTTGTTTTGGCGTAATATTAAAAGGCAGTCCATCTTTAAATATTAACATAAGATAAAAAACCACCCTGAGCAAAAACCCAGGGTGGTTTTTTATCTTAAAGCCTGTTCTAAAACCTCGTCCATATGTGCTACCGGAATTATAATCAGTCCTTTAGTTATTTCTTTGGGAACTTCTTTGATCTCTTTCTCGTTATCCTTAGGTATTAGAACAGTTTTTATACCTGCACGTTGAGCACCCAGAAGCTTCTCTTTAAGACCACCTATTGGCAGGACTCTGCCCCGCAGAGTAATCTCTCCTGTCATAGCAAGATCCCAGCGAACAGGCTTATTGGTAAGGGCGGAAACTAAAGCTGTAGCCATTGTTATACCTGCTGATGGACCTTCTTTGGGAACTGCTCCTTCAGGAACATGGATATGAAGATCGGTCTTTTCATGAAAATCGGAATCTATAGCTAGTTCTTTGGCTCTTGAACGTATATAACTAAGAGCTGCCTGAGCAGATTCTTTCATAACATCGCCGAGCTTCCCTGTCAGGGTGAGTTCGCCTTTACCGGGAACAACACTCACTTCAATGGAGACAATATCTCCCCCTACAGGAGTCCAAACAAGACCTGTGGCAACACCAATCTTATCTGTAGTCTCTGCTATACCAAAAGTATAGCGTGAGACCCCTAAATATCTTTGGATATTAGACGAACTGATCTTTATTGGTTTTTTCTTGCCAGAGACAATCTCTTTGGCCGCTTTGCGATAGAGACTGGCTAAATTTCTCTCTAAATTTCTAACTCCGGCTTCTCTAGTGTACTCTCTGATAATGGCCAAAACCGCTGTTTTGGAAATCTGAACATCCTCGGGAGTTAAACCGTGGGCCTCCAGCTGCTTTGGCATCAGATGCAAAAGAGCAATCTCCATCTTTTCCGGTTCAGTGTAACCGGGAAGAGTTATTACCTCCATTCTATCTAACAGAGGCTGTGGTATTGTTTCGGCATTATTGGCGGTTGTAATAAACATTACCCGTGAAAGATCAAAAGGGACTTCCAGGTAATGATCTTGAAAAGAGTTGTTTTGCTCGGGATCAAGTACTTCAAGAAGAGCGGAGGCGGGATCGCCCCTAAAATCGGAAGACATCTTGTCTACTTCATCTAAGAGTAAAACCGGGTTTTTTGATTTGGCATCACGCATTGATTGAATGATTTTACCGGGAAGTGCTCCCACATAAGTTCTGCGATGTCCTCTAATCTCCGCTTCGTCTCTGACTCCACCCAGAGAAAAGCGTACAAATTTGCGGTTTAATGCTCTTGCCACCGATTGGGCCAGAGAAGTTTTACCAACACCAGGGGGACCAACCAGGCAAAGAATCGGACCTTTCATACTTTTGGTAAGTTTCCTGACTGCCAGAAATTCCAAGATTCTTTCTTTCACTTTTTTAAGTCCATAGTGATCTGCGTCAAGAATCGCTTCGGCTTTATTAATGTCTATTGCATCTTTAGTCTCAGTCTTCCAAGGTAGAGAGATAATCCAGTCTAGGTAGTTGCGCACGACTACAGATTCAGCTACCCCGGGAGGCATCTTTTCCAAGCGTGAGACCTCTTTTAAAGCTTTCTCTTTAGTCTCCGGGCTTAAGCCTAATTTGGCAATCTTTTCTCTGTACTCGTCGATCTCTTCAGTTTTGTCATCATCTTCACCAAGTTCTTGCCTTATTGCTCTTAGCTGTTCTCGGAGATAGTAATCGCGTTGACTTTTATCCATTTGACGCCTAACCCGATTGGAAATATTCTTTTCGAGCTCGAGAATTTCCATCTCCCGTGAAAGAATTATGCTAAGAAACTCTAACCGCTCTTTACTATTGTTAATCTCCAAGAGCTGCTGCTTGTCCTCAATACGAATAGAAAGTTGTGCCGCGATACTATCGGCAAGTTTCCCCGGCTCTTCAATATCTTCTAAAGATGCCACTACCTCTAAGGGTAGTTTTTTGGAGAGTTTAACATATTTTTCGAACAAAGTTGTGGCTGAACGCATCAAAGCAAGTGTTTCTTTATCAGTATATTCGCTGATCTCAATAACACTAGCCTCGACTATATAGAAAGGTTCTTTCTGGATAACCTGCAAAATCTTTACCCTGCTAATACCTTCAACTAAAATACGGATATGGCCTTCAGGTAGCTTAAGAAGTTGTTTAATTTCTACTAGTGTGCCGATAGTATATATATCATCAACATCAGGATCTTTAACCCGAGCTTCTTTTTGGGCAGCAAGTACTAAGATCCGATCTTCTACCATTGCTTTTTCCAAGGCATTTATAGATCCTTCCCGTCCTACCTCCAAAGGAGTTACCATGCCGGGATAGACTAACATACCTCTTAACGGCATTAAAGGCCAAGTCTCTTTTAAGGCGGCTACTTGTTTTTCTTTATCTTTTCGGTTTTGGAGATGCAACTCTTTTTGCATAACTGCCACCTCCCATTTAATTAAAATCTAAAGCTAACTTACCCATTTGCACTGCCCACTAAACTACCGGTAAGTGTGGAATATTTATTGTTCACTAAATTACTCTTGGGATAAAAGTTTTCAAAGACAATATTTAGTAGGTCTTCAATTCTTTTTACAGGTATGACCTCAAGGGGATAGTTGGCATAAATGCTTTGGTAATTGTCCTGGGGAATATAAACTTTTTTTACACCTGCTCTGAGGGCAGCATCGATTTTAGCCGTAACCCCGCCAACCGGTTGAACCATACCTCTTACACTAACCTCACCTGTAAAAGCCAAACTGTTATCAACCGGTATCCCTTTAACAGCAGAATAAAGCAAGACAACTAACGCTAGTCCTGCTGACGGACCGTCGATGGGAGTGCCGCCCGGAAAATTAATATGGATGTGATAACCGGAAAGTTCAAGATCCAAAACAGCCCCTAAAACCGTAAGGACATTTTCCAGTGACGAGCGGGCCATGCTTTTTCTTTTAAGTCTTTGACCGTACACCTGTCCTAGTTCTTCTTCTTCAACGATTCCAGTGACAACAAGTTTTCCTTCTCCTTTAGCCACAGGATATACTCTGGTTTCAATACCTATAACTTGTCCGAGATGTGGTCCGTAGATTGCTAGTCCGTTGACAGCACCAACTAGTTTTTCGTTACTGATTTTTATCATAAGCCGGGGTGAATAATGGCCGGAACTAACAACCCATTCCATATCTTCCTGACAAATTTTGTTTCTCCTTTCGCTAATAACCAAGCCTTCGGCAATTTGAACCATATTTACGGCATCACGTCCACTGTAGGCATATTGGGCAATAATATCTAAAATCTCGGGATCATATGTTGCTCCGATCTTTTTTAACGCATTGGAAGCAATCTTATAGATCTCTATTTCTGTCAAAGACCTAAAAAAGATCTCATTGCAACGAGAACGTAGTGCCGGCGGTAGTTCCTCAGGGCTTCTAGTGGTAGCTCCAACGAGTCTAAAATCTGCCGGTAGTCCGTTTTTAAATATATCATGAATATGTTCCGGAATACTACGATTATCCGGAGAATAATAAGCACTCTCTAAAAAGACTCTGCGATCTTCTAACACTTTTAACAGCCGGTTCATTTGTATGGAATGCAACTCGCCGATTTCGTCAAGAAAAAGTATCCCGCCATGAGCTTTGGTAACTGCTCCTGGTTTGGGCTGGGGAATCCCGGCTATACCTAGAGGTCCGGCACCCTGGTAAATGGGATCGTGGACTGAACCCATAAGAGGATCCGCTATACCTCGATCATCAAAACGGGCTGTGGTGGCATCTATTTCAACAAAAGTAGCCTCCCTTCTAAACGGCGTATTCGGGGAATATTTAGCTTCTGCCAACACTACTCTTGCCGCAGCGGTTTTACCGACACCGGGAGGTCCATAGATTATCACATGCTGAGGATTGGGTCCAAATAAAGCCGCTCTTAGAGCTCTAAGACCATCTTCCTGTCCCACAAGATCACGAAAATGTGCCGGTCTGGTCTTCTCTGACAATGGTTCGGAAAGAGAGATGGCTCTTAACTGTTGCAACTTATCCATCTCTTTTTGACTTTCTTTTTCTACGGCTGTTTTAGTCCCTTGTTGGTTTTTTAACAAGTTCCAAAAGTAAATGCCAATAATAATGGAAAAGAGCATGCTTATAATAATTAAAAATTGAACCAAGGCATTCATCGGCAAACCTCCTTTATACTAACTACTTTGTTAGTATATCCATGCCTCATGCCTTTAACCTTGTAACGTTTAATCATAAAACAAGCTCCCCTTCAGGGAGCTTGTTTTGCCAGAAAGTTTCAGAGTTAATTTAAGCTGTCTCTTCTTTATGACTTTTAGACAAAAGAGGTTTTGAACCATTTTTAACAGCTTCTTCTGTAATGCGAACCGTTTTTATGCTTTCTTCCGATGGAACTTCAAACATGAGATCCAACATAATCTCTTCAAAAATTGACCTTAGACCTCTTGCTCCGGTTTTTCTTTCAATCGCTTTTTTAGCTATAGCAATAAGTGCCGCATCTTCAAACTGCAATTTTACATTATCAAGCTCTAGCAGTTTTTGATACTGTTTAACCAGGGCATTTTTAGGTTCGGTTAAAATACGAACTAAAGATTCTTCATCGAGAGCATCGAGGGTGCAAAGAATAGGTACACGGCCTACAAATTCAGGGATCAAACCATACCTAAGGAGGTCTTCGGGCATAATCTTTCTTAGAATCTCACCGATTGCTTTTTCATCACTGCTCTTTACTGTAGCACCAAAGCCCAGTCCTCTTTTGCCAATGCGTTTTTCAATGATCTTCTCTAAGCCGTCGAAAGCTCCCCCGCAGATAAAGAGGATATTAGTGGTATCGATTTGGATAAATTCCTGATGAGGATGTTTCCTACCACCTTGAGGTGGTACATTTGATACCGTACCTTCAAGGATCTTAAGCAGTGCCTGCTGGACCCCCTCACCGGAAACATCACGTGTTATTGATGGGTTATCGGACTTACGGGCAATCTTGTCTATTTCATCGATATAGACAATGCCTTTTTCGGCCCGATCTATATCATAATCAGCTGCTTGAATGAGTCTTAGCAAGATATTCTCCACATCTTCACCAACATAGCCTGCTTCAGTCAAAGTTGTAGCATCGGCAATAGCAAATGGTACATTGAGGATTTTTGCCAATGTTTGAGCTAAAAGAGTTTTACCCGATCCAGTGGGTCCTAAGAGTAAGATATTGCTTTTTTGCAGCTCAACATCATCATTTCTGGAAGAATAACTGATACGTTTATAGTGATTATAAACAGCAACTGCCAAGATTCTTTTAGCCTGCTCTTGACCGATGACATAGTCATCGAGAATAGCTTTAATATCCTTAGGCTTAGGAATAGACTCCAGATCGGTATCTAGTTCATCGGCAAAATCTTCTTCAATGATCTCATTGCAAAGCTCAATACAATCGGTACAGATATAGACACCGGGACCTGCGATTAACTTTTTAACTTGTTCTTGTGTTTTACCACAAAAAGAACATTTAAGCTGACTTTTTTCATCACTATATTTGGGCATATTTTTTCACCCCACTGTTTCCGGTTTCGGTTATCGTCTTACCCCTAGTCGTTACTCTCAGAGTCTTGCTCTTCTTCCTCGACTGTGGCATTATCCACTAAAAACCGGAGCGTTTTTTGTACTGTTAAATTATAAGCTAAATCATCTACGTGATTATTCTTCTCATAATAATCACGTAGCATGTCTTTTGCTACTTGGTAATCGACAGCGAGTTGTGCATATTTTTGGTCTAAATCCGCATCGGTTACAACAATGTTTTCTTTTTCGGCAATCTCTTTTATAACAAAATAATTTCTGACAACTTTAAGTGCTTTTTCCCTAAAACCTTCTCTAAGATCGTCTTCGCTTTTTTCAGAATGCTCTAAATAGGATTCCCAGCTGATTCCATGATATTCAACCTGGGATTTAAATTCTTGGAATACATGCTTGAGTTGGATCTCTACCATTGTAGGTGGAACCTCAAATTCAGCTGCAGAAACTACTTTGTCTAAAAGCTCATCTTCAAGCTCCTCGGTAGCCTTCTTTTCCGCAGCTTCTTCCAAATCGGCTTTTATTTTTCCTTTGAGTTCAGAAAGGGTCTCGTATTCACTGACATCCTTAGCTAATTCATCATCTATAGCCGGCAGCTCTTCTCTTTTGATCTCTTTAATATTGACCTCAAAAACAGCCTCTTTGCCGGCTAAGGTTTCCTGATGATAATCAGCCGGGAAAGTCACTTTTACTTCTTCATCCTCACCTATCTTTTTCCCAATTAACTGGTCTTCAAAACCTGGAATAAATGAGTTGCTGCCGATTTTTAAGGTATAGTTTACAGAAGCTCCGCCTTCAAATGGCTCATCATCTATAAAGCCCTTGAAATCGAACAGAATATAATCACCGTTTTCGACAACATTTCTATCCTCAATTGCTATTAGTTGAGCATTGTGTTTTTGCATCTCAAGGAGGACATTTTCGATATCCTTATCGGTAACTTTACGTACTTTTTTTACTGCCTTTAGACCTTTATACTCAGGTAGTTTAACCTCTGGTAGAACATCAACATTAATAGTATAGATAAAATCCTTGTCTGCTTCTATTTGTACTATATCATATTCAGGATCACCAAAGGGTTGAATGCTATTTTCCTTAATAGCCTCAATATATGTTTTACTAATAGCTAACGTAGCTGCTTCAGTTAAAATATACGTTTCACCTAAGCGAGCAATGACTATTGGTTTGGGTGCATGACCCTTTCTAAAGCCGGGAAAATTATGTTCTCTAGCTGTTTTTTTAACTGCTTCTTCAAATATACTTGTAAATTCTCTAGCAGGGATGGTAACTTTGAGGGTAACCCTGCCACCCTCTTTTTTTTCAATAAGACTATTCAAAACAATATCCTCCCCATATACCATATAGTGCCTGTATAAGCAAAGTAAAATGCCAACTTAAAAAAAATGCTCGGTAATAGCCGAGGGGTGAGATAATATGGTGCGGACGGGGGGATTTGAACCCCCACGGAGGTGATCCACTAGATCCTAAGTCTAGCGCGTCTGCCAATTCCGCCACGTCCGCAAGCCTTTAAGAAGATGCCCTTTTTGCAAAAAAGCTATATTCCTTAACAAAGTGATTATAAACCAGGTCGTTAAGATTGGTCAAGTGTTTGTTTACTGTTTGTGTAGTTATTCTGTGATAATGTCATGTTGAACTTATTCTGATAAAATGTCACC
>DAIMKF010000032.1:0-21132 GCA_036721855.1 Bacillota bacterium | reverse complement strand
CAAACTAGCCGATGCGAAGAATCTGCTTGCAAGCTTAGATGAGTGGCTGAGAAGTTGTATTAGAATGGTGAGCGGAGCCAAGTAGGTGAAGTGACCAAATAGGTGTTATAAGCAATGGGATTGGCAGACTTGGTCAAAATTAAAGTCGGTACTTTGCATCAATACTATGAAGTGTATTATTGAGGTTTATCAGGAGCGGTATAGGTGGCCTGCAGGTACCGTTTTGTGAGAGGAAAATAGGCTGATTACCTGCTGTCACTTACTCGATTGGATAGGTGGAGATTTAACAGCAGGAAATGTGTTCCTAAAACAGTTTCATTAGAAGGAAGTAATATGTTTCCATATAATTTAATGATTTTCCGGTTGTGTGTTGAAAGCTTGTTATCAGTAGTTTTAGATTTAATAAAAATGCCTAGAGCTATACAACAGTGGTAAAAGCTTTGGGACAACTGGTATGTCAGTACAGTTCTTGTAATTAGCGGGTTTAATTCTAGTTTGTCACCTGGTAAAAGGCAGTTAAACAGAAAAAAAGCAGCTAGTTTATAGAAAGTAGATCTAAAAGAGGCCTTTTAAGCAGGAATGAGGGCTCTTCTAAACGTAATCTATATAATAAACCTTTCCTAAAGTTTCAGTTTAAATTTAGATCAGGAGGCTGTTACCATGCGTAACACTTTTATTTTTATTATGGCTTTGCTTTTAATTTCTCTTAGCGCAGCAGCTATATCTCAGAACTGGTTGGATATGTTAGAGGACTATAAACAGCTCTCCGTCGGATCAGTTGTGCTAAATTACCACAACGATACTCCCGCTTTCTACGAAACTTTGGCTATTGAGTTAGATAAACGCTTAGTAATAAACAGCTTAGGAAGCAGAAAATGGACAGAAGAATATAACCAAGAGACCTTAGCAGAAATGATTTCCGAACTGATTACCCGATTTGTAAACGCACTTAAATTAAAGGTTCCAGAGACCATTATTTATCTCTATCCTAGTAGGGAGGAACTCTTTCGCGTTACTTCTTATAAAGACAGTTTTTATGTGCCTATAGGTAACGAGGTGCATTTAGTAGGCGAGGATTTCCATAAAATACTGGAATTTGTTTTGGCTACTAATTATCCTAAGATGGAAAGAAAATTACGCGAGGGGATAGCTAGATATTACTTGCCAGATTTTAACGGTGTTCATCAAAAAGCCCAGTACTGGCTAAATTTCCAGGAACTGCCGCCTTTGCGTAGTTTCGGGTTGAAACCCGGCACTGCTTTAGATGAAAAAGACTGGGATGCGTGGGTATCTTTTCTGGGCTATATCATAGAAAACTTTAAATATCTTGATTGGTCTACTATTATAAACTTGGACGATATAGCTTCCAACCTAAATATTAGTCTCAACAAATTAGAAAGTGAATGGTTTAATTACCTCCAAAGGACTTTCTATCTTAAACTTGCTCGCAATGAAGAAGTAGCCTATGGTGAGGAGGCCTTAGGTGCAGTTTTAATTGAAAACCCAGACCAAACAATCTATAATGTTTCTTTGACAGTTTATATTTCT
Source organism: Bacillota bacterium (assembly GCA_036721855.1). Taxonomy (GTDB): domain Bacteria; phylum Bacillota; class DTU065; order DTU065; family DTU065; genus JAHDNZ01. Next base: position 19,584 of record DAIMKF010000032.1, on the reverse strand, counting down.
TATCCGGGTATAGAAGGTTTAAATTTAATTAAAACTAATAGTTACATGGTAATGAGTAGCCAAGAACACGATCTTGTGCGTTTTAAAGTACAGGCACCCAATTATGAATTAAAAGAATTTTGGATTATCTGTAAACTAACCTATCGAGACATTTCATATAGTTGGCAAAGCAGTCTAATTAGTTTACCAGTTACAATTGTCGAATAAAAATATGTCCCCGTTAACCGGGGACAATTTAAGCCTTTGGTAGTTTAACAAATTAATCTATTAAAGAAAAAAAGGAGGGCTGGTATGAGTACTTTAGAAAGGATAAAAGATAATCAGCTTGAACTTTTGTTTACAGCTATCTTATCACTGCAAGATAAAGAAGAGTGTTATAAATTCTTTGAAGATATTTTGACTATTGCTGAGATTAAGGCTATGGCTCAACGTATAGCTGTGGCGAAAATGCTAAAAAACGGCGATACCTACACAGAGATTAGTAAAGAGACCGGAGCAAGCACAGCTACAATTAGCAGAGTCAAGCGCTCTCTTAATTACGGTGCTGATGGGTATCGTATAGTTTTAGACAGATTAAAGCAAAAGGGTGAGATCTAATGCTTTTTGAAATACCCGAAGGAACAAAAGATTATTTATTAGGTGAGGCTAAGTGGAAAAAAGAGATTGAAGACCTATTGCATACAAAGCTGAGAGCCTGGGGTTATAGACAAGTAATAACACCATCCTATGAATATTTAACTACTCTTTCTCAAGGGGAAGAAAGTCGGTTAGACTATGTTAGTTTTTTGAGTGAAAACGGGGATATTCTCGCTTTAAGAAATGATTTCACAACACCAATTGCCCGCATTTCAAGTATTGCACTGGCTGAAGAAATTAGGCCGTTGAGACTTTATTATGTAGGCAATCTTTTCCGTCTCAAATGTAAGGGAAAACGTGAGTTTTGGCAAGCAGGTGCTGAGCTAATCGGTGAGGGTTCACAATATGCAGATGCTGAAATTTTAGCTCTGGCTATGTCTGCTCTCGATGAATTGGGAATTAAAGACTGGGGTCTGGATATTGGACATCGTAAAATACTCCAAGGGGTTTTGGAAGACTCTGCTTTATCAAAAAAAGCTAAACAACAAGCGGAAGCCTTGCTTTTGAAAAAGGACTATGCAGGTTTAAAGGCTTTAGTAGAGCAAGAAAAAACCGGCTATGATCTTTTATTGTTACCCTCGTTAAGGGGAAAAGAGGAAATCTTGGAGATTGCCTTCAAAAAGCTTGCTTCACCAAAAGCCAAAGAAGCTTTGGGTGAGATTGAAAAGATACTTAAAGCATTAAAACCTTATGGTTATAAACAGGTTAACATTGATTTGGCTATGGTAAAAGATCTGTCTTATTATACGGGTATGTTTTTTGAGTGTTATGCTCCAGGCCTTGCCGGCATTATCTGTACAGGTGGTCGTTATGATAAGCTTTTAGCTAATTTTAATCATCCGGAACCTGCGGTAGGCCTAGCTATAGGTATAGATGAAATCATGGAGGTTTTAGCAAAAAAGGCCTCAAAACGACTTTTGGATATTCCGGATCTATGTTTGGTATATTCTGAAAAGCGCTATCAAGAGGCTGTAGTAGAAGCCGAGAAAAAGCGTCAAACCGGCAGTACTGTTTTACTTGCTAAAAAAGGTCCGCATCTTCCCCGAGCCAAGAAATATTTAGAGTTATAAAGAAGGAAGGCGTTAGGGCCTTCTTTTTTCTTGACATCAAGTTAGGAGCATGGTAATATGTTTACAACGTTAATACTTTACCAAGCTAAAGCAAAAAAGGAGCGCTGGTTATGCTAACAATTGCCCTACCTAAAGGCAGGCTAATGGATAAAGTTTTAGAGTTATTTAATAGAGCAAAAATCATTGATTCAACTAACTATGGCGAGTCAAGGAAGCTAATCATTGAAGATAAAAAGGCCCATCTGCGTTATATTCTAGCTAAACCAACCGATGTACCTACTTACGTCGAATATGGCGCGGCCGACATAGGTGTTGCCGGCAAAGATGTTTTAAAAGAAAATGGCAGATCCGTTTATGAATTACTGGATTTAGGTATAGGTAAGTGTCAAATGATTGTGGCCGTAAAGAGTGGTTCTGGTTTTAGAAAGGTGCAGGAATTAGGTTTTAGTGCTAAAGTAGCTAGCAAATATCCTAACTGTACGACGGAATATTTTCGCAGCCACGGTATTCAAGCAGAAATAATTAAACTCAATGGCTCAATAGAACTAGCCCCCATTGTGGGGCTGGCAGATGCTATTGTTGATATCACCGAAACCGGTAGAACTATTGCTGAAAATGGCTTAGAGATAATTGCGGAGGTTTTCCCCATCTCTGCACGTCTAATAGCCAATCAAGCAAGTTATAAAATCCATTATCAAACACTACGCAAAATGATCAAAGCTCTGGAGGAGGTCATATAATGGTTGTTCCTGTTATCGATGCTAATAAGCGCAGTGAGTATTTAACGAGAATAAAAAGACTTGATCTGATGGAATTGGCGGATTCTTTACCACCATCGGACTTATGTAAACCTCTTTTTGGTAAAGCCTTAAAACCTGAACAAACCGTAAGAGCTATCTTACAGAAGGTAAAAGCTGAAGGGGATCAAGGCTTAAGGGAGATTGCCAAGGTTTTAGATAATTTTGAGGGAGAGAGTTTATGTTTAAGCCCAAATTCTAACGCTTATAAAAAAGTATCTTCTGAGTTTCTTTCCGCCTTAAGATTAAGTATAAAAAGGGTCAAAGACTTTCATCAAAGACAACTTCCCCAAAGTTTTTTCTCGGAAGAAGAAGGCATCACTTTGGGTTATCGCCTTAAACCAGTAAACAGAACCGGTCTTTATGTTCCCGGAGGTACAGCACCTCTAATATCTTCACTGGTTATGACAGCTATACCGGCACTGATTGCAGGTGTAAAAGAAATAAGTGTAGCTACACCTGTTAAGAAGGGTTTATTGGCACCGGAGATCGAGGTAGCCGCCTTAGAATTAGGAATCAAAGAGATTCTTCCATTTGGCGGAGCCCAAGCTATAGCCGCCTTTGCTTATGGTACAGAAACCATTAAAAAAGTTGATGTAATTGCCGGTCCAGGTAATCTATTTGTTACCCTAGCCAAGAAAGAGGTCTATGGTTTAGTTGGCCTTGATATGTTGGCAGGACCCAGTGAAATACTTATTATTGCTGATGGAAATGCCAAAGCAGAGCTTCTGGCAGCTGATCTTTTGTCACAAGCAGAACACGATAAAGATGCGGCTGCCATCCTAATTACCACGGAAAGAATTTTAGCTCAAAAGGTAAACGAAGAACTTAATAAACAGTTGAAAAATTTACCTCGCCAGGAATATGCTTTAGCTTCTTTGAAAAGCCATGGTGTAATAATAATAGCAAATGATCTCCAAGAAGCAGCTCAAATTGCCAATGAAATTGCACCTGAACATTTAGAAGTTCAAGTTAATGATCCGGAGGAGCTTTTACCATATTTAGAAAACGCAGGAGCAATTTTTCTGGGTGAATTTGCTTCAGAACCACTAGGAGATTATATTCTTGGACCTAATCATGTTCTCCCTACATCCGGTACGGCTAGATTTGCCTCACCGCTTTCAGTAAGCACTTTTATTAAAGCAACTAGCTTACTAAAGGTGAATAAGAAAGGCTATAACCTATTCGCCAAGCAGGGGGCAATTTTAGCTGCCGCGGAAGGTTTAGATGCTCACAAAGAAGCGATTCTAAGGAGGGAAAAATATGCGGGAAGCTAGCTTAAAACGGGAAAGTTCCGAAAGCAGGATAGAAGTTAATCTCAATCTAGATGGAACCGGAAAATCCGAGATTGCCACCGGAGTAGGTTTTTTTGATCATATGTTAGCTCTCTTTGCTTTTAATGCCAAGATAGATTTAGGCCTAAAAGCAAGAGGTGATCTCAATGTAGATGATCATCATACGGTAGAAGATGTAGGGATCGTTTTAGGCCAAGCCTTAAAGCAAGCTTTAGGTGAGAAAAAAGGAATTGCCAGATATGGTTATTCTCTTTTACCTATGGATGAAGCCCTCGCCAGAGTCGTTTTAGATATTTCTGGTCGTCCCTTTTTGGTTTTTTCGGCTACATTTACCAAAGAACAGCTTGGTGATCTAGCAACGGAAATGATCAAGGAGTTTTTCCGCGCCTTAAGTGTTTGGGCTGGTTTAACCCTACATATGGAGATAATTTACGGTGTTAACAATCACCATATGGCAGAAGCTTTATTTAAGTGTTTTGGTCAGGCACTTTTTCAAGCTAAAAAAGAAACCGGCAGTATAGTTCCTTCAACTAAAGGATTTATAGACTAACATAAAGGTGGTAATTACAAGTGATATTAATTCCAGCCATCGATTTAAGAAAAGGTAGAGCTGTTCGCCTTTATAAAGGTGATTATAATAAAGAAAAAGCTTATAACAAAAGCCCTCTTCAAATAGCTAAGGAGTTTGCAGCTTGCGGAGTCCAAAGAATCCATATTGTAGATTTGGACGGAGCTAAAGGTGACGGAACAAATCGCAGGACTATTTTGGCAATAGCCAAAAAAGTATCAATCCCCCTAGATACAGGTGGTGGAATTCGTACTCTAAAAGATATTCAGGAGCTGTTAGAGGGTGGGATAAAGAGAGTTGTTTTAGGTACTATGGCCATTGAACAGCCTGAGCTAGTTCTTCAAGCTCTAAAGATGTATCCAGGTAGGGTTACAGTCGGAGTCGATGCTTTAGATGGTTTTGTTAAAGTGAGAGGTTGGCTTTCAGATTCTAAAAAAAATGCTTTTGATCTAATTTGCGAGATGATCTCCATCGGTGTCGACGAAATTATCTACACTGATATTTCCAAAGATGGAACTTTAGAGGGACCTAACTTTTCCATCTATGCAAAGTTAGCTGGTCTACCCGTTAATATAATTGCCTCAGGTGGGGTTTCTAGTTTAGCTGATTTAAAAAAGTTAAAAACACTTCCCCTTACAGGTGTGATTGTAGGGAAAGCATTATATGAAGAAAAATTTACGCTTGAAGATGCTTTGGAGGTCTTAGCATGAATATTAAAAAGATTATTCCTTGCCTGGATTTTGAGGGAGGCAAGGTAGTAAAAGGTACACAGTTTCTAAATCTAAAAGAAGTTGGCGACCCGGTATCTTTGGCTAAATATTACGAAGCAGAAGGTGCGGACGAGCTTGTTTTTTTAGATATTTCCGCGACTGAAAACGAGCGTAAAACTGCTTTGGATTATGTAGAAAAGATCACCAAAGCAATTACGATTCCTCTTTGCGTAGGTGGGGGAATAACTTCCCTCGAAGATATAGAGTGTCTATTGAATCTTGGCGCTGGCAAGGTTTCACTAAATACGGCAGCCGTCAAAAACCCTATACTTATTGCAGAAGCCTCGCGAAGATTTGGCAGCGAAAGAATTGTTATCGCCATCGATGTAACTAAAAAAGATAGTAAGTGGCTTGTTGTAACTCATGGAGGCAAGATAGTTACTGATCTGGATGCAATTAAATGGGCCAAAGAGGTAAAAGGGCTTGGCGCCGGCTCACTGCTTGTCACAAGCAAAGATCGTGACGGTAAAAAAACCGGCTATGATCTCGACCTTATAAAAAGGATTAAAGAAAATGTTGATTTACCCTTAATTGCCTCAGGTGGAGCGGGTAGTTTATCAGATCTCAAAGAGGGTCTTGAGGCGGGTGCGGATGCTCTTTTAGCCGCATCTATTTTTCATTTTCTGGAGGTATCTCTAAGAGAGTGCAAAGAATATTTGGCGCAGTGCGGTTTTTTAGTTTCCGCAATTAAAGGCCTCAAGCCAAAATTCAATGAACAAGGTTTAGTAGCAGCTATTGCTGTAGATAACAAAGACGGTACTGTTTTAATGCAAGCTTATATGAACCAGGAAGCCTGGGAGAAGACTTTAGCGACACAAAAAGCGACTTATTACAGTCGCAAACGTCAAAAAATTTGGATTAAAGGTGAGGAGAGCGGCCATTATCAAAAGGTAGAGGCAATATACCTTGATTGTGATAGAGATAGTGTTCTTCTTATTGTAGACCAAACAGGAGTAGCTTGTCATACAGGTAATCGTACTTGTTTTTATACCCCGGTTTATGGCACTAGTCAAACAAGAATAGGTACAGTTCTAAGCGATCTTAAAAAGACAATCAAAGAAAGACATGATAATCCCAAGGCAGGTTCTTACACGAATTATCTTTTTAGTGAAGGTTTAGATAAAATCTTAAAAAAGGTCGGTGAAGAGACTGCAGAGGTAATAATTGCAGCTAAAAACCTCTCTTTAGACGAACTAATCTATGAAACAGCCGATCTTTTGTATCATTTAAGTGTACTTTTAGAAGAAAAAGGTTTGGATTGGTCGGATATTGCTAATGAACTTAGGCAAAGAGAAAAATAAATAATAAAGATAAAAAAACGCTCGGTTTCGAGCGTTTTTTATAGGGAAGGACTGGGTACTATGGCGGGTTTTAGGCAGGTGGCTACTACCTATCTACCCAGTTGCCTTCAATATGGGTGGAGGGTGTTGGGGGTTATATATAAAAAAGTAAAACTCGGGCGGAGGGAGAGTGTTCACTCTCCCTATCCTTAAAAGGAGTAATAGTATGAAAAGTATATATGAATTAGTAATAAGCATAAATAAAGGGGGTAAGGATGCCGGGGGTGGCCGGCATCCTATGAAAAGGGTGTTGGGGTATATAAATGCTGGTTGTTGGTTTTTATAGCTTTCACTTATATAACGGTGAGAGTTACTAAAAGTTACACCTAAACTAAAAACTTTTTAAAAATATTTAAAAAGGTAAACCCAGGGAGTAGTTCTAGGCTAGCAGGAGTTATGGTCTTTATACTGGAAATAATACAAAAGAGGTGTAAAAATAGAAGATTCATCAAGGAGGCCTACTTAAATGACCAGCAAAGCTTACAGGGTAGCCTGTAATTATATACGGGGACTCTTAGATGCAGAGGTAGATTTTGCTCTGGGACTGAAAAAGGCCATCTCTTATTGTCAATATAAATTTCCTACCGAAGATTATAGTGATTTTTATAATATTACCTTGATTGCATCGGAAAAGGAATACTTAAGTGATTGGTTAGGTAACATTTTAGCCGTTTCTAGGCCACCGGTTGATCTTATTGTCTTATGGTTTTATTTAGTATGTGAAGTTACACTTAACAATAGTTATGTGATTGATTTTTGTTTTGCAGGGGATCGTAAAGTAGATAAGATGGGATTTAATATGTGTGGACCGGGGATACCTGAGTATTTGCCGGCCAATCATCTGGCTCACTCACCATTACTTGGTTTTTGGGCAGAAAAAATCGATAAACTGCCATTTGAATCTCGTTTTTTAAGTGAGTATGTTATAGGTATGACCTATGCGATTCTGGCAGCACGTGATTTATGTAATTTGTATGCAGTTAAACTATCCGGCCAAGGCAAAAAAACAGTGATGGCTGGTTTTGCTTTAGGTGAAGGTATTATTGTAGGCCAGGTTTTAGATAATAGTTTTCAATTGTAATAAAAAAACTTAAATGGCAGAGAGATTTTTCTCTCTGCCATTTAAGTTAGAGTTTTTCAAGTTTAGCATATTCCAGAAGCAGTCTTTTTAAGCCTACTGTTTGAAAGGCTACAACAACTTCGGGATTATTTTTTCCTTTTACTTCAATTACTATGCCTTGTCCAAATTTGGCATGTACAACTTTATCACCGCTTTTTAACTCACAATTCATATTGGTGTTTTGATTTAATTGAGTAGATTTTGCAGACGGCGTTATCTTTTTGGTAGGCGAATAAGGGTTAATATGTTCCGGCAATTCTTCGACAAATCTTGAAACACTGTTAAAAGTAGTTTGACCCCATAAAAATCGTGTTTCGGCATAAGTTAGATAACAGATCTTTTGGGCTCTAGTAATGGCAACATAGCAAAGGCGCCGTTCTTCTTCTAGTTGGTTTTCATCATACAGCGAACGAGAGATAGGAAAAAGCCCTTCTTCCAGGCCGGTAATAAAGACTACAGGAAATTCCAAACCTTTAGATGAGTGGATAGTCATTAAACTGATGGCATCACTAGTGTCACTGTAGCGGTCAATATCAGTTATTAAAGCGATTTCATTAAGAAATCCTTCTAAACTAGCTTCGGCTCCGGCCCGATGCTCATAGTTTTTAGTAACACTAAGGAACTCTTTTAAGTTATCGATGCGTGAGAGTGCTTCATCGGTACCTTCTTTAGAGAGGCTTTCTATATAGCCTGTTCTTTCATAGATGGTCTTGACAAGTTCAGTAATATTGCCACTTGGGACCAAAGAGGTAAAAAAAAGCCAGAGTTTGGCAAACTCGCTAAGAGGTTTAAGTTTAGAACCTAAATTAGGTATTGAACTAGCCTTAAGAAGGGTATCCAGATAAGAACCATTTGCCCGGCTGTGTGCCAGTTCAATTTTTTCCATAGTTACTTTGCCAATACCCCGTCTTGGCACATTAATTACACGGTTGAGGCAAACTGAATCATAGGGGTTTGCAAGAAGCCTAAGATAAGCTAAAATATCTTTTATCTCTGCCCTTTCATAGAAGCGAATACCGCCATAGATAATATGAGGAAGAGAATTGGCGAGGAAAACTTCTTCAATGATACGAGATTGTGAATTCATACGGTATAAAATCGCGATATCTTTAAGGCAAAACCCTTTTTTTGTCAGGCGATTAATTTCGCTAACAATAAATTGGGATTCATCTCTTTCTGTGGCTGCCTTATAGAGACGTGGCTTTTCACCTTCGGGATTGGCTGTCCAAAGTTTTTTGGCTTTACGGTTAATATTGTTGGCAATAATTGTGTTAGCAGCCTGAAGGATATTACCTGTAGAGCGATAGTTTTGCTCTAGCTTAATTACAACTGCATTTGGAAAATCCTTTTCAAATTCAAGAATATTCCTTATATCGGCATTGCGCCAACTATAGATAGATTGATCATCATCACCTACAACACAGATATTTTTATGGGCTGCAGCTAAAAGAGCTACCAATATATACTGAGCATGGTTGGTGTCTTGATATTCATCTACCATAATAAACCTAAAGCGCTTTTGGTATTTTTGGAGAATATCAGGATTTCTGCGAAACAGCATAACGGTTTTTAAGATTAGATCATCAAAATCAACAGCATTACTTGCGGTAAGTTTGTTTTGATAAGTGGTATAAAACTGCTTTATTTTCTCTGCGGTAAAACTATCGGTAGGATATTCTTCGGGAAGAACCAAGTTGTTTTTAGCCGTTGAGACAGCCCCTAACATCATTTTTTCAGGGAAGCGTTTGCTATCCAAATTCAGCTCGGAAAGGACTCGTCTGGCTAGATGTTCCGAATCACTACTGTCATAGATAGTAAAACCCCTTTTTACGCCAATATTTTCTCCTTCGATACCAAGGAGTTTGGCACAAAAGGAATGAAAAGTACTAACAGAAATATATTCAGCTAGAGGACCTACTAGTTTTGTGACTCTATCTTTCATTTCACTGGCTGCTTTATTGGTAAAGGTAACGGCAAGTATATTATAAGGTGGTACACGATATTGAGCGATTAAATAGGCTATGCGATGAGTAATAACTCTTGTTTTGCCACTACCGGCTCCGGCTATTATTAAAAGAGGTCCCTCATAGTGCATGGCAGCTTGTTTTTGTTCCGGATTTAGGTTTTCCAACAGGTCAGATTTCAAATGGCACACCTCCAGGGTTAATTTCGCCATTTAGCAGAGTAAACCTGCTCTAAAGGTAAGACCCATTAAATCACGAAAATTATAATCAGATAGGAAGATTTTTATGTATTTACCAAAGGAATTTGTTATTGAGATACAAGATATTCTAAAAGATGAAGCTAAGGATTTCTTTCTGGCCTTGGAAAACAAAACTGCCAGACCGGGCTTAAGGGTTAATACCTTAAAGATAAGTGTGGAAGAGTTCTCTGAGCTCAGCCCGTGGCCTTTAGAGAGGATTCAGTGGTGCCCTGAGGGTTTTTATTACCCTAAAGATGCTCGCCCCGCAAAACACCCATTTTACCACGCCGGTCTTTTCTATCTGCAAGAAGCTTCAGCTATGGCTCCGGTTACTCTTTTAGATCCAAAACCAGGTGAGTTTGTTCTAGATCTTTGCAGCGCCCCAGGGGGGAAATCTCTGCAAATTGCGGCCAGATTAAATGGCGAAGGGCTTTTGGTAGCCAACGATCTGTATCCGGAGCGACTAAAGGCATTAACCCGCAATATTGAACAGGCAGGTATTAAAAATGCTGTAGTTTTAAATGAGATACCTAAACGTCTAAAAGGTAGTTTTACCGATTATTTTGATAAGATCTTAATTGATGCACCTTGCTCTGGGGAAGGTATGTTTCGTAAAGATCAAAAAGCAATTAAAAGCTGGGAAGATTACCCACCGGTTTTTTGCCAAAGAAGACAACGTGCCATTTTAGAGGAGGCTGCAAAGCTTTTAAGACCGGGAGGAGTTTTAGTCTATTCGACTTGTACCTTTAATCGGCAAGAAAACGAAGAGGTTATCAATGACTTTTTAAAAAACAATCAAGATTTTGAGGGTATTGACCTGCAAGCAACTTCAGGCCTTGTAAAGGGAACAAAACCCCATACTTTGCGGCTTTGGCCACATAAGATTGAAGGAGAGGGTCATTTTATAGCCAAAGTCGCACGTAAAGGCTTAAAAGCAGAGAGATATTTCCCAAAAGAAGCTTCCAGAGAGATGCCCGAGCTCTTTTTGGAGTTTTATAAAGAAAACCTCCTACTTGATCTAAGCCAATATAGCCTTAAGGCTTATGGAAACCACCTCTTTTTAGTGTCAAAAGAGCTGCCTTCTCTAGACGGCTTAAAAGTATCACGTCCAGGCTGGTTTATAGGAGAATTAAAAGTAAAAAGATTTGAGCCTTCACAAGCTTTAATAATGGCCCTAAATAAAGATCAAGTGCAAAATAAACTTTCTTTCTCCCTGAAAGATTGTGAGCTGTATACATTTTTGCGAGGTCAAACTATAAAAGTAGATAAACAAAATGGTTGGAGGGGAGTATTTTTAGAGGAATTTCCTTTAGGCTGGGGTAAGGTTAGCAATTTAACACTTAAAAATCACTATCCTAAAGGTTGGAGGATGATCTAGTTTGGAGAGGTTAGATAAGATCCTTTCCCATATGGGCAAGGGCTCAAGAAAGGATGTAAGAGCCTTAATTAAAGCAGGCTATGTAAAAATCAATCACAACACAGTGTTTGATTATGGGTATAAGATAGATCCCGATTTGGATCTGATAGAAGTTAATGGCGAGACAATAATATATGCCCGCTACGTGTATTTTATGCTAAATAAACCCCAGGGCTATATTACAGCCACCGAGGATAATTTTCAAAAGACAGTTCTGGATCTTTTAAGCCCCAAAGACAGGCGCAAGGATCTTTTTCCAGTAGGAAGACTCGACAAGGATACAGAAGGTCTTTTATTGCTAACAAACGATGGACCTTTGGGTCATATGTTGACTAAACCTAGCTACCAAATACCCAAAAGGTATTATTTTGAGACTCTTGAGGAGATGACTCAACAAAGCTTGGATCCTCTACTTAGAGGAGTTGACTTAGGTGATTTTTTGGCTACTGCTCTTGAGGTTAAGGTTTCAGACCGCAAAAAAGGCGAGCTTGTAATTGATGAAGGAAAATTTCATCAAGTAAAAAGGATGTGTGCGGCTGTAGGTTATACAATCATTTATTTAGAACGAACAGAGTTTGGACCACTTGTCTTGGATAGGCAATTACCAAGGGGTGGGTATAGGAGTTTAAAAGACACCGAGATCGCTCTTTTAAAAACCAGTACCAAAGGGTAAAAGAAATGGGGTGGAAATATGGAGCAAAAGGAGAACTTCAATGAGAAGCATCCGGATGATTTTAAAGATCTTTATGATCGTTATATCAACAAAATTAATGACTATTTGCTCCGTATGTCCGGAGACCCTCTACTAGCTGAGGAGCTAACTCAGGAGACCTTCTACCGTGCTTTTACCAAGCTTCGCTCTTTTAAGGGAGATAAGGTGGGTGCCTGGCTTTTTCGCATTGCACACAATCTTTATATAGATGAATATAGACACCGAACTCGTTTAGTCGGTGATGAGCCTTTAGAAGTACTGCCCCTTGGCAGTCCCATGGAACTGCCGGAGAAATACCTAGAGTCGCTTGAAACCCAAAAAAGAGTTCAGAGTGTACTGCAAAAACTACCGGAAAACTATCGTTCAATGCTTCTGTTAAGAGATCACTTAGGACTTTCTTATGAGGATATTGCTGAAACAACGGTAAAATCAATAACAACAGTCAAGGTGACTCTTTTTAGAGCACGGGCTAGATTTCGAGAACTATATACTTCTCTAGAAAAAAAGGAGGGAAAAGGTCATGAATGATAAATGTGATGTTGTCCAGGATTTACTGCCTTTATATCTGGAGGGGGATCTTAGGGTCGGTACCAAAAGATTTATCGATGGGCATTTAAAAAACTGTCCTGAATGCCAAAAATTATTGGAGGATTCATTAGAAGGAGAACAATTATTTAGAGAAGTTATTAAAGATAATCGGGTTGATGCTATCTCTGGCAAAAGAATATGGTATCGTTCCATGCGCAAATACCTTTTAAAACCAGCCTTTTGGGTATTTTTAGTAGGTCTTATTGGTGTTATTATTTTTGCTACTATAGTTTCAAGGCCCAATCTACTTCATTATGAAATTTTGACTACAGCAGCAACAGCCGAAGAGATGCTTCATCCTGGCTTTTTTAGAACCAGCCAAAACAGAGATAGTCGTAATGCTTTAAAATTCGAACTCCAACAGTTTACTTCGCCCGGGCAAAAAGACAATTTAAAATATATCTATCGTGCGAGCTTAGTAAACGATTCAATTATTTTAGATAGGTTATATCCATTTATCGATGTTTCTGCCGAGATCTATTATCCCGATGTAAATACGCCCATGCCAAGTACATTATCACGAGATATTATGGTTCAGATTGACAAGCCGGCTCAGTTTTCTCTGAGCTTTAATCGGTTTGTAAACTTATCGGAACTTAAACTGCTTTTTGAAAATACGGCGGTGGAAATTCTCTGGCTTGGCATTGCCACAAGAGACAGCTCGGAGCCTTCTAACTGGTCTTTCATCGATACATGGGGTTTGCCGGTTTGGTTTTTACAAAATAATGTTAAAGAATTTGATATTTCTGTGCAGGACGAAGTCCGCAAGCGGACGAAGATGTTAACAGATTACAAAAAATATTTGACGGGCATAGATCCCAACCTATCAGATCGTTTAGAGTTTATTCAAAAAAATGGAATTCAGGTTTTTGGCGTTATTGTAAGAGCTACGGGTTCTGAATTACTGCACTGGTTAGACAAATATCCTCTAGTGCGTTATTACAGACGTCTATCTTAAAACCTGCTCGTCAGTGGGAGGGAAAGGTATGGAAAAAATAACCCAGACTGATGTACATTCAATTCAAGAGTTTTGTGAAAAAGTGAAAAAGAATGTGGAGAAGGTCATTATTGGTAAAAGTGATGTGATTGACCAGGTTCTAGTGGCTCTAATCTGTTCCGGCCACGTTTTGGCAGAAGATGTGCCGGGTGTAGGCAAAACTATGTTGGCCAGAGCTTTAGCCATAACTTTAGGTTTGAAATTCAATCGTATCCAATTTACCCCTGATCTTCTACCCTCAGATGTAACCGGTGTTTCAATTTACAACCAGAAAACCAGCGAGTTTGAGTTTAAAGAGGGCCCTATTTTTGCCCAAATTGTTTTAGCCGACGAAATAAACCGGGCAACTCCCAGAACTCAATCCGCACTCCTAGAATGTATGGGCGAAAGGCAAGTAACAGTCGACGGCAAAACAAGGAAACTAGTTAATCCCTTTTTAGTAATAGCTACTCAAAACCCAGTAGAATATGAAGGTACGTTTCCTTTACCGGAGGCCCAATTAGATCGCTTTTTAATGCGCATAGCCTTAGGGTACCCTACCGAAACGGAAGAAAACGAAATTCTGGTAAGGCTGCAATACTCTCATCCGGTAGAAAGCTTAGAAAGTGTAGTAGACAGCAGTGACCTGGTAAAAATACAAGATTTAGTCAAAAAAATCTTTGTCGAAGAATCGGTAAGAGAATATATTGTGCGTCTGGTTCAGGCTACCAGAACTCATAGCGATGTTTCTTTGGGAGCTTCACCTAGAGGGTCACTGGCTCTTTATAAGACTGCTCAAGCCTATGCGGCTTTAAAAGGCAGGGAGTATGTTATTCCCGATGATGTAAAATATCTAGCTCCTTTGACCCTGCAGCATAGAATGATTCTTAAGCCTGAAAGCAGTTTAAGAGGGAGGACCACCCAAAAGGTTTTACAGGATCTTTTAGAGAGTGTACCTGTGGAGTTAGAACTAATCAGTTAAGAAAAAAATATCCTGGCAAAACCTAAGGAAAGGAGTAGCAGCTTGGTAAGGGCCAGCTTCTAGGCCGGGCTGCAAAAGAAAACTGTGGCTGACTGGAAAGTGCTATTAATAATAGCAGGAATAGCTGCCTTATTGTTTAGAGGCCCCTTCATTTATTTTATGTTTTATCTGCTTTTGATGATCTGGCTAATACCACCTCTTCTTCTAAGGAAAACCCAATCACAGCTTCGTATCTCTCGCGAACTGGAAGCCGACGCATTTTTCTACGGTGAGAGAATGAAGGTTAAAATCAAAGTGGAAAACAACAGCAACTTCCCTTTGGTTTGGCTTAAAATAAAAGAAGCCTGTCCAAGGCAGATTGGACCTAAGACTCAAACCAGTGTCAACTGGGTTATTTCCTTAAAACCCAAAGAGGTCCGTATTCTGGAATATAACCTCTACGGAGGTAAGCGAGGGGCATACCGTGTCGGACCCGTGAAGTTAGAACTAGGCGATATTTTTGGCTTGTATAAAAGAGAGCTTGAGGTACAGCTTTTTGATCTTATAACAGTGTACCCGAAGATTAAATCAATTGAAGAATTAGGATTAACTTCAACCCAGCCACTGGGAAATCTAAGGCATCCGCAAAAGATCTACGAAGATCCTCTCAAAATTGCAGGGCTTAGAGATTATCAACCAGGTGATCCACCAAAAAGGATCTCCTGGAAGTCTTCGGCTAAAATGGAAAAGTTAATGGTACGAGAATATGAGGCTACTATGACCTTGGATACAATGATTATTCTTGATCTAGATACCAACGACTTTTTCCCGGGTAGATATGACTCTACTAAAGAACTGGCTATTACTATAGCGGCATCTTTGGCAGCTCATTTAGATCATAAAAGACAAGCTATAGGTTTAGCTACCAACGGAGTTTCCGTAGCGGAAGCTTCAGTTTATTCCGATTCTAAAATTCTGGATACAAAGCCTTTGGAAAATCTTATTCCCCGCAAAGGACAGAGCAAGCAACTGCTGGAGATTTTGGCTTGTATTGAAGGGAATAGAAAGGCCGAACCGTTTTTAAAACTGGCCGGTCGTGTTAAAGCAAGACTACCTTGGGGTTCAACTGTGGTATTGATTGTGCCAAGAGATTCAGAAGAGATTATGAATTTTTCACAATCTTTAGTACACAGCGGTTTTAAGGTAGCGATTATAGCAGTTGAAGGAGTAAAATACAAGGAATACCTGACAAAATCTTCCACCTCTTCTTTAGTTTTATACCAAGTCAGAGAGGAGGATGAGATAAGTGTCCTTGAACGTAAGAGAGAAGCATGAGCAAAATCTAATCTACTGGGTGTTACCTCTATTATTGGCGGTAGTGGCCTTTGCTTTTGCCGCTTCCATCTCCGAACTACTCAAATTTGCCTGGCCTAATCTTAAACTCCATTATTATTTGGGCTTTTTTACCATTATCATCTCTTTTATCGGATATTTCTCTACAGCTCATCCCGAGGAACCGAGTAAAAAGCGTTCTTTGATACCGGAGCTTTTTGCACTGATTGTTTTGTGTAAACTCTATACCTTTTTTGTTCTGCCCCGAGAGGTGTTTTTTGCCCATCTGAAACTACGCAGTTTTCTGGAAGCCAATTTTATCTTTGCTTTTATACTGCATTATTTTGTCTGGCGTTTAGCCAGGGAAGCAGGGAAACTGGCAGCTACTATTAATGCGACCTACATCGATCGAGCTCTACTTAGAAAATACGATGACTCTTATGTCGGCAAAGCCGAGAAAGTAGATATTACTGGTCGCAACCTGGTTAAAACTTTATTTTTACCCATGCTGCTTTTGCTGCTAGGTGTTGTTCTTACAGAACAAAGTTTTCAAGTAAAAATGGCCGAAGCCTCGTTCTTGCGTTTGGCTATCAATCTTTTTGGAGCTTTGTTAGCTGCAGCGACCATTGCGGTAGTTAATATGATGCTCTATCTTAGAAAAACCCATGATTGGGATCGGGAAAATGCTACAGTTGACGAGGATTTAGCTGTAAAATGGATTGCCTGGACTTTGCTTTTTGTACTGTTATTTTCTTTTGTAGCAGCTATAATGCCAGATGATCTCTCGCCTGTCTACTTTTATCTTCCCAATGCTATCAAGGCTTTACTACCGTTTATCCATTCAGATAATGAGCGAGGGGGACAATCTTTCTATAAAAGGGATCTACCAAGACCAGATATTATTCCGGAAGAGGGAGAACTTATTGTCAAAGACTACCGCTTATTGTACATGATTGTTACTGTATCAATAAGGATAGCTATCTTTCTCCTTGTTTTGGGAGCGGTTTTGTACCATTTTTATAAGATCATTCAGGAAAATGCCGATGATCTGCCTTCATTTTTACGCAAGATTATTCATGCTCTAGCCTATTTCGGTGCTTTAATTAAAAATCTTTTCAAAAAGAGTAAGCTGAAAACTCAAAAGCAAAGCAAGTTAATTAGCGAGCAATTAGGTGAACTATTTAAAAGGCGAAAAATCGTCCATAATAAGGTTCAACTAAATGAAATTCGCAGACTCTATGCTGAACTGTTAATTGAAGCCAAAGAAAAAGGCATCGAAAGAGAAGGATATAAAACCGCCAGAGAGTTTGGTTTAGTATTAGAAGAACTGTTTCCGGAGCGTATCAAAGAGATTGTCAGTCTCACTGAACTGTATCAGGATGCCAGATATAATTATAAAGAACCAGATCAAGCTAAAAATCTAACCGCTAAAGGGATCTTCCATACGGTTAAAACTGCTATAAAAAATTACACCAGAAAAAAAGAACAGCAAGTCTAAACCTGAAGATTAAAGTTAAACCCCTGCTATTTTTGGTCGCAGAGGGGTGAAGCCATGTCTTAAAATAAAACTCCAAAGATAGAATATTGGTCGATTGGCTTTGACCACGCTTTATTGCCATTATCTCTCTTGCCTATACCTCTGCCATGGCTTTACTCCTTTTTCTTCAGCCGATTCGGTGGCACCGGATAAGACACCTCGGTAGTAACCGAGCTTTTCCTTTTGCTCTTTTTAAGGAAAGGCTACACTTTTTTGCCCTGCCCAGAGAATAGTCCATGGTCAAGGAGAAGTGAAAGGTTTAGCAATCGAAAGCAAATGGTCTTTAGAAAAAGTCGAGATAAACGCTAAAGGAATCTTCTATAAGGTTATAACTGCTATTAAGAATTACACCAAAAAAAAAGAACAGCTATTCTAAACAAGGTAAATGGGACTAATTACCATTATATGATTAGCTGAAATTAGGTACTCTTTACCTATTTTATCTTGAGATTAACTTTGATAGTGTTATACTTAGAAAGAGGATAACCGTTTGCACTAACATGAGATGAAACAGGGAGGCAAAGAAGTTGTTTAAGCTTATTGTTGCAGCGTGCATTATCACAACAGTTTTTATTACGGTTAAATTTATTTACCTCTACTATCATATTAAACAAAAAAAACGCATGCAAAGAATTATCACTCCTTCTGAAAGGATTCAGTACAGAAATTGGGTAATTATTTTTATTGTAACCTTAACAGCCGTTTTTATAGGTTTAGGTTCTGCATTTATTTCATATTTATAAATAAAGAGAGGCAAACTTGCCTCTTTTTTATCATAGAATAACTACAATATTTTTATTTTAACCCTTGCCAAGAACTAAAGCTGATGTTATACTCATAAGCAAATATTAGGTTCGTTTGGCCTAAAAAAACATAATCTGTCACTTTCTTATCAAGAGAGGCGGAGGGACTGGCCCGAAGAAGCCCGGCAACCGGCCTTATGGCAAGGGTGCTAATTCCAGCAGACAGCTGTCTGAGAGATGAGAAAGGGGTGAAGTTTGTACTTTTGCCTCTTCTTATCGAAGGGGTTTTTTTTAATGGAGGTGAATTTAGTTGATTCAGTTTGTAAATGTAACTAAAGTGTATAAAAGTCAGGGACAAAACGAAGTAGTAGCTCTCAAAGATATCAATCTTACGATAAATGATGGTGAGATTTTTGGCATTATCGGGCTTTCGGGGGCAGGCAAGTCTACTTTAGTTCGCTCAATTAATCTCCTTGAAAGACCGGATTTTGGTTCTGTAATTGTAAATGGAGTGGAGATGACAAGCCTTTCTAGACCAAGACTAAGGGAAGAACGTCGAAAGATTGGCATGATCTTTCAACACTTTAATCTACTTATTTCTAAAACAGTTGCTGAGAATATTGCTTTCCCCATTAAACTTAGTGGCGTACCTAAAGCAGAGATTACCAAAAGAGTCGATGAACTGCTTGATTTAGTAGGTCTAAGTGATAAAGCTAAAGCATACCCTTCCCAGCTATCAGGTGGGCAAAAACAAAGAGTCGGGATTGCCAGGGCTCTTGCTAACAACCAGGAGATTCTTCTGTGTGATGAAGCAACTTCTGCCCTTGATCCCCAGACAACTATGAGTATTCTAAAACTCTTAAAAAAGATCAATGAAGAACGCGGTATTACCATAGTTATTATTACCCATGAGATGAATGTCATCAAAGAGATCTGTGATCGCTTGGCTGTAATAGAAGAAGGTGAAATAATCGAGGTTGGTCCTGTGACCGAGGTTTTGCTTAATCCCACAACCGAGACTGCTAAAACGTTTTTAAGAGGGGTTGTAAAAACTGAAGTACCCCAAGAGGTAGCAGCTAGACTCAAAACTCAAAATGGTGGAGAATTGCTGCAGGTAACATTTTTGGGGAGCTTAGCGGGAGAACCCTTAATTAACGAGATGGTAGAAAAATTCGATGTAGTCATTAATATCCTCTACGGAAATATCGATCAAATCAGGGATGTTACCTTTGGCATGTTAGTCTTAAAATTGACAGGACCAGAACAAGATAGAGCTAAAGCTTTCTTGGAAGAAAAAGGACTGAAGGTGAAGGTGATAGAGAATGTTTAATCCTACAGTCTTAATAATGTTAAAAGATGCTTTCATAGAGACCATATATATGGTAGCGACGTCAACGTTTTTTGCTGTATTATTTGGCTTACCATTGGGCATACTCCTTGTTATTACAACACCGGGTCATATTAAAGAAAACAAGTGGTTAAATAGCATTCTGGGCTGGATAGTTAACTTTGGCCGCTC
>DAIMKF010000031.1:0-21344 GCA_036721855.1 Bacillota bacterium | reverse complement strand
TTCACTAATAAAGAGAGTATCGGCAATCTCTTTATTGCTTTTGCCTTGCACAATCTCTTCTAATATCTCTTGTTCGCGTTTTGTAAGCTGATTCTCATCATCTTGTTGACCTTCTTTTTCAGATCTGTTTACCTTCTCCATAACCTGGTTAATTAATGTTGGCGGGAAAAAACAATCTCCCTGGTGGACTTGGCGAATAGCTTTGGCTACTATTGATGGATCTACATCTTTTAGGATATAGCCTTTGGCACCGGCACGCATTAAGGCCAAAACATACTCTTCTTCATCATGAAATGTAAGGACAAGCACCTGTACATCAGAAAACCTTTGCTTAATACGTCTTGTGGCTTCAATACCATTGGTATTTGGCATATTAATATCCATTAAAACAACATCCGGCAAAACCTTTCCCACAAGTTCGATGGCCGCTTCACCATCTTCAGCCTCAGCAACAATTTCAATATCACCTTCTAAGCTAAGAACCTTGCTTAAGCCTTGTCTTAGCAGAGGATGATCATCTGCTAATAATACTTTAATCTTATTCATAATTCTCTTCACCTCCTACAATATCATAAGTCACTCTAGCCCACACTTTAGTACCATTTCCTATCTTGGTTTCGATGCCAAATTTACCACCTAACAGTTTGATTCTTTCTTCCATTCCTAAAAGGCCAAAGTTCTGTTTCTCTGAGGCAACTGCTTTGGTTTGTTCGAGATCAAATCCAGAACCGTCGTCAATAACAACAAGAACGACTTCGTTGGCAATAAATTCCACCTTAACAACAATATAATCACAATTAGAATGCTTGATTGCATTATTAATTGATTCTTGAGCCATGCGAAATAGAGCAATTTCCATGGCCGCAGGAAGTCTAACTCCTTTACCAATCTCTACTATTTCAATAAATGCCGAGGTGGTCTTTTGCACGGTAGCAATATAGCGGGCCAAAGCAGGTAATAGACCTAGATCATCTAAGGACATGGGACGTAGGTTAAAAATGATCTGCCTCATTTCCACTAAAATATCCTGAACCAGTTTTTTAATAAGAGACAGTTCCGAAGTTATTTCCTTAGGATCTCTGGCCACTTCATAGAGCCTTTGGCAATAATCTGCTCGTAGGACAACATTTGCTAGTGACTGGACTGGTCCATCGTGGATTTCACGTGCTACTCTTTTACGCTCTTCTTCCTGAGCTAATACCACTCTGACACCATATTTGTATTTTTGCTGCATATCGGCATAAGCCTTTATTGCGACTTCTAAATTACCACGTAAAACCTCTACAGCAATGCTTACTTGAGCAACCATCTTTTCCGAGCGCTCAACCATCTCTTTGAGCTTTTTTAGGGTTCTTTCTAAACCATCACGGCTTTTTTTGAGTTCTTTTTCTCTTTCCCTAGCCGTTGAAAGTCGTAGTTGCAGATTATGAGCTTTTTCATAGGCATCTCTGATTTCATCTTCCGAGTATTGCGAAAATGCTTTGCTGACTTGCATCAGCCTAATACGTGCTCTTTGAAAAAGATGCTCTACCTCATCAACTTCATTGATAGTAAGATTTAGCTCATGACGTATATCATCAAGCAATAATTGAATTCTTTTAAATTCTTGCCGAGCAGCCTCAGAAATAACGTAAATATCTTCGCGTCCGTTTTCTACTGCTAATATTGTCTTTTTAAATACTTCATCTAGATCTCTAACATCAAATGTTTGTGGATTTTCCATCAGAGATCCTCCTTTAAAGATCTAAGGCAGCTTGTCCTTTATTCTCTAAACAAGCCTAATATCCTCGATAATTATCTATTAATAACGACCATGAATCATATTTATATTTAATCATAAACCAAGATCATTCCTGTTCAAATAGCCTTTGGCTTAATTTTTGCTTCTTTATCGGGCATATCAAAAAGGAAAAATAACCCAAAGGTCCTAGGAAAATTTCCCAAATAGCTTTAAAATCCAAGACTATTTTTAACAAATTTTATACTTCCAACCCAAAGCCGACTTTACCGACTCGATAAGAATTTTATTAAGAAAAACACTGACAACTTTGTTTGTCTGTTTGACCCATCTGTTCGATCATGGCCAATATTAACTTTTTCACGTTATGAATATTTTCATTAAATACCTTAAGAACCGCCTGGTGATCAACTGGCAAAATATCGTCTCTGCCTTCTAGACCTGCATCATAGTCTGTAATGAGAGCTATATTGACATAACAAATCCCTAATTCCCTCGCCAGAATACCTTCGGGATATTGTGTCATATTAATAACTTGTCCGCCAATCTGGGCAAAGAATCTGCTTTCAGCCCGGGTAGAAAACCTTGGTCCGTTAATTACTACAATTGTTCCTTGGGGATGGATGGTAATTCCCAGTTTTTGCCCTGTCTTATAAGCTAAAGCACTAAGGTGGGGACAATAAGGATCAGCCGCAGATATATGCTTGACATTCGGTCCTTCGAAAAAAGTATCCCGACGAGTACTGGTCATATTGATAAATTGATCACTAACTACAAAGTCCCCGGGTTTAAATTCCGGAATTAAACTCCCTGCGGCACAGGGACCGATAATTTCCTTGACTCCCAGCATTTTCATGGCCCAAAGATTAGCCCGGTAATTAATTTTATGGGGTGGTATATGGTGTTCTTTGCTGTGGCGGGGTAAAAAAGCGACTTTCTTGCCGGCTATCTCCCCCAAAGCGAGTTTATCAGAAGGTGGGCCATAAGGAGTATCAATGGCAACTTCTTTCACATCTTCCATTAAAGTATAAAGACCGGAACCTCCAAAAACACCAATATCTGCTTGCCATTTCATTGTGTTGGCCATCTCCTTTCTAATCTTGAAAACTTAGTTTTAGACCATCATAGGCCAAAAATATATTTTTCTTAAGCCTTTTAGATACTCTGGCATGTTCTATATCGTGACTGAGGTGGGTAAAATATGCTCGTTGAGGCTGTAATCTTGCCACTAAATCTATAGCCTGGTCAATATTTAAATGGGTAGTATGTTGGCGATAACGCAAAGCTCCTAAAACAAGAAGATCCAGCCCCGTTAGCAAGGCCAGAGATTTTTCCGGTATCCTATTGAAGTCGGTAACATATGCCATCTGTCCAATGCGATAACCATATACAAGTATCTTCCCATGCCAAATAGGAATTGGAATAACTTTAATCTCGTCAACATAGAAGGTGTCGCTAATAGCTATCAGATCGATTTTTGGCAATCCACCTCCTACCTGTATGGCCTCCCCAAAAATATAGGGGTAATTGTGCTTTATAATCTCAACCGTTTCCGAACTGCCCCAAACTGTCACTGTTTTTCCACTAACAAAGTTAAAAGCACGCAAATCATCAAATCCTGCCACATGATCGGCATGTGTATGAGTTATTAAAGCGCCATCAATCCGTGTCAAATCAGCTCTTAGAGCCTGTATCCTAAATTCTGGTCCTGTATCTATTAGTATCGTCTTGCCCTTTGTTTTTACCAAGGCCGAGGCCCGTAAGCGATTATTGCGAGGGTCTTCGGAGCGGCAGACGCTACACCGGCAACCTATCATGGGTACCCCTGTTGATGTGCCTGTACCTAAAAATTCAAGTGTTCCCATAGTTACTTCCCTTTAATCATTTTTAGATTTTACCATTTCGGTAATAGGCAATAGTTTCTTTTATGCCCACCGAAAAATTATACTTGCTGTTGAAGCCTATTTCTTTTTTGGCTTTTTCTGTACTCATAACCATACGCCTGATCTCGCCTTGGCGCTGTTGTTTTCTGATGGCTTGACTTTGTTTTTGACCCGAAAGATCTCTTAGTGACGTAAAGACTTCATTAATTGAAGTTTCAATTCCTGTAGCTATATTAACCACTTGACTGCCGGGGGTTTTGGCGGCCAGAAGATTTGCTCTGGCAATATCTTTAACATAAATAAAGTCTCGTGTCTGTTTCCCATCGCCAAAGATAAAACAGGTTTCTCCCTTCAATACCCTATCGGTAAAGATAGCTACTACTCCTGCCTCCCCTAAAGGATCTTGTCTGGGTCCATAGACATTGCCATATCTTAAAATACTATAATCAATATTATATAACTTTTTATAAGCAGATAAATAATGTTCTACTGTGTGTTTGCTGATACCATAGGCACTTAAAGGCATTAACCGATGGTCTTCTGTAACAGGTAGAAAACAGGGCTCTCCATAAACAGCCGCTGAGGATGAGTAAACTATCTTTTTTACTTTTCCTTCTCTAGCAGCCTCTAAAAGCTTGATGGCACCTACAATGTTGACATAGGCGTCAAATGCAGGGTCAAGAATTGATTTTTGGACATCAATCTGAGCTGCTAATTGAAAGATAACTTCAGGCTTATACTCCAAAACTACATTTTTAAGCTCATCTGAACAAATATCCAGTTCTAAAAAAGCTGCTTTTTGAGGTAAGTTGGCCTTTTTACCTGTTGAAAGATTATCTATAATTAATACCTCGTCTCCATCAGCAAGGAGTGCTTCTGCCACATGGGAACCAATAAACCCTGCTCCCCCTGTTACTAAAGCTTTCATCCCCAAAACCACCTCTTAATATTTAAAAATAGCCAAACCCAATTTTTTAAGGGCACCCTCCATGGCTTTCTCTCCGAAGATGATACATTCCTTTATCTTGGAAAATTCTTTTAAATTAACTCCGCTAAGACCAGCCGAAACAGTATAATCGGCATAAAGGCGCAACTCTTCTTTGTTTTTACGGTAATTGGCGATATCATATGATCTCAAAAGTACTTCCAGGAAATTATCGGGAAGTGGAGATGTGGAAGCATCTAAAGATACATCGATGGCAAGCACAAAAGGAATTCCCATTCTTTTTAAAATTTTAGCCGGATTTAAGGCTGCAATTCCTCCGTCTACAAGTCTTCTCTCTTGCCAGTTGAAAGGGGTAAAAATACCCGGCAAAGCGATACTTGCTCTTACTGCCTCCCATAAATAAGCGTCTGTTGAGATATCTTTTTGTGTTTGGGCGATACTGGAGTTGGTAAAGACAACCTCTTCGCCTGTATCCAGATCAACTGCGTTGACAGCTGTTTTCATCTCTAAACTACTGAGTTTGCGATTCATAGTATACAAAGCAATCTCTGAGGCTATAAATTTACCCGAAAATAAGCCCAAAGGCAATCTACAGGTTGGGTTAAAGCCTATAATATCAGCAATGACCTTAGTTATAATCGCAGGATACTGACAGATGGAGATGGCTTTATCAAAGACTTTTTTAGGTGATAGACCTAAAACCCA
The DNA here is from genome assembly GCA_036721855.1 of Bacillota bacterium. GTDB lineage: Bacteria > Bacillota > DTU065 > DTU065 > DTU065 > JAHDNZ01. The sequence goes on along the minus strand of DAIMKF010000031.1, from coordinate 16,072 downwards.
ATCCTCAATCTCTTTTCCAGACATGCCTGAAGCATATAGTGCGGCTACAATAGAGCCAGCTGATGTCCCGGCAATAGCTACAGGTTTTAGACCTTCTTTATCTAAGACTTTGAGCACACCGATATGAGCTGCTCCCCTTAAAGAACCTCCGCCTAAAGCTAATCCAAAGCGCATACAAATACCTCCCCTTAAGAAGTATGCCAAGAGACAAGTCTATAAGTACATTTATCTCTTTTGGCAGGATATCGCTTTTTAAAAACGAAAGACTTAAGGAGTATTCTAATAAGGTGAAGGTGAATTAAATGAAAATTGTCCTCCATTCCTATACCTTTCGTGGGTATAGCATAGAAAAAGCTTTCTTCAAAGCAGCTGAATATGGTTATGATGGCATTGAATTATCTACTGTACACTATAAGACAGAATCCGATCTATTAAAGGCCGCTAATCTGTCAAAACAATATCAGGTACCTATAATAGCCCTAGATGCCGGAACTGACTTATTAAACAGTGAAAAGGCTGCCGCTTCTATTGAAAAAATGAAATGGGCTCTTGATATGGCTCATATGTTTAATGTGCCAATCATCAATGGTTCTATTGCTAATATTACCGGACCTGATTGGACTAAATTCGCTGAAAATGGCTCGGCTTTAGTCAGTCAGGAAAAATATCAAGAGATGGCTTTAATGTATCAGGAAGTCGCTGATTATGCACAAGCCAAAAAAGTTCAAATCGTCTTTGAAATCCATATGAATACTCCCCATGACACCGGAGAATCTACACTCAAACTACTTGATGCTATTGGTTCAAATTGGGTTAACGCTAACCCCGATCCCGGTAATATCTATGCTACAACAAGCAGTGAAGGCCCCCTTGGAACAGTTCAAAAAGTTAAGGGAAAAATTGGCTTTTTCCATGCCAAAAACTGCCGTAGGTCTGCTCTAGGCTATGGTTATGACTACAGTTATTTGCTTGAAAACGGGGCTATCGATTATTACCAGATCGTCTGTGAGCTTATCCAACAAGGTTATGATGGACCTATTTGCATTGAATACTGTGGTGAAGGTGATCCTGCTTATGCTGCTTATAAAGACATTACCTACCTCCGCAGCCTAATTGCTGATGCTCTTTTAACCAATTGTTTAAAATGAAAAAACTAACTCTGGTAGTTATAAGTTTTCTTCTTTTGGCAGTTTTTATATCTGCAAACGGACTGAATAACCTCTCTTATGGACTGATTGAGGGAACCAAAGACTTAGGCCAAATTACTGCCAGACCCCTAAAATTAAACTACTGGGCAAGTAGCTTAGTTCTTTTTACAACGATGGTTACCACCCTAGTCGATCAGCCGCTACTAGATTATTTTTCCGCATTAAAACCTTTTAAACCTACCGCGATTGTCTTTAGTAAATCTGTTGAACCACTAGGCTTAATGCTTTTATATACCGGTTTTGGTTGGCATAACAAAGAACTTGCTCGTAAAATGGTAGGGGCCTCGTTATATACTCAGCTTACTACCAATGGCCTAAAATATCTCCTTGGTAAATCCCGCCCTTATGCCCTAAAATCCAACCAACCTCCCTATTATATTGGACCAAATCTAAACAATCTTTACAATTCCTTTCCTTCTGGGCATACAGCTGAGAGCTTCTGTCTGGCTACAGTTCTTAGCGATGAATTCCCCAAGTATCGGTTTTGGTTTTATACCTGGTCTAGTGGAGTAGGTCTTAGTCGCTTATTTCTCGGTCAGCATTTTGCCTCTGATGTCTTTGGCGGAGCTGCATTAGGTGTTTTTTCTGCCAAACACTATCTTGAGCTCTTTGAAACTGATTCTAAATAAAGAAAGGCTGGGTTTTTTTCCAGCCTTTTTTAGATCGTTAGATTACGCCATTTCCCCGAATTAAACCGGTGCCAAAGAAGGATGCATCGAGCAAAGATATCAATATTCATAGCCCACCAGGCACCTTTAAGACCCCAACCTAAAACAACAGAGAACAGATAGGCCAAACCAATTCTTAAAACCCATACACCAACGATTGTATAGACCATAACGGCCAATGTATCCCCGGCACCTCGCAATGCACCGGCATAGACCATTACTATGGCAAAAAACGGTTCGGAAAAAGCTACAATTTTAAGACACATACTGGCTAAATCGATTACTTCCTGATCATTAGGTACGAAAAGTTTCACAAAGGGAGCCGGAAACAAAAAGAAACATAGACCGAGAAGGGTCATCACAACTACTGCTATTTTAGCTGCTTCTTTGCCACTGCGGAGAGCAAGATCCGGTTTATTTGCTCCTAAGAATTGACCCACCATTGTTGTGGCGGCCAGAGCAAAACCAAAACCCGGGTTAAATGAGATGGATTCAGCATTAATAGCCACTTCGTGAGCAGCCTGGGCAGCTGTCCCCAGACTAATAATGATAAAATAATAGGCAAATTGCCCGACTCGCATTACTAACTGTTCCACGGCGGCCGGAATTCCAATTTTAAATACCGGGGATGAAATCTCTTTGGAGAGTTTGATTCCACCTCGCCAATTTATTGTAAAACCACCACGGCCGCTTAAAAGCATATAGCCGTAGACCAGGGTTGCTACAGCACGACTAATCAAGGTTGCCAAAGCTGCCCCATAGATACCCAAGCGAGGAAAGGGACCATGGCCATAGATAAGAAAATAATTGCCGACAAGGTTAACGATATTCGTTAAAGATACCACTAAAAGAGGTGCATACATATCACCGGCACCACGTAGGGCACCACTGGCGGTGAGATTTAAAAATAAAAAAACAAAGCTGGCAGCCATAACCCTAAAATAAGTCGCAGCTCCGTCAAAGACCAGATTATCACCTGTAAAAACCACCAGTTTCATTAAAGGTTTAGCTAAAAAATAACTAGGCAGACCTAAGAAGAGAGCAAAGAGAATTGAGATTATGATAGATTGACGTAAAACATCAGCCGCTTTTTTGCGGTCTTCTGCACCGAAGTATCTGGCTACCATAGCTGTCGTGCCTATGGTTATAGCCATAAACACACCGAGAATTATATTGATAAGACGGTTGGCCAAACCTACTGCTGCTACAGCCTCTTTCCCCAGTCTGCCTACCATAGCCGTATCAATCATACCAACCGTTGTATTTAGAAGCATCTCCCCGACAGCCGGTAAAGCTAATATCCATAAACCCTTGCGAATATCGCTAAGACTTTCACCGATAGTTGAGACATCAAATTTAGTTTGTTTTTGTTTTGGAACCGTTTTCGATATCGACATTAAATGGCACCTCTTTTTCAGTTAAAAGACACCTGTAAAAACATGATAATAAAGACTGTTGTATTAAAAAACACATGAGCTCCTACCGCTGCCCACAGACCTTCGTTTCGAGCCAGGTAACAAAGTATTAGGCTTAAAAGAAAAATCGGCAGAAAATTAACCAGATAAAAATGGGGTAGGGCAAAAAATAATGATGTCACTAAATAAGCGATTTGGGGAGAATAGGTAGCCGACATACGCGAAAAGAAAAAACCACGGAAAAACATTTCCTCACTCAAAGGTCCCAATAAACAGATAACTAAGGCCATCACAAAAAAGTGCCAGGAATCTAAATAAAGTATATTTATCCGGGTGCTTTCTTTAAACAATAAAGATTGTAATCTTTCCGGACCTAAGATAGGTGTAAGAATCTCAGCCGAGATACTTGTGCCTAAAATACTTAAAAGAATAATAGCCGGCAACCAAAGTAGGCTCTTCCAGAAATGTCGCCAGTTAGGCTTAAAGGTTACTTTTTCTTCAGGATAAAGGGGGTATTTGTTTTTTAAGTAAATTGTTCCGCCAATAAAACTGGCTTGCTGAAGCAAAAAAGAAAGGAGCAGGCCTTCTCTTTTGGCTAAACCTAATAACTCAAATCCTCTGATAATAAGAGGCAAAACTACCAGTGCGAAAAGAAGTATCATTGGCGCTTCTAAAAGCCAAAGCGATGATTTTTTTTGAGCCATAAAAATGCGCTCTGAAAGCGCCTAACCCCCTTTATTAAACTAGTAGGATCTTCGTTTTGGGCAACTTATTTGGTATCTTATACTTAATAAAATTGGCTACTTTGATTAGTCTTCCTGCTCCAAAAAATAAAAGGTGGAACCTATTTAATTACCAAAAAAGTAGCAGGTCTAGAGATGTTTAAAAAAGTAACCAAAGATTGCCATGCTTAAAACGCTAAAGTTTTAAACCAGTAAAAGACCCAGTCCTCTTGTTACCAAAATATAACCTCCCCAAAAAGGAAGAGCCATTGGCTCTTCCTCATCTTTATAGGCTGTAGTTAGGTGCTTCTTTAGTAATCTGTACATCATGGGGATGGTTTTCTCTCAAACCGGCGGAAGTGATACGAATAAAGTTAGTTTTTGTCTGCATCTTTTCTATAGTAGCACAGCCACAATAACCCATACCTGCTCTTAATCCCCCCAAAAGCTGGAAGATTGTATCAGCTAGGGGACCTTTATAGGGAACTCTTCCTTCAATTCCTTCCGGAACAAGTTTCTTTTCGTTTTCCTGGAAATAGCGATCTTTAGAGCCTTCTTTCATTGCACCCAAAGAACCCATACCACGATAAACTTTAAAGCGGCGGCCTTGATAAATCTCCGACTCTCCCGGGCTTTCTTCTGTCCCGGCAAATAGATTCCCAATCATAACGCAATCTGCACCGGCTGCAATAGCTTTAACTATATCACCGGAATATTTAATGCCGCCATCTGCAATTATTGGTACGCCCAACTCTTTGGCTACCTCATAACAATCATTTACAGCCGTAACCTGAGGCACACCAATACCTGCTACTACTCGAGTTGTACATATTGATCCCGGACCAATGCCCACCTTGATTGCATCCGCTCCAGCTTCAATTAAAGCTTTAGTAGCTTTGGCCGTAGCGACATTGCCGGCAATTACATCAATTTGTGGATAGGTTTTTTTCAACTTCTTAACCGCTTTAATAACTCCAATAGAATGGCCATGTGCTGTATCTACAACAATAACATCAACACCAGCTTCAACTAAAGCTTTTGAACGTACCTCCATATCGGAGCCGACACCTACAGCCGCTGCAACAATTAGTCTGCCATGATTGTCTTTAGCAGAGTTAGGATATTTTTTGGCTTTTTCAATATCCTTAATGGTAATCAGACCTTTGAGACGATAACTTTCATCTACCAGTGGTAGTTTTTCAATCCTGTGCTTTTGTAAAATAGCTTTGGCTTCTTCTAAGGTAGTACCTACTCTGCCTGTAATAAGGTTTTCTTTGGTCATAACCTCATGGATGGGGCGATTAAATTCTTCTTCAAAGCGAAGGTCGCGGTTGGTAAGAATACCTACCAATACTCCATTTTCATCTATAATCGGTACACCTGAAATCCGGTAGTGGCTCATAATATCGAGAGCTTCTTGAAGTAAATCATCAGGGTGTAAAAAGATAGGGTCAACTATAATACCACTTTCTGAACGTTTAACCTTATCGACTTCTGCAGCTTGTTTTTTCGGCGTCATATTTTTGTGAATAACACCCAAACCGCCTTCTCTGGCCATAGCAATGGACATGGGGGCTTCTGTTACCGTATCCATACCCGCACTTATAAGGGGTATGTTAAGGGTAATATTTCTAGTTAATTTGGTACGCACATCAACATCTCTAGGTAATACATGTGACTCAGCCGGCAGGAGCAAAACATCATCAAAAGTCAAGCCTACTTTAGCAAAACGCTCCTCTTGCAAGAATATCCACCTCATTTTTCTGGTGTGAAAACCGTATTTCTCCTACGAATTGGCGATATTATACCAGACCTAAGTAGCAGCGTCAACTATTGGAGGTCCTTCTAAAATAGTCTCTGAATCAACAAACAGATATACCTTTGATCCTTCTTTTAGAGTCTGGCCTTCTTTGGGTATCTGGTCTATGATCACTACTCCCTCACCAACTATTTCCGGAACCAGGGAAAGCTTGTGCAACTCGTTTTGTGCGGCTAAAATAGTCTTCCCTAAAACATTTGGTACCGGCACTTCCTTTTGAGCAATTCTTTTAGGTGGTCCTCCCCAGGGATTGGGTATTACTGTTTCAGGAATCGGTTTTATACCAAGGGCAGGAAGCATTTGGGCTACAATCTCCGCAAAAACAGGTGCCGCCACCTGACCACCATACTGCATGGCCGTAGGTTCATGGATGGCTACAATTCCAGCTATAGCCGGGTTGTCTGCCGGAGCGATACCTACAAAGGAAGCAACCACTGCTGAGTGACTATAACGTCCTTCTACAACCATTTGAGCTGTACCGGTTTTCCCCCCTATTCTGTAGCCTGCAATCTGAGCGGTTCTGCCCGAACCATTTTCAACTACGGAATACATCATCTCCCTAACAGTTTTAGCTATCTTTTCATCCATGATACGAGTGCCTTGCGGTTCAATTGTTTTTTTAGCTTGGATCTCTTTTACCAGATGAGGTTGATATAATATACCACCATTGGCAATTGCCGCGGCAAAGCTTACCAGCTGAAGGGGTGTAATACTAACCGACTGACCAAAGCCCATATTAGCCCAGGTAACCAGAGGCACATCCGGTCCTGGTTTGTAAATAATACCTTTGGCTTCACCGGGAAAATCAATGCCGCTTTTTTGGCCGAAACCATATTTGTAAGCATAATAGGTAAACCTCTCACCCCCAAGCTCCATGCCTAAGGTGCCATAAGCTACGTTACAGCTGTTTTCCAATGTCTCCGTAAAGGTCTGACTGCCATGTCCTCCGCTTCTCCAGCAGCGGATCCGCCAGCCTGAGACGATCATAAAACCAGGATCAAAAAAACGTCTCTCCAAGGTAGCTATTCCCGCCTCTAGCGCCGCTGTAGCTGTGACAATCTTAAAAGTAGAACCGGGTTCATAAAGATCGGTAACGGCAATGTTGCGACGAAATACTGCCGGGTATTTTTGGTAATTCTCCGGTTCAAAGGTCGGATAAGAAGCCATAGCCAATATTTCGCCTGTTAAAACATCTAAAAAGATCACCAGCCCCGATTTTGCTCCGGTCTCCTCAATTCTCTTGGCTAAAGCCTTTTCAGCTATACTTTGAAAAGAAGCATCCAGAGTTAGGAGCAATGATTCTCCCTTAGTTGGCTCATTGTAAACCTTGACCGCATTTGGAACTTCTTTGCCACTGGCATCCCTTTCTACCATATAACTTCCTTTTTGACCTGAAAGATAGGTATCATATACCAGTTCTAGGCCTTCCAGGCCCTGGTTATCTATACCGGAGATGCCAATTATATGGGCGGCAAGGCTATTAAAGGGATATACTCTTTTGGGAGATGCCACAACCCCAATACCAGAAAGGCCATATTCCCTAAGCTTTGCCTCTTGCTCTGCAGTAATCCGCTTTTTGAGCCAAACTGCTGAAGCGCGTTTTTTTAGACTCGTTAAAGTTTTTTCTTCTTCTAAATCTAATATTTCGCTGAGCAAACGGGCTGTTTTTTCTTTATCTTTTATCTCGGCGGGAATAGCATAAACTGAGGCTAGTTCTTCGCTGCCGACCAAAAGCACTCCGTTGCGGTCTAAGATATCTCCTCTTGGTCCATCAACAGGTATTGGTCTTAGCCTTTGTGATAAAGCCAAGTTATAGATGGTTTCACCTTTTATTACCTGAAGATAAAAAAGCCTAGCCCAAAGAATCGTACAACCTACCATAAACCAAAAAAGCATCAAAGAGATTCTTTTTTTTTCTTGTAAAGTCGATATGCGCATAACCGTACACCTCTTAAAGAAGTGTACGGTTATTAGTCGCCTTATATGATTATATCAGTACGTTAGTTGGGGTAATTTTACACCTTTTTCATAGATCACAATTTCCCCAGGAGCGACAACCCAAAAGACGGCCAAAGGTCCAAGCTTGGTATTGTTATCTAGAAATATTTTCCCCTCCTCAGGCCCCAAAACAAAAAGTAAAGTTGAAAGGAGATCAGATAGTGTCGCATCTTTAATCAGAATGCTACAAGAGTAAACATCTTCTTTAGGATAGCCGGTTTTACTGTCAAGAATGTGATGGTATCTTTTATTATCTTTAATAAAATATCTTTCATAATCTCCGGAGGTCCCCAAAGACCAACCATCCTCCAGTTCCATCACACCCAAAAACTTAGTTGAACTTCTCGGATGCCTAATACCTATGCGCCAGGGCCTTTTCTCCGGGTGCATACCCCAAGCGGCAATACTGCTGCCGCCACCTAAAATTAACCCTGCAGGAGCTGTTTTTTTCATAATCTCTCTGGCTCTTTCGATGGCATAACCTTTGGCCAGAGCTCCTAGATCGAGCAATACATCACCGGGGAGGCTAACTTTAGGGCCCAGGATTTCCACATCTTTCGAGGGAAGGGCCGCCATGATTTTATCTTTGGCTGGCACCTGTTCTAAGCTTGTCCCAAAACCCCATAGATCGCTTAGACGCCCGAGACGCAGATCAAAAGCATTGTTGCTGCTTTTACGATAGCTCTCTCCCAAAACAATTAAATTTACTAGCTCTTTAGATACATTAAGTGACCTTTTGGCATTTAACTCTGCCAGTTCACTGCTTTGGTTAAATCTATCCGTAAGGTTGGCAATACGTTCTATCTCGTTAAAACCTGCCTGAAAGGTACTTTTTATTTTATCCTCCGGCGCGACCAGAGTAACTGTTATCAGAGTATCCATGGCCAGACGGTTGTCTTGAGCGCTTGTAAGAGCAGCCTTAGTGGTTAGGCTCAGTTTCCAAACAATTAAAGCTAATAGACTAAGAATAATTAAACAGGTAAGATATTTTTTTGGTTTCATAATTGCTGCTAAAAAGCTAGAACACTCCTTTCGCTATTTGAAAGCGCTTCTTAGAACGTTCTTGATACAATCTCTTGCTCCTGCTTTAGTTTAACTATACTTCCTGCCGGAATAATCCCTCTTAAAGATACCAAAGGGTAGACCAGACAATCTCTGCCGATAACAGTTCCCGGAGCCGTAACACTGTTGCAACCAATCTTGGTACCATCACCGATAAAGGCCCCGACTTTACGAAGACCGGTAGGAATATTATCAATAACTATTTCACTGCCGTCATTTTTAAAATTTGATATTTTGACACCGGCTCCAAGATTAACTTCTCTACCTAAAACACTGTCGCCGATATAGTTAAAATGGGGTGCATGGCTATGCTCTAAAAATAAAGCATGTTTGACTTCCGTGGCATGCCCTACTACAGCACCTTCTCCTAGGTAGACCCCTCCACGTAGATAAGCCCCTTGTTTAATTGTAACTTTGGGGCCTATATAAGCAGGCCCGATAATGGTAGCCCCTTTTTCTATAATAGCGCTGGAGGCTATATAAACTGTCCCTTGGAGAGTAAAACCTGTTTCCGGAAAAGAATGGGCATTACCGGTAATAGTACCTAAAAACTTATCTAATGCTGACAGAATTGACCAGGGTTTATCGTCATCAACCTTAAACGGTAAGTTCTTAAATAAAGTCTGCCATCTCATACTCATCCCTCTTTTAATTCAAGGCGAAAAATCTCTTGCCTTTCAATCTCTTTTAAGGGAAGCTTTGCACTTAGTTTTTGGAACTGTTTTGCACTTAAAAGACTCCTTACTCTATCATACCCAAAATGATAGGCTAATGTGAATACCGACCAGAGATGTTCCTCTTGTGGCCGAGCTTTAGACCAGGCATAGACATTGGCCATATCTCCAAAATAAACATGAGGGAAAAATATGGCCACTGTCTCCTGAGTGCTACTTGTTATTACACCGGTATGAATTGGTTCTCTGGTAAACTCAGGCAGCGCAAAATAATTGCGATTAAATATCTGCCAAATCTGGGCTGAAGATTGTTCCTGCCCCAAAATAAAATCCCAAAACTTCAATTTGTTAAAAACCGTATTATCTTCTTCCCAACGTAATTTGGCCAGATAGGGTCCGGCTTGGGCTTCAAAAACTACGGTCTTTAGCCACTCACTAAAACCATACTCTTTATAAAATGGCTGCAAAAGATCTCTTGGTCTGACAGTTAGGTAAGATGCACCTCTCTTTTTAGCCGTAGAAATAGCTTTTTGCAATAGTTTAGTGCCTATACCCCGCCTTTGGAATTCTTTATGGACCTGTAAAACACCAATATGAGCATAAAGTTTATTATCGCTTTCCCAGCCAAAAAACAGTTCTAGCTCGCCAACGATCATGCCGTCTATCTCAGCCACAAGAGGTAGGTGGCCTCCTAAAAGGAGGCTATTAATATATATTGCACATAGCTCATTACTCATCCATGAGCCACCATTTAGCCAGCGTTCATATAGACTAAGACTTTTAGGCTCCTTAGTCTCTACTCTTTGACCGTTAGGGAAAGCATACCAAAGGTCGTTTTCAAGATCGGAACTGTGGACTTTAACAATCTGGTCTATGTCTTTAAGTCCTCCCCTGCGAACAACTATCTCGGTCATCTTTCCATCACCTACAAACCTAATTCTCCTGCTATTTTGGTCATAGCTTCTAAGCCTATAAAAATAAACTCTTCCAATTCCAGACCTAACTCAATACAGGTTTTAATCTGCTCTCTTTTGGCACCTTTGGCAAAAGCTTTTTCACCAAAGCGTTTCATGATAAACTGAGTATCGATAGAGGCAAGCTTTCTATCGGGATGAATTAAAGCTGAGGCCACAATAAGTCCGGTTAATGGATCAACAGCATAAAGAGCCTTGTCCAGCTCGCTTTTTCGCTCAACTAAACCCGAATGCGACCTTATAGCGTTGACGATATATTCAGATAGTGGATACTCTTGTAAATAGGCCGCACCTTCCAGACCATGAGCCTTTGGATTTTTTGCGGTATCTTCATAGTCAATATCATGTAAAAGCCCTGCTAGACCCCAGGTTTCCCTTTCGTCATTTTTACCTAAGAAAACGGCCAAATCTCTTAGAATAGCCTCCGCTGCCAACATATGTTTTTGTAAATTAACATTTTTTACTTTAGCTTGCATAAGCTCTAGATAATCGTCTCTGGTCAAACTTTTCACCTCAATTTTTCCCCAGAATAGGAGTGGTAAGATGTCTGACTGGATCCTTGAAGCTATAAAGCTGGGTTTTTTAGAACCAAAAAGTTGTTCTCTAAATGAGCTGGAGCCTGTTTTGGTTAACCTTGAGACAAAAATCTCCTATCTTGATCCCTATATTGCTAAAAATCTTACCTTTTTCCGTTACCCTGAGAAAACTTTCCCGACGGCTAAATATGCCATTTCTCTTGCGCTGCCTTATTATAATACCTCTTTGGAAAAGGGGGGGTTTTCACTCTATTGTCAGAGTAAAGATTATCACTTTGTACTAAGGGCGTTGCTAAATAGTTATCTTCTAAGACTTAAACTTCTCTATCCGGGTTACACCTTTAATGCCCTCTTTGATACGGGTTTAATTCTTGATCGCGCTGTAGCCTATGCCTCAGGACTTGGTTACCTTGGGTTTAATACCTGTATCATTCATCCTACAGCCGGTTCTTTTCTCTTTTTGGCTACGGTGTTAACAGATTTGCCTCTCGCTGCAGGTAATCCTCTTGGTTTTTGCCAAAAGTGTGGTGCTTGTATAAATGCCTGTCCAACCGGTGCTATCAAAGAACCCTTTCTTTTGGATAACCGGATTTGTATTTCAGCTATTACCCAAACAAAAGGCTACCTTACCTGTAAAGAGTGTGAAATGATAAAAGGTCATCTCTTTGGCTGTGATATCTGTCAACTTGTTTGTCCTCACAATCAAGCAATTTCTTCTAGTTCCATATTAACACCTTTTTATCTGTTAAGAAAACCGGAGCTTTTAAAATTAATAAAAATGGAACCTGAATATCGGTTAGTCCTAAAGCAAAGTGCCGCCGCTTGGAGAGGTCTTAATATTATTAGACGTAACGCCTTGATAGCTTTAACCTTTAATAACATCCAGGTGGATTTTAACGAGATTAAAAAAGTGGCTGTAAATGATCCCAGCCACCTTATAAGAGCATATGGTGCATATTGTCTTAAAAAAAGAACCGAAGAAAACTGCTGGCCGAGTGCTCTTTTAAATGCGCCTAAGGAGGCGTTTTCCTTTAGAGACTCAATCAAATATTCCGGTTGAAAGATACCTCTCTCCAGTGTCAGGCAGTATCACCACAATGTTCTTTGCAGTAAACTCATCTAATACACTTAGCTTTAAGGCCACAAATGCTGCGGCACCACTGGAAATACCCACCAAAAGACCTTTGCTTCTGGCCAGTTCTCTAGTAGTAGAAATAGCATCTTCACCGGTAACTCGGATAATGCAATCAATAAGATTGGCATCGTAAACCTGAGGTATAAATCCGGCACCAATGCCTTGAATCTTATGGGGACCGGGTTTTCCGCCTGAAAGGACGGGGGATTCAGCCGGCTCAACAGCTACTAGTTTAACAGTTGGCTTTTTAGCTTTCAGGTATCTTCCGCAACCGGTGATTGTACCCCCTGTACCTACACCGGCAACTAATACATCAATTTGTCCTTTAGTAGCCTCCCAGATCTCTACCCCAGTAGTTCTTTCATGGATAGCAGGGTTAGCTTGATTTTCAAACTGTTGGGGCATAAAGGCCTGATATTTATCTTTTAATTCGATGGCTTTATCAATTGCACCTTGCATGCCCTTTTCTCCCGGTGTAAGAACCACTTTGGCACCATAGGCACTAAGCAGTCGTCTTCTTTCCATACTCATAGTTTCTGGCATGGTAAGGATGAGTTTATAACCTTTGGCAGCTGCCACTAAAGCCAAACCGACACCTGTGTTGCCGCTGGTTGGTTCTACAATGATGCCCCCTGGCTTAAGATAACCTTCTTCTTCTGCTCTTTCCACCATATGCCTGGCGATTCTGTCTTTAATTGATCCGCCGGCATTAAAAGATTCTATCTTCCCCAAGACTTTAGCTTTATTGTCTGAGATCTCCAAAAGCGGGGTGTTGCCAATTAACTCCAGAACACTTTGACAAATTTTCATCAACCCAACCCCCTAAATCTTCCGAAAGTTACTTGGTTTAACTGTAGGCATGTCTTTAATTACTGTCAAGGGGAGAGATGATAATATTCTTTAATGGCCAGGACATAAGCCAGTCTTTCATTAATTGCCTTTACCATCTTGGGGTATTTAGAAGAAGTAATTTTCTTTGTTCCCCCGCTACTGTTTATTAGTTCAAGCCAATTTTCAATTTCTTTTTCTTCAAGCCCAAGGTAGGCACTGTTTTTTTGTATCCGCAGGCAAAGATCCTCTACATAAATGTCTATGGCCTTTTCCGGTTGGCGGTGTACAGGAAAAGCTTTGTTTCTAAAAACACCATCTTTAATCCGGAAATATTTTACTACACTCATATTAGCCTCGGAAAAAAGAGCCACTCCAGGCAGGTTTTGTCTTCTTACTTCCTCAATCTGACTTTGTAACTCAACATCGTTAAAAAGATATAACCCCAGCCCGCTAAAGAGAGGCAAGAAGACCTGATTCGCCTTTTTATCCTCCTCGACTGCCACTTTGAATTTGGGAGTGGTATCTCGATATTGCATGGATGTTACAAAATCAATATAACCTTCTTTAGACCAGTAAACCCAGTCTTGGAAAAGTGATTTATAATCCCAGGAATAGGGCGAACCAACTGCTGCCGAGATCAGAAGTTTAGGTTTAATGGCTTTTAAGTTCTCATAACACCACCTGACAAAAGCATCGACATGGGCACGCCTAAAATCTTTAAAAAACTCTTCGTCTCTGCTTCCGGGGATAATATTTAAAGGATCCTTAAAGTTTATTTTTTTATACAAGTTTCTTGAGGCTTCGCTATAGCCAAAATCGCCTTCTTCATAACGGATATAATCCAAATGTAAGCCATCGATATCATAACTTGTAACCAGCTCTGTCATCACTGCTTCCAGATAACGGCGAAACTCGGGAATTATAGGTGAGATAAAATAGGACTTGGAACTTCCCCTTGTCCCATCACGGGTAACCTCTAGCCACTCGGGGTGTTGATTAATGAGATACCCCGGATTTTTATACCCTGAGGAAAAGACTCTGACTAAAGGGTGTACCTCCATGCCTCTTTGATGAGCTTCTTCAATAAAGATCTGGAGAATATCTCCATCCTCAAAAAGATAAAGGTACTGATCTTGAATTTTGGCTATCTTACTTGGATAGATAGTTGTTCCATAGGCGTATACTTCAGGAAACAAGATATGAATATCCAGCAAAACTAACTGATCCAGGAGTCGAACAATATCGGCGCGACTAAAGAAGTTACCGAAGGTAACATAATCCACCCACATACACCTGGTCTCTACTGCTCTGGTATCGGCAAAAAGAGGTTCTACTTTTTCTAAAATTGTTTTGGCTGCTACTTGATCTTCCCACTTGGCACTGGAACTTAGTTTTTCGGCCTCTTTTAGTTTCTCTTCGATAAAAACCGGATCAATATCCTGTAACTGCCACAGAGCTTCCTCAAGTCTGTGGCGATAACTTTCTACTTCAGCCATTAAAGGCAGACAAATAATAACCACCAGACTTAGCACCAATACCTTTTTAAGCACGAAAAACATCCCCTTAATATATTAACTGTTAGGATTTCTAGGCTCTTAGAAATTTTTAAAACCCTAATTTAAACGCCAATGGTTTTCTTCCGGGAAGTTACTCTTTGGGATAACCATATTGATTGGATAGAATCTTGGCCATATAAATTTTTCTTCCGGCTTGCTTAACGCAATTTTGTACTCCGAATGTTCAAAGTCAGGATTTGGACCCATTGTATGAAATTGAATATCATTATGGTGATAGAATCCTACCATGTAAAAAAAGTCCAGGTTAAAATGATCTAAATCAGCTCCGAGTCCTTTTAGGAGCTCTGCCGTACCAATTTCTCTGGCTACCGGATCAATTGTTTTTAACAATATTTCCACACAATCGGTAAAATTTTTAAGGTACTTGGACTGGCTCGCAACCTTGTTCTTAAAAGAGATGTGCACATTAGAGATGCTTTGTCCATGATCATTGGACATGATACCGACAAAAAGGTAATTATAGTCATCCGGTGTTCTAAAACTGGTTCCATAAGCGCCTGCCTCATGAAGAGGTTTTGGCATCAGAAACAAATCATCCCGATTCATTGTTAAGGCTACCTGATTCCAAATAAGCATAAACTCCTCTACCGTACCATCAAGACCACTTCCCGGCAGTGCAATTCCTTCTGCTTCCTCCTTAACTGCGACGGCAAATTTTCTTTGATATTCCTCCCAATAATCACCTAAGAATTGTAGGAGTTTAAAAGACTCAGCCAAGTCTTTGGTTTTACTGGATATACCGGCAAACCCTACCCCCACCGTTATGCCATAAATAGCGTATTTAGAATCTATAGCTTTGGGCATATCAAGATACTCGTTAAGCTCTATAAGCGCACCGTTTTCATACCACAGTAGCCCCCGTCCTTTAGGAATAAAAAAGATATCGGGTGGATCGCCTACACTGAATTCAGCCAACAAGCGGTGTTCATAACCGGGTACAAAACCGGTGTCTTGAAAATACTTGGCTTCAATGGCTACAGGTGCTATATGATACACTACTCTAATTTTTGGATTGAGCTCCATATATTCATTGATAGCTTCATCAAAAAAATCATTTACTTTATAGTTCCCATAAGCGGCAAGTCTTAAGGTCAAGATATCCTCATCTATTAGTTCCTTAGTAACCGGTTTTTGCTCCAGTATGACAACAATTGTCAGAATAAGAAAAGCTCCTAAAATAAGGAGTCGATCTAAACGTAACTTTTTTTGCATTCGGCTCCCTCCCTTTGTTAATTCCATCTTACTTTATTATTTGTGTTTTACTGTCTTCTTTTCCTTCCCGTTTTTTATTAAATATTATATTTTTCCCCTCCATAAACCTACTTTAACTGATTTTCCCCGATAAGGCAGATATACACAAGGCCTAGATTTATTTAAACCACTTTTATGGCAGGTTAAGTCAAAAAGCCCCAAAGGTTTGTATCCCTTTGGGGCTAAAAAAAGATCCGGCAAT
>DAIMKF010000030.1:0-21760 GCA_036721855.1 Bacillota bacterium | reverse complement strand
GCGCATGGTCGGGGCGACAGGATTTGAACCTGCGACCCCCTGCTCCCAAGGCAGGTGCGCTACCAAACTGCGCTACACCCCGTACAAATGATAGTATAGCCTATAGCAGTATTATGGTCAAGGGATTTTAAGATGCTTGGCTGTAATATTTTTGCCATCTATTTCAATTAGCCCGCAAGAAGGCTTGGAACCACGCGGTCTAAAAGGGCTACCCGGATTAAAAACCAGAACACCTCGATGATAGTTGTTATAGGGTTTATGGGTGTGACCATAAACTACGATCTCGGCTTTTTCCTTTAAAGCCAGATCTGCCAAACGTTCTTCTCTATATGCGGGAGGCAGTTGATAACCGTGAAGCAGCAGTATTTTAATGCCGCCTATTTCAATAAGTTCTGTTTGGGGAAAAGTGACACTATCTGTATTGCCGGCAACTGCCCAAACAGGACATTTAGCCAACTTCCCCAATGCCAGGGCTTCATTTTTACCATCCCCAGCATGTAGCAGGTAATCTATCTGGCCCCACAAATTAATGGCTTTGGCTGCAAGAGAGAAATTGCCATGGGTATCACTTATCACACCTATTTTTATCATAAATGGGTCTGCTGCTAAGAGCGTCTCTTAACTTGCAGACTCACCCCCTCTTCCTTGGCCGGCATATGCAAATCTCAGGAAAATCTCACTTTGTTAAATTTAAATTGGTTAACTTACCACAGCTTTTCTCATTTAGCAACTTTAAAACCAATAAAGTCACTTAACTCAGAGACAAGTTTTTCTAAGGCCTTTGCACGGTGACTAATTTGATTTTTCTCTTGTAATGAAAGTTCGGCCATGGTTTTGCCTATCTGGGGGATATAAAAAAGCGGATCATAACCAAAACCATTGCTCCCTCTTGGTTCTGTTAAGATCGTGCCGTAAACTGTACCCATTACAACTACTGTTTTTAGTGGTCCTACTATAGCTAGTGCCGAAACAAATCTTGCTGTTTTTAAACTCTGATCTTTTAACTCGCTTAAAAGCTTTTTGTTATTATCACTATCTGTAGCCTGTTCTCCGGCATAACGGGCTGAAAAAACTCCGGGCCGATTGTCCAAAGCCAATACTTCTAAACCCGAATCATCGGCTATAGAGAGCAAACCACTGGCTTTATAGCCGGCTGTGGCTTTAATTAATGCATTACCTTGAAAAGTTAACGAGCTTTCTACAGGCGGGGTAAAGTTATTTAGATCTAAAAAGCTTTTGCAGGAGATTTTTTCGCCAAGATAACTTTGAATCTCCTCTATTTTATGAAAATTGCTTGTACAGACCAAAAGTTCCATTTTTAGCCTCCTAAATTCTAGAATGCTAGCACGTTAGCCAGAGCTTCTTTTTGAGCTGCAAAGATTGCTCTTGTCCCTTTTTCAGCAAGTTGTAACAGGCTTAAAAGCTCTGTTTTAGAAAAAGGTCTCGCCTCTCCCGTACCCTGTATTTCCACAATTTCACCGGCCGAGGTCATTACTATATTCATATCGACCATGGCGCGTGAATCTTCTTCATAACACAAATCTAAAATAGGTATATTATCGACTATACCCACACTTACTGCAGCTAGGTAGTTTTTAAGTGGTAATTGTTCCAATTTAAGCTCCTCTTTAAAACGAGCAAGTGCTAAAACTAACGCTACAAATGCACCTGAAATGGAAGCTGTTCTAGTTCCACCATCGGCCTGAATTACATCACAGTCAAGCCAGATAGTCCTTTCACCAAGAACAGACATGTCTGTCACAGAGCGCATACAGCGACCAATTAGCCTTTGAATCTCCTGGCTACGACCACTGATCTTGCCTCTAGAAGCATCCCTTGAGGTTCTGATATTAGTCGCTCCCGGAATCATATCATATTCAGCCGTAAGCCAGCCTTGGTTGGTACCTCTTAAAAAAGAAGGGGTTTTTTCTTCTAGCATAGCAGTGCAAATAACCTTGGTATCTCCAAATTCTACTAAAGCTGAGCCATGTGGATTTTTTAAGTAATTAGGTGTTATTTTAACTAAACGCATTTGATCATTATCTCGGTTATCAATTCGCAAAGCGATTCCTCCTTTTAATTAAAATAATCAGGAAAAACAGAATTCCCATTAGCATCTATAGCAACTAGAACCGGTAACTCTTCAATTACTAGCTTGTGAATTGCCTCCGAGCCTAAATCCGGATAAGCTACAACCTGAATCTTTTTTACTTTGTCGGCAATATATGTTCCTGCTCCACCTGCTGTAACCAGATAAATCGCTTTGTATTCTTTGATAGCCTCTTTTACGGTTTGGCTTCTTTGGCCTTTGCCCAGCATAACAGTTATTCCCTCTTTTAATAAAAAAGGTGTATAAGGATCCATCCTGCTGCTGGTGGTAGGCCCGATCGGACCACATATCTCGGTTGGCCTTGCCGGACAGGGTCCGGCATAATATATAGCTTGGTCTTTTAGTGAAAAAGGAACTCCTTCCTGAAACATTCTTTGGTGTGCTTGATCTCTAGCCGTATATAATATGCCGCTTAATTTTAGCCATTCACCTGCTTTTAGCTCAGTGACATCTCTTGTGGGCAAAAGAAGCTCTTTCATAGCCAGACCTCCTGATGACGACTTACATGGCAATTGAGGTTAACTGCAACCGGAAGACCGGCTATGTGGGTGGGAAAAACTTCAATATGACATGAAAGGGCTGTAATTGTACCCGATATACCCTGAGTTCCGATCCCAGTCTTGTTTACCGCCGAAAGGAGGTTTTCTTCTTTTTCCGCCCAGAAAGGATCAGGGTGCTTGGAGAGCACTTTTCTTAGCAACGCTTCTTTAGCTAACAGGGCAGCTTTTTCCATTGTCCCGCCAATTCCGACACCTACAATGACCGGGGGACAGGCATTGGCCCCGGCATTTTTCACCACATCCACGATGTAAGTCTCAATTTCTCCCCAGGTTGCTGTGGGATTAAACATTTTTAGGCTGCCCATGTTTTCACTGCCAAAACCTTTGGGTATAGCTGTAAGTTTTATCTTATCTCCTGGAATAATTCGGGTATGAACAACCGCAGGTGTGTTATCATAGGTGTTTTCTCGCCTTAAAGGATCTTTGACCACGCTTTTGCGAAAATACCCCTTTTGATAAGCCTCTTTAACGCCTTCATTAACGGCCTCTTCCAAGCTGGCATTTTTAAGAATTACCTCACTCCCCCAATCCACAAACACTACTGCCATACCGGTATCCTGACAGATAGGAGTCTTTTTTCTTTCAGCAAGTTGATAGTTTTCAATAATCATAGCCAGCATCTTTTGAGCATGGGGGTTTTTTTCATTGGCTCGAGCTTCTTCCAAAGCTACTCTTACATCGCTACTTAAATAAATATTGGCTTTGAAAAACAGTTGAGAAACCGCTATTTTAATCTCTTCTTTAGTTATTTCACGCATGCTTTTACACCTTTTTCTAAAGATTCACTTCTTTGGCTTTTTGCAGAACTGCCTTTTTAAACTCCCTGCCGCGTTCGATATAACTTGAAAACATATCAAAGCTGGCACATGCCGGTGATAAAAGAACACAATCTCCGGCTTTTGCTAAGTCACTGGCTTTATCTAAAGCAGCTTGCAAGGAATCTGTGCGGTAAAGAGGCACCAAACCGGCCAGAGTTGCTTCGATCTTTCCTGCCGTAGCTCCCAAAGTTACTACAGCTTTAGGTTTTTTAATAATCACTGCCTCTTTTAGTTCGTTAAAAGGAACCTTTTTATCATAGCCACCGACAATTAATATCACTGGCTCTCGGAAAGATAAAAGACCTGCTTTGGCTCTGGCCGGGGAAGTGGCAATCGAGTCGTTATAATAGCGAACCCCAAAAATTGTCGCCACATATTCCAAGCGATGTTCCACACCTGTAAAATCATTTATGGCTTCGGCTATAGCTGGAATTTTTGCTCCTGCTAAATAAGCTACTAGTGTAGCTGCCAGAACATTTTCTCGGTTATGCATACCCAGAAGTCTAATAGCATCTAAAGGACAGACTTTTTGTTCTTCTTTTATACGTAAATAAATCCAGTCATCTTTAATAAAGGCGCCTTCTAGGTTTTCTGGCAGTGGTTTTTTGTCAAACAGGTAACTCTTTCCTCTTGCCTCTTTATAAAAATTATGGGTAATTGGATCTTCGGCATTAAAGACTGTCATGTCGGTTCTTTTTTGGTTGCGATAGATTTGCTTTTTGGCTGTAATATACTCAGACATATCCTTATGAACGTCTAAATGGTTGGGGGTAATGTTAGTTAACAGGGCAATCTCAGGTGAAATATTCATATCCTGAAGCTGGAAACTTGATAGTTCCAGGACAACTTTGGTATCAGGTGTTATCTCTTTTAAATCATCTAACAAAACCCGACCGATATTACCACCCACTCTGGTGTCAAAACCGGAACGAGACAGCATCTCACCTACAAGGGTAGTGGTGGTAGTTTTACCTGAACTGCCTGTAATACCGATAATTGTCGCTGGGCAGAGGTTAAAAAACAGTTCCATCTGGCTGGAAAAGAGGACTCCTTTTTCACGTGCAACAACAAGTTCCTTAAGGCTTCTGGGGATTCCCGGTGATAGAAAAACAAGGTCGTATTGCTCCAAATCATCTAAATAACCAGTTCCAAGCTGCAATTCAATGCCCAGATTTACCATCTCATAAAAACGCTGTCCCAGTTTTTCCGAGTTTTTAATATCTCGTCCGGAGATATTTGCGCCTGCATTTTTAAGATATCTTATTAATGGTAGGTTTTCGGTGGCCAAACCAACTACAGCGATATTTTTTCCCGTAAAATCCAGATCCATTTTCTGGCCTCCTGCACTATGAACTTAAGTTTCTTTATAACTTATTTTAAGCTTTGCCAATAACTATCTAAACCATCTGCAATTCCTTCCGCTACAAGGTTCTGATAATGATCTGTATTTAATTTAGCTTCTTCTAAAGCATTGGTAATAAATCCGGTCTCAACCAAAAGAGCGAGTTTTATGTTATTGGTAATAACCCAATAATTTCCTTCTTTTACCGACCTATCTTGGGCTTTGGTAGTTTCAAGCAGCTTTTTATGAACAGCTTCCGCCACTTTATAAGCTTCTTGGTTAAAGGGAGCGTAGTAGGTTTCAATACCATTGGCCGTTAAATTTGTGCTGCCATTAAGGTGGATACTAATAAATAAATCCGCTCCGCTTGTAGTGACAACACTTACTCTGTCAGCAAGCGAAACATAGAGATCGGCTTTGCGGGTTACAAGTACCCGGTAGCCTAAATCTTTTAGTAGACCGTAAAGCTTTTGGGCTATATTCAAGGTAATATCTTTTTCTTTTAAAATCTTACCTACAGCTCCGGGATCATGTCCTCCATGACCGGGATCTATAACGATAAGCTTCTCATTTAAATATTTTTTTATGAGTTGGATCTGGTAGGTTGAAGCATCTTTTTTTAAAATGGCATAACCTTTGTAATCCCCCAAAGCTAATTTAACCCTTAGAGTGTCTTTGGACAGCTTAAGAAGAGAAACCTCCTTTAATTCGACGGTCTTTTTAATGTCCCTAACTAGATTATTCTCTTCCATCTCTAAAAAATCAATGTTTAAGGTGTTGATGCCTTTACTTACCTTAAATAAGGGGGCTCCTAAGACCGTAAGTTCTACAATTGTACCTAATTCGTTAGCCATTGATTCTAGCTTTACTAACTGTGCCAGAGGATTAGTGCTGATATTATTTTGTAACAGACTAGCTAAAGCAGGTTTTAGCTGCAGTAAACAAATGACATTGTCACCCTGTTCATAAAATTCCAAATATTCTACAGCTGCATCGTCGATTCTTTTTTGTTGCTTTGGTCCTGTCAGTTTAACTCCTTGAAACACTCTTATCAGTTGGGATTTGGCGTTGATATATTCTTTGTATTCCGGCAGACCTGTTTTACTTAGAGGTAAAACAAGGGGAAAACCGCCACTGTTTTTATATTCAAAACTCTCTACCGAATACATAAACTCAATGATTAACCTTGTCTCTTCAACCCGGCAATTTAAATCTGTGCCCTCTTTGGCCTGGAGATAAAATGTGACCATATCCCGGCTTAACTGCTCAACTCTTACAGCATATAATAGAGGATGTTCAATCAGCATCCAGGGTAGAGGCCCGATAAGCGAGGTCTCTTTTAAATCTAATTTCCATTTCCCTGGTGCCGTTTTATCAAGTGTATATTTTATAGGCCCCTGACAGTTAATTGCCAGGATTGCTTTATTCCCTTCTTCGCAAAAATCGACCCCCAAAACAGTAGGCTTTTCTTGCATTAGATCAAAAACCAGTTGGCGTGCTTTGCTATCCCATTGTACCGAAATGGGTAAAATATCGGTCAGAGCATCCATTGGAAGAAAAAATTCTCCGTCAATGATTGTAAGGGGTTGGGTGAGTTTTTTTGTGGTTCCCTTTACATTCAGGCTATTTAGGGCAAAAACATATTCTTGCTCTTGATATTTTATGTAAACCTGATTGTTGCTTAATACTGTCTCAAAAACCGGTTCTAAGGCTTTGATAGGTATATAGATAACTCCTTTTTCGATCCGGGGGCCAAGAGAAATGTCCAGAGGCTTGTCCTGCCAATAGAGGCTTATACTGGAACTAAAAACTGGTTGTGTTAACAAGATTATTAAAAACACCATCGCTAAACTCATCCGGCTCCCCCTTTTTCCTAAGTTTTCCATTTAATTTTAACTAACCTAGCTCTCTTTAGCAAATTAATTTCTAAAAAAGGAGGAAAGCTGTAAAACACGAACTGTGGTAGGGAAGTCTTTATTTAGGAGGTGCAACATGTCTGCATTTAGTAAAGATAAAAATAAACCTTATTGGTATACACGCTATCCATTTCCTTCTGTAGACGGCTCTTTTATTCAAAGCTGGCTTGTTAATGGCTGGAGTTTGAAAAAATGGCTCTTGGAACTGCAAATCCTTAAAGAGGCCGACCAAAACTATTTGATCCTGGCACCGACTGTTAGCAGTAATTTTAGTAAGAACTCTGTATCTATTTATCCTTCAAAAATTCCCGGTATCACCCTTACTCCCGGCCACGAAATGACCTTGGAAAATTGTCTTAAGGCTTGTCAAATGCTGGATATGAAACTCTTCTTGGGGCTTAATGAAGATAGTCACTGGTGGGAAATGTCGGAAGCGGACGCTATGTGGTTTGTCGGAGAGATGGAAAAAGGCAATGCCATTGCCAATGAACTATATGCTAACTACAAAACACGCTACCCAGAAACTTTTTACGGCTGGTATTGGGTCTTTGAGATCTCGAGTATGCATCTTGGCAAACCTATTTACCAGGAGTATCTAGCCAAAGCCATCAATATTCAACTGGATTTTCTCACTGAACTTGATAGCTCCATGCCCCTTATGCTTTGTCCATATATGGTAGAAAATGTCAGCACACCGGAGGATACTTATCTGGCTTGGAGTAATTTTTTAAAACAAGCTCATTTTAGAAACGGTGATATTCTCTGTCCCCAAGATGCGGTAGGTGCCGGCTGGCTGAGGCTGGAAAATTTTGCTGACTGGTTTTTAGCTCTTAAAAAAGCCTGCGACGAAGTGAAAGGGCTTAAACTCTGGTCAGATGCCGAAACTTTCCGACAAGAAGATTGGACTAGTACAACTCTAGATAGGTTTATCGAACAATTACAACTCGCTTCTGACATTGTGGAAAATTTCATCACTTTTGCCTATTGTCACTATTTTAGCCCGCAAATTGTTCCCAGGGGCTATCATCAAGCTTATTTAGACTACTTAAAGACAGGTAAACTAAAGAAAAAACCTGTCCCATCTCCGACAAATGTCAAAGGCTTTTACCAAAACGATGAAATTGTTCTTTCTTGGGATAAGCAAAACCTCGATGAGATCTGTGGCTATCTAATCTATGCCCACAATCAGTTACAAGAAAGGTTGCAACCCAAACCGGATCCGACCTTAAATTTTGAATTACCTTCAAGTTATGTAATTAAAAAAGATCTTAACAGCAGTAAAACCTATACCCTTGTTGCATATGATTATGTTGGTAACAATGCAGAACCTGTCAGTGTTGTTATAGAATAAAGAGCCAGGGCCAAGCCCCGGCTCTTTTATTCTACCAAAAACTCGGTCTCTCTTTGTTTGGTATAGATTTTAACCTCACCTAAATTTGGTACATAACCCATAATCTCTACCGAATCCAGATCATTGGCTGTGGTAATATATCTTTGGGTTAGGGGGCCAAGTAAAGAACCGACATAGCTGCCTACTAGCAAAGCCAGTAATATCGTCCAGATAGTTGCTCTATGCGTTGAAAAAAGTAAGATTATAAAGATAAGGGATGTCACCAAATTACTTGCGGCCAAGCTCGTGCCGCATCTTTGGTGAAGTGCTAGATCTTTTTCGCCGTTTTGCATGCGCTTTAGACCTATCAGTGACGCTTGATAGATTAAGACAGGATCAAAAAAACCTTTGATTATAAAACCGTCTTCCGCGGCATAACCTGCCAAGTGAGTCGGACCGTAGGTCTCTTCCAATACATTTACAGTCGCATGCTCTAAGGCATGGTTTCTTCGCTGCTGTTTGTTAACTGCAATACGAAAAAACTGTCCCGGTGCTGTTAACAGGGTAAAAAAAGACTTAACTGTATATCCTAAGGGTATTAGCCACATTAAAAGCAGGGCATAAAAAATCAGGGGTATAAGGAAAATATATAACAACATAAAAACAACCTCCCTTTAACTATCTATGTGGATCCCAGTCGGCATCGTATTGGGCTGTGTCAGAAAACTCCAAGAAAGCATCTTCTCCTTTTGTTTTGTAGCTTACCTGGAGTAGATAAACTCCTTGGGTTATGGGATTGGCAACTCCACTTAGCTCGAGCTTTTTTAGAGAAGCCGGCTCTAAAATAATTGCATCTGTAATTAAAGCGATTTTCTGTCCTTCTAAAGCCTCCGGTTCAACCAGATTTAAGCTTTCTACCACCACTTTACTTTTAGTCCCATTATAAAGGCCTAAAAACACAAAAAGTTCTTCTTTTTTAACATAAGTGGGGGCATAAAAAACATGGAAATCTACGGCAAAATTAGTAGGTTTTAGCCCGTTTTCTTCTCTAACCTCAATATGATTCCTGCCTATTTCAGCCAAAAATTCATAATTATAATCAAGATAACCATCGGCTTTAACTGTTAGTTTGTAAAGACCGGGCTTAAGATCCTCAAAACTAAAATTTCCCATTTCATCGGTTTTTGTCGTATACTTGCCCAAAGTTACTTCAGCCATTGGCATAGGGTCGCCAAAGACATCCTTAACACGCCCTTCAACTATGCTTATAGGTGGTATAGAGCGTGCCAGAGTGATTAGGATAAAGGTTACTATAAGGGTAAGTGCCAAAATTTTTATTCTAAGCTTTCTTTTCACAGTATACACCTCAGTTAATACTATGCCAAGAAAAGCAAAAAGGGCTTTTTCCTAACAAAAAGCCCTTTTTTTTATTATACCATACTTGGTGCTGAAGTCTTGTCGGTACCTTTTTCGCTAGCTGATAAACTAGAGCGCCAGATCCAGATTAATGCTCCCACCAGTATAGGAACTAAAGGTAGTAATAAGGCAAAGAAGCGACTTCGGGGACCGATGTTTCTAATTAAACGCTCACTGCCTTTAATTACTTCACCATTTGCATCCACCAATCTGAAGGAATATCTACCAGAACCATCTAGGTCGACCTTAAAGCCTTCAAAACTAGGTGGTCTTTCTCCTTGCACCTTGGGATCAAACTCAATAATGTTATAACCCAAAGCCGCATCTGGAGTCTGTTCTACATACCACATCTGTAGATCAAGAGTATTTAATAGTATACCGTCTTTAAATACTTCCAGCTTGACATCTTGCATATAATCAAGTTGCATCCAGAAATATCTCAGTTCGCCACCTCGTCCACTCAACTCTGTAGGCAGTTTTTTAAGTTTGGCATATTTATACTGATTTACTTCCAGTCCATTATAGGGTGTTATATAAAGAGTCTGCCTGCCAGAGATATAGATAGTCTCTTTTATCTCATTGCTGTTTTGAGGCACTGTCCATTGTTGAGCCGGACGCACATCATACCCTGGTCCTTCTCTTCTGGGGTTAAATACCACTACGGTTCTTTTTGTTTCCGGTTCTCCTGCAATTTGAAGCGAATAAGTTCCGGTTTCAAGATTTAGAATATATCCTCTTTGGACTTCGGTAGCATAAAAAACAGGGAAATCAGGTTGAGAGGGCTCGCGAGGGATCTCCTCTTCGCGACCTTTATAGGCTTCGGGATTTTCCCAAAAAACATCTAGCTGTGCTCGGTAATCCTCCATTGCTATCTGGTAATCTAAAACCCTTTGATAATAAGCTTCGACTTCTTTTTCGTAGTTTTGGGCTGCCTCATGAGCACTTTCACCAACTACAAGCTCTGGGCGTCCACCATAGTAGCCTTGGGGATAGGCAAAACTATAATCTTGCTTTTCCAACTCGGCAAGAAGTTTGTTGCCCTTGTAAACCTCTAAAGTTCCGTCTAGTTCTTCATTTAGGTCATAGTAGTCGGCCATATACTCCTTGGTTATTGGCCAATAGTAAACCTTAGTTTTAGTTGGATTAATAATATTATCAGAACCTGAAAGCATGTAAAATGTGGTGTATTCTTGGGGTGAAAATGTTTCTTGCCATTGTGAACCATCAAAGAGTAGCAGTTTGTTAACAATCTGTTCTTCCTTTTCAGGTGCTTCAGCAAAAACTAACCCAGCTAACAGAAAAACCATCATTAGCAGGTACAAAGTTCTCTTCATCTCCGCACCCCTTTCCGCTTAAAGATGCTCATACTGCCCATAAGTAAGACGGCTGTATAAAGCAACGAGAAGAATAGAGATTTTATAAATTCAGAGGTACTATTAAGAACAATGGCGGTTGAACCTCTTTCCAGATAAGCAAAAGGAGAAACCCAGTTAATAATACTATTTAAATATGAGGTGGTCTTTCGGGCAATCGACCAAGCTCCCTTAACCTCATCATCAGAAAGATTCATTAATAAACCATGTATTGAAGGCACAGACAGAAAAATAATTGTCAAAACCAAAAAGAGAATCACCGAGGTTTTTACCTTGCGGCTTAGACTGGAGATAAACATTCCGAAGGCTGCCATGCAGCCTGCCAAAAGCAGTGACAGAAGCAGCATACGGACAAAACCTGAGCTAAGTGCGAAATTGGATATCTGTGACATGATCAAGAAGTAAGCGGTATAGAAAAGCAAAATAACTGCAAAAGCCAAAATCTGTTCGACAAATTTGGCTAGAATAAAGGAAATGCTATCTACCGGTCCATAAAAAAGCACTTCTAAGGTACCTTGATCTTTTTCACGCGAAATAGCCATGGAAGCTGAAAGCGTGATATAGATGGCACCGATATAAACTGCCCATTTTAGAGGAACCTGCATCGGTTCTACTGATGATAGATTGCTGCCATAATAACGGGTCTGCGTGACACTTGAGGGCATAATCATCATACCGTTTTCTTGAATACCACCCACGTAGTTATAAAGCAAGAATGAAGCAAATAAAAGGCCAATGGCTATTGCCACATAGATGCCAAAACCAAAGAGGGTTGAACGCAATTCACGTCCGGCCATGGCTCTTACAGCCACTGCCCGATAGTTTTTCTTCATGCTGTACCCTCCTTAATCAATGCTTGTAGGTTACTTTCTGTAATCTTCATAAACGCCTCTTCCAGACTGACGATTTTAGTTTGCATACCAACAAGTAAACCACCTTGTTCGGAGATTAGGCGTGCTATTTTAGCTCGATAATCTTCCTTGCGATCTACTGTAAGAATCAGCTTATCTCCTTCGCCAATACAGTTTTTCACATAGGGCTCTAATGCTATGGCTTGTTTGAGTTTATCAGTGAGGTTTTCAAATTCAAGAACTAAAGTAGCATTTTCTTCGGCTTTCATTTTTACTATATCCATAGGCCCTTCGGCCACCAGTTTACCTTTGTTAAGGATTGCCACTCGATTACAGGTGTTTTCAATCTCAGATAAAATATGTGAGGAGATTAATATAGTCTTTCCTTTGAGGTTTTCCTCCTTGATAATATCGCGAACTTCTCTAATACCATAAGGATCGAGTCCGTTTTGTGGCTCATCGAGAATAATCAGTTCCGGATCATGCAAAAGAGCTCTGGAAATTGAAATCTTTTGCCTCATACCGTGAGAATAGCCAGCTAATCTTTCATTGCGTCTGTGATATAACTTCACTCTTTCCAGAAATTCCTTCACTTTTTTCTCTCTGTCTTCGACTTCATAGAGCCTACCAAAAAAGTTCAAATACTCCCAGGCAGTCATATCTTCATACAGATATTGGTTTTCCGAAACTACGCCAATCTTTCTTTTAATGGGAAAGTAATCTTTCTCCAGCATACGTCCAAAAACTTCTATCGTTCCTGACGAGGGCTTTTCAAGGCCTAAAATCATCATGATTGTTGTAGTCTTGCCCGCTCCATTGGGACCTAAAAAACCATAGATCTGTCCTTTTTCCACTGTAAGCTCGAGATCCTTGACTGCCACAGTTGTGGTAAATTCTTTAGTTAAATTCTTGGTTTTTATCACAATCATCCCTCCAATCATTGTCAACTTGGAGCAATATCTTTACTTACTTTCACAAGATTCAACAACAATATCTAAACTTCCTCTTTTCGTCTTTAAGAAGGGTTAACATAAACTGGGAAAAAAAGAAAGGCCAGCTCAAAAGAGCTAACCTTTCATGGCTAATACCTCTATACTGTGGTACTCGCCATACTTTTGCAAAACCCGTTTAACATAGTTTTGCGTTTCCTTGAAGGGAGGTACCCCTCCATAGCGATCGACTATTCCCATGCCAGCATTGTACGCAGCTAAAGCTAGATTTTTCTTACCATACTTTTTTAATAGTTTGGCCAGATACTTGACTCCGCCTTCAATGTTTTCCTCTAAGATATAGGGGTTGATTCCTAATTCTTCTGCTGTTGAAGGCATCAGCTGCATTAGCCCTATCGCGCCCTTGCCAGATACTGCATCAGCTTTGAAGTTCGATTCGGTAGCTGCTACAGCCAGTACCAATGCCGGTTCCACTCCTTGTCTTTTTGCAGAGTCTACCAGCAAATTATAAGGGTGCGGTAGTTCGATTAGCGGTTCCTCGGGCTCTTCCTCGTTTTGCTCTGAACCATCAGGAGCTTTTAGCTCAGCCGAAATTGCTGGTTTTTTTTCTGGTTCAAGAGCCGAAATATTTGACGAATCTGTTAGAGAGACAATTCCAAAACTTAAAAAAACTAGAGGAATAAGCACCTTGGCACCTGCCACACGAAAGCGGCATGTATTGTTTGCTGCCAAGATTATGACCTCCTCAATGGGTAAAATATGACCCATCTATGTCAACAAATATATGGAGTTTTTAATGTCTACGACTTACTTGTTCGATTGTACGCAAGAACTACCCTATTTGTCAAGTCTTTCCTTTTTTGTTCTTTTTTGTTCTTTTCCTTTTTTGTGAATTGACTCTATGCTAATAGACTACTAGACTGTTATTTAGGGGTGATAGCATGATATTCCTTTTTTTGGCGTTAATATTGATCTTTTCCAGCCCGTCTATGGCATTTAAACCGGAAAGGCCGGTAATACTTGTTCATGGGATAGGCTTTAATGGAACTTTAGCCTGGCAAAGCCCACCGGTTTTGAGATATTTCGATCTCATAAACAAAGGTATGGCTGAATTCTTAGTGGAATCGAGTGGTTATACCCTCGGTAAAGACCTCTTTATCTATAAATACGACACTATGTCCTCTATTGAACATATTGCCAGTGAATTTAACCTGGCCCTAAACGAGTACTTAAAACAATCTGGGGCAACAAAGGTCGATCTTATCTGTTTTAGTATGGGAGGCCTTGTGGCACGTACTTTGCTTAACGGAGTAAGTGATCCGCCTGTAGAAAATCTGATAACCATAGCTACCCCCCATAAAGGTTCTTACTGGGTAAGTGTGGCGGAAAATATCAAACCCCAAGCAGATGATTTCTTATTTAAAATCCTGGGCGAATTAAGAGATAACCTAGAAAATGATGTTAGCTTCAAGACCTATCGTTTCCTTGATAGTATCTACCGCTTCGGGGAGTATCCCTCTATAGGCCAGATGCAACCCGAGGGAGAATTTATGGAACAACTAGCCTCGTTTTCGTTAAGTCATCATATCAGGGTAACCTGTGTTGCCGGATATGTGTTACCTTCTTTTGATTCGGCCTTTGTTCCGGAAACATTTGTCAAGCTACTTTCAGAAAGGTTTGGCCCCGGTGATCTGGTTGTTCCGCTGGCAAGCGCTCTCTGGGAGAGAGCCAATCAAGTTTTTATTGTTAAGGGAAGGCCGGAGACAACCTGGCACAGTGTTTTGCCATATCACCCGGAAGTCCAAGCCATAGTTAAATATGTACTCAGTGAAAGTTATATGCAAAAACAGCTCAGACGTTTGGAGTAGGAGTTCCAGGTGACCTTGAAAAAATAGTATTTGCCAGATAGATCACCTGGATTTTTCTTTAGTATTTATATGCCCTTAATGCGGCAATTTTAACCATTTGCTTTTTTGTACAATATTTCACCTTACTTATAACAAATGCTTGGCTAAAAAGTCTGCTGATTCTCTAATAACTTCATTTTTCCAATCTCTTCTGCAATAGCAGTGGTCAGCACCAGAGATAATATGGAGCTTATGAGGGATATTGTTTTGGGCTAAAACTTTAGCATATTCATAAGCCTGTTGGGTCTGTACGGCATTGTCATTGGTTCCGTGTATGATTAAGACAGGGGCTTTATTTTTGGCTATACTCATAAAAGGTTTATGTTCTACGATATCGTCGACAAAACACTTACCAATCAAATAACCTCCCCAATCAATGGGGAAACCATTTTCAGCGGCGACTTTTAGATTATCTCCCACATAACAGTCCATAAAGTTACCTACCGCTGACCACAGCACAACCGCATCTAAATTAGCTGCCAAGCCTGCTACAGTTGCAGCCATTGCCCCACCCATTGATAGACCCAAAACTGCTAATTTTAAAACATCTCTTCTGCTTTTTAAATAAGTTAAAGCTTTAAGAGCATCGGATAATTCGGAACTAAAGGTCATATTTTCGAAGTCGCCTTCACTGTCTCCCGACCCACGAAAATCGAATCTAAAAGCTGCTAGGCCTCGTTTGACTAATTCTTCGGCGGCCTCCACAAAAATTCTGTGAGCTTCGGCTTTATTACCGGTAAAACCGTGATAAAAACAGACTGTCGAAAAAGGGCCTTCTCCTTCAGGTTTGTGCAAAACTCCCAGTAAGCGCTGACCTTCGTTT
Organism: Bacillota bacterium; assembly: GCA_036721855.1. Classification (GTDB taxonomy): domain Bacteria; phylum Bacillota; class DTU065; order DTU065; family DTU065; genus JAHDNZ01. Next base: position 6,364 of record DAIMKF010000030.1, on the reverse strand, counting down.
TCGAAATAAACAGGTTCTCGCATTTAACTGAACACCTCTCTTTTCCCCAAGCAATTCTTTGGTAATAAATAGATCTCCTGCTTATAAATTTTCTAAACTAATATGCTCTAGGGGTATTTGATTTTATGGTGTTTGCAGTTATTGCGTTTGTTACTACTATTTCCCAAATTGTGGAGTGATATTTATGAAACGTCTTTCTACTTTATTAGTTGTTGGTTTTCTTTCTCTGTTTGCTTTTTCCCTATCCCTCTGGCAGACACCACAAAATTGGCAAAACATTGCCTCTTTTAAAACTTTTTTAGATCTTTGTTTGATTGATAATCAGTTGCTTACAAGCTTAGAAAATTTAGAAGAGGTAACTACTTTAGTGATGCCACTTACTAAACCACTTACCCAATCAGAGCTTAACTTGCTAGACGGTTTCTGCCAAAAAGGCGGTCATCTACTTTTATATCCTCTTAATAATTCTTTGCCCATAACTACAGCCATAGATAATTTCTTTCAGGTCGAGGCAAAGGTACTAACCTACTCAATAGGTTCTTTCTCTTACACTAAACTTTCTCCACAGATCGTCTACCTTCACAGTGATATTACTCCAAGACTCCCTGAAGATAACACCAAAGAACTTTTACTGCAGATAATCAGCGAATTTGAGCCTGAAAGTCTTACTAAAACCCGGGAATTTGGCCAAAAACGAGTGACAGAGATTACAGCAGTTATACTAAATACCTTAGAGCAAAAAAAGCCAACAAAAGATACCCAACACGAAATCGCAGCTAAACTAGAAAGTATCCTCATTCAAGCTGGAGAAACTGCTAAGAAAGGCCATATCTGGAAACTTAATGCTTTAAAAAAGGAGGCCGAAGAGCTAAGCGAGCTATATAAAGCGACCTTCTTTGCTAGTTATCCTGTAGAAACAAGAGGCATCTGGATTAGTACCAAAGCACTCCCTAGGACAAGAGAAGGTATAGCTTTGATGGTAGCAAACATAGCCCAGGCTGGATTTAATGTTATTTTACCTGAAGTTTTTGCCCATGGTTATACTATCTACCCCTCAAAAGTTGCCCAAAAATATGGTATTGTAAAACAAGATCCTACCTTTATTAACTTTAATCCTTTACCTATCCTTATCGAGGAAGCTAAAAAAAACGACCTTGAGATACATGCCTGGTTTAGTGTCTTTTATGTGGGACTAAACTCCTTAGAGCCTATTCTTTCCTTGTACCCATCCTGGGCTGCTGTTAACCAAGATGGCACATATGGCTATAGCCGGGATGGCAACCACCTCTATTTTGCTTCACCTCTGAATTGCGAATTCAGAGAATATGTAACTGATCTAATGGTTGAAGTTGCTGTTGAGGGCGTATCCGGTATTCATCTTGACTATGTCCGTTATGCAGGGCCAGATGTTAAAGAAACCGATTACAGTGAAGTAGCTGTCAGTGATTTTTCTAAGCGCTTCGGACTTTTGCCGAATCAGAAAAGAACACCTGCTTCCAAGCTTTGGATCTATTTTCGAGCTGGTGGTGTAGATGAATTAGTCAAATTAGCTTCCCAAAAAATAAAAAGCTATAATCCCCAAATAATTCTTTCGTCAGCGGTTGCTCCCGATGGCCCGCCTACAGATTATAATAGAAACTATATGCAAAATTGGCCGCTCTGGCTGCAAAGAGGCTACCTTGATTTTGTTATCCCCATGACCTATTCTCCTAACCCTCAAAATGTTACCGGCTGGTTTAACTCCGCTGTCGCTAAAGCACCTCCCTTTGCACCTGCTTATGCCGGTTTAAGTGCCTTTGGACTTTTTGATAAAGTTACCCTGAATAAACAGGTTAGTGAACTTGGACGCAGCAGCGGTTCGTTGGGAAGCTTCTTCTTTGCTTATGATCACCTTGACTTACAAGACTTAAAAGTCCTTAAGGCAGGGGTCTTTAGCGAAAAAGCCATTCCCGCACATCACTTTTTTCCGGAGAACTATTCTAAGCTTGTTAACCATGTTTGGGAACAAATTACCCAACCATCACTAGAACTACCACCAGAAATTTTAACCGCTTTTTTAAGCCTAAGTGCCGACGGCCAATCCTTAAAAAGTTTTGCTAGATACAAACAAACTCTCGAAGAGCTTGAAATATTAAAAGGACTGACCTCAAAATTAGTTGCCGGTGACTTGAAAAATACTCTTACTAATTATTTGTCACTGCTTAAAAGATGGCTCCTCGCAGCCGGTAGAAACGGCCTAGTAAATAAATCCGAGATAGAGCAGGAAGTATTTAAGGTTACCCGGCAGTTAGGGTTAATTGCCCCGGATAGTCCCTACTTTTTAATACCTAACTACCTTAAAGATAAAATATGGGGCCCGGATTTTTACACTGAAGCTAATAACCTTTTGAATCTTTATAAAGATGATTCTTGGTGGGGAAAACCCGAGTTATACGAGCTGTTAAACGAGCTGCTTTTTCTAACTGCACTAAACTGGTACTAGCTTAATTTTGCAAAGGAGTAAAAACAAATGAAACGAACTTTTTTACTGGTAACACTTAGCTTTGTTATTGGCCTTACTTGTACTGTTTTAGCTACCTTTGACCCCTTTGCTCCCAAAAATCAAGTTACCCTCTGGCTAAAAAATACAACTGATCCGGAATTGGTTAGCTCCTTTTTAAGACAAGCTGGTTTTTTAGCTGCCTTTGGCGATATCAAAGGAAAAGCTCTGCTTACCAATTGTGACACACTTACCCAAAAAGAATTGGAAGCTATCGAAGACTTTGTGGTAAAAGGTGGTAAAGTAATCTTTCTTGGCACTAAAAACCTTCCCCAGCTAACCTTTTTAGGTTTGCAAACCTTTAGTAAGCCTACCTATCTGGAGATACTTAGCCCCCTTGCAAATACCCCCAAGATGCTTGAGTTTCCAAACTGCACGGTCAGCCTTTTTGTCTTAACAGATCAAGTCCAGCCTTTAGCCTCTTATTACAATTCCGACGGGGTGACTTCTAGTCATATTGAGCCTATAAATTGGAGTGTAGTTAAAACAAGCTGGGGACTTTATTTTGGTTTTGACTGGCTGCAAAAGATATTTTTAGAAGAGCCAACTTATCAGAAACTCTTGCTGCTATGGCTGCGCCAGGCAATTTGGAATTAAATCAAAAGTTTAGGTCAAGTTGAGAAAGGAGTGATTAAAAGAACACCACTTTCTTCTAAAAAAGAATAAAGCGGTGTTCTAAAAATGGCTGTTATCGTTCTAAACCCCTCTTGTCAGTATGGCAATGTTGTTGTAGAAGCTGGTCAAGTCGTTTACAACGAAGGTCATAACCTCTTTGATATCGCCTTAAAGACCAAAAAAGCTTTAGAGAACCTTGGTCACCGGGTCCATCTTACCAGGAGATTTCGTGACCAACCCTCTGATCTGAAAACCGAAATGCAAAAAGCTAACTCTTTCAAACCCGATCTTATGGTTTCACTTCATTCAGATGCTACAGGTGAACCTATAGATCCTAGTGTTGGCGGTACAACAACCTTTTATGCTTCAGAGAAAAGCTACCTTTTGGCTGAGTATGTCCACAACAGTCTCTGTAGAGCTATCGATAGTTATTACCCCAAACACACCAACAGAGGTATCAAAACCCACTGGCTAAAACTTTATGTGCTGCATAACATTGATGCCCCTGCTTGTCTTACGGAGATATTATTTCACACCAATCCCGAAGAAAGAAAGCTCCTTTTGGATCCTTTCTTTCAAAAAACAGCTGCCAAAGCTATAGCTGAAGGTATCGATGCCTATACCAAAACCCTGGGGTAATTCTAAAGACCCGATCCATCAATGTTCCTAAGTTAACTATCTATAAAACACTGCTACCACTGGTCATGGTGGCAGTGTTTTATTTTACTGGTCAATTGGTTTTACCCATTTTATAGATATTATCGATAGGGATACTAAACATAAAACCGGCACCTATTTGAGGGACATCCTTCATCACATCGTAAACCGCAGCTACAGCTTTTTTAACTAATTCTTCGCTCTCCAGTACAGTAAAAATAGTTTTGTTGTAAGGGCGAGAATCATCCAGAAGTGATTCAAATAACCCAAATAATGGAATACCGCGGTTTTGACTTTCTAGAATTGCACTAGCCATGCCTTGGCTATCTAATATTGTAGCACCACGAACACCGATATCCACAAATTTAGCTAAAATATCCTCCAGATAATCGACGCCATTTAATACTATAAATAAAACAAACATTTAAATGCCTCCTTGTAACTTATTAGAGAGCTATCTCTTCAGGTTTTTGTTTTGAGACAACAACTTTGCTCTCCAACTCAGGGATTTCACCAGCTTTTTGAATAGCAATTTTAGCAAATATTGGGCCGGAGACTTCATAGATGAGTACACTAAACATAATAATGGTATTAATCGCTACTGCATACTCAGGTAAATATTGTCTTACCAAAAAGGAAAGACCTATTGAGATTCCGCCCTGAGGAAGCAAAGCCAGACCAAGATATTTTGTCACTGCTTCGTTAGCCCTAACTGACCTAGCCCCGATATAAGCTCCTAAGAATTTCCCTCCAGCTCTGCTAAGAATATAAGCTATACCCATTGCTCCTACAGTAGCAAAGATTCCCAGATCTAAACTAGCACCAGCTAAAGTAAAAAACAAAACATAGACCGGAGAGACAAAATCATTAACAGCGCCAAAGACTCTTTTGGGGGTTTTTAACAGATTTACCAAAGTAGCACCCAGCATTATATTAGTTAACAAAGGAGAAAAACCAAGAAGGTTGGCAAGACCGGCAGCGATGGCAATAAAGGCTAGAGAACTGCCTTGTAGCGCGTCATGGTTTTTGGCTTTTTTGGTTATCAAAGCAAGTACAAGACCAAGTAAAAATCCTAGTATAACCGAACCTAAGATCTCTTTTACCGGTTCAATGAGCATACTTAAAAACGAAAGTTCACTATAACCGACAGATAGCTTAGCTAAGGCCATGGCAATACCAAAGACCATAATCCCAAACACATCATCCAAAGCTACAACCGGGATAATTGTTTTGGTTAAGGGTCCACGAGCTTTATATTGTTGAATCACGAGTAAAGTCGCCGCTGGTGCTGTAGCTGCGGACATTGATGCAATTACAATACTAAAGGCAAAAGGCTCAGAAAACAAATAATACATTACTAGAAAAACTATTAAAACCGCACCTACTACCTCGGCTAAAGTTATTATTATGATGGATTTGCCAATCTTTAACATATCCCTAATAATAAATTCACTGCCGATACTAAAAGCAATTAAGGCCAAGGCAAACTCGCTAATAATAGCAAAAGCTTCGATATCGTTTGCCGTAATAAACTTAAAAAATGAATTGCCTAAAAACAAACCGGCTACCAAATAGCCAGAGACATTGGGGAGTTTAAATTTCCGCGCTATCTTACCACCAAGCATCCCAATTATTAGTACAATCCCGATTTTAAAGAGTACATCCAAACCTGTTTCCTCCACTTCATATTTTATGTCGTTTGTTTATGCGGCTCTATTTTTTAATACCTAACCTTTGGTGTTTAAAAATAGAAACAGCGCATTACCACAACCCAAAGAGTTGTGTCATACGCTTGGTGTACTCCTATGGGGTTAGCTGACGGGTTAGGGCACCCAAGTTGCCCCTCTATAAAAGATTCACCCCAAAAAAAATGTGTCCCCCACTGCCATAAAGGTATTCGGAGATATCTTGTTTAAACATACCACAATTTTGCAAAATGGTAAAGGAAAGAAGTTTCTTCCAAAATATAGGCTTATAGCGGATCTTTTTACTTAATCTAAGCTGGTCATCAATTGAGTCCTCCTCTGAAAAGCTCTTGGATATGGTTCTAGATGTAGAGATTTGCCATCTGACTTCCTGCAGAACCTCCCTGAAGATAGGCTCCTTTAACATGGGCTATACCCTTTTTTATCTGAATGTTAAGAATTTTTACCTGCTGGATTATGTTCTCTAAAACAATCGAGTAGGTGACAGTTAGGTGATCGCCTAGCTATTTTCCTCTCACAAAACGGTACATACGGGCATGTATACCACTCCTGATAAACCTCAATCATACTTCATACTTATTGATGCAAAGTACTGAGTTCAATTTTACTAAGTCTACAAGCCCCATTGCTTCAACTATGACTGAGCATGGAGTTTTCCCCTCCAAGTTATTACCAGTATTCATCGGCTAAATCAGCTGAGATTTAATCACTACTGCGGACTTGTCTGTTTCTCAACACCACTAAACTATCTTCCCGTTCTCTTTAGGTATTTCTACCCTGCGCACGGGTTTGGGACGGCACTTACCGTCATGGAGGGATTCCAAGAGTTCTTCCTTGTGGTCTCTCA
>DAIMKF010000029.1:0-22071 GCA_036721855.1 Bacillota bacterium | reverse complement strand
ATTGCCGGATCTTTTTTTAGCCCCAAAGGGATACAAACCTTTGGGGCTTTTTGACGTCGTCTATTCTTAGACTTGGTTTTGGAAAGAGGCTTAGCAAGAAGAAAGGAGGAAAATAAATATTTGTACCTAATAAAAGATATTGGATATAAATTATAGATTTGCTAAAATACCCAGTAATGTATTAAAAGAGATTTTACACTGATATTATCTGGCATAGAAATATTATTTGTGGTATCTGCTACATGTAAAAGCGGTTTTTGGCGGTATTTTAGAGAAAAACTGTTTGCGATTTCGGAGAATTCATGATCTTTAAAGAGAGGTGAAAGGTTAAGCTTTTTATGGCGAGATACTCTGACATCAAAAACAGCCTTTCTCGAAAAAATGATCTTAGGGGGAAGAAAGAATGAAGGTAAAGAACAAATATTTAATTTTTCTGGTTTTAACGATGATCTTGCTTTCAGGGTGTTCCTTATTTGGTAAAAAGAGTGGTTCAGTTATAGTTAAAATGGAATTAGCAGACGGAGCACCTCTAAAGAATGTTGAGGTAAATATTACAAAAGACAAAACAGTTGTAAAAGGAAAAACTGATGCTAAAGGTATAGTTAAATTGGAAGCAAGAGCCGGTGATTATACCTTGACTTCCAGTATTGTTCTATACGATGGAAGTAAACATACACTTGAAAAAAAGGTCATTATTAAAGCTGACGAAGTTACCAATGTTACGGTCAAAGATGAGGTTTTGGGTTTGGCAACGATTGAAGTTGTTTATACCCCAACAAGTGAACCTCTTGGCAAAAGTACGGTAATAGTAGTAAAAGGGGATAAAAATTATCCTTTGCTAACAGATACCAATGGCAAAGCGTCATTTTATGCCAAAAAAGGTACTTGTCAAGTTAAAGCCAGTGCTTTGGGTGTAGAATCTGAGGTGCAGGAATTAGCTATTACATCCAGTGTTATGCCGGTTTTTCAGATTAGTGTGCTAGCGATTTATACGCAAGACTTTTCGGAAAACAAGCTGCCTGATGATTTTATGATTGTTGAAGGTAGTTGGGTGGTAGAAGATGGTCGTCTAATTGGTGATAGTCCTAGCTCTTCAGATCAGACAAGTATCGTTTTTGGACCTTTTATGACTGACCTTGTTTATTCAGCCGATGTAAGCTTTATTTCAGCGGTCTCATCAAGTCGTTGGTTTTCCATCTTCTTTAGAGCCAAAGAGACGGGTAAACCTCCCTACCATATGTTCACCATTAGGCAGGATGCTACAGCCGATAACGGTACCGAGCTAGCTTTTAGAAAACCTGATAGTGCTTGGGATGTAAGACGTAAAAAGTCTTACAAAACAGTCATGACACTCGGAGAAACCTATAATATCAAAGTGGCTGTACGGGGAGATATCTTCCTTTACTTTATAAATAACGAACTGCAATTTGCAGCTACAGAAACTCCATATAGCTATGAGGGTATCTTTGGCTTCCATGTAAATGGCGCCCGGGTAGCTTTTGATAATATCAAGATCGAGCCTTATGATAAATCAAAATATGCTGAGTACGAACTACAAGTTGAATAAGGTTTAGAATATAATCTAAAACAGATAAGAAAAAGCACAAACTGTAAAAAAACAGTTTGTGCTTTTTATTTTGGTAAGGAAAGACTGAACTTTGTCTAGTAAAAAGTTGTAAAAAGAGCTTAAGCCCACAGATAGTAAGAAAGAAGATGTTTATCATCTGGATTGGGTTTTGAAAGTTCGCCGGCTTTATAAAGGTCGTCAAGAATCATCGGGGTTATAAAGCCAAAGTCAGCACCGGCGAAAAAGCCAATCTGATCCCAAAGGCTACTAGGTGTAGAGGTTTGAATATTGGCAATGATTTGATTTAAAATATCCGTATATAAAGGGAGTATAGCTTGACCTAACTGTGCACATTGGGATTGAAGCTGCTCAAGTTTTTCTTTAGGCAGGAAATAGAAGTTCGGTTTTAACAGGCTGCCAGCTTTAATAATTAGTTTATACTTGATGGCTGAGGTTAGATAAACTTTTTCATCTTCAGAAATAGTTTCTAAATCTAATTGGTTGGTGGCTACTTTCAGGCAGAGCAAGACAATAGGGTTATGTTTAATGAAGGTATCCTGTAAAACATCGCGTGTAAAATCGGAAGGGTCAAAACCACTATATTGGTGAAATAAAACTCTTTGCCCATACTGGCCATTGTTAAAGTAACTCGATATTGTTCCGTTATAACCATAGCGTTTGGCATTATACTCATTAGAAGATGAGTTTTGAATGGTTCCCAGAGCAATCCAACTGCCGCCACTAGGTCTTGAAGGAATAGATTTGGTAGGTATAATTTTATGGTATGTAGTACGTCTAAGTAAATCCATAACCAGAGGAATAGCAACCCACAAGACACGTTTTCGGTTAAAAGCGGCGACATTTAAGGCAGGTAATTCAAACAGATTCCAGGAATTATTAATAAACTCGAGAACCTTTGTTTTTATCCCTGGGTAGTTTTCTTCAAGTACTATTCTATTTTGCTTAGCTATTTGGAAGTTGGAGATAACAAAATCGGTCTGATATTTAGGGCCAATCTTTTTAATCAGTTCTCCACGAGTAAGTTTATGGAGTTCACTTTCTATATAAGGGCGTGCTACACCCAGTTCCTGGGAGATCTCCTCTTCCGTAAGGGGTTTTTTATAAGCGGCAAGGAGTATATTCTGAGCTATGAGGTTATCGTTAACAAATATAAAGGGGGAGTTGTCCACTCCGCTACTGCCGGTTATACCCACATTCAAACTACTGGGGTTAAAGCTTTGTTCGCCATTTAGACGCATGGTATCTAGTCCTTTCTTTAATTGATTTCTAGCTTGAAAGAGCCACCATTTAACTGTTCCTGAAGGAATATTGTGGCGTTTGGCAATCTCCTTGATACTTAAGTTGTTAAAGTAGTACTGGCTAATGACAAAACGATAAGTTGAAGAGAGAAAGGAGATTTCGCGGCGCAGCAAGGCTTTTTCTTCAGTGGTAAGGAAAGAATCAAGGTTGTGATCATCTTCATACTCATGGCCGGTAAGTTCGACATAGGTTGCCTTTTGGCTTTGCCTTAACTTTTTAAAAAAGACATTTTGAGAAATTTTAGCGATATAGGCCGCTACATTGGTAATTTCTATATTTTGGCTAGAGAAGCTTTTAATAACTTCAATAACAATATCTTGAGCTAGATCTTCGGCATCTTGGATATTATTTGTTTTGGCATAAGCAAAATAGAGTATCTTATCTAAGTATGTCGCCAGGATTTGGTCTATTTTTTTATTATCCACTAGTAACACCTCTTTGGTGACTCTTCTAATAACTAAGTGTAGTATGAAGTTAGTTTGGTTGGATTTAAAATAATTATTTTTAGCTAAAGGACTCATGAATATAAAGAAAAGGAAAAGGACTTTTAGGTGGCAAAGAAAAAAAGGATAGCTCCAAAAGAGCTAACAAAGATAAATTGTTGTGATACAATTGATTAGTATCTCCAAGTCTGTTAAAGGAAAACTCGGCTTAATTTAGGAGTTACAATTTAAAAAATAAGAACTGAATTTAATCAATCACTTGCATAGAGAGGAAGACACTTCGATGGAAAGAAAAACAAAAGATGGCCTTTGGGGTGTATTAATGGTTCAAACTCCGGCTTTAGCCGTCATCTATTATGGAATATTGCTCAAGAATATAAGAAAAATCTGGCAGGGACTAAAAAAAGAACAACTTACCTTAAAAGCGATGCTTCTTTTGACAACTATCGGTTTAGTTAGTGCCTTAATTTCTGTTAACCCAGGTAAATCGCTTCCTAGTGTTTTGGTCTGGCCTTTATTTTTGTTTATTTTTGCCCTGGGTAGATGGGGTATTACAGACCCCAAGGCGTTTATTAAGGGCTTGGTTTATGGTGCCGGTATCTTAAGTCTGGTGGTTCTGGGAGCGAAGTTTTTTAAACTGGATATCTGGTGGGGTAAGATCCCTATTCTTACCAATTTTAAGTACAGTCACAGCAGAGGCAATGTTTTGGGAATGGCAGACAATGGTTTGGCGGCCATGATTGAGGTAGGTGTTTTAGGCGGATTAAGTCTATTTCTTATTACTAACAAAAAAAGAGAGCGTTTACTCTTTTTAGGGATTGCTCTTATAACAGTCTTGGCTATCTTTAACACCTATTCCCGTGGATCAATGGTAGGCATAACAGGCGCCTCGTTAATACTTTTTGTTCTGGCCAATAAATACTGGAAAAAATACTGGCGCTCTTTGCTAGCGTTTTTTCTGATTATTGCTCTAACCATTAGTCTGTGGCCTGGTTTAAGAAACAGGATTGTCAGTATCTTTGATGTCAAGGATAATTCCAGTAACCGGGCTAGATTTACCATCTGGAAAGTTTCTTTAAGGATGTTTAGAAACCATTGGTTAATCGGGCAAGGACCAGGATTATATGGCTCCCTTTATGAGTCTTATCTAAAAGAAGGAGAACAGTCACATATTTATCGCAGCCCACATAGTTTTTATCTGTATGTGTTAACCGGTTGGGGAATACTAGGTTTTCTAATCTTTTTTAGCTGGCTATTTTATGAACTTTTTTACCCACTATTTAAAGACTACAACATCTGGCGAGTTATTCCCCTGGTTATGGCCCTATCGTTTTTTATTCATGTTATCTTTGAAGATTTGTTTATTTTTCATGTGCCGCTTTTAATCGGTCTTGTAGGTAGAGACGATTTAAAATCAAGCTCTGAGAGCTAAAGACATACCCTAAAAGACAATATTAAAGAAGACAAAGTTTGGTAAAAGGATTTTTATCCGGCAATCAGAAATACTAATTTTACGAAGATGGTTTTATACCAAAATGAGGTGATGAAATGAAAACTGTAAAGATAATCCTCGCTTGTCTGTTAATAAGCAGTTTAGCTCTTTCTGCCCAGAACTTTGGTTTTGGTACAAACTTTGCTTTTTCCAATAATGCAGCCTTAAGTGGTTTAACTTTTGACATTCCCTCTAAAGGTAATTGGGATTCACAACTTGTTGTATCCTTAAACAGTGTTATGACTAGTAGCTATAAACTTGGTTTAAAGCTAAACCGTGATATGGGGCGGGTTCATAACATTAAACGTTACCTAGGAGTTGGTTTTGGTATGTGGCAAGACTGGAGCCAGCAACTTCGGGTTGGCGGTCAGGCTCAGGTTGGCATTAAAATACCCAGCTTTGTTGAGGGTTTCTACTTCAACCTTGAGGTAGGCTTTGGTTTGAGCAGCACTAAGACAGGCAAATTATACGGAGGGGCCTTTTTTGGTGGAGGCTCTTCTTACAGCTTTTAGGAGGTAGAAGAAGATGCGAAAGTCTTTAATATTATTACTTTTATTGCTGCTTATCGTACCTGTAATGGCCAAGCAAAATGTCGGTTTTGGTTTTACAATAGGCAGTGACAGCAGTGGCATAATCTTTTTGCTACCAAGTAAAAGCAGGGTTAATCCTGAGATTGTTACATCCGGCTATATCAGTGATAATTATTACAACCTGCTTTTTGGGAGCAGAATATTGTGGGATTTAGGCAAAAAAGGTATCGTAGATCGCTATGTAGGTGGGGGAGCAGGTCTGTTTTTCACTTCAGTATATGAATCAGATACTTATAAACAAAATAATTCTTTTTGGGGGCAAGCGTTTGTTGGTACGAAAGTTGCCTGGCAGATTCCCTTTTTAGCGGCACCAATTAAATTTCGTAGTGAGGTTGGTCTTGATTTAAACAACAAACAAAAAGACTTAAATGTCGCAACCTATGTCGGTTTAGGTTTGGAATACGAGTTTTAGTAAAAATGCTGCCTTAAGGCAGCATTTTTATTATTGGTTTTGGTACCAGTTAAGGTAATCCTCGTAAAGTGCTTTGGCTTTTAGATTGCGATTAGGACTCATATAGTGAGGCCAGTCGAAGATCACAATCTTATCAACGGTTGGTGTTTGAGTCAGCACCTGTTGTTTTACACGGTTAAAATCAGCTGGTTCAGCATCAAAAACTTCTCCGGGGAGTTGATCAAAGACTTCCAAATCAGACCAGAACTCAACATTATGCTTTTTACAAACAGCATAGACTTCTTTATAAAAGCGTGGTATTTGAGTTATGGGAAGCCTGTGGCAACCAATACCATCTTGTAGCATTAAAACATCAAGGGGTACAACTTCAAAAAATTTATCCCAATAATTGCCATGGGCTCTAGGCATCATATTACTGCTAAAATAAGGTGCTATAGAAACCGGTTTAGAAAATTTTTGCAATCCCAAAGTCAGGTCTCTAAAGAAATTTAAATAGTTCTGCGGCAAAGTAGGAGTAGAGGGGTAGAGCTCATGGGGGATATAAAAGCCATAAAAACTAGTATAAGAGCCATAAGCTTGCATAAGATCCTGGGCTAAGGCCAAATTTTCTTCACAATCTTTTTTTAGATCGAGCTGGCCGCTCCACCAGCTGCTACAAAGCTTAAGACCAAGCCAAACTTTCATCTCTCTTTTTTGGGCTTCTTCCAGAAGGTAAGAGTAGTCATCTTCGAGGCAAACTTTAGAGCTTTGTCCGTTTAAGGTTATGCTACCGGCTTGAGGAAGAGCACTAGCTGTGGATAAGCTGCCGACAAAAAGTGAGATGGATTCCGTTTGCTCTTCAAGATCGATGGCCAGAACAATAGGTTCTTCAGTTTCAAGCCAGACAACTCCGCTATCTAGGCTATCTGTACATTTGTCAGTTAGTTTTTCACCATTATCAGAAAACATGGGTGATGGCTCGGCACCTTTAATTTCATAGCTAAAGGGAGAAGATGTTTCAATTTCATAAACGATAAGAGGTCCTTTGGCGATTACTATTTCGTAGTGGCCGGCTCTAAACGGACCATCAAAACTATAGCTAGCTTTATTAGAGTGACCAAAGAAACGATCGGAATCGGTGGCTGAATATTGAATAATTACCGTATCCATACCAATAGCCTGCATAAGATCTAATTCTTCGGCCCAGTATGAACGGGGCTTGTTAGTATTGCCGCCATTTAATTGCCAGAAGGCACCGGTGATATTAGCATCAGAGACAAGAGCCAAAGAAGAGATAATCAACAGAGAAAAAACGTATTTACGCATGAATTAAAACCTCCTATCCTTGGAAAACAAGTTCTGTTATGGATTAGCCTATAACTTTTCTAACATCTCGGGATGGTTTTCTTTTAGCCAGTTATAATACTTGGTATAGAGATTACCTGCCTCGCTGTGGCCGGCATAGGCTTTTTGACCGGGCTTGGACATCATACCTTGATATTGGTAAACAAGAATCTTATCGACATAGGGGGATACTGCCTCAAACTGTTTGAGGATGCGCTCAAAATCAGCAGGAATCAAGGCACTTCTATAAACCTGACCTTCAAATTCAAATATTTCTACATCAGCCCAAAGCTTGACATGAGGTACTCTATCATGAGCCTCCCGTAACTTTTCATAAAAAGCAGCACTTTCGGTAACTTTTGTCTTTTGAACACCGATCTCATCCTGATAGGCGATGATATCCACATCCATGGTTTCTAACTGCTGGACATACTTGTCATCAGGAACCGCTACCCGTGTTCCGTAGGGGGCGATAAGAATCTTACCGTAGGGTGTAAAACGGCGTGCTTCTCTGGAACACTCGTTTACATAGTTAATAAAGTCTTCGTTAAAATACCTGTTTATATAAGCTTCGTTGGGCCAGTACCAGCCATAAAAGCTCGGGTGGTGACCATATTTACTGTAAAGTTCGCCGATTGCTCTTAGTCTTAGTCTTCTGGAGTCGGGGTCTTGAATAATATGGGGACTATCCCACTGCCCAAAAAAGTCATTGCCGATAAAAACTTTAAGGCCATATTTATCAGCGGCTGTAAATACTACCTCAACCGGATCAAAGCAGGCAATATCAGCATGTGGGAAAACATCAGTCTGATAATAGGCCTTAAAATCCAGGGCGACATGCATCAATACCAGATACTCCATACCTAGTTCGGCTATTTCTTTTACTTTGTCATCCCATTCTTTAGACGTAAAATTAGCACAGGTAGGGTTCCAGTATTTACCTTCGGGTTTGTTGTGGTGTTGGAACTCAAACCAGCTACCTAGAATAGGTTTAATCATTAGTATTCCTCCCTATTGTATATTGAGACTTGTAACCGGAATAAACGTTTATTGTTAGTGATTAATATTCCCTTTGAAAGGTAATTTGTCCTGCCAAAAAACCTTATTGCTTTACAAAAGGCATCCTTCTGGCTCCCAGATAACGACTTTGATAATAGCTGTTAGTTAACGAGGCTATAGAGACACCTTTAGTACCGGCAGCATTAATAAACTCATTTTGGCCAAGATAGATGCCCACATGGCTAGGCCCTGTTTTATAGGTGCTAAAAAAGACTAAATCTCCAGGCAAAAGCCGGTCATTTTTGACAGGAAGCAATTGCTCAAAATAGAATTGTGGCCCGGCATCTCTAGGGAGGTTGTGACCAAAGCTGGCCATAATTGCCCAAATAAAACCGGAGCAATCAAAACCAAAGGGACTAACCCCACCCCAAAGGTAACTTACTCCCAGATACTCTTTGGCTGTGATGATAATATCTTTAGCTAAAACCGGCTTGTTATCTACGGGGCGGAGTTCTTTTTTTAAAGCATAGAGGTTGCCTAAATAGGTAGCCACTATATAGCAGTCTTCTTTTTCACCGACTACGGTCAAGGGAGCAGCAAAAGGGACAGAGATCACCAAAGTGCCTCCCGGTTTATCATATAAAGATAGTACCTTTACGGCAGCGACATAGGGTTTACCAGACGGAACTTGCCAAGGTTTAAGATTTTTCTTTTCAATATAGCCTTGGTAATTATGCTGTCTGGGTAAAGAAACAAGACACCAACTTCCATCTTCAAGAATTACCACTGGGTCTAAACGTTGAGCTTGAGTAACGGTTTGTGCTTCTAAAGAAGGTTTTTCTTTTAAGGTAGCGACAAATTCTCCGATTACATAAGCTTTGGCTGCTTTGGCATTCTGGCTGCCAAAAACTGAAAGAATTAACAGGAAAGTAAAGAGCCAAGACATTTGGTTGGCCTCCTTTTAACCTCATTTAAGCTTTACAAGCAGAATAAAGGTATCTTTTTAAGACAGTAGAAGTAATAAAAAGAGAGATTGTAGGGGGGATCATTTATGAAAAGAATAAACAGTATCATCCTATGTTATCTTTTGCTGTCAGTTAGTATTTTCGCAGGTGAGTTTTTAGATGGTTCCTATAACTATAACATTATGGATTTAGATATTCCCGGTAAAATATATTATGCCTTTGACTTTGGGCCTAAAGATGCAGAGCTAGCCAAAGGCTACATCCAGATAACAAACGAAACAGCATTTGAGGTTAAAAATGGTTATGGCTGGTTAGAAACCGATAATTTAATTGTACGCCGAACACTTACCCTGCAAGGTGATCAAGCCAGAGATATGGTTGCTAGTGCTGACGAAGGGACCTTTAGGGTACTACTTAAACCCGGTCGGTATCGTTTAACATTTATTTTCAACGATATTAACTTTAGACCTTCTATGAATCTTTGGATCAATAATGATCCCTATCTTGAGAAATGGGGTCTACCTGGTCTATTTATGAAAGTTAAATATACTGAAATTGAGATTAAAGACGGTATCTTAGATATTACCTTAGCTGCCGATAAGGATATTTGGGTAATAAATGCTTTGGTTATCTCTGAAGCTAAGGGACTAAAATAAAACTAAACTCCCGACTAAAGACAGGTTCATAGACTTAGGTTCCTGTCTTTGGCCGGGAGTTTTATTCTTAAAAAACAAATTCAATAAATAAAGCCAGGGCTTTATTTCGGCAGGATTATTATAGGTCATCAAGAAGAATTGCTTTGATAATTAAGGAGGTGTTTTTATGAGCTATGTATTGGGAATTGATGCAGGAGCAACAAAAACCTTAGCTATGATTGCCGATTATAACGGCAATATCAAAGGAACCTCTATTGCAGGCACGGGCAACTTTCAGGTCAATGGTATTGAAGGGGCTCAAAAAGAGGTGGATAAAGCTATTCAAGGAGCTATTGCTGCTGCTGGTATAAAAAGAGAAGATATTAAGGCTGCCTTTTATGGTATGGCCGGTGCAGATCGTGATAAAGATTTTGAATATGTGGCCAAGGTAGTAGAGCCAGTTAACCCGGCACCCAAAATGGCCATTGAAAATGATGCGGTAATAATTCTTAAAGTCGGCACCTTAGATGGCATAGGCGTAGGTGTAGTTTGCGGTACCGGTACAAATTGTATCGGCTTTAATAGAAAAGGCGAAAGACTCCAAGTAGGAGGCATCGGCGATCTCTTTGGTGATGCTGCGGGGGCCTCTTACATCGGAGTTAAAGCCTTTGGGCGTGCGGTGCGCGGGTACGAAGGCAGAGGAGACAAGACAATTTTATATGAAATGTTTTGCAGGGAGATGGGTGTCGAGCGCTTAATCGATATCTTAGACTTCTTTTATAAGGGAGAGCGTCATAGGTTTAATTTTAGTAAGATGACACCTCTGGTATTTAAGGCGGCCAACCTCGGTGATAAAGTAGCTCTCAATCTCTTAAAAGAGGTAGGCGAAGAGATGGGGCTGACGGTCAATGTAGCTATTAAAAAACTCTTTTTGCCTGATGAACATGTTAAAGTTGTCATTGGCGGCAGTGTGGCTCAAAAGGGAGAAAATCCGGCCATGCTCGATGCCTTTAGAGCGAAGATATCAGCCTTTCATCCTAATAATGAGGTTATTGTACCTACTTTAGAACCTGCTTTTGGAGCCATCTTTTATGCTTATGACTTGGTTGAGGTACCCATTACCAATACCGTTATTGCTAATTTAAATGCCACATTTAAAAAAGAATGGGCTCAAGATTAATTTTCAGTTTAGCTTTGGAGGTGAGACCTGAGTTTTCAGGTTGATATGAAATTATGTGTAATTGGCGGGGGTAGTACTTACACTCCCGAACTGTTAAGCGGTTTGGCGGAAAAGAAAAAAGAGATACCTATTAACGAAGTAGTTCTTTTAGATACTGATCCTGAGAGGTTAAAAGATGTTGGCGAATTTGCCAAGCGTATGATGACTCATCTGGCACCCGAAATTAAACTAAGCTACACTTTAGATAGAAAAGAAGCCCTTAGAAACGCGGACTTTGTGGTGACTCAGATTAGAGTAGGGCACCAGATTGCCCGTCACGATGACACTGTTTTTTGCCTTAAAAACGATGTTATTGGTCAAGAGACAACAGGGGCAGCGGGCTTTGCCAAAGCTATGCGGACGATTCCGGTACTCCTTGATTATGCTAAAGATATGCAAACTCTCTGTCCTGAGGCCTGGCTGATTAACTTTACCAATCCTTCCGGTATTGTTACGGAGGCCTTAATTCGTTTTGGTTGGCCAAGGACAATTGGGCTTTGCAACGGACCTATTGGCATGCAGATGAATGTGGCTTCTAATTTAGGTGTTAAAGTTTCAGATGTCGGGCTTGATTATGTTGGTCTAAATCATCTGGGCTGGGTCAGGAAAATAGTTGTAAGGGGCAAAGACTGCACAGAAGAGATACTTAATAAATTTGTGCCTTATACAGCTACCAATATTCCCGAGCTAGACTATGATCCCACCTTCTATCACGCTTTAAAAACCTTGCCCAACGGCTATTTGAAATACTACTACCTGGAAGATGAGATGCTAAAAAAACTGAAAGATCAGAGAAAGACAAGAGCCCAGGTAGTTATGGAAGTAGAAGAAGAGCTTTTAGCCATCTATAGAGATCCTACCCAACATGAAAAACCGGCGGCTCTTTCTAAACGGGGTGGAGCTTACTACTCCCATGTAGCTCTTTCACTAATTTCTGCTATCTATAACGATAAAAACGAAGTTCACATTGTAAATACTCTTAATAAAGGAGCACTTAAAGATCTCAGTGACGATGCGGCCATAGAAATAAACTGTATGGTAAACAAAACCGGTGCTCACCCACTGGCTGCAGGGCATGTCGATCTGGCCTATCGTGGTCTGATGCAGCATGTTAAAGCTTATGAACAGTTAACAGTTGAAGCTGCAGTTACTGGCAGTTATAACAGAGCTTTATTGGCTCTGGTAAATCACCCGCTTGTTAATTCCGAGAAAAAGGCTAAAGTTCTTCTCGATTACTTTATCAAACGGCATAATTTAGAGCTGAGGTAAATAGTCAAGCCCTAAAGCAGGTAGTAAACCTGCTTCAGTTTCAGGGGGGATTTACGTGTCTTTGCGTAAAAAAGTCGGCCAACTTATGATGATAGGTTTTGATGGCCTAAAAATTGATCCTGATACAGAAGCGTTGTTAAGAGATTGTCATATCGGTGGGGTTATTCTATTTGCCCGCAATGTAGAGTCGCTTGATCAAATAAGACGCCTAACAACAAAAATTCGCTGTATAGCCAAAGAACCCATACTTATTGCAGCCGATCAAGAAGGCGGGGTGGTAATTCGTTTTTTGGAGGCTACAGTTTTTCCCGGTAACATGGCGCTTGGAGCTATAGGCGATCCTAAAACCGCTGAAAGAGTCGGCTCTGCCATAGGAGAAGAACTAAGCTATCTTGGCATTAACCTTAATCTGGCTCCTGTTTTAGATATCAATAACAATCCTCAAAACCCGGGTATCGGGGTGCGTTCTTTTGGTGACCGACCGGAATTAGTAGCCAAACTAGGCCGGGCTTTTATCGAAGGACATCAAAAATGGACTTGGGCTTGTGCCAAGCATTTCCCGGGTAAAGGTGATATCACTTTGGATTCGCATCTTGAGCTGCCTTGTGTAGCCCATGACAAAGAACATTTATTTGAAACGGAACTGGTACCTTTCAGAGAAGCTATTAAAGCTGAGGTCGGTGCGGTTATGACAGCTCATGTTACCTTTCCGACAATTGACCCCACAGAGGGCCTTCCGGCAACCCTCTCCAAACCGGTATTAACAGATCTGTTAAAAGAAGAACTGGGTTTTAGAGGTATGGTTATTACCGATGATTTGGAAATGGGAGCTATTACCAAGCATTTTGGTGTCGGTGAGGCAGCGGTGAGAGCTGTTTTAGCGGGAGCTGATCTTATCCTTGTTTGTCATACAAAAAAAGCTCAAAAAGAGGCTTACGAGGCACTACTTGGAGCCTGTGAATCAGGTAGAATCCCTGAAGAGCGCCTGGAGGATGCCCTCAGCAGAATTGCGCGGCTAAAAGAAAATAAAAAGTCCTATCCTTTTGTGAAGTGGCGGGGAAACTATCAACTGGCTCTAGACACCTCTTATAAAGCTATTACCATACTTAAAAACAAAGACTTACCCTTGCTGGAGAACCTACATCAAGTCATTGTCTTTTTCCCGCAAATTGCCGGTTTAGTTCAGGTTGAAGATGTTCTAAACAGTGAAACTTTAGGACCATATCTCTGTGAATATGGTATCGATTGTGCGCAGGAGCTTTATCCTCTAAAACCAGAGGAGTTAAAGATCCAAAAACTAGTTGATAAAGCCAAAGATAAAAATGCTATTATCTTTTGTTCTTATAACGCTCACCTTACCCCGGAACAGATAGATTTTGCCAAAGCTTTAGCTTTGCTTGGCAAGCCCTTAATTGTGGTTGCTTTAAGAAACCCTTATGACTACAATGCCTTACCGGAAGCAACCAGCTTTTTATGTACCTATTCCTATCGCCCTCTGTCTTTGAAAGCATTGGCTGCCGTACTTACGGCCAGAGCCGAAGCTTTAGGAACCATTCCGGTGAAAGTTGAGGTGTAAACTATGGCTGATTTTCGTTTTATTTTCGCCGCAGATGCTCACACCGGCCGTTATGAGCCAGGCACAAAGGCCTGGCAAGAAGTCTTGGAAGAAGTCAAAGCTCTTTCTCCAAGACCTGATTTTATTGTTTTAGGCGGTGATATGGTAGAAACCGGCCTGGATTGGGAGTATGAGATATTTAAAAAGACTATTGCCAATTATCCCATCCCTGTCTATGTAGCGATGGGTAACCATGAAAGCAGATGGACTGAAGATCTATATCAAAGCTATACCAAAAACTTCGGTTCTCCCTCTTACTCCTTTGAACATAAAGGGATACATTTTGTTACTCTTGACACCACAATTTACGGCCAGGCATATGGACATCTGGAAAAAGCTGTACTTGATTGGCTAAGAGAAGATGCCAAGTCACTGACACCTAAAAAACCTGTAGTGATATTCAGTCACCACCCACTGGCCTATCCCACTGAGTTTACCGATAACTGGGAAAAGGTTTTTGAGGTTTTAGCCGGTAAAAATCCGGTTTTGCATCTGGCAGGACATGGTCATGCTGCCGTGGTTTGGAATTTCAATAACATTCCCTGTTTTATGGCTCCGGCAGTAATGTCAAATCAATATCTTATCTGCGATGTTTGCGAAGATGAAATTAAGATTTATCAAAAGACCCTTGGGATTGAGCCTAGCTACTGGAGAAGCGCCCAATTAAATAAAAAACCACTTCCTAGCTTTCCTATCCCGAGTACTCCAAAAAACCATCATTGGTGCTATAAAACCGGTGGTGCCATTTATGGGGCTGTGGCTGTTGGCGAAAAAGAGGTCATTGTCGGATCTTCAGACGGAGTGGTTAACTGTGTCGATAAACAAAACGGCCAAAAGCTTTGGCTATACAAAACAGGCGGCATGTTAGTCGGTGAACCGGTACTAACTAAGATATACAATGAGCCGGTGGTGATTCTTACCTCTGGCAGCGGCGTGGTTTTGGCCTTAAGAGTCGCTGATGGTAAGCTTATATGGCAACACCAGACTCAAAGGGCTTTATCTTCAAGTCCGGCCGTATTTAATAACCAGGTTTACTTTGGTGAGCCACATGCCTTTACCACCTTAAATCTTTTAACAGGGGAACCTCTTTGGCAAAAAGAGATTAATGGTTTAGTTAATGTTAAACCTGCCGTAAACGAAACAGGGGTTTTCTTTGGAGCCTGGGATGGGAACTTTCATGCTTTTAGCCATGAGGGTGAAACGCTTTGGCAAAAGGAGATTGCTGATCTTTTCTATTTTTCTCCGTCCACCGGACACCCGCAACTAGCTGGTGATAACATTGTATTTACATCGGGTTTGCATCAACAAAAAGGTGGTGTTTGGGCCCTAAAAAGCCAAACCGGAGAAGTTCTTTGGACTCAGGCCATTAGTGCTAACTACTGTACCCCTTTAATCCATCGGGATACAGTATATGTAACTGATTTAGCCGGCAGAGTCTATGCCTTCGATCTTGAAGATGGAACCCCGAAGTGGGTTATAGAGCTTAAGCGCGAGATCTTTAATAACCAACCACTTTATTTTAAAGGTCATTTGCTAATCAATACTTTGAGAAAAAGTATCGCTGATATCGATTTAGAGACACTTAATTTTAAGTTTCTCGATCTTACCAAGTGTTATTTATTGTCTCAGTTAAGGACAGATGGAGAAAGTATTTTTATCGGAGCATTTGATGAATGTCTCTATGCATTTTAGTAGCAATAATGGCAGTGTAATCTGCCATTATTGCTACTAAATTTTCTGATACTTCCCTAAGTAGAAAAAATGCCGATAAATACATAAATAGAGCTTTAAATAACTAAAGGAAAAGCGGCCCAATATTTTTCCAAACTAAACTCTTTAAATTAAAAGAGTAATAATTTAAAAATAGGGTATGGGAAAAATAGGAATTGTTTTAACGATAGAGAATATCTTGAATACAAGGTAAGTTCTAAGGTGGGAGTTGATATTTAATTAGACAATAAGTACAGAATAGTTTTTCTTTACGAGTAGGAGTAAAATGAGAGGAAGTGTTAATATTGAAAAGGAAGAAACTGGTATTTTTAGCAGTCTTGGCCATATTCCTTACGGGTTGTTTAAACTTACCTAAAAAAGCACCTTCCTGGGAGGCTGACTATCAGATTCCGCTTACAGTAACTCAGGCTACTGCAGACGAGATTATAAAAGCTGATGCCATACAAAATGACGGTGAAAAGTATTATTTTGCCAACACTCTTAACGGCTCGGCACCAATTGGTTTTGCCGATGTGCAGGTAGGAGATGTGTCTAAAAACGTGGAAATTGGTTTTCCTGATGTAAGCATAGATATTAGCGAAGCACTTACCTTTGCAGCTCAGGACATTCCTTATGTTGCTGGTGGTATAGAAACGTTAATAGTGGGAGATTATACTTTTTCTGGTTATGAATTAATAGGCATAAAAAATGGTACTCTCCGTTTAAGTGCATCAAACCAAGGAGATTCAGCTGTTGATTTTACAGTCGAACTACAGTTTGATAATAACGTAACTATTGCCATACCTTTTATCAATCTAGCTCCCGGCTTAAACGGTGTTGGAGAGGTTAATCTTGACGGGAAGGAAATATCCAATAAAGCGACGGTTGTTATTAAAAATGCTTTAGTTAATGATGTAGGCGGGACGGCCAAAGTCAAACTGGACACCTTTGCCATTAACGTGAGTGCTTTAAGCAGTATCAAAGGTAGGACTATTGATCTAGACAAAGATTTTAGCGAAATCTTTGAACTACCTACTCAAGATCCACCGTTAAAAAGTATCACTTTAGCCGGTGGTCAAATATCTGTGGGCATTAATCCCATAGAGGGGCTTTCAATAACTATTGAAAGTATGAAGCTAGATAATGTTGCCTTACAGAATATAGCTCCCAATAGCTTTTCTTTAGCCGGTAAAGAACTAACAGACCAGACACAATTTGATATCAAAGCTAAAATCGTTGACACCGGTACAGAAAAAATCGTTTTACCTGAAAAAATAACCTGTACCCTTAATGTAACTAATATTGTTTTAGATAAAGCAGTAGTAGATTCGCCGACAATCAGTTTAGATACAGGTTATGCAATTGATCTTCCGGAATTGGGTTTGGAAGAACCCTTTAATAACCTTCAGCTAGATGGTGCCACTTTGAGTCTGGTAGTAAAGCAGTCTATGGGAAATATCGATTACAATAATCTTAAAATCAATGTCATGCTTAAAAGCGGTAGCAGTTACGATGTTTCGGTAGGTACGGTAGAAACTGTTTTAGAGGGAGATAAAGTTGTTTTTACAAGCACTGAGGTAACCCGTTTGGTAAACGATCTAATCAAAGGCGATTTAAGCTCAGCTAAACTCACAGGCAGTTTAGTCGGAGTAGGTCAAATCGAAGTAGATGCAAATACCACCATAGACTACACGGCCGAGATCGTTATTCCGTTAAAATTGGCAGGCAGTCAAAATGTAAGTGTGGTCTTGGATGCTTCCGAGCCTGTTAGTCTAAATGAGGAAGCTAAAGGAATAATTTCTAAAGCTGTGGGAAATATTAAGTTGGAGGCAGAAGTTACCAATGGCTTGCCTGTAGGAGCAACAATTAGTCTCCTTTTACAAGATCAAAATCAAGCAGAGATAGTCACCTTAAATGGTTCAATTGCAGCAGCTAATACTGATATAAATGGTGTGGTCACAAATTCAACCAAGACTAATTTAATCTTAGAGCTTAATAAGGTCCAGCTTGATAGTCTAATCAGTAATCCAGCCTTTAGAGTTAAACCAACCATTACTATAAATGTCCCCGAAAACGGAGCTTTGCTTGGACCAGATAATACAGTAAAAATCCGGGCTTTACTAGTAGTTAGAGTTAAAGTAAATAAGTAAAAGGGAGTGAACAGAGTGAAAAATAAAATAGCCTTGTTGGTGTTGGTATTTGTAATCTTAGGCCAGCTAGCTATTTCTGCGACAATAATACCTAATGAGCTTCCTCCAGATAGCCACTTTGTTTTAAGTGTGTCCACTGATCCTACAGGCTTTTTAACAACCACAGGTGTAAGAGGAATTAGATCAAGTGTACTGGCTACAAGGCAGGGTATCTTCGGTTTAGATTTAGGTGCAGGTTTCTCCCTTGACAATGATACATTTGGTCTGGGTAATATAGGAAAATATGGGACTGAACTTACGGATGAACTCAAAGATGAGATCATTGAGTTGGCCGGAGAAGACGGAATAAAAATCAAACCACACCTTGGTGCTGGTGCCAATTTACAAATAGGTATTTTTGGCTTTGGGGTAAGGGCGGTATGCGATGGTGAGGGCTATCTTAGCCGTGATTTGCTGGAGCTCATCTTAAAAGGTAACCAGTTAAATCGCACCTATAACCTTGATCCTGACTTGAAACTAGCTATATTCGGTGATGCTAAAGCTCAAGTAGCCTTTAAGATACCTTTATTAACCAGAGCCTTAAAATTACAGAATCTAGCCTTTGGTATTGCTTATCATCATATTCCAGGCGGTGTTTATGCTACCGTTGATAGTGATGTAAGTTATACTGCGGTTTACACCGAAGAAGAAGCCAAAAACACCACTCAGTTAACCGGAGATCTGTATCTGTCTCAAAAAGGCGTTGGATCTGCTTTTGATGTGGGCATATTATTAAGACCAAACAAGAAGCTTTATTTAGCCGCCGCTTTAGATGGTATCAAAGGTGAGGTTAAATGGACCGATTTTAAGTATTATGACCTTTCCAAACTTCCAGAGGATAAGGAAATGACACCAGAAGAGTTTGCTGCTTTAGGAACTCCTGTGGCAGGAGAGATAACCCAAACTCTACCTCTTACACTAAGAATAGGTGCCAGGTATGACCTGCTTAATTGGTTTAAGCTATTTGCCGAAGCTAGCCGGACAAGTTTACAGGACAAATCCTCCCACTACAACATTGCTTTAGGAACAGATCTCACCCTTCTTTGGCTGTTCCCTCTCAAAGCTTCGGTTTCTTATGATTCCCGTTATAACCGAGCTGGTTATAGTCTGGGTGCAGGTTTGAAACTTCTGTTTTTGGAAGCAGCAGCAGAAGCTTTTGCTAAGCCAAGCAGAAACGGTGACGAGCTGGGTGTAGGTGTCTCAGCCAGACTTGCTTTTTAAGGAAGGTAAATAGTAACTCGTTTTAGGTCAGATAATAGCCGTAGATCAACAATTTAGGTTCTTATCAAGATGTAGACGCATAAGAAGATATTAGATAGTAATATATGCGGGTTTATTTGCGGACAATCGACAGAAAGTAACAGCTTTTCTTTTTAAGAAACTACCAGAAATCATAGCCTCCACTTTGAATAAGTGGAGGCTACTTGACGTTTATCGACAGAATATTGGAAAAGAGAAAGCATGTTTAACGCAAATTAAATAGAGTTAATGGAAAAAAAGTAGTGTCAATTAATGTTCGCAATATCATCAAGTAACCCGAATTGCTAATGAGTATTTTTTTGTAGTAGCAAGAAGAATGAAAAAGAATTATAAGAAAAACATAACCAGAACAAGCCAGAGCAAAATGTCTTTACCCCAAACAGATCGCATGAAATCAACATCTTTAGAATAAAGAAACCCCTAAAATGTGAAAATTCACCCCAAAATTTAAAGGTATTCCATACCCCAGTGGCGAAGTTATTAGTAACAAGAAAAACCCACCACAAGGAGGAATACCTCATGGCTATTATACCACAACTTAGGCTTTTTAACTGGCAAGATGTAGAAAACCTTGGCGATTTAGAAAGATTAAAAATGGTGTTGGATAATTTACCAGATGAAGAGCTAGTGCAAATTCTAGAAGAAGAACGAGGAAGTCGTGGCCGCAATGACTATCCTGTACGTGCGGTTTGGAATTCCATTATCGCAGGAATTGTTTTCCAACACCCAGGGATAGAGCATTTAAGAAGAGAGCTTAAGCGTAATGCTCCACTGCGTTATGTATGTGGTTTATCAGGGACTCCGTCTTCTGCGGTGTATACTAGATTCTTTAGAAAGCTATATCCCAAGAACACCTATCTTAAAAAAATGTTTATTGAATTAGTAGCAAACGTAGAAGAACAGATAGAAGATTTCGGGACAGTTCTGGCAATTGATGGCAAGCCAATTCAGAGCTTCGCCAAAGGAAAAAATAAAAGTTCGGCTAAAGATGGCCGAAGAGATTCTGATGCTAACTGGGGCAAACATGAGTATAAGGGAGTTAATAAAGACGGTAGCACTTGGATTAAAACAGAGACTTGGTTTGGTTACAAACTTCATTTAATAGTAGATGCTAAATACGAGCTTCCGGTAGCATTTAAAGTAACTAAAGCATCCGAGGCTGAATTACCCCAAGCACTTAAGCTACTTAAAAGTGTTAAGAAAAACCATCCTAACCTTCTTAAAAGAACTGATTATTTACTTGGAGACAGAGGCTATGATGCCACTGCGTTAATCCGGGAATCCTGGGATAAGTATGGGATAAAGCCTATCATTGATATCCGAAATATGTGGAAAGATGGCGAGAAGACCCGTCTTCTTAAAGGCTATCAAAATGTTGGTTATAATTACCGCGGTACAGTTTTTTGCTATTGTCCTAAAACAAGTAAAGAAAAAGAAATGGTCTATGGTGGGTTTGAAAAAGATAGAGAAACTTTAAAATACCGTTGCCCTGCAATCCATTATGGCATTTCTTGCTGCGGGAAAGATATCTGTCCGGTAAAAAGTGGGATTAGAATTCCTTTAGAAACAGATAGACGTTTGTTCACACCGGTTGCTCGTTCAAGTTATAAATGGGAAGCAGAATATAATAAGCGAACAGCAATTGAGCGTGTAAATAGCCGTATAGATTCATTATACGGTTTTGAAAACCACTTCATCCGTGGACTTTCAAAAATGAATGCTCGATGTGGGTTAGCATTATGTGTGATGCTATCAATGGCGTTAGGCCGTATGAAAACTAAAAATGGTAGCATGCGTAGTCTGGTTCAACCTGCATAAATTTTATTTTTTTAATCAATAAAACCAAGGGTGAGTTGTACCCAAAAACTGGCGATAACCGATTAATATCCTTAAAGGAATGGTTAAGAACTTTAAATTGGAAGAGTCTCGAATGGCTTGCTTTGCTTTTCTTAGAGAAATAAAGAAGGTGTATAGACATTAATAAATACATATGAGGAGGATTTCGAGTGAACAGGAAACGTTCTATTCTGGTCCTAGGTTTTTTAGTGATAGCATTGCTTCTAAGTGGTTGCTCTGGAAAGAAAGTAATGCTTAGTATCTCAATTCAAGGACAAGGTATGGTAACTAAAAGACCTGATGATCAAGGGAAAGGTTATAAAAAAGATGCTGTAGTACAATTGGAAGCGATCACTGTAGAAGGCTGGAAATTTGTTCGGTGGGAAGGAGATCTTACTGGAGATACCCCTAAAACAAGTGTAAAAATGGATTTTAATAAGACAGTTAAAGCAGTATTTGTAAAGTTGGAATATCCACTAGAAGTTACTGTTCAAGGTGAAGGAACTGTAACTCAAGAGATAGTAACAGCTAAAGGTACTAACTATGAGCACGGAACTACGGTTAGATTAACTGCTAATCCAGCTACAGGTTGGCGTTTTGATCATTGGGAAGGTGAGATATCAGGCAATACGAACCCTGCTACTATAGTTGTAGATAGAGTTAAGACAGTTAAAGCAGTTTTTACGAGTATTGTTATTAACGATGGAGAAACTGTAAATCATTATTCTTCTATTCAAGAAGCCATTGATGCTGCAAAAGAAGGAGCTACTATTATTGTTTCTCCTGGGACTTACTATGAGAACATTAGATTTAATGGCAAGAACAATATCACATTAACAAGCACCAATCCATTGGATCCTGTGGTAGTTGAAAGTACTATTATAAATGGTAATCAAAAAGGTGCTTGTATCGTAGCTGAAAATGGCGAAAAGGATATTGTTATATCTGGACTTACAATAACTAATGGTTCGGGTAGATCAAAAGATAGTTGTACTTCTGGCGGCGGTGTCTATGCTTCAGGTTCTACCGTAACCATAACTGATAGCACTATTAGTGGTAATAGAGCAGCTTCTTATGGTAGTGGTGGCGGCGTCTGTGCTTATAGTTCTTCTATCGTAACCATAACCAATAGCACTATAAGTGGTAATAGTGCTTATTATGATGGCGGCGGCGTCTATGCTTATAGTTCTACCGTAACCATAACCGATAGTACTATTAGTGATAATA
>DAIMKF010000028.1:0-24499 GCA_036721855.1 Bacillota bacterium | reverse complement strand
GATGGTACTTAAGTGGAGACGCTTAGGGAGAGTAGGTCATTGCCGGATCTTTTTTAGCCCCAAAGGGATATAAACCTTTGGGGCTTTTTGACTTACCCTGCCATAAAAGTGGTTTAAATAATCTAGGCCTTGTGTATATCTGACAAAAAATAAGAGCAATACAGTCTTTTTTCTGATTAGTAATTAAAAAGGGTTTGAACTAGTAATATTATGAGGAAACCTTTTCACAGCAAAAAAAGGCACAGTCGTTTGGCAGTGCCTTTTTTTGCTGTGAAAAGGTTAAAACTATTTAATAATTATCAATTAATTGTTTCTATCAAACATAAACAGCACTCTAAACCGAAGCATAAACAAGTAGTTAAGAGCATATACCTGTATAATGTGTGTTCTAAATTAATAGTTAAACGAAAGTTAAGGGGGTTAAAGATGATTAAAAAAGAATGTGTAGCCATGCTTCTTGCTGGAGGTCAAGGAACTCGGCTGGGTGTGCTAACAAAAAAACTTGCTAAGCCTGCTGTCCCATTTGGAGGGAAATATAGAATTATTGACTTTACTTTAAGTAACTGTGTCAATTCAGGTATTGATACTGTTGGTGTTCTAACCCAGTTTCAACCGCTTAAACTCCATTCATACATTGGCATTGGTGGTCCTTGGGATCTAGATCGGGAAAGAGGCGGGGTAATGGTATTGCCTCCATTTGTACGTCTAGATGGGGGAGAATGGTATAAAGGTACAGCCAATGCCGTTTATCAGAATATAGATTTTCTAGAAAACTATCAACCAGATTATGTTCTAGTGCTTTCAGGAGATCATGTTTATAAAATGGATTATGCAAAAATGCTCGATTTTCATAAAAGTAATCGGGCTAGTACAACAATTGCTGTTATTGAGGTTTCTCTAAAAGAGGCCAGCCGTTATGGTATTATAAATACCGATTTAGACAAAAAGATAATTGATTTTGAAGAAAAACCTCGCTATCCAAAAAACAATCTTGCTTCAATGGGTGTATATATCTTCAACTATGAGAATTTAAAAATATATTTGGAAGAAGATGCCAAAGATCCCCTTTCTGTGAATGATTTTGGTAAAAATATTATTCCAAAGATGCTTGCAAATGGTGAAAGAATGTTTGCTTATCCTTTTGAGGGTTATTGGAAAGATGTAGGAACTTTAGAGAGCTTATGGGAAGCAAATATGGATCTATTAGGATCTGAACCAAAGTTTGATCTCTTTGATCGCAAATGGCGAGTCTATTCGGTTAATCCCAATCAGCCGCCTCATTATATAGCTGATTCTAGTAAGGTAATAAACAGTTTAGTTAATGAAGGTTGTCTTATTTATGGCGAAAGTTTTAACTCGGTTCTTTTTCCAGGTGTTTACATAGCTAAAGGTGCGAAGGTATATGATGCGGTAGTTATGCCAGGAGCTAAAATTTTAGCAGGAGCTTTTGTACGTAAGGCTATTGTCGGAACTCAAGCTGTAATTAATGAGAATTGCTTGATTGGTACAACAGAAAAAAGCTTGGAAGAGATTCCTTTAACAGTTATCGGTGAAGGTGAATCTGTGTCCCCCGAACTAAAAAGTCAGGGGAGGATATAAAATGACTTTGAGTATGAACAATGTTATGGGTGTGATAATTCTTACAGAACAAAAAGACAGATTAAGGGAACTCACAACAAACAGAGCCCTTGCAGCAGTGCCTTTTGGAGCACGCTACCGGATCATAGATTTTCCACTCTCGAATTTAGTTAATGCCGGAGTGCGAAATGTTGGCGTCTTTGTACAGGAAAAATATCGTTCACTGATGGATCATTTAGGAATTGGAAAGGAATGGGATCTAAACAGACAAAGGGATGGGTTGTTTATTTTACCTCCGGAAAAATATGCGGATGGATCAACGTCTTTTTTGTTAAACGGAGACATTTTACTACTTAGGCGTCACCTTGACTACCTTATTCGCAGTAAGCAAGAATATGTTATTTTAATGAATAATCCCATAATCTGTAATATCAATCTTCAGGAAGTATTAAAAAGCCATCTAGACAAACAGGCTGATATTACCATGGTTTACCATATAAACGACCATGAAGTAGGCCTAGGTTCTTTCACTGAAATTGCAGCTACGGAGAAAGAAAGAATAACAGCTCTTAAAGTTAATCCCTTTATAAATCAAAGTAGCAAGCTATCTTTAGATACTTATATAATCAGTAGAGAGATGCTAATAGACCTTGTGGATAACAGTATTGCAATGGGTGGAAGTGATTTTGTCAGAGATGTTACTATTCGTAACTTAGCCAAGTTAAAGATCTATGGATATGGTTTTGAAGGTTATGCTCGAAAAATCAGTTCACTTGAATGTTACTATAAAACCAATATGGAACTTTTAGATCCTAAAGTTTATAAAGAACTGTTTTATGCATATGGTCCTATTTATACTAAGGTTAAAAATGAACCACCGGCAATTTATGCCAAGACTGCACAAGTAAAAAACTCTCTGGTAGCTAATGGTTGCAAAATAGAGGGTAAAGTTGAAAACAGTATTGTTTTTCGCGGAGTTAAGATTGGAAAAAATGTAGTGGTAAGAAATAGCATTATTATGCAAAAAACACAGTTGGAAAGTGGTGTTGAACTTGAAAATGTTATTCTCGATAAAGATTGCTTTATAGGTATGGGTAAAAGGCTAAGAGGAGATAAAACATATCCTTTAGTTATCGGCAAAAAGACAAGGCTCTAAGATTATTTAAGTTAGAGTGTCTTTAGGCTTAGTGTAGGAGAGTGAATTGTATGAAGGTACTATTTGTAGCAAGTGAATGTGTACCGTTTTTTAAGTCAGGAGGTTTGGCTGATGTAATTGGTTCGCTACCGGAAGCATTGAAGAATTTAGGCATTGAAGTCAGAGTTGTTTTACCTAAATATCAAAGTCTTGCCGATGATTTTAAAACAAAACTTACACTCAAAGCCAGAGTGAATGTGAAATTAGGTTGGAGAAATCAGTATTGTGGGGTAGAAGAAGTTGAGTACCAAGGTATTAAGTACTATTTTATTGACAATGAATATTATTTTAAACGTAAGTTTTTATATGGTTATCTCGATGATGCCGAGCGATACATCTACTTTTCCAGAGCTGTTTTGAAAGCTTTACCTTATATGGATTTTAGACCGGATATTATTCATGTTCATGACTGGCAGACAGCCATTATTCCACTGCTACTAAAAGTCCATTATGGCCATGATTTTTTCTACCAGGGCATTAAGTCTATTCTGACAATACACAATCTACAATACCAAGGTATTTTTGCCAACGATATTCTTAAGGATCTTTTAGATTTAGGTAGGGAATATTTTAATATAGAAAGCATAGAGTTTGATAATAATGTTAACCTACTAAAAGGAGGGATTGTCTTTAGTGATATTATCACAACCGTAAGTCCAACCTATGCTCTTGAGATTCAAGCTCCTTTTTATGGTCAGAAATTAGATGGCCTTATAAGGAGTAGGACAGATAAATTAAGGGGTATAATAAACGGTATAGACTACAGGCAGTGGGATCCCGTTAATGATCCTTATTTAATTGAAAACTATAGTACTGAGACTCTTGAGAGAAAAGTGGCTAATAAAACTTATCTGCAAAAGCAGTTACGGTTAAAAGAAGATTCATCTAGGCCAATGCTTGCTATTATCTCCAGGCTGGTAGCTCAAAAAGGTCTTGATTTAGTGGAATATGTATTAGACGACATAATAAAGCGTGATCTGCAACTAGTTATTTTGGGTCAAGGAGAGGATAAATATGAACGGATGTTTCGTGAAATTTCTTTGGCTTATTCTTGGCAGATTTCAGCCAATATTTGTTTTGATAATGAATTAGCTCATAGGATCTATGCAGGAGCAGATTATCTTTTAATGCCTTCGCTGTTTGAACCATGCGGTCTGTCGCAATTAATTGCCCTAAGATATGCTACCATCCCTATTGTCAGAGAAACAGGAGGATTAAAAGACACTGTTTCTTCTTACAATGAGTATCTCAATAAAGGCAACGGTTTTACTTTTAGTAATTACAATGCCCATGACATGCTATATACCATAGATAGAGCTTTAGGATATTTTAATAGGCAACCACATTGGAGTATATTAAAAAAAACCGCTATATCTTCTGACAACAGTTGGATTAAATCAGCTAAAAAATATCAAAAAGTATATAGTTCGCTTATGGGTTAATTGTAAAGAAAGGTGCCTGAAATGGATAAAAATAAATATTATTTTGACAGCGAAGAGTTTAACCAGCAGTTTTTTTACACCGGTGAACTGGGAGCTTTGTGGTCTTTAGAGAAAACTACCTTTAAAATCTGGGCACCTACAGCTATTGGTGTAGATATAAAAGTTTCTGGAGATGAGAAAGTAAAGTTTAAGCCATTAAAAAGAGCAGAAAAAGGAGTTTGGACGGCCGATGTACCCGGAGATTTACATGGTTTTAAATATAATTATCTAATAAAGCATCAAACCTGCGAGTTTGAAGTAGTAGATCCGTATGCCAAAGCTCTTAGTGTAAATGGCTCCATGGGAGTTGTTGTTGATCTTGCAAGGACTAATCCACCTTTTTGGACTGAAGTTTGCGACCCGATACTGGAATCTTTTGGCGAAGCTATTATTTATGAGGTACATGTAAGAGATTTTTCGATATCACCAGATTCAGGTTTGAAGATGAAAGGTCTATATTTAGGGTTTACTGAACTTAATTCCAAAGGGCCGGGTGCAGTTTTAACCGGGTTGTCACATCTAATTGAACTCGGTATTACCCATGTACAGCTTCTACCTGTCTTTGATTATGCCACTGTAGATGAAACAAAACCTTTTAGTTCATATAATTGGGGTTATGATCCGCTCAACTATAATGCACCGGAAGGCTCGTATGCTACTCGGCCTGCTGACCCTTTTTCTCGTATTCTAGAGTTAAAACAGTTAATCCATGCTTTAAGAGAAAGTGGTATTCGCGTTGTTATGGATGTTGTTTATAATCATACTTGGAAAACAGAAAGTGCTAATTTTAATCAGATTGTACCTGGTTATTACTATCGTCAAGACGAGAATGGATTTTTTAGTAACGGTTCGGGATGTGGGAATGAACTGGCTACGGAGCGTTTAATGGTTAGAAAATTCATTATCGATTCCATCTGTTATTGGGCTAGGGAATATCGGATCAAAGGTTTTCGATTTGATCTGATGGGTTGTTATGATATAGAGACAATCAATACCATTAGAGCTCAATTAGATCGTATTGACCCAAGCATTATTCTTTATGGTGAAGGTTGGACCGGTGGACCTTCACTTCTGCCTGAAAACTTAAAAGCTTTAAAAGGCCAAGCCGTTAAATTTCCCGGCGTAGGGGTTTTTAATGATGATTTTCGTGATGGAGTTAAAGGAAATGTTTTCCGAGCTGAAAGCAAAGGTTTCATTTCAGGTGGATATGGAATGGAAGAGAGTATTAAATGCGGTATAACTGCAGCTATTAACCATCATGAAGTTGATTATAAAAGGGTGTTATATGCACATTGTTCTTATTGTAGTGAGCCTAATCAATCTATTAATTATATAGCTGCACATGATAATCTCACTCTTTGGGACAAACTACTAAAATCCAATCCCAGAGACGATGAAACTGTGCAAATTGCGAGACAAAAACTAGCTGGAGCTATGGTGCTTCTATCCCAGGGGGTGCCTTTTTTACATGCTGGGCAGGAGTTTTGCCGGACCAAATTCGGAGATTACAACAGTTACAGATCGGGGGATACCATAAACCAGATTGTCTGGGAAAGAAAACAGCGTTATTTTGATGTTTTCAAATACTATCAAGGGCTTATTCAGCTACGTAAAACCCATCCGGCTTTTAGACTAAAAACTGCTGCCGAGATCAATGCTAATTTGCATTTTTTAACTATGCCAAGCCCATTACTGGTAGGTTTTATTTTAAAAGAGCATGCTGGAGGTGACCCCTGGCAAAAGATTGTTGTACTTTTTAGTGGCTCGAAAATAGCAAGAGAAGTGCAACTACCAGGTAAAAACTGGGTTATGGTGGTAGATGCAAGTTATGCAGGTACAAAAAGAATTGGTACAGTTAAAGGTGATCGTCTGGTGTTGCCTCGCTTAGCCACTATTGTTTTAGCGGATAAAGAAAGTTTTGATCTTGCTTTAGGTAAATAGATTGACACTGAGGTGATGAGGTTGACAGCTTTGGAGATAATTCCTAGTGAATATGATCGTTATTTGTTTTGTGAAGGCAATCATTTTCGAAGTTATACTTTTTTAGGAGCACATTTGATTCCAAACAATACGATTTCAGGGGTAAGATTTGCTCTTTGGGCTCCACGGGCAGCTAAGGTTAGTGTTATTGGAGACTTCAACAATTGGGATGAAAATGCGTCTCCCATGGTATTGTTAGAAGAGTCGGGTATCTGGTGGACTTTTGTTCCAAATCTGCAACAAGGTGCACTTTATAAATACATACTTACTACATACGAGGGGAAAAAATTAATTAAGGTAGATCCATATGGATTTTATGCCGAACTGAGACCTAAAACAGCTTCAATTGTTTGGAATTTACAGAAATTTGAGTGGCGTGACAGTCTCTGGCAAGCACGCAAACAAAAAAAGATCGTTTATAAAGAGCCGATGCTAATCTACGAAGTTCATCTGGGTTCATGGAGGCAAAAAGCAAAGGGAGAGTTGTATAACTATCGCGAAGTTACAAAACAGCTAGTCAGCTATGCTAAGGAGATGGGCTTTACCCACCTAGAACTAATGCCTCTGGCCGAACATCCTTTTGATGGTTCCTGGGGATACCAGGCAACTGGTTACTTTTCTGTCACAAGTCGATATGGAAAACCTGAAGATTTCATGTATTTTGTGGATCAAGCTCATCAAGAAGGTCTTGGTATAATCCTTGATTGGGTACCAGGACATTTTTGTAAAGACGACCATGGTTTAAGGCTTTTTGATGGTACACCTACTTTTGAATACAATGAACCCTGGCGTAGTGAAAATTTAGACTGGGGGACAGCTAATTTCGATCTTGGACGCACTGAAGTAAGGAGTTTTTTAATATCCAATGCTAATTTTTGGTTTGATGTTTACCATATCGACGGATTAAGAGTGGATGCGGTAGCTAATATGCTCTATCTTGATTATGGCAAACAACCTAATACTTGGATTCCTAATATATATGGAGGGAGAGAAAATCTCGAAGCCATTAGTTTTTTAAAAAGATTAAATGAAGCAGTCTTTGAAAGATTTCCCGGAGCTTTAATGATTGCCGAAGAGTCAAGTGCTTGGCCTTTAGTGACTAAACCCACATACCTTGGAGGTCTGGGATTTAACTATAAATGGAATATGGGTTGGATGAACGATACCTTAAGATATATGGAACTTGATCCAGTTTTTAAAAAGTACCATCATGATCTGTTAACTTTTTCTTTGATGTACGCTTTTTCAGAAAATTTTATCCTACCTCTTTCTCATGACGAAGTAGTACATGGAAAAAAATCCCTGCTTGATAAGATGCCTGGCGATTATTGGCAAAAATTTGCCTGTCTTAGAGCCTTGTATGGTTATATGATGGCCCACCCGGGAAAAAAACTCATTTTCATGGGTGGTGAATTCGGTCAATTTATTGAATGGCGCTTTGCAGAAGAACTTGACTGGCATCTTCTTTCCTATTCTAGACATAAAGCCTTGCAGGATTTTGTAAGAGATCTCAACCATTTTTATCTCAATGAAGGTTCTTTATGGGAGTTAGATCACCACTTTGATGGCTTTAATTGGATAGACTGCCATGATAATACACAATCAATTGTCAGTTTTATCCGTTACAGTACCGACAAGCAGGATTTTATCATTATAGTGAGTAATTTTACTCCGGTAGTGCGTTATGATTATCGAATTGGTGTTCCAAAAAAAGGTGAATATGTTGAGGTCTTAAATAGTGATTGTTCTAACTATGGTGGTTCAGGACAGAACAATGATAGTTTAGTGGCGACTTCGGTTTTTTGGCACAACCAACCTTACAGTATCATGCTAAAAGTTCCACCTTTAGCTACTATCTACCTAAAGCTTAAGCGATAAAAATGAACTAAAAACATTGAAGTCGGAAGTTTTCTTTAGGAGGTGCGGTATGCAAACTATCACTAAAGAAGAGTTTCGTATAGCTCTAGAGGATAAAATGGAGAGAATGTTCGGTCGTACATTAAAAAACGCTTCTAAAAGCAATCTCTACAAAGCTATCTCGATGGTTGTAAGAGACCTGATTATGGAAAAATGGGTCTATTCAAGGGAGACCTTTCATAACAATCCTGAACGTGAACTTTATTACCTGTCGATGGAATTTTTAATGGGCCGAGCTTTAGGCAACAACCTTCTTAACCTTGAAATTGAAGATGTTGTCAAAGAGACTTTAAAAGAATTAGGTTACGATTTAGAAGAGATCAGAGAAAACGAATCAGATGCAGGACTTGGCAATGGCGGACTCGGAAGACTTGCTGCTTGTTTTCTCGACTCACTTTCAACTTTAGCCTTACCTGGCCATGGTCTGGGAATCAGATATGAGTACGGTCTTTTTAAACAAAAGATTATCGATGGTTACCAGGTTGAGCTTCCTGACTCTTGGCTGGAAGACGGCAATATCTGGGAGATACCGCTTCCTGAAGAGGCAGAGATAGTTAAGTTTGGGGGTTTTGTAGAGAGCCATATCGTAGATGGGAGAATGATTTTCGAGCACAAGGGCTACCAGTCAGTTAAGGCAGTTCCCTATGAAATGCCTGTGTTGGGATATAATTCGCCTCTAGTTAACTCTTTAAGGCTATGGACGGCAAGATCAACTAAACACTTTGATTTAAATCTCTTTGGTCAGGGACGTTATCTAGATGCTTTGGAAGAAAAAGAACTGGCTGAAGTTTTGTCTAAAGTTTTATATCCTGAAGATAATCACCGTGAAGGTAAAGCACTAAGGCTAAAACAACAGTATTTCTTTGTCTCAGCCAGTATCCAAAGTATTGTTCACGACTTTAAAAGCCAAGGTAATAACATTAGAGATTTTGCTAAAAAAAGGGTTATTCATATCAATGATACGCATCCTGCTTTGGCGATACCTGAACTAATGCGGATTTTAATCGATGAGGAATATTTAGGGTGGGACGAAGCTTGGGATATTACCAGAAGAACCTTTGCTTACACTAACCATACTGTTTTAGAAGAAGCTTTAGAAAAGTGGCCTGCTGATATGTTTCGACAGTTACTACCCCGAATTTGGGATATTGTAAATGAGATCAATGAGAGGTTTTGTCGCAGTCTGTGGGAGATTTATCCCGGAGACTGGCAACGGATAGCCTCCATGGCAATTATCAATGACAAGCAAGTTTGTATGGCTAATCTTTGTATTGTGGGTTCATTTTCTGTTAATGGAGTAGCTGAACAACACACTCAAATTTTAAAAGACCAAGTTTTTCGGAGATTCTATGAGTTTACTCCTGAAAAGTTTATGGGTATTACTAATGGCATTACTTTTCGTCGTTTTCTCTTAAAAGCCAATCCTTCTCTGGCTAACTTAATCAGTAGCTACATTGGCAATAGTTGGACTCTAAATTCGTTAGAACTAAAAAAGCTAAAACTATTTCAAAATGATCAAGATTTTCAGTTGGCACTAAAAGATATCCGCCGTAATAACAAAATTAAATTAGCTAAATATATCAAAGAGACCAGTGGTGTTTTAGTAGATCCAGATTCACTTTTTGATGTGCAGATTAAAAGATTACATGAATATAAAAGACAACTCCTAAACATTTTGCATATTCTTTATCTCTACAACCGCATTATTGACGGGAATTTTGATATGGTGCCACACACCTTTATTTTTGCGGCTAAAGCAGCACCAGGCTACAGAATGGCTAAACTTATTATTAAGCTAATTCACAGTGTGGGAGAAAAAATTAACAATGATCCGAGAACTCGCGGACTGATTAAAGTACTGTTTTTAGAGAATTATCGAGTTAGTCTGGCTGAAAAAATCATTTGTGCTTCTGATATTTCAGAGCAAATCTCTACAGCGGGTAAAGAAGCTTCAGGGACCGGTAATATGAAGTTGATGTTAAATGGAGCTTTGACTATAGGGACTTTAGATGGTGCGAATATAGAAATCATGGAAGCTGTGGGAAAGGATAATATCCTTATTTTTGGTCTTAATGCAGATGAAATAGAAGAAAGCAGAAAGTTAGGCACATATAAGACCTTAAATTTGTACGAAAATGACGCTGAATTAAAACAGGTATTAGATCAGCTAATTGGAGGCTATCTTGACTCCGAACATCCTGAAATATTTAGAGAGATCTACACCGGTTTACTCTTTGGCTATGGGGGAATCGCCGATCCTTATTATGTGCTGGCGGATTTTCGTTCATATGCTAAAGCTCATGCAAAGGCCAATCAAATCTACCAAAGCCCAAAAGATTGGTGGCAAAAATCTATTATTAATATTGCAAATGCAGGGATGTTTTCCAGTGATCGTACTATAGAGGAATATAATGAGAGGATTTGGCGCCTAACAAAGGTATATTGAAGGATAAGAGAATTGCATATAACAACTAAAAAGAAGCCCTAGGGCTTCTTTTTAGGCTAAATGTGTTTAAATTCCGAATTCTACCCAAAATATAAATATTAAAGGTTACAACAACAAAACAAGGACGCACTTCCAAAATAGAACCTTTGTAATAATTATATCATAAGTCGCTTGGAAAAATATCCAGAAATTAACGGCTGAATGCTTGTGTAGAGAGATTAAGAAAAAAGGATACAAAGGTAGCGCTAGAACAGTTAGAAGATTTGTCGCAGCAAAAAGACTCCCGAAAGAAAAAAGAGAGTATAAATTGAAAATAATTCTCGTGCCTTTTCATATGTTAAACTTAGATTGCTATTTGAAGATTACACAAAAAAGCTAAAAAAATTAAATAAATGTTGCTATTTAATGATTAAACCAAGTTCCCATTTCCTCTAAAACTGTTAAAAAAGGAAGTCTAACAGACAGGTTAATTTATAACTCCTACAAGAAAAATATAAAAAAATTATATTTTTAGGGCACCTTTGGGTGCCTTAAGTGTCTAATAAAAGGAATAGAGTTACAAAAGTGTAATAGAGCATTGATTAAGGAGGTTATCCCTTTGTTAATACTGGTATTATTCCTCTTAACAACATTATTATCAGCAGTTGATCTACCAGCTCCCTTAAATAAGGCTGCTAATATCATTAACCAGCCCTTACCAAATTTAGTCGGCGAAACACTGGCATATTCTATCTCGTTAAATAATATCTCTTTAGGGCAACAGATCATAACATTTGAATCGATCATTAATTATGAGGGACGTTTGGCTTATGTAGTTACATTTAATTGCCAACCTAATTTAATGATGAAGGCCCTAAATTACAAAAACAACGAGAAGTACTATCTTGACACCGAGACATTACTGCCTTTATTTATTTTTCGGGAATATAGTGGCGGATTTGATAAAGGGTCGATGGAATTTATTTTCAGAGAAAAAACCAGTGAGGTTGATGTTTTTGTTAGAGAAAAAGCCTCAGAACGAAGGTTTTCCACATCGGTTACAGAACCTTTTCAAGGAGAAACAACATTTATTCTTTTCTCCAGGTATGTTGATCTTAAAAAGATGCCGGTAATAGAAATAATCAGTAGTACCGGGAAAAACTACTTTCAGCTTTATTATGGAAATGAGGAGAAAATCACAGTTCCAGCCGGTTCTTTTCAAGCGGAGTTAGCATTAATAAATCCTGATGTAGGAAAAATCTGGCTAAGCAAAGATATCTATAGAGTGCCTCTTAAAATAATACTCAATATAAATGCAGGACGCTTAGTGATGCATCTTTTGTCAGTCAAACGTTAGAGAATGAAAGGAGCGAAGGATTATAAATGAATCTGCCTAATATTATTACCATATTTCGTTTACTCTTGGCTCCTGTGGCCATTATAGTTATGCTTTACTTGCCTGATTCTTATTGGATTGCCGGAATAATTCTTATTGTGGCAGGATTTAGTGATGTTCTTGATGGCTATTTAGCCAGGTCCCATAACCAGGTTTCTACTCTTGGTACAATGCTTGATCCTGTCGCCGATAAAGTTTTAATGACTGGAGTATTAATAGTCTTAGCTGTAAATGGTGAAGTAAAATCAAGTGTTGTAACGATATTAATTGCCAAAGAGCTCACTTTATTGTTTGGTGGACTGGTTCTTTGGCGGACGGTTAAACGAGCTATTCCCGCAAGCATATTAGGAAAAGCCGCTACAGTATGTCTGTATATCGGTGTACTTAGTTTGCTTTTTGGACTAAAGAACCTGCACTGGTTTATCTACGCTGGCGTGGGACTCTCAGTTACAGCTGGTTTACATTATCTTTATCTAGCTATTACAGGCTAAAACACCATTTTTTATCTCTTTAATTGAG
The DNA here is from genome assembly GCA_036721855.1 of Bacillota bacterium. Taxonomy (GTDB): domain Bacteria; phylum Bacillota; class DTU065; order DTU065; family DTU065; genus JAHDNZ01. Next base: position 12,008 of record DAIMKF010000028.1, on the reverse strand, counting down.
GCAGTAAACGTCAACAAAATGCAATACTACTAAAGCGGGAGGTAGATAAAGTGCATTTTACTGAATTACTCTGGGGGATCTTGCCGGCTCTTTTATGGCTATTATATTTTTATAGTCAAGATCGTTTACCTGAACCACCTAAGCTGGTATTAAAAACTTTTCTGTTTGGAGCTATTTCAGTTATTCCTGCTGCCTTAATAGAAAAAAGTTTTGTGGGCGGTTTAGGACCACAGTCACCGCTTAGCACAATTTTTCTTTTAAGTTTTGGTGTAATTGCCACAGCTGAGGAGTTTTCTAAACTTGCTGCGATCAGTCTGGGTGTCGGAAAAACAGGAGCTATAGATTCTGGTGTTGATGGTATAGTCTATGGAGTATCAGCAGGTTTGGGTTTTTCTATGCTTGAGAATATTTTGTATATCAATAGTTTTGGTCTGAATGTAGCACCAATAAGAGCGATCTTTTCTAATTTAGCCCATGCACTTTTTACTGGGTTGATGGGTTATTATTATGCTCATAGTATTATGTGGAATCGTGTATCGGAGATGTGGAAAGGGCTTTTTTGGGCTATCTTTCTCCATGGTCTGTATGATTTTATTCTCATCTCCGGTCTGATTAATCCCTTTTGGTCAATCGTTCTTTTAGGGGTCACCTTTGAAATAATACGCCGTGTATTTAAAAGACAGAGAATCTAAGCCTACTAATGTCATCTCAGCTTTTATACAAGCTCTTTACCCTTTTAGTATATAGCGACATATGATACAATTAACTGTAGCCAGTTAATGACAGAGGTGAAGGTAAATGGCCGGACATTCGAAATGGGCTAATATTAAACATAGAAAAGCCAAGCAGGATCAGGAAAGAGGTAGAATATTTACCAGGCTCTCAAAAGAAATAACCATGGCGGCAAGGCACGGTGGGGGAGATCCTGATCTTAACTTTAGATTAAGACTAGCAGTTGATGAAGCTAGAGAGAATAATATGCCCAATGATACTATTGATAAAGCCATCAAAAGAGGTATCGGTGCACTAGGCGGAGCTAATCTTGAAGAGGTAACCTATGAGGGGTATGGTCCCGGTGGGGTAGCAGTTATGGTCAATGCTTTGACAGATAACCGCAATCGTACTGCCGGTGAGGTGCGTTATATTTTCTCCAGACATGGCGGCAACCTTGGCACAGATGGTTGTGTAGCTTGGATGTTTGATCGAAAAGGCTTAATTTTTGCCGAAAACCCAAAATCTATAGCCGAGGACGATCTTTTGTTAGCAGTGATTGAATCTGGAGCACTCGATGTTACATTTGACGAAGAAGGCATTGAAGTACTTACAGAACCGGACAATTTAGAATCTGTTGAAAAAAAGCTCTTAGCAACAGGTCTAAAGATTGTACACGCAGAAGTAGCATTAGTGCCCCAAAATACTCTTGATTTAGTGGCTGAAGATGTAGAAAAGCTGGAAAATATGCTAAGTGCCTTAGAAGACAATGATGATCTGCAAAATGTCTGGCACAATGCTAATTTACAAGAATAACTCCTCTAAGTATTAACCACCCTATCAATAGAGGTGGTTTTACTTTGAGGACAAAAATTTTAATTTGTTTTCTCGGGGTTTTATTAATTATTGGTTTTAGCATCCCCTTAAATGAGGAAAGTGATTGGCAAATAGCAAATTTAAATGGTTATGTAGCTATCTATGATCCTTCCGGTTCTCTTTATGAATTAACCAATATTAGTATTTTATCGTTACCTAAGAAAGAACAACAAGATCTTTGTGCCGGAGTAAAGGTCAACAATCTTTATGAATTAGAACAGATTCTAGAGGGCTTATCTCAATAAAAGCAGGAGTTACTTAACAAAAAGCGAATATATGTTCGCAGGGGATAAACAAGGTCCACAGAAGGCATTAAGGGGTTTTAGCATTGAAAAACAAACAACAAATTGTCTTGGGAATAGACCCGGGAACAGCTCTTTGTGGTTATGGAATTGTAAAAGAAAAGGCTTGTGGGTTTGAAGTACTAGCTTTTGGTTCAATCGAGACTTTTAAAGGAACGCCGATGCCAAAGCGTTTAGAGACGATCTTTTACCAGCTTTCGGAACTGGTAAAAAAACACAATCCAGACATTCTTTCTATTGAAAAGTTATTTTTTAATCAAAATGTAACAACGGCAATTAGTGTTGGACAGGCTAGAGGAGTATGCCTGTTGGTAGCAGCTTTGCATGGTTTGGAGGTCTTTGAGTATACACCAGGAGAGGTTAAATTGTCCCTTACAGGCCATGGTAGAGCTCTAAAACAGCAAGTGGGCTTTATGATCAAGTCGTTACTTAATTTAGAGGAGATACCACATCCTGACGATACTACTGATGCTTTAGCTTTAGCTTTATGTTATTTTTTTCGTAACAATAAATACTACGATGCCCTGAGGGGGTAGAGTTGTGATTGGAAGACTTCATGGTGTTTTGTTAGAAACCGATGATAATAAGTTGTTAGTTGATATTGCTGGAGTCGGTTATGAAGTTGTTGTTTCTGAGCGTCTAGCCGGTAAAATACAAGCAAGTTTAGGCAAAGAAATAAGTCTTTATATTGAAACTGTTATCCGGGAAGACGGAGTAACTTTATATGGTTTTTCTGGAAGAGAAGAGAAACAATGCTTTAAGTTAATTACCTCGGTAAGTGGTATGGGACCCAAAATAGCCATGTCTGTTTTATCTGTGCTTACTGTTTCTAGTTTTTACCAAGCAATTTTGCTGGCTGAAGATAAAACCCTTATTCAGGTAAGTGGAATAGGTAAGAAAACCGCCCAAAGGCTAATCTTGGAACTTAAAGACAAAATAGCGGCTTCTTATGTGACGGCAAAACCAACAGAGATTATTAGCAACAACTTTGATGAAGTAAGTGCGGCACTACAGTCACTAGGTTTTGAACCACAAGAGTATCTGGCAACATTAAATGAACTACGTGAACTCGGTTACAGCAATAACGAATTAATCCGTCTTACTCTTAAACGTATGGGTGAAAGACGCTGATTTTGAATTTTGGGGGTTAGACCATGGAAGACAGGCTGGTATCACCAAAAAAGGCTAGAGAAGATAATTTCGAGAGTTTAAGGCCACAATACCTGGATCAATATACAGGTCAAGAAAAAATCAAAAAGAGTCTAGCCATTGCCATCGCTGCTGCCAAAGCCAGAGGTGATGCACTTGATCATGTTCTTTTGTATGGTCCTCCAGGTCTTGGCAAAACAACACTGGCAGCAATTATTGCCAACGAAATGCAAGCTAACATGAAAATTACAACCGGTCCGGCACTAGAGCGGCCGGGAGATTTAGCTGCTATTTTAACTAACCTCGAAGAAGGTCAAGTTTTATTTATCGATGAGATCCATAGATTAAATAGAGCAGTTGAAGAGATTCTCTATCCTGCTATGGAAGATTTTGCTTTAGATATCATTATCGGCAAAGGTCCAGGAGCAAGATCCGTTAGATTGTCTTTGCCTAATTTTACCTTGATCGGAGCAACTACAAGAGCGGGTCTGTTATCTTCGCCTTTGCGGGATCGTTTTGGTCTTATTCATCGTCTGGAGTTTTATTCACACCGGGAGTTACTCGATATTATCATGCGTTCGGCTAAGGTTATGGAGATTCAAACCAGTGAAGAAGGTGCCTTTGAGGTTGCCAGGCGTTCTCGGGGAACCCCTAGGATAGGGAACCGCCTTTTAAGAAGAGTTCGTGATTATGCCCAGGTAATGTCTGATGGGAAAATCGATCTTATTACTTCACAAAAAGCCTTGGCGCTTTTGGAAGTAGACGATTTGGGATTAGACCAATTAGACAGGGTTATTCTAAAGACAATTGTGGAAAAATACGATGGAGGGCCGGTAGGAATTGATACTCTGGCAGCATCTTTAGGTGAGGAACCTGATACAATTGAAGATGTCTACGAGCCCTATCTTTTACAGCTTGGATTTATAAAAAGGACTCCCAGAGGTCGCATGGCTACCCAGAGTGTTTTTAAATATCTAGGGCTAAATGTTCCAGAACGAGGTAACCTTTTTAAGGAAGAGGTGGATTAGTTGTTCTGGTGTGAAGGTTTTGTTTTAAAAACACGTCCAATGGGGGAAGCTGACAGAGTAGTAGTTCTTTATACGAAAGAAAAAGGTAAAATCGGAACCGCAGCTAAAGGGTGCAGGCGTCCCAAAAATAGATTGGCGGCTTTAGTGCAACCCTTTACAAAAGGAAACTTCTACTTAAGTGAAAGAACAAGCGGCCTACAAGATTTAAGCCAGGGTAGTATTATAGAAAGTAATCAAAATCTACGTGATGATCTTCTAAAAATGGCAGCGAGCAACTATTTTTTAGAGCTGATTGATATGAGTGTGGAGACTGAGGATCCGGATATAGAACTCTATCGGCTAATAAATGTGGGGTTTAAGTTAATTGGACTTAAAACTGATTTAAATCTTGCCCTTAGGTACCTTGAGTACCGTCTTTTATATACCTTGGGCTGGGGTTTACAACTACAATCATGTGTTGGTTGTGGTAGGGAACTAAAAGAAGACCTTTTATTTTCTCCTACAGGAGGCGGCCTTACATGTGACAATTGTCGCAAAGGTGATGAAATTAGCATCAGTAAAAAAGCAAGAGCGATCTTAATCGGTTTTAATAGATTGCATCCTCGTACACTTTTGAAGTTAAAACTTGAGGAAACAGATAAAAATGAACTAGAGAAAGTACTCCGACATGCATGGAATGCCCGGATTGAAAAAAGTCCCAAAGCTTGGCAATTTTGGAAGGAAGTCAGTTCACTAGAAATTTAGTTTTTCTGGAAGGATTTACATTAGATTTAACGAATAGCTACTAATGGCTATTTGATCAAAATACCAATGTTTTAAGCTATAAGTTGTTTTTCCGCTCTACCTTGGCGCCTTTTCACTTTGGGGTAAGGCGCTTTTTTGGAGAGCAAGAAAAAAATATATTTTGATTAGTCGGAGCATATAAGCTCTTTTTAAGGAGGTAAAAAGATGGCAAAATACGTCTATTTCTTTGGCGATGGACATGCTGATGGTCAAGCAAATATGAAAAACTTGCTTGGTGGTAAAGGTGCAAACCTTGCTGAAATGGTTAATTTGGGGATTCCTGTACCACCTGGATTTACTATTACCACTGAGGTTTGTACACTTTATTATGCAAACGATCATAAATGGCCTGAGAGCTTAGAAGAACAGGTAACTGAAGCTATTAGCAAAGTAGAAAAAGCTATGGGCAAAAAGTTTGGTGATCCAGACAATCCTTTGCTATTTTCAGTACGTTCAGGAGCTAGAGTGTCTATGCCCGGTATGATGGATACAGTTTTGAACCTTGGCCTTACCGATGAAACTATAAAAGGCCTTGTAAAACAAGACGAGCGTTTTGCATATGACAGCTATAGAAGGTTTATTCAAATGTATGGCGATGTTGTTATGGGTGTAGAACATGATCTTTTTGAAGCAACCATTGAAAAAGCCAAGCACGAAGCCAATGTTCATTATGACAGCGAACTAAGCCCCAAGCAGTTGCAGGACCTTGTCAAAAAGTACAAAGAGATCTATAAAAATGCAACTGGTAAAGATTTTCCACAAGATCCATGGGAACAGTTAAAGGGCTCTATAAATGCAGTCTTTAGTTCCTGGAATAACGAACGCGCGATTAAATACCGTAAATTAAATGGTATTCCTGGTGATTGGGGTACTGCTGTTAATGTGCAAACCATGGTCTATGGTAACCTCAACGATATTTCTGGCACAGGTGTTGCTTTTACTCGCAACCCAGCCACTGGTGAGAATTATTTTTATGGTGAGTACCTGATGAAAGCTCAAGGCGAAGACGTTGTTGCCGGTATTCGCACGCCCCATAAGATAGAAGATCTTAAAAAGGAAATGCCGGCAATTTATGCTGAACTTGAAGCAATCTATCACAAACTCGAACAACACTATAAAGATATGCAAGATATAGAGTTTACCATCGAAAATGGCAAGCTTTTTATGCTTCAGACCCGTTCCGGTAAAAGAACAGCAGCTGCGGCAGTAAGAATTGCGGTTGAAATGGTTGAAGAAGGCCTGATTGATGAGAAAACTGCGATTTTAAGGGTGGCGCCCGAGCAGTTAGATCAATTACTTCACCCCATGATCGATCCTAACTTTAAGGGTACATCGCTAACAAAAGGTCTCCCTGCATCTCCGGGAGCAGCTGTAGGGAAAGTAGTCTTTACAGCTCAAGAAGCCGAGGCTTGGCAGGAAAAAGGTGAAAAGGTTATTCTAGTCAGAGTAGAGACCTCACCTGAGGATATTGGCGGTATGGCTTCGGCTCAAGGTATTTTAACCGCAAGAGGTGGCATGACCTCTCATGCTGCTGTGGTCGCCAGGGGAATGGGTAAGTGCTGTGTTTCCGGTGCAGGTGATATTAAGGTAGATTTTGCCAAGAAGTCATTTAAGGTTGGCGGTACCGAACTTAAAGAAGGCGATTGGATTTCATTAAACGGTTCAACCGGTGAAGTTTTTGTAGGACAGGCTACTTTAATTGAGCCTCAGGTTACCGGTAATTTTGCTAAGTTGATGGAATTGGCTGATAAATATCGCCAAATGGGTATTAGAACTAATGCCGATGCACCTGAAGATGCGTCAAGAGCCAGGGAGTTTGGGGCAGAAGGTATTGGTCTTTGCCGCACTGAGCATATGTTTTTTAAGGACAACCGCATTATCTCTGTACGTAAGATGATTCTTGCCGATACAAAAGAGAAGCGTCGCAGTGCTCTAGAAGAACTGTTACCATATCAAAAGAGTGACTTTATTGATCTATTTAAAGCTATGAAAGGTTTACCTGTAACAATCCGTCTCCTTGATCCACCGTTACACGAGTTTGTGCCTCATACCGATATTGAGCAAGCCCAAATGGCTAAAGAGATGGGCTGTAGTGTTGATGAGGTTAAGGCTAAGGTTCATAGTCTGGAAGAGTTTAACCCCATGCTTGGTCACCGGGGTTGCCGTTTAGCTGTAACCTACCCTGAAATCTATGAAATGCAAGCTCAAGCCATTATGGAAGCTGCTTGTGATCTGAATAAAGAAGGCTATAATATTGTACCGGAGATTATGATCCCTCTTGTAGGCGATGTCAAAGAACTTCGTTATCTCAAAGAGAAAATAGAACAGGTTGCTAAGGAAACTTTAGCTGCCAACAAGGCTTCATTCTCTTATAAGATTGGGACAATGATTGAAGTTCCTCGGGCAGCACTAACTGCTGATGCCATTGCCAGAGAAGCCGATTTCTTTTCCTTTGGCACTAACGATTTGACTCAGATGACATATGGGTTTAGCCGTGATGATGCAGGTTCATTTATCAAGGACTATATGGAAAAGAAGTTGCTTGACAGTGATGTCTTTGCTACTTTAGACCAGATAGGTGTAGGTTCTTTAGTTAAATATGCTGTAGAGAAAGGCAAGAGTACTAACCCGGGAATAAAACTTGGTATTTGTGGTGAACATGGTGGTGACCCAGCTACGGTTGAGTTCTGCCATAATGTTGGTTTAACTTATGTAAGCTGCTCACCTTTCCGTGTACCCATCGCTAGACTGGCTGCTGCTCAGGCTGCGGTGAAAAACCCACGGTAATAAAAAAAGGGGCAGAGACATTTAGTCTTTGCCCTTTTATTATTTTCGGCAGGAGTTGCCACTCTTACAGGGAAAATTCTAATTAGGTGGTGAGAGTGGTGGATATTCGCAAAAGTCTAGAAGAGAGGGAAGAGCTTCTTTTAATGCCTTATGCATCTTATAGCAAAAAAAGTGCTGGCAGAGATTTTCAGGAGGAACCTTGTCCGTATCGAACAGATTTTCAAAGGGATAGGGATAGGATTATTCATTCCAAAGCATTTAGGCGGTTAAAACATAAAACCCAGGTTTTTTTATCGCCTGAAGGTGATCATTATCGAACCAGACTTACTCACACCTTAGAAGTAACTCAAATAGCAAGAAGTGCAGCTAGAGCTCTGAGCTTAAATGAAGATTTAACAGAAGCCATTGCCCTTGGCCATGATTTGGGGCATACTCCTTTTGGACATTCTGGTGAAGCAGCACTTAGTGAAGTGTTCCAAGGTGGTTTTAACCACAACGAACAAAGCCTAAGAGTTGTAGAAGTCCTTGAAAAAAGGAATAGTAGCTATAAAGGCCTTAATCTTACTAAAGAGGTAAGAAATGGAATTCTTTGCCATACCGGGCCGAGACTGCCGACTACTTTAGAAGGCTTGCTCGTGCGTTTGGCTGATAAAATAGCTTATGTCAATCATGATCTAGAGGATGCCATAAGAGCGGGTGTGCTTACAGAGAATGATCTACCGGAGGTAGCCAAAGAACTAGGCCGAAATTCTTCACAAAGAATAAACACTCTCCTTTGTGGTTTAATTGAATATAATTATGGCAAACCGGAAATTAAGTTACCACCTAAGCTAGATAATCAACTAATTCAGCTCAGACAATTTCTTTTTGATACAGTCTATATAGGCTCGCTTGCCAAAGCCGAGGAACATAAGGCACAGAACATGTTGCAGACTCTATATAGGTATTATCTTGCAAATCCAAATGAGCTTTTTAAACACTTAGATATTAGTCAAGCAGAGATAAGTTTAGAAAGAGCTGCTTGTGATTATGTTGCAGGTATGACTGATAGATTTGCTGTTAATGAGTTTACCAGGATTTTTGTTCCCAAACCCTGGCTTGCGCTCTAAATACTATTTAGATTAAATCTAGAAGTTCAAAAGAGCGTAATTTATAGCTTAAGAAGGAATTTTCTTAAAGCTAGAGAAATACAAAAGAATATGAGGTGATCTCGATGGATTGGGAAACTGCTACGCAAGAGATCAAAGCCAGGCTAAACATTGTTGATGTAATTGGCAGATATATCTCTTTAGAGCGTACCGGTCGAGGATATAAGGGTCTTTGCCCTTTTCATCATGAGAAGACACCATCATTTAATGTAGAACCAGAAAAACAGTTTTATTATTGCTTTGGTTGCCATGCTAAAGGAGATATCTTTAACTTTGTAATGCATATGGAAAGCTTGGATTTCAACCAGGCGCTTGCTAAGCTAGCTGCGGAGGCAGGTATTGTTTTAGATGGAAGGCAGGAAGAAAGTCCTCATAAAAAACTGCTAGAGATAATGGAGCAAACCTGTCAATTTTACCGGGCCAAACTAATCAAATCAAAAGCAGAAGGGTATTTTATGAAACGCGGACTTAAACCAGAAAGTATTGCTGCTTTTCGCCTTGGTTATGCTCCGGACAGTTGGGAAACATTGCAAGCTGTTCTTAATGGAACTACACAGGAGTTGCTAGATTGTGGCTTGATTCAAAAGAGGCGTAACAATACAGGTTATTATGATCGTTTTCGTAATAGAGCGATCTTTCCTATCTTTGATTCTGTCGGTAGGGTAATAGCTTTTGGCGCACGTTCACTAGGTGATGACAAACCCAAATACCTTAATTCTCCCGAGGGTTTGTTATTTCATAAAAAAGAAGTTTTATACGGCTGGCATTTAGCTAAGGAATCTGCTCGCCGATTAAAAAGCTTGATCTTGGTTGAAGGTTATTTGGATGTGATTGCCTGCCATGAGGCAGGTATTAGTAATGTTGTAGCCTCAATGGGAACGGCATTAAGTGAAGAACAGATTGCACTTTTTGAAAAACAGATAGACAGAGTTGTTCTCGCTTATGATGCCGATGCTGCTGGTCAGATGGCTAATCGTCGAGGAGTGATGATGCTTCTTAAGCATGGTTTTGAAGTAGTAGCGGCTGATTTTCCTAAAGGTTTTGATCCTGATGATGTTTTGCGAAAGTTAGGACTGGAAAGTCTCAAAAACGCTTTAGCAACTGCTGAGAATTATCTTAATAGAACTATTAGACAAGCTGCAACGACAGTAAATTTAAATGAAGTCGGTGAAAAAACCAAACTTTTAAGGGGGATTGCTCCTTTAATCAACGCTATACCTTCAAAAGCTTTACAGGAAGAATATCTGCAGCAACTTGTGGCAATCACTAATTTAAGCTACTCAGCTGTAGAGACCGAAGTACTGCAGAAAACATGCAAAGAGTATGAAAGAACTAGGACTAGATATAATAATAGGGTAGCTTCGTTAGAAGCATCTGATGTTGCCGAAGAAGCTTATAATGAGGCAGAAATGGATTTTGTGGCCACAATATTTGCGGATCCTTCTTTTATTAATGAAGCCTCTAAAATAGATTTTAATTTAGATTGGCTTGACAATGAAGGCCTTAGAAGTATCTTAAAAGGAGTACTGATTCCAACAGATGGTTCTTTACTTGCAATAAATAACGAGTATCTTGATCTTATTAGAGACTTAGCGGAAAGATTAGATAAAATAGATGAGCTTCGTTTTAAGGATTGTTTGAGAAAATTAGCTAAAAGGCATATATATAGACAGATAGAGGAACTCTCTATGGCAGTGACGAATTCAAAGGAGCCTGATTTTTATTTTAGAGCTCTTAAAAAGTTTCGGGAACTAACAATCAAGGCAAGAAACTTGTCCGCGCTATAAGGGGGTTAGAGAGGGGGGGATAGTAAGTGAAAAAAAAGGATAGGGAATCAAACGGTAAAGCTTTTGAACAAGTTGAAGTACGTGCATTTCAAAAAGTGAAGAATTTGATGGAACGCGGTAAGAAGCAAGGTTCTCTGTCATATAAAGAGATCATGGATGCTCTTGAGGATGTAGAGATGTCTGAAGAGCAAATCGATGATGTTTATGAGAGTTTTGCCCAAATGGGTATTGATATCATAGATGCAGATTCTTCTATAGACAGGGATTCAAATGACAACACGGATTTTGAAGTCAATATTCTTGAAGGTATAGCACTTGATGATCCGGTTCGCATGTACCTCAAAGAGATAGGACGTGTTCCCCTCCTTACCCCAGAAGAAGAGGTCGATCTAGCTAAGAAAATTGAACAAGGTGATGAAGAAGCTAAAAGACGCTTAACAGAGGCTAATTTAAGACTTGTTGTTTCAATTGCCAAAAGATATGTTGGGCGAGGTATGCTCTTTTTAGATTTAATTCAAGAAGGTAACCTTGGTCTTATTAAAGCTGTAGAGAAGTTCGACTATTCTAAGGGGTTTAAGTTTAGCACCTATGCTACCTGGTGGATTAGGCAGGCCATAACTAGAGCTATAGCTGATCAAGCACGCACAATCCGTATACCAGTGCATATGGTGGAAACGATTAATAAACTTGTTAGAGTACAAAGACAACTATTACAAGAATTAGGGAGAGATCCACTACCTGAGGAGATTGGTGAGGAAATGGGTATACCTCCGGAGAAAGTTCGCGAAATTCTGCGAATAGCTCAGGAACCTGTTTCTTTAGCTACACCAATTGGTGAAGAAGAAGATAGCCATCTAGGTGATTTTATTCCTGATGAAGATGCTCCTGCACCTGCTGAAGTAGCTTCTTTTCAATTATTAAGGGAGCAATTAGAAGAAGTCTTAACATCTCTAACTCCCAGAGAACAGAAGGTGCTTAAACTACGCTTTGGTCTAGAAGATGGCAGAGCCAGAACTCTAGAAGAAGTTGGCAAAGAGTTCGGTGTTACTCGTGAAAGAATTAGGCAGATTGAAGCTAAAGCTCTACGAAAACTAAGACATCCTACTCGTAGTAAAAAACTTAAAGATTATCTGGATTAATGCTTGATTTCTAACGAGTCCTGAAGTATAATAACACTTGATGGCTTTGCTGATGATACTCCTCAGTAGCTCAATGGTAGAGCACCCGGCTGTTAACCGGGTTGTTGCAGGTTCGAGCCCTGCCTGGGGAGCCAAAAAGGGCCCGTAGCTCAACGGTCAGAGCCCCCGGCTCATAACCGGTTGGTTGTAGGTTCGAATCCTACCGGGCCCACCAATAAAGCCCTCATCGTCTAGTGGCCTAGGACATTGCCCTTTCACGGCAAAGGCACGGGTTCAAATCCCGTTGAGGGTACCATAT
>DAIMKF010000027.1:0-25336 GCA_036721855.1 Bacillota bacterium | reverse complement strand
TATCGAGGGAAGGCTATTTCTCAAGGTAAACAGGGAGAAAACGAAGGTGGCTCATCATGGCTAACTGCAAGAGACACATGGGAGCATTGATGGAATGGCTACACAGACGACTGCGGATGAAGAAAATGAAGGAATGGAAGAGATGGAAACCTCTCCATAAACAATTAAGGCGGAGGGGTTACAAAGGACCATTTGAGAAAATTAGTTATATGGCTTTACTAAATAGGTTGTTTGAAGCAATGGAGCTGGTAGACTTGGTCAAAATTTAAGTCGGTACTTTGCATCAATACTAGGAAGTATGACTAAGGTTTATCAGAAGCGGTATACATGGCCCGTATGTACCGTTTTGAGAGAGGAAAACAGCTAGGCTGATCACATAGCTGTCACCTACCCGTTTTTAAAAGCTACAAATTATTCGGGGTGCTTATCTTTTAGTTGAAGTAAAAACTTAGTTTAATAATAGAATATAACTAATAGTAATCCTTAGATACTATTCTGAAATAAGAGCAGGAAGGGTTTGGATATTCAGAGAAAGTTTTTAAAGACGATCAGCTAAACAAAATCTGAAAAATTATTAGGAGATCTTGAGAGTAAGAAAATAGTAAAACAATAGCATATCAATAAGACCTTATATGAGAAGTGAATTAAACATAAAAAAGTTTAAAAAAGTTAAGAGCTTAAATTAATCTTTAATAACTAATAACTAAACATTAAGTACACAACTATTAAGCATTGTATGTTTTGCTTAGCATCTGAATGTATTCCTTTGGACTTAGTCGCTAATGAGGCTTACACAAAGGTATCTTTTACCAGATAGCTTGATGTTTAGAGGTGTTTGTATGCCTACAAGGTAAAACAGTAGCAAATATCACCTGAGAGACATCTATATTAATGTACGAGGAGAGAGAAGATTGGCTTTTATCGGTGAAAAAGAGATTGAAAAAAAGCTTAACGAAGCTAACCAAGCTTTATACAAAGACCAGATTAAATTAGTTTTAAATGCGGAGAAAACCAGAGATTATCAAGCGCAGGTCATAGTTTATCAGACAGATATTAAAAAAGGAAAGGCTATAGTTTATTATTCAGTAAGAAAAAGTAGTTTTCGGTTGCGTTTTCTTAACCTAGAAGATGTTGAATTAAAAGCGAAGATTGAGAAACAGTTTTCCGGTAGTAATATTGACAAGGGACTTGTAGCTTATGTAGACGGTTCTTATCTCAATGGTACAGCTGCTTATGGCGTTGTTTTGCTTAAAGACAATCAAGTGATCGAAGAATTAAATGGCACTCTAGAAGCAAAAGATTCTACCTATCATCAAATTGGCGGAGAATTAAAAGCTGCATTAGAAGCTATGAAATGGGCAGTAAAAAACGGCTATCAAACTTTAACTATCTGCTACGATTATGCAGGTGTTAAAAGTTTTGCTACTAATGAGTGGCAAGCTGAAAATGAACTTGCCAGGTTTTACCAGTCAGAAACTAAACGTTTAGGGATTAAGATTAATTGGGTTAAAATAGCAGCTCACACTGGGAATAAATGGAATGAGAGGGCCGATACATTAGCCAAAGAAGCAGCAAGAAACAAACCCCATAAGAATTTACTACCACAAGCAGAAAAACTAGCAATGGATTTTTCCCGATTATTACAAGAAAAAGGATTTGAGGTAGAGAACAAAGGTCTAATAAATGGTCAATTTGTTAGATTGACAATTAGCGATACTACTTCTAAACCACTTTATTTTGACCTTTATGATACTAAAAATAGACCGCTTATACCCTATGTTCATGGTGGAAATCAAATCTTACAAAATACGATAAAAGAACTTTTTAACGCATACAGAGAATAACTAATTAAATAGCCAGTTAAATTTACAGACATGGTCTAAAACAGGTTAACTCAAGCTTAGAAACGGTCAAATTCCAAGGTGCTGGAAGATAACAGGGAATTAACATCGAGTATAATTCTTAATAAAATCTATAAAGGGGACGATTAATATAAAGAGTTGTGTTCAATTCAAGAAGGTTCATTGGTTTTAATTAATTCAACCCCAGGAATCTAGGAATTAAGGGGTGGTAATTTATGCCGGATATCGAGCAACAAATCCTGGCAGAGTTTACAGAAATAGTAAATATAATTTCCAGCGAAGTTATGGCCAATACGGTAACACCAGCTTTTAGAGAAGAAGTAGAACATTGGACTTTTAAAGCTCAGGAAAAAATAAACAACCTAGAAAAATTATTTCAAGAAAATGTTCTAATTCTCAATAATATGATTAGAAAAACTTCTCAGTCTCTTGAAAACGCACTTTTAGCTCTGGCAAATAATCGTGTGGAAATCAGAGAGCTATTTCGACAAACAGAAAGACTCGAACAGAGTCTAAAAAACCTTTCCGAAACGGCAACCTTGCCAGATAAATTGACAGAGATAAGTCTCAATATTAAAAAGTTTTCTGTTTTAACAGCTCAAATAGAGCAACGTACAAACGAATACCAACGAGTTTTAATGCAAAATCAAAAAGAACTTTACTCAATTAAGCAAGTCTTTTTACAAATTGAAGAACAGCTCCTTTATGAAAACAAAAAATCTAATGAAAAGCTTATTGAAGCGGTTGAAAAACTTAGAGCTTGTTATGCTGAGTTTGTAAATGAAATGAATCAAAAAGAACAAAATGTAAAAAAAGCTCTTTCGGAAACCGAAAGACAACTGGCTTTGCAGATAACCAAACTAATGGAAATAAATGAAATAGTTAAGAGTTTGTTTGAAAATAACTTTAACCTGCTTAAGGCAGAGATAAACACCTTAGTAATAGAGTTAGCTGATCTAAAAACACAGTTTATAAGATGTAATGAACAAGATATTAATGAACTAAAAATTATAAAAACAAAGCAAAATGATATGCTTAAAAAACTTGATGTTTTAACCATTGCAGTTTTTATCTTAGGTACTGCAGCAGTGACACTTCTAGTATGGTTATTGTTTCTCTAAAGAGGGTGAGCTAATTGGCTCCTGAAAATATAGACTTAAATGAAAAATCTTTACTTAGCTTGGTACGACTTTTTAGACGCTTTTCCACTAGAGTATATACCAAAGAAATCAAAGCTTTAGAAGAAACACTTACAAACAAAAGCAATAATCTTCTCCTTTTAGTAAAAGAGTTAACCATCTATTCCAACGCTGAGATGCTAGGCTTTTTAACAGAGGAAATAAAAACAAAGGCCAATGAGCTTGAAAAGTTAGCCTTAGAACTTAAAGAAAAATTTTTAATTTTTGTTGTTGGTATGGGTAAATATGGCAAATCAACTTTAGTAAATGCCTTGGCCGGTTCTAAAGTAGCTGAAGTGGATATTTTACCAAAAACCTGGAAAATTGATATTTACGAAGAAAGTTATTCTAACCAGGCGATAATACGCTATTTAAGTGGTGAAACAGAAATTGTTTCCCTGGAAAAAGCCAAACAAATTGTCAAAGAAGAAGAAGATAAACGCTTAGAGACAGAAAAGTTAGTAACTAGTGAATTTCATAAAATGCTTCCTTATCTTGATAATCTCCAGGAGAAAGAAGAGTTAAAAAAAGCTTTAGCTAAAAAACATCTGTACATATCCAATATCACAGAGGTTAAATGGCCTTGCCAAAGCAGCCCTTTTCTAGCTAAATTTCGCATTGTGGATACTCCCGGGCTCTATCAGGATACTCCCGGGCTTGAAAATAAAGAAGACATCAGACAGTATTATCACAAAGCACATGGGGTTTTATGGCTACTCGATGCGACAAAGATTTCTGCCCAAAGCTCAAAACAGATGCTAGATGAGTTAAACGCTGCTCTTAAAAAGGTTAGCTCAAAGCCTCAAAATATTATAGGTGTATTGAATCGTATCGACTTGATTGAAACCGAAGGTGATGACCCTGTTAGGAGAGTATTGCAAGAAGCAGAGACACTGTTTAAGGGTACCTTTCGCTCATTGGTACCTCTTTCAGCCAAAATGGCTGAAAGAGGTGTACTAAAAAACGATGCCAACCTAATTGAAAAGAGTGGCTTAACTGCGCTTTACAATGAAATCGAGGATCTTTTTTTGGCACAAGCTTCAGCTTGTAAATACCAAAGTGCAGTAGATGGCTTGAAATTAATTCAATCTTCTCTTTTACAAACGATTAAGGAATATCTAAAAAGACTAAAAAAGGACTATAACCATTATAAGGAATTGCAAACTCAAACCGATCAAGCACTTTTTAAATTGCAAGAAAGTTTTAGTGAGGAACTCCGCGTAATATTGACAAATTATAAAAAAGATATCAAAGCAAATATTGGCAAAAATGCAGAGATTCTTCTACAGCCCAACAATAAAACTAAAGTTAAAGAAAAAATATTAAGAGAAGCAATCTTTAGAGAAAGTTACTTTATCAGTCAACTCAATTCTTTTCAATATCGTTCAATTGAAGCACTTGAACGTACCGGTCGACTCTTAATAAAAAAATCTGTCTTTAGAGAGTTTGAAAACTTAAGTTTAAAAAGTGTATTACTAGTATATAAACAGATACAAACTGAAGATAAACTTGCAGTATCATCTTTTACAGGTGATGAGGAATTTGCTTTGGCATCTGTGCTTACTTTTGCAGCAAGTGGCCTGCTATTAGGACCTCTCGGTTTAGTAATAACCGGTGTGACAGGACTGACAGGACTCTTAAGACAAGCATATGTTAACTTTTACCAACTGCCAAAATTACGTAGTGAATTAGAGAGATACCTTGATCTTGTAGTAAAAAAAGCTGAAGAAGAGTTAACTAAAAGTCTAGCAGACGGTTTAGAGACCATTGCTAAGCAAATTAATCATATCCGTACAGAAACTTATACATTTTTACACGGACCTTTTGAAAAGACAGATGAAGTTATAATTGTTTTAGAGAAGTTAGTTGAGCTATTAAATGAGGATATGTCTGTAGTTGTTGATCTGAAAAGTACAATCTTGGGGGGTGAGGTAAGATGAACTGGTCGCAAGAGTTAAATAACTTAAGAGAACTTATACAAGAAAGCCCATTTTTAGAAGATAGTTTTCAAAAGCTTAGCGAAAAACAAACAGTTACCGAGACATCTCAGTGCTTATCAATATTAGAAATTTTAATTAATAATCTAAATAAGCCTCTTAAAATTGTTATTATGGGAGAGGTCAAGGCTGGCAAATCAACTATATTAAATTCGATAGTTGGTGCAGAGATATCACCTACCGATGTTTTAGAAACTACAGCAGCAATTATAGAGATCAGCTATGCGGAAAAACCTTATGGTGTTATTAAAAAAGATGGTAAAGAAATAGCTAGTGGAGATGCTGAAAAAATTTCTGCTATCTTAAACTTTAATCGAGGTCAAAGGGACTATTTTAAAGGTTCAGTTATAGTCAATTTTTTCTTACCCCTTGAGGCTTTAAAAGAGTTTACTCTTGTAGATACACCAGGTATTTTAAGTGTTACCGCTCAAAACTGTGCTGCAGCGAAAAATTATGTCAAGGAAGCAGATTTAGTTTTATGGGTTTTAAATGCTCATCACTTAGGACAAACAGATATCTTAGATGAACTTACCGAGGTCTCTGGTTTAGGAAAACCAGTAGTTGGTATTATTAATCGCATAGATCAAGTCGATGGCAGTAAAGAACGTCTTAAACAATATGTTCAAAATGAGATGGGTCTCTATTTAAAAGAAATATTTTGTTTAAGTGCCAAAAAAGCCTGGCAGGGAGTTAGAGATAATAATATAAGACTGGTTCAAGAAAGTGGTTTAGAACAATTACTTATATACATTAGAGAAGAGATAGGTTATAAAGCGTGGCAAGTTAAAGAAGATAGCCTAACAACCTCAACTGCTGCTCTTTTGGAAAAATTCATTACCATACATCAAAGCTTTCTAGAAAGCCTAGATCTAATTTTAAGTGAATTAGCAATTTATAAAAAAGAACTTGAATTAAAGGCTTCAGAGATCGAACACAGGATAGAGAGTTATCTTAGAGTGCAGGTTTTTGATACACTTTTTGCTGAAGAGCTAAACCAGTTAGATGAAAGGATTCAAAAGTTTTCTCTAGCTTCAACTGCTGAAGAGAAAATTAACTTAATTCAAGAGATAAACAATTCATTTGGACCAATTGTAATTAAAGACTGGTGGGAAAGTACAGAAAAGGTAATCTCTACTATGTATTCTACCGAATGGTGGGATGCAGCTAAAGATATTCAGGATTCTAAATTACGTATGTTAGATGAGTTTGATCGTCTTGATCGTTTTGCAGTTACGGGAAATTTAAAAAAGACCGAATTGAACGCAGATGTTGCAGCTATCGACGGCTTAAGTCATGGTTTATTTATTGGCACAGCTTTTGGTATTGGACTTGCTTCATATACTACTTTTATAGGTCCTGCAGCAACTTATCTTTCCATTGGTACGGCACTGGCTACTTATATTCCACCTTTAGCCATTACCGGTGGTTTAGCAGGTATGATGTCAAAAGCTTGGCAAGCAGATCGAGATCGCCGAGATTTTGTTGTAAAATTAAGGTCAGCTGTGAACCTAGCTCGTGACGAAATATGGAAAAATATCATTGAAGGCAAAGTTCTTCCAAATTTAAATCAAAACAGTGAAAGAACAGTTTCTTTATTAAAAGAAGCTTATCTGACTCAGCTTTCAGGATGGGATTTAGATACCTTAAACAATATAGAACAGGATTTAAGGTTATATCTAGATAAGATAAACAGGTTGAAAAAATCTTTTAATCTAAATGAAAATCAAAAAGAAAGTGAAGAGATATTAAAGTTAAATGACTTAAATAGCTAAGGGATCTCTGGCCAATGCCAGCCTTTATAGGCCAGATATAGGTACTTTTAAAACCATTTGGTTGTTTTTAGATAATCTTTATTTGAAAAATAACTAGCTTTATACTAGTTCAACATCATCAGAGGCAAAAAGACCATGTGGTCATACGAAATTAACGCTAATTTAAGTAGACTTTAACTTAAAAAGACAAGATTTATTAGCTTAACGTACTTTTAGATAATAACCAATGTCAACTTTATGGAAAAAGTAAACTTATGTTAAAAATAAAAAAGAGATAATAAGTACATTGAAGTAAACAAAAATTATCATTCTGGTTTCTTGTCAGCTCCTTTTACATCTTTTTCTCTTGTAAGGCCGCTATAGCGGCCTTACATAATTTTAAATCAATAGGCTGATCTATGTAGTACAGCTAACATTTTATGAAAAGGGATCTTGGATTTTTTACCTAACGTAAAAAATACCGCTCTGAAAACAATTTGGCCTAATCTAATGATGGTAAAAAATACCACTACATCCTAAGGTTAGGTTAAACAAACAAGAAACTAGGTAGGGTTAACTTTTTCAACTTATTGTATATGATTTATAAGATGCTACGTCCAATCGCTACTGCGTAGCCCTCCTACTGCTAGTGTAGCAAACTCAAAGGATAATCTATCTTGGTTTTTCAAAAAACAATTTTTAGTGCACTAAGATGCTTAGGTTAGTCTTGTACGTTCTTATAAAAACAGGTAAAAGAGATTACGGTCTCTAGCTGCGTATAGTGAGTGTTACCAGGTAAATTGTTTTTATTCGTTGATGATGCTTGTTTTAGAGGTCTGCTAGGTTATAAAATTATAACGAGACGAAATTATAGTTCTGGATCTAAAGTGCTTATTAAGGAGGTGTTAATAGGTGAAAAGCATAGGTAAGTTTTATCCGGAAAAGAAGATGGAGATAAAGGAGATTGTTTTAAAAGCAAAAAGGGATGATTTTCAGGGTCTAGCAGTTCCTTTGACTTACAACCTAAAGGCAAACTTTCCAAGTTCATATTTAGAGTATTCGGGTTTTTCGCTTTTAGATTTAAAAAAAGAGTTGGAAAAAGAACAATTAGAATTAGGTTTGATCGCACCTTTTTTCTATGCACCGGAGGTTTGGGAAAATAATCCTGAAAAAAGAGCTAAAATTCATGGTTGTAATTGGCCTAGTTCTTCATGGTATAAACCGTTATGTCCAATTTACCCAGGGTTATTTGAAGAAAGACTCGCTATATTAGAAGAAGCTGTTGACGAAATAAACCCGGATTTTATTGGTTTGGATTTTTTTCGTTTCCCACTTTTTTGGGAAAAACTTGATGAGAAAATGATACTCCAAACATGTAACTGTCAAAGTTGCAGCAGTTTAAAAGATAGGACTGATATTATTTGTCAGATGGCCAAAGAAGTAAAAGCAAAGCTAACAGATCTACCAATTACTATCCATTTAGTTCCTTTTATCGATTCTAAAACTATTAAGGTTACAGGACAAGATCCCGAATTGCTTGCCAGTGTTGTTGATTCACTTTCACCTATGGTGTATAACAATTTGTTAAAAAAAGAGCCTAATTTTGTTATACATACTTTAAAAAAACTAAAAAATTATAATGTTTGGCCTTCTTTGGAGATAACCTGGAAAGGCAATTTATTACTAAAAGATGTAACATCTAAGTATGACAGGGCACTTTATTTTCATTGGCAAGGCTAAAAATATCTAAATAACAGCGCTTGTTTTTAAGCAAGCGCTGTTAAAATTTACTGCTTATTATCAGTTTGAACAGTTAGCTTTTTGACTTTAGGTGTCTTGGTTAGGTCTTTGGGAACTCGCAACTCTAAAAGACCGTTATTTAATGAAGCGTGAGCCTGTTCAAAAAGAACAGGAGTAGGGTAACTAATGCTTCTTTCGAAAGAACCACTTCTTCTTTCAAATCTTTTATAGCCCTTATCGGTAGTTTCTAAAGTTTCAGAGCTTTTACCTTTTAATAAAATACCATTTTCACTTAAATAGATTTCTAAATCAGCCGCGTTTATGCCGGGGACTTCAGCTTTGATTACTAAATCAGTCTCCGTTTCGGTAATATCAAGGGGAGGATATAGGTAGAGATCTTTGAGTGGGAAGTAGTCGCTTCTAAATCTTTCAAATATATCAGGTAAACTCTGGCCAAAAATCCTAAGCTCAGACATTAAATTCCCTCCTTATGTATTATACAAATTTAGTATCGCTGTTTTGCTATTATGATATGTAATCATTGGTATCAAGTTGCCCAAGGTTTATGTAGTAAAACCACACTGTTATTCTAGTGGAAGGAATAAATACAACTAGGGCTAATTATTTAATAAGGAAAGTTGTGGAGGTGTCCATGTGAAAAAAGGTTGGTTAATTGTTTTTATTCTGACTATCTCCCTTAGTGTTTGTGCTAAAAAGATTGATGTTTGGCTTTACGGGTTTTCCAATGAGATGGCTAAAGTTGTAACATGTATGGTTGAAAAAGATTTCACTCCCAAAACCGGAATTGAAGTTAGAATAACGCCACTAGCCTGGACAGATGGCAATAAAGTTTTTTTAGCACTGGTAGCAGGAGATGCTCCTGATGTTTTAAGCGGTGGTACAAGTGGTGTTTTAGAATGGGGTCTTAGAGGCTCAGTCTATGATTTAAGAGAAAAATTTGGAGATGAATATATTAATTTAGAAGCTCAATTGTTTGCTACAATTACCGGTCCATTAAAATGGGAAGGTACACGCTTTGGCGTACCCCAAAATGTCAGTGTGATGACAGCTGCGTATAGAACAGATATCTTAAGAGAAATGGGAATGGGTATACCTAATACCTGGGCTGAACTTTATACGATGTTACCTAAAATAAAAGCTAAAGGTAGGGAAATGGCTTTTGATTATGGCAATCCTAACTATGCCCCTGAATGGGGTATCTATACTTTAGTTACTCAACACGGTGGTCAGTTTTATGGCCAAGGCGGCTTTACTAGCGCCTTTGATCGCAAAGAATCTATTACGGGTTTTAAAGAGTATACGGAACTATATACTAAACATAAATTCCCTCAATCAGGTCCTGGTTTTGAGCCTTTTAAAAGAGGCGAGTGGCTAATGGATATAGATGGTTACTGGCTTTTAAGTAATTTAGAGGTTGCAGCTCCAGAACTCCAGGGTAAATGGGAACCCGGTCTTATACCCGGAGTAAAAAGAGCAACTGGTGAGGTTAATCACGGTACCTTTACAGGTTCTACAGCTTTTGCCATTCCTAAAACAGCTAAAGATCCCCAAGCGAGTTGGGAGTTTATCAAATGGTTTTGTAATGAGGAAACACAGCAGCAATATGTTGAGCAGGTTATGAGAGAGATCAAAGGGTTTATGCAGGTGCCAACTGCAAAGAAAGCTTTGGCTAATCTTCAGAGTCTCTCACCTTTAGTCAGAGATACTCTTTACAAACAGATTCACGAATCCTATGCAGTACCTTACGCTCCAACATCCGGTGTTTTAATTAGATTTATTCAATTTGCTCTTCACGAAGTACTGTTAAATAAAAGAACTCCTGCAGAAGCGGCTCTAAACGCTGCGAGCGAAATGAACAAAGAAATGTCGAGGAGAAAAGTTGAGTATCAGCGTTATCTAAGCAAATTAAATAAAGAAGGAAAAAAATACAACGATTAAGAAGTAAAGGTCTTGGGTTTTTAACTCAAGACCTTTTTTGATGAAACTAAATGATGTGATAAATTGAAAGCGAGGTTAGAAGGTAGTAAATGAAGCTCGCTTATAAAGCGATTAGAGAAAAATAAGGATACAGCTTAAATATTAAAACCAAGTGGTCATGTTAGAAGTTGTTTATCGATGAAGATTAACGGTGAACTATTCACCATAAAGAGCTATTCGCCAATTTCATGCCAGTAGTAGCCAAGCAGTTTAGCTTCTAAAAGAGCATTGTTTTTATCTTTGATATCTATAAAAAACTTTACTTTCCTAATACCGATATCTATATCTTTTATTAGGTCCATACCATTTTCAAAAGCGATAAAAACGCGGCGTTTTTTCCAAAAGGTTGCTAAACTTTCCCAAATGCTTTGGGCTTTTTCAAATGATTCAGCTTCGATGGCTGCAATTAAACTGTCAAGAGTATGGGAAAACCTTGATTTTGGCAACCATTCAAGTAAAGTAACAACTAAGACAATGGTAAGAAAGATACCAGCAATACTCCAGTAGTTTTTAGCCATTTGTTAGTTCCTTTCTGGAATGTGGATCTTGGTAAACATCAATAAAAAAATCACCGCTCGATTCTAACTCGGCATAAAAGATATCTTTAAGGTCTAAGTTTCTTTCGGCTAATGTATTTACAAGCCATTCTTCGGAAAGTCCCAAAAGGGCAAGGTTTTCAGTTATTATCTTCCCACCACTAATTATGTCAACTGCCAGTCCTTTGTAGTTAGTGGGAATATTTAAATCAGATGGTGTTACGGGTTGATTTTGTGATTTTTTCAAAACAGAAACCTGTCCATCAGCTTCCAAAAGAAGGTATTCAACTTCACTTAAGTTAAACACGTCCTTTTGTCTTAAAAGCATGCGTAGATCATCAATGTTAAAACCATATTTATGGAGGTTATCTTCTAAGATCTTACCGTTTTGAATGGCAATAGTTGGTTTTCCGTCAATTAATCTCCTTAAAAGACGGCTTTTAATACTTAAAACAGCTAAGACCATAACCCATAAGGACCAGGTGAGAAGCCCTACTAAGGTAGGAATTGATTCGGTAGTTAAATCAACCGCGAGAGTAGCTGCCATACTACCGATGCTGATCCCATTTACGTAATCAAAGAATGTAAGCTGTGAAAGCTGACGTTTTCCCATCACTCTAGTTAAGAGTAATAAAGCAAAAAAGGCGAAAGTAGCCCGTAAAAAAACGATTAATCCTTGAGGCAAGATATCACCCCGCTATTAGTATTAAGTTTAGGATGACCCAAAATAAGAAAACTAACAATTATATACTAGTTAGTTATAAAATCGTTCCTTAATCAAAGAAAGAAATAAGAAGAAGGAAGAAAAAGCGTAATTAGTTATAGTAATGAAAACTAAAGTATAAGGGAAAGGAGATTTAAGCTATGAATAAACAGTTAACACCTCTAGAAAAAGAGGTCTTATCTAAGCATAGGGCTTGTGAAAAGATGAGCTATCGTTCTACTTTACTACTGGGTTTTTTCACAGGTGCATTAATGGTTATACTACCTGTATTACTGGTTTTAATTGTATTGTTTTTCCCGGTTTTATATCATTCTCTAGTCGCTGTTTTTGCTCATAAAAATATTGCCGATGAGTTAATAATTATGGAACGCTTTTTCGCTGGCAAGTGGCAAAAGTGGCTTCTTTTTGTGTTTTATGCAACTATGATTAGCAGTATTATGGGAGCTTGTATGGTCAGCTTAAGAAAATTAGGCTACTCAAGGAGTACCTGGGGAAAAGTTGCTAAAAAGTTGTATTCTCAAAATATAGTAATATGGGTAGTAGTTAGCATTTTCTTATTTTGCCTAATGTTAAAAACGCATTTTAATATATGGGGCTTAATTTTTATGGCGATAGTCTTTGGTTGGTTGTTTAGACATCCAATAAATGCCTACTTCTTATATATTGAGGACTTTATCTTTGAAAAATATATAATCAAAGAGTAGATTTAAAAAAGCCACCTGTTAATTTTAATAATATTAACAGGTGGTAATATTTTTTACAAGCGAGTTACTCTTAAACCCAAACTGACATAATCTCCTAAAGCTTGGAACTCGTAATTGCTGTACTGAGTGCTTTTGCCAGCTTTTAACCGCAACAGATCCGAAGCATCTTTAGCTAGGCCAATTTCAGTTAGTATGGCTTGAGCTTTATCTCCGTCAATGTCCTTATGAATTGAACGAATTAAAACTATTAATGCGTGGGAGATATTCCTGCGTAAAATGGGGTTTTCAATATATTGCTCATTTATGACTAAAGTAACCTGGGGTTTTTTATTATCTTTATTGGTACTAAATTGTAACATCATATAAGGATAGCGATATGCTTGCTCATGGGAGATAAGGTATTCATCACCTTGCTTTGAATCTTCATCAAGCAGAATCTCCTTGTTTTGATAAGAAAGCGCCAGATTGTTCCAAATATCATATACCATATCAGGTCTATCCAGTATACCGGCACCTTCTTCAGTTGCATGTTGAAGCTTTTTAAGAGCCTCTTCAGCTTCTTTAGTTTCTTTTTCAAGGCGTTTTTTAGCAATACATAAAAGAAGTTCTGAAGCTTTTTCTGGGTTTTTGGTACTAAATGCAGCGGCTAACTGAATTTCTTGAAAATAAGGTAATGCGTATATAGGTTCGTTATTTGGAAGATGAAACAACTTCTTGTCGTTTTTAGAAAGATAAGGACTTAACTCTAAAAGGGCTTTGTTTTCAATATAAGCAGGTATCCTGCCTTTAGTTAAGAAAAAAACATCGGGGGGATCTGAAGCTGCAAAGTCAGCTAACAAAAGATATTCATAGCCAGAAACGAAATCACCGGTCTGTTGTTCTGGAGGTGGAAGCGGTGCCACTCTAAGATCAGCCTGAAGGTCTTTTTGTTTTTCAGTAAAATCTTCTAATACATTTTCTAAATAGAGTTCTTCTGATCTAGGTCCAAAAGCATACACTCTTAATTTGATATCTATAGCTTGATTAGCTTCTTTTTTGCCAAAACAGCCGCCAATTAGAAAGGTAAAAGATAAGATAAGAGCAAGAACGAAAATGACAATAAGGATTTTTCTAATTTGCATCTATCTAGCCTCCTTTAAGTACACCTTATAGACTTAAATATATTATAAGCTTTATAGGGTAGTTTGGCCAATGGAGAGAATTATGGCAGGAGTATTGGATTTAAATACGAAATGAAAGTTAGTAAATGAAAATAATACCTACCATTTACTGTTAAAAGGGTTGAAAGGAATGATAATTGTATGCGTCCGGAACAACTATATTTTCGTGTACATCCAAGAGTAGTCCCTTGTAACCAAGTATCAAAAATTGTTATTGAACCTTTATTCGATTATTACCAGATTAATAAAGATGCATTCTACGAAGTTGGAGTAGTACCGATGGAGCATCGCAGTAGAAATGGGGAGTTTACTATTCCAAGCAGCTTTGATGTAGAGGTTATTTTAAAAACAGTTGGAGTAAAAACGATAAAACCTGAGCACGGTTGTTTTGTTTTTGATTATTCCTTTGAAGATGAGCAAGAACAAATTATATATTTGCGAGAAAAAGAAGGAGAAAAAAAGCTTGTAGGAGCATTTTCAGTTTACTCTCTAAAAGAGGATCTCTTTGAACGTCTTCCATTAAAAGGCGATCTGCATATGCATTCTAATTGTTCCGATGGGAAAGAGCCACCTGCTTTTGTGGCAGCCAGTTGTAGGAAAATCGGTCTTGATTTTATGGCTTTAACCGATCATGGCAAATATACACCATCTATCAAGGCTCAAGAAGCTTTTAGACTAGACGATATTGATCTTAAAATCTTTAGAGGCGAAGAAGTACATGCACCCAACAATCCAGTCCATATAGTTAACTTTGGAGGCAGCTTTAGCGTTAACGAGCTTTTTACAGGTGATAACTACTCTAAGTATCAAAAAGAAATCGAGGAGATTATGCAAGGCTTAGGTGCAATACCCCACGGCGTTAATAAATATCAATACGCTTCCTGTCTGTGGGTTTTTGATAATATTCGTAAAGCTGGTGGATTGGGGATATTTTGTCATCCGTATTGGTTGATCTATTCCGGATATTCTCCTGCCGGGCGACTAACGGATTATCTTTTCGAAACACAACCTTTTGATGCTTTGGAAGTAATTGGTGGTTATTATAAATATCAAGTGGATTCTAACACTTTACAAGTTGCTCGTTATCATGAAGAAAGAGCTAAAGGCAGAAAAATACCTGTTGTTGGTGTATCAGATGCACACGGTTGCGAAAATGGGCAATTATTTGGCTGGTATTATTCTATTGTTTTTACACCTTCTAATAACCTAAAGGATATTATTCAAAGCATAAAAGATGGTTATAGTGTAGCTGTAGAAAAGATGGAAGGTGAATCAGCCAGGGCATATGGTAGTTTTAGAATGGTTAAATTTGCTCTTTTTGCCCTCAGAGAACTATTTTATGAACATGATAAAATATGTCAAGAAGAAGGTCTTCTAATGGTAGAGTATCTAAAAGGTGAGGAAGACGCATCTGCGGAATTGAGACATAAAAAAGGTCGGGCAATTAATAGCATACAAAAACTATATGCTCATTAAAATAAAAACCAAAACTCCACTAAAACCTAAAAAGGAGTTTTGGTTTTTTTCTTAAAGGTAGTCTTTTTATAAAACTATGCTTATAAAAAACTCTTGAAAGGTCTCCAACAACATAACAAAGAGCTTTATTAAAGAACTAAGCTTTCTTTTAAAAATATCTTTACAGATAAGGCTAAATTCCGGTTATAAAGCTAAATAACCAATTTATAGCCTTTGACATAAGGTATAGAATATAGATAGAGAGGAATTTGGTCATGTTGCTAATACCTCTTCAATTCAAGACGCACAAGGTGCTGTAGTAACTTATTATTCGTGAGGACCTTTAGAGGTGACAAACTTTAAAGGCCGTTAGTAATCACGGAGGTGGGAGATGACAAACAGGCGGTTAAAAAAACCGCTCTTAGTGATAATTGCATAAAGCAGCTAGAACTCAAGATCTCTTGTTGGGTTGTTTTCATGCATCTTGTGAGCCAAATCGGTCCGAACTCTGTTTGAAAAAAGTATTCGCAGAGGGATAAAATAGGGAGGAGAGACGATGGGGTCCGGTACAAAGTTCCACATCATAAGTGGAACTAGTGACCCCCTGGCTCCGGTTTTTAAGTTATTTGCTGAGTCTTATCTAAAAGAGATAGGGGAATCAGAGCTAGGAGAGGGTTCGATAGAAGAAACCTTAATGCTTCAAAAAGAACCCCGCAGATGGTTGTTAGTAGTTGAGATCGAGGGTAAATACGCTGGTTTTGTGCATGCAAAAATTGACAACGAAACTAGGCCAGGTTGGGGTAATGTAATTGAGTTTTATGTTGCCCCAGAGTTTAGGCATCGAGGTATGGGACACCTTATGTGGGAGGAAATTCACTCACGACTTATACTCTCAGGTGTACAATTAATCTGGCTGGCAGCTGTTAAAAATGCTGAGAGATTCTGGAACGAACAAGGATTTGTTGAAACTGGTCTAATTGAGTATGGTGAAAAAATATTAAAGTATGTAACTTTGGATAAAGTATTTACGAATGCAGTTTAGGGCAGGGAAACCTGCCCTTTTATTAATCTAATAAAGAGCAACTAATATTTTAATTGGTAGAATGCGAGTTAGCCTAGACTATATCTAGCCTATATATCTAGCCTAACTATTATATTTTTGACTAGTATCAATTAATAATAAAAGGAAGCGAATAATGCTTATTAACGCTTGAGTTAAAAATAAGAAAGCTAATAAACCAAAGATGCTAGGTTCAATTGAAAGAGCAAAAGACCAGTTAAGGCCACGATTAATTAGTTGACCTACCAGAAAAGGGAAAAATATAAAAAGCGTTAACCAAAAAAGAAACATTGACAGATGAAAGGTTTTTAAAAAACCTATGTTTTTTAGGTTATTATTAAAGCGATATTTTCCCAAACTAATAAATTGCTTTATAACGCCTGATAGAAGAAGTAACGCTAATAGCCAAAAGATAAAATTCACATAACGAAAAACAGGTTTTAGAATAGCCTGCCCATTAAAAAGAATAGATTCAGTTCCTTTAATAATTGAGTTTAAGGCAAAAAGAGATTGAGAGGTGCTATTGGAGTTGGTCAGGAAAATAAAAGCAGTCCTTTTTTCTGGCCAGAAGCGAAAATGACTTAAATAACCTTCTAGTGAACCACTGTGTTGAAAGATATGATAACCACGCTCTTGACATATAAACCAGCCAAAACCATAAGGCCAATTTATAAAGGCCGGAGTTTGCAATAAGATAAGATCAATAGGTAAAAGACCTGAATTCTTGGGTAGAGTAGCAGGGTCAAGATAGTATCTGGCTAGAATTGAAAGATCAAAAGTAGATGAAAGTATAAACCCGGAAGGCAAAGCATAAAGTTTTTGATAATTGTCCAGCTGTTTTAAAAACCCAAAAAGAGAAATATAACCATTTACTGTAACTGGGGCCTCTTTAGCAGAAACAAAGGTGTTATTAAGGTTTAATGGTTCTAAAATATCTGCTTTCAAATAATTGGAAAAGCTAGTTCCTGTTACTTTTTCGATTAAATAGCCTAAAACAGTGTAACCCATATTAAAATAATTAAACTTAGTCTCTAAAGGGGTAAGGGGTTTGGCCTTGGACAAAGACATTGCACCTTCATAAATGGAAGCATTGCAAGATAAGTTTTCTTGGAAAGTTATATCCGAAAGGCCGCTAGCATGAGATAGGAGGTGTCTCACAGTTATTTTATCGCCATAATTAAAAACCGACTTGTATTCAGAAATAAGCTCAGATATAGGGGTATCTAGACTAAAACCATAGTCGCGACTTATCTTGCTAACGGCTAAAGCTGTAAAAGATTTAGATAGAGAAGCAATAAAATAAGGAGTTTGGGGTTGAGGTGATATACCTTGACTGGTATAACCAAGTGTAAAAAAAGCTGTGGGTTCATCTAGTGTAACTAAAGCTGCTGAGATAGAAGGGAAACCATAGTTTTTTCTTTGAGATTCTAAAAAGGGTTCTAGTGTAGTGTAAATTTTTACCGGAGTAAAAATCATAATTAATAAAAGCAAACAAATAGCACTTAACAAAACCTTTTGGAAAAGTTTTATTATTTTCACTATTGTAGACTCCTCTCAAACGAAAACACTTTTTGTTAAATATTATTATTGTTCATCTGGCAAGAGATAAAATTAATTCAGATGAATATATGTTTAATAACGTTAATTAGACTTAACTAGACTCTTCTTTTCTTGGACAACCTAGTACTGGTTAATAATAGGAAGCTAAGCATATTTGTTTTAACCAAGAAGGAATGGTCTTGCTAATCTAGAAGAATTAGTTGGCTTTGGAATTTATTTGATTTACTACAAACTATCTATTTTTAGGAGGGTGTATTTTTATGGGTAAAATCAGGATTGGAATCTTAGGAACCGGAACTATTAGCGAATCCCACATTAGAGCTTATAGAAACAATCCCAAGGCTGAGATTGTAGCTATAGCAGATTCTAATGAAGCAAGACTACAAGAGATTGGTAACCGATATAACATTGAAAAAAGATATTCTACCGCAAATGAACTATTGAATAACGAAAAGCTGGATGCTGTAAGTGTTTGCAGCTTTCCTGTAAATCACGTTGAGTTAGCGTTACTGGCGGTAGATAGAGGATTAAATATTTTAGTAGAAAAGCCTTTAGGTACTAATTATAAAGAAACAAAGAAACTAACTGAAGCCGTAGCTAAAAATGGTAAAGTGGGTATGGTTGGCATGACTCATCGCTACCGCAACGATGTTAAAGTATTAAAAGCTCTTATTGACAATGACGAGTTAGGAAGAATCTACCATGTCAGAGCAAAGTTGATTTCCAAACGTGGCTCTCCATTTGGATGGTTTACAGATAAAGCTTATGCGGGCGGAGGCTGTCTTTTTGATATAGGGGTTCATCTTCTTGATTTAGCTTGGTATTTGTCAGGCACACCAGAACCAGAAACTGTTTCGGGACATACCGAAACTGGAATTGGCGCAATTAATACTTTAACTCTTAACCGTTGGCGTTCAAGCCATCCTTATAACCAAGATCAAAAAGTCTTTAATGTAGATGATCTGGCAGTAGCTTTTATAAGATTTAAAAGTGGTATCTCAATGAACTTTGAAGTTAGTTGGGCTGTAAATGGTCCTGGAGATGACGGACTTAATGTAGACATTTTTGGAGAAAAAGGTGGAGTTTCATTAAATCCACTAGCTTTTTATACAGAAAATAATAATGTTTTAATGGAAGCTAAACTTGCTTATCACAACAACGACTGGTTCCAAGATGAAATCAATCATTATCTAAATTGTGTAGAAAAACAAATCGAGCCTATTTCACCAATCAGACATGGCGCAACAGTCATTCAAATGTTAGAAGCGATTGCAGATTCATCAAAGAAGCAAAGAGAGATTATCTTACCTCGATAATTTTGATTTTGGCCAGGTTAACCTGGCCAAAATCTTGTTAAATTTTAGCAAAAACATGTTTGATATACAAACAATGATTATTCTTTTATCATAACAAAAGCATGCCTCTGGTCACAATAATAAAAGAAGGGTGTTTAGCCCTTCTTTTACTCATTAGATAAACTCATTTATCTTTCGAGTCCATATTTCATATCCAAGTGGAGTAAAGTGGACACCATCGACAGTAAGTTCAGGCTTAATATAGCCATCTTTATCAGCAAAGAGACTATAGATATCTACATAGGTGAAACCATTTTTATGAGCCATGGTCTTTAATTCTTGGTTATAGCTTTGAATTGTTTGCGGTAAAATGTTTTGTTTAGCTGCCAGAGGACAGATTGATTGAACAATTATTTTAGTTTCTGGAACTTGTTCTTGAATATAAAGAAGGAATTTTTCAACATCAGAAAGATAGGTAAATAATTGAATGTTATAAAGAAGATTATTAGTACCAATCATTACAAACACTGAAGTTGGTTTTTTATCCAGACCGAGAAGATGTTTTCTATCCCAGAGACCTGAAGCAACATCTCCACCAATACCACGATTAACAACTGGATGATTTGGATAGTACTTTTCTAACTGATATCTGTCTGTTAAAGAATCCCCAATAAAGATAATTGGATTATCTGGTATTTGTTCGCTGGCAAAGACTTCTACCTTATTAGCCCAATAAGATCCTCTTGAGATTATGGTTTGGTAGGGTATTTTAACTAATGAGGCTTTTTCATACAGTTCGTTAGCAACTTTTTTTGCCGGCATTGTATAGCGAGGTAAATGAAAGTTAGAACGATACTCTACGGCAAATTGCATCGCTTTTGAATAGAGAAGCGACAGTTCATAAAGTTCATTTACTTCTGAACTAAGAGTTTTAACTTTTGCTGTTTTGCGATATTCTCTTTGGCTGACACGCAAAAAGTTTCTTGTTTCACTGGCTAAAGGCTTAAGGTCTTCATAATCCATAAACACCAGTCCAGCATAGTCTTTATTAATTAGACTGACAAGCTCGGCTACAAAAAAGTCTTCTAAAACCTGCGTATTTTTATCATCTTTAGCTGCAAATAAATTAAGAGAAGAGTAAAGACTATTCTCGGTTTTTACAAAAGGTATAAATTCAGGTGACTCTTCAAAAGACCCCATACCTAAAGCTTTATTAACTGGTTTTACTAAAACCGTTGTAGATGAAAAAGAAATATCATTATCAACCGGAATACTTACTGTAAAAGGATTTTTAGCGATAATAGGTTGGGATATGTTTAAATAATCTGCTAACCAATAATGCTCTAATCTTTCACCTTGTACATTATATAAACCAGTATCGTAAGTAACAGCTAAAACCCCACCTTCTTGAACAAATTTTGCAAGGGGTTCCTTTAGAGAATTGTCAAGAGCAGAACAGGAAACAAAGACTACCGCGTCAAAAAATTGCAAGACTCCATCAGAGACAGAATCAGCTTCAATAATAATATTGGGTACAAATACTCTTTGCATAGCTAAAGAGGCGTTCTCTAAAATTACCTTATAGTTTTCTTCACCTATTAAAATTTCAGTTTTATGATCTTTTACCAAGGCAACACCAACACTGAATTCGCTGGCAAAAACAATGCTAGTAAAAATAGTTAGCATTAAAATAACGAAAACATGTTTTTTTGTTTTATTCACTTAAAGTGGCCTTTGGCCAATCCCTCCTTTTATTAAACTACACTAGCTAGTTAGTTAGATTTCTTTTTAGTTAGTCCTTCTTTATCTATATTGATATTTTTTCAGGCTAACACAACCTGATGTTATCTCCCAATATAATAATGCTAGTAAACATAACGATATTTAACAAAGACATGTTTGCTATACAAACTTTCTCCTTTTATATATTTTATCCTATTGGCTATGAAGCTGGTACTTCTGCGCCTTTTTTACCTTTTTAAAATAAATCAAAATAGCTAGGATAATGTAGTTATTCGTAGAATGTGTCACTAAAGAGGTGAATTAAAATGCAATACATTCTGTATAGGAGAATAAAAGGAAGCATTGCATTTTTCCTACTACTTACCCTAAATATAATAGCCACAGCAGATTCGAGCTTATTAATGTCTGATCAATATTATCAGCGTTATATGTTATATCGAGATAAGAAGGTTATACAAGATGCCTATTACCTTTTGGTTAATTGTGAATCAGAATATAAAGACTCCTTTGATTTTAACTGGCGTATGGCCAGAATATTAAATGAATATGCGTTCCTTTTTAAAGATCCTATAAGTTATTTTGAAAAAGGTCTTATTTATACTAATAAAGCTATAGCTAAAAACCCTAATCGAGAAGAAGGGTATTTTTGGAGAGCAGTTCTTTTGGGACAAATTGGTCAACATAAAGGAATTATTAAAAGTATAAACACAGCTTACGAAATGAAGGCTACTTTAGAAAAATGCCTAGAAATTAACCCTAATAATCCTTATACATACCATATACTAGCAACTTTATATTTAAAAGTACCTCCATATCTTTTCTTTGGTAATAAATATCAAGCTTTAGAATTAGCTAAAAAAGCAGTTGAGTTAGAGCCTCGAAGTTCTAATCTTTGGTGGGGATTATATTTAGCTTATATCGAAGTCAATCAAAAAGAGGAAGCTAAGCAAATACTCCAAAAAATACTGACTTTACCGGATAATGATCCTTTGAATTTAGAATACAATCAACCTTTTCCTCTGGATATTAAAGATAAAGCAGTTAAGATCTTGCATCAGTAAATATTAATATTTATCATGTTGTAAAAACTACCATTTTTGATCACGACAATACTATTTATTAGCAGGATAATAAAAAAATATCTAGAATACAGTTAAATGTAGTGCAACAGATTAACACCGCAGATATACCTCAGAACCTTTATGGGGAGGAGGTGATGCGATGTTAAGCACCTATTTTTTAAGAGCTATTGTAGGCATAATTGGTGGCACTTATGCAGCTAGATATCTATGGCAAGAGTGTTTTCTCTATTTTAAAAAAGAGAAAAGAGTTTTACCTTGGCCTATCGCTGCTATCGCTGGGTTGCTTTTTGGTATACCTTTAATTGTAGCAGCTATTGGAGCTTATATATTCATGCAAATTGAAAATAAAGCACCGAAAACCAATAAAAAATAAAAAAAAGCTGTTGCACAATTAACTGATTAGTTAATTGCGCGGCAGCCTTTTTTTTGTGTATACAAAAGAAAAACGAGTTCAAAAGAGTTCATTTATGGTATTATTTAACTATGGAAACTATAACATTATATACAAAGAATTATCGAACGTTGGGGTCGTTATCAACTGTTTTTACCATATAATTTAGACGCCTGACATGGGTAATAACTTGGTGGCGAAAGTCCATTACACGCTTGGTAGTAGGAAGCGTTAGCCGAAGGCAAGGGGTCCGTCAAGAGGCGGGATCTAGAAGAAGCTAGAGGCAAACCCGAACCGATGTACAGAAACCGCATTTAAGGCTGATTTAGAGCGGACGAGCCTGCAATACTAAGCGAAGTCCAATACTACCCGAACTCTATACTGTAAATGCAACGGTTACACGGGATGAAGGTTATTTCACCTTCCACGGGGAGGTCTATACGGTATGCTATGCAAGGTGATGAACTATTTGCCTCTTAGTAACCTCTACCGATAGGCAGACCTGAACGTGCATAAGTCAGTTCGAGTCGTAGTACCGTAGAAGTTAGTGATAACTAATCGAGTAAAGGACTCGACGGTTACAGTGAATTAGTCGTAGTTTACTTAAGAAACAAAAATAGCAGTTGCTCGAAAGAGTTATTTTTGGAAACCGAGGATAGACGACAAGAACGCTTAGTGACCAAGGATAGACTATGCAAGGCATATACCAGATTTACTGAACCTGAACCGCCGTGAGCGTGATCCGCATACTCGGTGGTGTGGGAGGACGAGTGTTAGTCACGGTTAGTCACCCCCTCTTACCCGATTTCTTGAAAATGCATTTGCCAGGTTATAGGGGATGTTGTGGGTAAAATTATTTGAACCCTAATAAATATTTCTTCTAGAACATGGTCTTGAGTCCTCAAGAATGGTAAAGCGGCACCTTGAGTACTAAAGTGAGTCAAAACTTTTTAACTAAATCAATTGGCAT
Organism: Bacillota bacterium; assembly: GCA_036721855.1. Taxonomy (GTDB): domain Bacteria; phylum Bacillota; class DTU065; order DTU065; family DTU065; genus JAHDNZ01. The sequence goes on along the minus strand of DAIMKF010000027.1, from coordinate 2,130 downwards.
GTGTTTGCAATCCATCTATTTCCCCACCGCAATCGGCGGAGAAATACAACTTGCAACTTTATGGAAAAAGTACTTGCAAAAAACATTAAAGGTCTCCAACACAAGCGCTTTGTTCTTAGAAAAGCTAACAACGAAAGATACTATACTTCTATCGCCATAATCAAGAATAGCACTTAGGTATGCTTTTCCGCCTTTACCATATTTGAATTCACATCTGTAAGCCATATTTCTCATGTGCGTTCTGTGTAAAATCCTCACATACAGAAATGCCCCCCTTATGATAAACAGTTTTGTTATTTCCACTGTCTACCATAAAGGGGGCTGCTCATTATCCGGGGTTTGCTCTAATTGTCTCTGAAATGCATTTGCCAAGTTATTGGAGATGTTGTAGGCGAAGTAAATTGAACCCTAATAAGATTTTCTTCTTTAATAATTTTTAAATTTAAATCCTTGGCATTGGCATCAATTAACTGATAATTATCTGGAATGGCTATACGCATTTCATAAGGATCAGAAGCTACAAGTTGACTTGTACCGGAAAGAGTTAAGTTAGTTTTATCCCATTTGAGCTCACTTATTTCCACCGCACCTTGTGAGATATGACGATTGGTAGAAATAAGTTGTGGTCTATCTAAAGCTGGTACTATAGATAAGATATTTACACTAAATGGTCTGGGCGAAAGGGTTATCTTTTCTTTCAACATTCCTAAATACTTATTTTCCCAATAATCAAAGACATGGTATGATCCTTCTGAAAGCCCAAGATCAGCAAACTCAACTTCTTTTAAGAGTTCTGGTACTTTTAAACCAGTTTTAAGTGGTTTTATTTTTTCTGATTTAGAGATATAAGTGTTAAATTTTTGTACACCATCTAATAGCACATGCATACTAACAGAACCATCATATCCTTTTTCTAAGCCAGCAATTCCTTCTAGTTTTACAAATTCTTCAGTTAACTCAATTTCGATTCTACTTGGTGCATGTGCTCCAAAACCATACTTATAACCTTGCCCGGCGATATTAATTGGTCTACCTTCAGGATTAGTATTATAACCTTTAACACCCCAGGATACTTCAAAGCTTTTAATTTTAACCCCGTCTGGCTTATCTGAGAGGTAGTATGTGGTGCCATCCGGCTTAGTTATTTTAACATCTGCCCATTGAGACCAATCAGCTAGGTTATTATCCATACCATCTGTTGCAACCAATTCGATTTTTTTAACTCCGGTTAAATCTAAATTAAAACTAGCTGCTTCTTTTGGACCTTCTCTATAAGCCGCTTTGATTTTCTCATTATAAACTTCACGTTTGTCTTTATCTGCAAGAATCATATCCGTTTCCGCATCACTTAAAAACTGACCTTCGAGAATACCGATTATCTTTACACTTTGTTTATTTTGAGGAGAAGCACTACGAAACTCTTCCGATTCCTCTGACCACTGGTAAATGGCAGCGACATAATAGCTGCCCCAATCTTTATTAATAGAATTTAATATAATCTGAGGTCTAGTTCTTTGAGAGTTATCCCAAGGATAAAGCTCTACTGGAGTAGTGGGTAGAGAAGGCATTGAACGTCTTAAAACATCAATTCTGTCAGCTGGTAATTGATACATAAAGTCAGAGGCCATAAAAGCCTGACCTGTTAAGGTAACCATAGAAGCAAGCATGCGCGCTTCGTCTAAAGTAAGAGGAGAGCGTACACAAACCGTATCAGGATCACACCACCAACCTAAACCATTTAAAAACCCCCATCTAAAAACAGCGTCAATAATGATTTGGCTGCCATGCCAACTAGCCCCCATATCGCCACCAGTACGACTACCATCCATTATTCCAACACCATCTAAAGGGATACCATAACAACCGAGAAGATAACCAGAAGGACCCAAAATCTTCTTAATTTCTTCCAAACTTATTCTATAGGCTTGGGTGCCTTTTTTATTAGGATCGTGAAAGACAATATTATATTCATTATATAAATTTGCTATGCGAGGTTGATCGTCAATTTTTAAATATTCAAAACCCCAATCATTGACAATCATCTCAATTAATGGTTTATAGTAATTATCTAAAGCTCTTTAATTGCAAAACTAACTTCCACCCCATAAACCATCTAGGGTAGAAGTTAAA
>DAIMKF010000026.1:0-26208 GCA_036721855.1 Bacillota bacterium | reverse complement strand
TTTTTACTGAATAAAACCTATACCGTTTAGGTGACATTTTCAAAGACTATTGACATGATTAATGAACTTCTCTTGCTTAAAACCGGTTAAAACCTGATACACCAACCCCGAAAAAGACATTAAAACCTGTTAGCCAACATGACATTATCACAGAATAACTACATTAAAACCTGTTAGCCCTTGACCAATTAAACGATTAGCCTTATAATCAACTCAAAAGACTTATCCCCAAAAAATACATAGGAGGCTAGAATAATGGCTGTAACTATCAAGGATGTCGCCAGGGAAGCAGGCGTTTCTGTATGTACTGTTTCACGTGTTCTAAACAATACATACAAAAATAAAGTAAGTGAGCAAACCCGTAGGCGAGTTCTCGAAGTTTCACAAGAATTAGGCTACAGACCTAGTTTAATTGCCCGTGGTCTTAAAGGAAAAACCACCAATTTAGTTGGGCTTGTTGTTCCTGATATAGCTGCCTCCTTTTTAGCCAATACCCTTATGGGTATCCAATCAGTAGCTGAAGAATATAGTTATAGCATCCTTGTTTATACTACTATGAGTAATACTGCCAAAGATGTTGAATATCTCCGTATTCTTAAAGAAAAGCGGGTTGACGGTATTCTTTGGCTGCCACTTAACCAAAAAATAGATGAAGTATTTGCCGAGGTAGCAGCGGAAACCAAGCTGTTGCAGATCTATAACCAGCTCGAAGGCGTAAATGCTCCAGCGTTTTTAGTTGATCAATTCAAAGGTGGCTATTTAGCGACCGAATACTTAATTAAAAAAGGTCATACCAAAATTGCCCATTTTTCCGCCGGTGCTAATGTCCTAGACTGCCACGGGGTTCAACGCTTGGCCGGATATGAAAAGGCTCTTACCGATAATGGTATTGATCCCTCGACTCAACTGGTTGTAGAAGCAGGTTATGCCTGGGAAAGTGGGTATGAAGCTGCCAAAGTATTATTAGACCTACCCTACTCTAAAAGGCCTACTGCGTTGTTTGCCGCTGCAGATATGGTAGCCTGGGGTGCTATAAAGTGTTTTAGGCATAATGGTCTTAGAGTCCCTGAAGATATCGCTGTTGTCGGTTACGACAACCTTTATATAGCAGATAAAATCGATCCGCCTCTGACTACAATCTCCCAGCCTAAAGAACAACTTGGCAAGATAGCCATGGATTCACTACTTCGGGCAATTGAGGGAGAACCAATTTCGTCTTTGCTGTTTGAACCAAAACTAATAGTTCGAAACAGCGTATAATTCGCTATTTACAATCTCCTTTTCCCCCCAAAGTCGTCCGGGTTCGCCGGACGACTTTTTATAATAAATAAAAGGATTTTAGAGACTAATCTCTAAAGCATCAAAGTAATCTGCTAATTTGGAGGTAATAATATGCGAGTAATGAGTTATAACATACAGGTAGGTTGGGGTAAAGGTTTAGAAGCTGTAGTAGATCTGGTAAAAAAATATGATCCTGATATTGTTTCTTTACAAGAAGTTGATAGGGATCGTAAACGCACCGGTTTTGTTGATCAGTTTCAATTTCTTAGAGATTCTCTTGGTTTGTATGGCGGTTATGCTTGTGCCTACCAAGGTCCCTTGGAACAAGGCGAAAAAGCTCAATATGGACATTGTTTGTTCGCAAAAAAAGAAGTTGCCGTGGAAAAAGTTCATCACCTTTATGTCCGTGATTATAATCTTCCGGGTGAACAAGCTTGGGTTATTGAGCCGAGAGCCTGTCTACAATCGGTAACCAATGGAATTCGAGTCTTTTCCCTACACTTCTCTACGGTTTCAGACTTACAAAGAAAACAAGCCGAACAGGTTGCCCAGGCTATAAAAGCCCAAAGTGATCTCCCGGTAATTGTCCTTGGCGATTTTAACAATTCATTCTATTCGGAAGCACTAAAACCACTGACTTTCCTTCAAAACGGTCTTAAAGCTATTGAACCTGCACTTACTTACCCTAATGGTGATCGAGCAACCGAGGCCATCGACCATATCCTTCTTAGCTCACATTTTAAGGTTTTTGGAGCACAGGTTATTGTTGAAAACGAAGGCGTTTCAGATCACAACCCCATTATCTGTGATCTTGAGATATAATAAGCCACTTTATAAGGAGATGAAACCTTTGCTTATCGATCTCCGTAGTGATACTGTAACTAAACCTTCTTTAGCCATGCGAAAGACAATTGCCAATGCCGAAGTTGGTGATGATATTTATGGTGAAGACCCAACAGTTAATCAGCTACAGGATTATACTGCCAAGCTTTTCCAAAAAGAAGCTGCTCTGTTTCTAACCAGCGGTACTCAAGGCAATACCATTGCCATCCTCTCACAAACAGAACCCGGCAGTGAAGTTTTAGTAGAAGCCAATGCGCATATTTTCTGGTATGAAGGTGGTGCTTCGGCTGCCCTTGGTGGAGTACAATTACATCCGGTACCCGGTAAAAAAGGAATCATGACTCCTGAAGATATTCTCTCTAGGATTAGAGCCAGAAATGTCCATTTCCCTCCTACAAAACTGCTTTGCCTTGAAAACACTCATAACAGGTCCGGTGGCTCTTGCTGGAGCTTAGAAGAGGTTAAATCTCTCGCTTTGGCTGCTCATTCTAAGGGGCTTAAAGTGCATATGGACGGAGCAAGAATCTTTAATGCCTGCGTTGCCAGAAAAATACCGGTAAAAGAATACGCCAAAGAGGTAGACAGTGTTCAGTTTTGCCTTTCCAAAGGGCTAGGTGCTCCTGTGGGGTCGATGTTAGTGGGTTCAAAAGAGTTTATTGACCAAGCTCGCTTCTGGAGAAAACGTCTGGGGGGAGCCATGCGCCAAGCCGGTATCTTGGCTTCTGCCGGTCTTTACGCCTTAGAACACAATATAGAAAGATTAGAAGAAGACCATGCCTTGGCTAAAAAGTTGGCTTGTGGATTAAAGGCTTTAGGTCTTGATGTAAATCCCAATGAAGTCGAAACCAATATGGTAATGCTTCCTTATGCCGATGCCGACTCTCTCTTGGAAAAGCTAAGACAGAAAAACATCCTAGCCGGTCTTTCCAAACCGGGGGTAATACGCTTTGTAACCCATTTAGATGTCTCTTTTAATGATATAGACTATACCCTGGAGACAATAGCTAAATTGCTTTAGGTTCGTTATTAATGTATTTATATGCTATAAACCTCTTCTCAAAAAAGAAGAGGTTTTTTTGACCCAAAACATTGCACTATAAGAGACCCTCTGTTTTGAAATTCAATTGCTCTTTTGAAATACAGGTATATTATATTTAACAGCTAATACTTATTTATAAACTAATCGTTAGTTGCCTAAAAGATACTTTGCCCTCTCCGATCTACATATAAAGGTGGTGGAAGAGTGGATTTTGAAGCCTTATACCAAAGTTTTTTGCAAAGTGCAAATAAGGAACAAGCTCAAAAGATGAGCGCCTACATGCGTAACTTATTCCCTTTTTTGGGAATACCAACACCAAAACGCAGGCAACTTTGCAAAGAGTTCTTTAAGGAAGCTAAACAAAAAAAAATAGCTTGGGATTTTATAGCTCTTTGCTGGCAATGTCCGTATCGTGAATTGCAATATCTGGCTATAGACTATCTGTCTTTGATGAAAGAATATCTATCTGGCGAGGATCTCCCCGAAATTAAAAAACTAATATTAACTAAATCTTGGTGGGATACGATTGACGGATTAGATCGAATAGTCGGCAATCTTGCTCTAATGTATCCACAAGTTAATGAGGACTTACTTGTCTGGAGTGTTGCTGATAATATCTGGCTTAGAAGAATCGCTATAGATCATCAACTCGGCCGCCAAGAAAAGACCAACCGAGAATTGCTAGAGAAGATTATTGTAAACAACTTCGGTCAGACTGAGTTTTTTATTAATAAAGCTATTGGTTGGAGCCTTAGAGATTATTCTAAAACCGATCCAAAATGGGTACAGTCGTTTATTGATAAATACCGGGCTAAACTTGCTCCCCTAAGCCTAAAAGAAGCTAGCAAATACTTATAAAACAAGATTGTTTCTGCGACCAATCTTACTAAATATATTAAAAGAGGTGGAAAGATGATGTTGGAGTTGCCTGAAAGCAACACTATGGCCAGACAATTAAATGAAACAATTCAAGGCTTAACTATTTGCAAGGTGTCTGTTAATAAATCTCCCCATAAATTCGCCTGGTTTAACGGCGACCCTAATAATTATCACCGTTTGCTTAGTGATAAACGTATCGGTAAAGCCCTAGCTTATGGTAGTCTGGTAGAGATATTAGTAGCTGATATACGCCTAGTATTTGGTCATGGTGTTAATTTACGCTTTTTTAAACCAGGCGAAAAACCACCCTCAAAACACCAGCTAAAGCTAGATTTTACCGACTCTTCCTCCTTAATTTGCAGTGTCCAGATGTATGGTGCTCTATGGGCCTTTAATGAAGGTGAAAATGAACACTATTATCTTGTGGCCAAAGAAAAACCCAGCCCCTTGTCTGAGCAATTTGATTTCAATTACTTTACCTCTTTGTATAACCAGGATGATAATATGTCGGCCAAAGCCTTTTTAGCTACTAAACAACGTATTCCCGGCTTAGGTAATGGTGTTTTGCAAGATATTTTATTTAGAGCTCAAATCCGCCCTAAACGCAAAATGAGCAGTCTTGCCACAAAAGAATTTGAAGCAATGTATCGAGCGGTAAAAAGCACCTTGTCTGAAATGACAGCAAAAGGTGGCCGGGATACAGAAAAGGATTTATTTGGTTCTAGTGGTGGTTACAAAACTATTCTTTCCAGCAAAACAATAGATCGACCCTGCCTTAGATGCAACAGCAAAATCATCCGCGAAGCCTATATGGGGGGTAATATATATTTTTGCCCGGTATGTCAAAGATAGGAAGTTGAACTTTCTTTCAGTTTAGATAAAACCAACCAACACATATAATCACTACAGCCTCCACTTTTGTGGAGGCTGTATACTTAAAACCTATTGTTATAAATTGTATTACCTAAAAGCTAAATACACTCGACTTACTCTAACCGGCCATATTACCTCCCGTAAACTGGCTGTAATACAAATCTGCATAAAAACCTTCCTTGGCAAGCAAATCATGGTGGTTACCGGTTTCTATAATACTACCATTGTCCATAACAAGAATTAAATCGGCATTACGAATAGTTGATAACCTATGAGCAATCACAAAACTGGTTTTACCTTTCATCAGTTCAGTCATTGCTTTTTGAATATAAATTTCTGTTCTCGTATCAACACTACTTGTAGCCTCATCAAGGATCAATATTGCCGGATCGGCTAGTATTGCTCTGGCAATAGTTAAAAGTTGCTTCTGTCCTTGAGAAATATTTGATGCTTCTTCATCTAAAATCGTATCATAACCGTCAGGAAATGTTCTGATAAAATGATCGGCATGAGCAGCCTTAGCCGCGGCAACAACTTCCGTAAAAGTAGCTTCTTTTTTACCATAGGCAATATTATCCTTGATGGTACCGTTAAACAGCCAGGTATCTTGCAAAACCATGCCAAAAATGCTACGCAGATGGCTTCTTTGCAAATCTTTGATATTAATGCCGTCTATAGTTATTTTGCCGGCATCAATTTCATAAAAACGCATCAGTAGATTGACCAGGGTTGTTTTCCCGGCACCTGTAGGCCCGACAATCGCTACTAACTGTCCTTCTTGAACATCAATATTCATGTTCTCGATGAGAGGAACTTCTTTTTTATAACCAAATTTAACATTTTCCAATTTAACATTGCCTTTAGGAGAGACAATTGTTTTTTCCATAGTTCTATCGGGTATTTCCTCTACTTCATCAAGAAGTTCAAAAACTCGTTCAGCTGAGGCAACTGTTGCTTGCAGGATGTTAGCTATATTAGCTGTTTGCACTATGGGCTGGGTAAACTGCCTAGAGTATTGAATAAAGGCTTGTACATCACCAATTGTAATCCTCTTTTGGGTAACAAAGATACCTCCTGCCACACAAATTAGTACATAGCCCATGTTATTTATCAAACCCATCAGAGGCATCATAATTCCCGAAATAAACTGGGCTTTCCAGCTAGCATCGTATAGTTCTTCGTTAATGGCCTTAAATTCATCAATAGCTTTTTTTTCTTGGCTAAAAGCTTTAATAATCGTGTGCCCGGTGTACATTTCCTCAATGTGACCATTTAATATTCCCAGTGCTTTTTGCTGCTTAGCAAAATATTTTTGTGAACGTGGGGCAATTGACTTGGTCACAAATAATGAAAGTGGAAGACTGATAAAACAGATAAGCGTCATCAAAGGACTGATAGTCAACATCATAACAACAATACCAATTAAAGTGACTGTTGCGGTAATTAGCTGGGTTATGCTCTGTTGCAGTGTAGAGCTTATGGTATCCACATCGTTTGTAACACGGCTTAGTATCTCTCCTGTGGTATGGGTATCAAAAAACTTGAGCGGTAAACGTGCTAACTTTTCATTGATTTCATTACGCAGTTTATAAACTGTTTTTTGAGCTACACCGGCCATAATAAATTGTTGCAAGTAACTAAATAGAGCACTGCTAAGGTATAGCCCTGCCAAGACCAGGATAATGTTTAGAATATAGCCAAAGTCAACTTTAGCTTGTGGTATACCACTTGGTTTTTTCATAATTCCTTCAAATAACTTTGTCGTAACCTTACCCATGAGTTTGGGGGCAAAGATACTAAAAACGGTACTGAAAATCGCCAGTATTAATACGGTAATTATTTGTACCTTATAAGGTTTTAAATAAGTAAGCAGCCTTCTAAAAGAACCTTGGAAATCTTTAGCTTTTTCTACAGGCCTTCCCATCGGCGGTCCCATACCAGGACCCCCGCCCGGTCTTTTTGCCGGTCTTTTATCTCTTTGTTGATTCATGCTAGTTCCTCCTTGGAAAGCTGCGAATAAACAATCTCTCGATAAACATGGCAGCTGTGCAGTAGTTCTTTGTGTTGGCCAAGACCAACAATCTCACCTTCATCTAAAACTACGATCTGATCCGCATCCATTACTGAGCTTACTCTCTGAGCTATTATTAAAACCGTGGCCTCAAGAGTTTCTTTTTTAAGTGCCAAACGGAGTTTAGCATCGGTTTTGAAATCCAACGCTGACAAACTATCATCAAAAGCATAGATTTTAGGTCTTCTCACCAGAGCTCTGGCTATTGAAAGCCTTTGCTTCTGTCCACCGGAGATATTGGTTCCTCCCTGGGCGATATAAGAGTTAATACCGTCTTTCATATGGTCAATAAACTCTCTGGCTTGAGCAGTTTCCACCGCTTGCCAAACCTCAGATTCAGTTGCATCTTCTTTACCATATCTAATGTTATCAGCCACAGTTCCTGTAAAAAGGATGGCCTTTTGCGGAACATAACCTATCTTGGCCCGTAAACTTGGTTGGGAGATTTCCCTAATATCTACACCGTCTATTAGAATACTACCACTAGCTACATCATAAAAACGCATCAGTAAGCTCATTAATGAGGACTTCCCGGAACCGGTACCACCAATTATGGCTGTTGTTTGTCCGGGCATAGCTCTAAAAGATATGTTCTTAAGTGCCGGTTTTTCAGCTCCGGGATAACTAAAAGTTACATCTCTAAATTCGACCTGCCCTCTTTCTCTATGATCGGAATTGTCTTTTACCAAATCTGAATCCACAATTAGAGGTGCAGTATCTAATACTTCATTTATTCTCTGGGCTGAAGCTGAAGCCCGTGGTATCATCACAAACATCATGGAAAACATTAGTAGCGAAAACATTATCTGCATAAGATACTGAATAAAAGCCATTAAATCGCCGACTTGCATATAGCCATTATCAATTCTTATGCCACCAAACCAGATAATAACCAAGGTGGTTAAATTTAATAGCAACATCATGCAAGGCATTAAGGCTGCCATTATTTTATAAACTTTCAAAGCCGTCTCAGTTAAATCATAGTTGGCCTCTTGAAAACGTTTTTTCTCATATCCGACCCGATTAAAAGCTCTTATTACTCTAATTCCTGTCAGAGATTCTCTTAGAACAAGATTGAGTTTATCTAACTTAACCTGCATTGTCTGAAAAAGAGGCACACTCTTTTTACTGATTAAATAGATAGATAGCATTAAAACAGGAACTATCACTACGATAATTAAGGATAGTTTAGCATCCTTGGAAACTGCCATAATAATGCCGCCAATACACATCATAGGTGCACTTACCATCATACGGAGCATAACCATTAACAACTGTTGCATCTGGGTAATATCATTAGTCGTTCTGGTAATAAGAGAAGAGGTTCCAAACCTATTAAACTCAGGAAAGGAAAAACTCTCTACCTTGGTAAAGACCTTAAGACGCAATATTTTGCCAAAACCCATTGCTACCTTGGAAGCTAAAAAACTAGCTAAAACAGCACAGATAGTTCCTCCAAGTGTAACCAGTAGCATTAAGATACCAACTTTGAAGATATAGCTTATATCACCTTTAATAATCCCGGTATCAACAATATTAGCCATTAAATTAGGCAGGTATAATTCAGATAGGGATTGAAAAAATACCAGTACTAAAACCAAAGCGATATAAGTCCAAAATGGTTTTAAGTGGTTAAACAGTTTAAGCAAAGTTATCATCTCCTGAATATCTTACTAGTTTGAATTTTAGCTAGGCCTTAAATAATTGCAGACTGTCATTAAAAGTTCATTAAGTTTATTGCTCTCCTCTACACCAAGATAGTCTACTAAATCGTTAAAGAAATCGGTAAAACTTTCCCTGGCTGTTTGATCTATTTTTTCTCCTTCTTTAGTTAGTGTAATTAAGACCACGCGCCTATCGGATTTATCTATATTCCGTTCTACTAAGCCTTTTTTTTTCAGACTTTTTATAAGCTGTGTAACCGTAGGAGATGTCACTTTTAATAATTCGCTGAGCTCGGAAACTTTTATACCAGACTTATTTTGGTTTTCATGACCTTCTATTAAGTGTAAAACTACCAGTTCGCTGTGGGTTAATCCCGGTATAGGACTTTTATTCCAATGCATTCTATTAAAACGAACTATGTTTTCCATTAATTGTCTTACTAACAAACCTTTGGCATCCAATTGCTTCACTTCCTTTTATTTAGGTTGGCAACCTATCTATTGGACTATTACACTATACATTTCTCTGAGTGTCATGTCAATAAACAAGTACTTGTATAAAAATTAAGATCTATAATTCAGCGGTTTGTCGGCACCCAGATATAATTTGGGCAGCTTTTGTCCAAAAGTAGGAATTCTATTAAGGGGTGGCCAATCTCTCTTTTTTATTCCCCAAAAAGGCTTTTCTTTCATCTGGGCAAAGCTCTCCCAACTAAGTGGTATTGCCACCGGACCTTGAGGTTCAAAGCGTGGACTGTAGGGCGCAATAACTGTCTTTTCAAGACCATTTTGGCCTAGATCTAGAAAAATAGGGGCTCCTCGCTTGTCTTTGCGCAGCTCCACGGTAAAAAGATCAGGTCTTAAACGTACTATAAGTTCTTTTAATGCTTTTAAAAAAGGTGTCAATTCCTTATAACTGTATTGGGGTACAAGAGGAATCATAATATGTATCCCTTTGCGTCCGGTTAATTTAGGGTAACTACTTAAACCGATTTTTAAAAGCAGCTCATAGATTATAAAAGCTGCCTGCTGCCAATATTCATACTCCACTTCAGGCTTAGGATCTAAATCTATTACCAGTTCACAGGGTTTATCCCACTCGTAAATTGTACTTAGCCAAGAGTGAATCTCCACACAGGCCTGGTTACCGAGATAAACCAGATCCTGATTTGAGTTTAAGAGCATAAACCTAGTTATTCTCTCCCTGTGTCTATACTCCCAAGTTTTAATTGTTGGAGGTGCATAATCGGGGAGGTTTTTTTGTAAAAAAGATGCTCTATTGATACCATCCGGTGCTCTTAAAAGAGCGAGGGGTCTATCTTTTAGATATTCTTTTAATACCGGCCCTACATAGAGCAGATAGTTGATAAGATCTTTTTTTGTAATCTTTGGCCATAGCTCTTTATCTAAATTAGAAAGCTGATAGAAGCTGGTCATAAGTACACTCCTTAGGGGTTTTATCATCTCTAAAGCGAACTACTGTGGGGTGGCGTAAGGCCTGACCGGTAAATTCGCGAAAACGAATTTCCACAACTTGTAAAATTTTAGCTGCATTTACCTTAGAGCCTAAAAATACCTGACCAATAGGCTTTAAGTCGTCCCCTTGATAGAGACCTAAAAGCGCACTGCCTTTTTGAGGCCAAAAATCCATAATCACAGCCTCAATTTGTTTATAGACCACAACTTTAAGCCAATCCTGACTTCTTTTGCCCGGTCTGTAGATAGAACCCTTGCGTTTGGCCATTACTCCTTCCCAGCCAGCTTTACTCAGAGCCTCAAAAAGTTTTATTCCCTCTCCATAGCTTGGTGAAAAGCCAATCAAACTTTGACCAAAGACCAGCTCTTCCAGTGTTTTTCTACGTATTTCCAGGGGTTTGTAACAAATATCCTCCCCTTCTAAGAAAAGCAGATCAAAGGCCATTAAAACTGCGCTTTGAGGGTTTTGTTTCAAGCTGCTAAAACTGGGACGACCGGCATGTAAACAAACTAATTCACCATCTATAACTGCATTTTTTAACTCTACAGTTTTTAGATGAGGGAAAAAACCGCTAAGGCTTTTGCCTGTACGACTAATAAGTCTTTTTTCTTGTGTATAAAAAAGAGCTCTATATCCATCCCATTTTGGTTCAAAGATAAAGGCTAAAGAGTCAAAAGGTTTGGGTGCGGTTTCAGCGAACATAGGCCGGTAGTCCATCTCTTTCCACCTTCTCCAAACTAGCCTGCAAAGCTTCAAGAATATTAGCCACTTGAGGTTCAGGAGTTTTTTGGACAATATGGACCTCTTGCCCGGAAAGCTTCTTCTCAACCAGTTCACTTATTGCTTGACGATATGTATTGGGATATTGTTCGGGAATAAATGGTTTAGTCAGTTTGGTAATTAACAGTTCTGCCAGTTCAAGCTCGGCTTGGTTTACCTCATAAGTTGGTATCTGACCCAAAGTTTTTGAGGAACGAATTTCACTTGCATAGCGAATGGTACTTAAAGACAGAACACTATCTCCCACTTCAACCAGGCAAAGTTTCGGAGTTGTGCGAAGAACAATGCGACATAAGGCGGCTTTTTTTTGTCGGTTGAGAGCCGTACCTAAAAGCCGATAAGCTTTTTCTCCGCCGGTTCCCGGTTGTAAATAATAAGCGTTTTCATAAAAAATCGTATCCACTGCATCTTGGGCTAAAAAAGCAAGTATTTCAATGGTTTTGGTCTTTGGTGAGGCTGCTGCTTCCAGTTCCTTTTCACTTAAAATCACATATCTTTCTTTTTCATATTCATAACCACGCACAGTTTGCTCTAGCTCAACTACTTGTTCACAATAAGGACAATAGCGCTGGTATTTCAAAGGATTGTGACAGACATTATGCAGTAGACTGAAGTGGAAGTCTTGATCTTCGGTGGCTTTAAATAATTTAACCGGTATGTTAATCAGACTAAAGGATAATAAACCCTGCCATATGGATCTCATAAGTATTTCACACCCTTCTATTGGCAGGATGCGTTAATTAGCTTCTCTTTATGCTTTTACTAACAAAAAAGGGAGAGGCTTTTTGCCTTCTCCTCTTTTTTGTTTGAGATGACCGGTTAAAAAAACGGTGACTAAGATTAACTAGCTTAGCTGATAAAACCTCAGGGTATTAGTATAAGTAGTTTTAGCTACTTCTTCGGTAGTAAGACCCTTAATGGAAGCAATCTTTTTTGCTACTTCTACCACATAGCTAGGTTCATTTCTTTGGCCTCTGAAAGGAACCGGTGTTAAATAGGGAGCATCTGTCTCTAAAAGCAGTCTTTCTAAAGGAATTTTAGCCGCTACTGCAACCGGCTTTTTAGCATTTTTAAAAGTAACTGCTCCCCCTAAAGAGATATGATACCCCAGCGAAATAACCTCATCTAGAGTTTCTAAGCTATAAGAATAACAGTGGAAAAGGCCGTTATGATAACCCTTTTTCTTTACTATCTCTAAAGTATCAAAACTGGCCTCACGACTGTGAATGACAAAAGGCTTCTCTAATTTAGCTGCCAGATCCAGTTGTTCTAAAAAAATTCGCTTTTGGATCTCTTTTGGTGAATTTTCGTAGTAGTAGTCAAGACCAATCTCCCCAATACCCAAAATTTTAGGTTCCAAAAGGAGGTTTTCCAGCTCGTAAAGATAGTTCTTGGCAGTTTTACCTGCTTCATGGGGATGCACACCAACCACACCGAATACACCCTCATATTTAGCGGTAAGAGTGGCAATTTTAGCTGAAGTTTTTATATCTGATCCAGCTAGTATCATGATACCAACATTGTTTTTAAGAGCTCTTTTGTAGACCTCGTCCCGATCATAATCATAGGCCTTATCCTCTAAATGACAGTGGCTGTCAATAATACAGCTCTTATGCTCCGAGTAAATCAAGGGGTTCATCCTACAATTGAGCCTGCCTTGACCGGCTTTTCAGGATTTAGAACCGCCAGAACACCTGCATCTTCTGCCGCCAAAATCATAGCCTGAGATTCAAGGCCCATTATTTTTCTGGGTTTAAGATTAGTAACCACGGCTAGCTGCATCCCAATTAAGCTATCCGGCTCATAGGCCTTGCCGATACCGGCTACAATCTGGCGTTTTTCATTTCCCAGATCGACTTCAAGGCGTAGCAGTTTATCTGAACCCTTAACTCTTTCAGCGGTAAGAACAGTCGCTATTTTAAGATGGACTTTCAAAAAGTCGGCAAATTCTATCTCTTCTTCTTTTTGTTCTTCTTCTTCAACTTCTTTTACATCCTCAATTCGTGGAAATAATGGTTCGGCTTTTATGATCTTTTTATCTTCTTCCCAACCGTTCCAGATCTTTGCCTCCTGCCAGTTACAGTCTTTGTCTAAACCTAACTGGGCCCTAATCTTAGCTGCCGAAGTCGGGATAATCGCACTTAGAGGTATGGAAACTATTCTTAAAACTTCCCCTACACTATACAAAACCCGGGCAAGCCTTGGATAATCCTTGTTTTTGGCTAAGCTCCAGGGAGCAGTGGTATCGAGATATTTATTAGCTCTACGAATAAGTGTCCACAGTTTTTCCAGAGCAACATGGGGCTCTAGGGCCTCTATGGCTGTTTCAAATTCGGTAACAACTTGAGCGGCAAAGTCAGCTAATTCTTTTTCCTCTGTCGATTCTCTGGCCAATGTAGGAATCTCATCGGGGAAGTATTTGGCATACATTGAACTTGTCCGGTGAAGCAGATTACCAAGATCATTGGCAAGATCAGCATTGATACGCCGAATTAGAGCGTCTCTGGAAAAGTTACCGTCTGAGCCAAAGGTTATATCACGCAGAAGAAAATAGCGGATAGCATCAGCCCCAAACTCATCAATTAACAGATTTGGGTCAACCACATTACCTTTGGATTTGGACATCTTTTCACCTTCAATAACTAACCAGCCATGGCCAAAGACTGTCTTGGGCAAAGGAATATCTAGAGCCATTAGGATTGCCGGCCAGATAATGGTATGAAATCTCATGATTTCTTTGCCCACTAAATGGAGATCGGCAGGCCAAAAACTTTGATATAGGTTATCTTGTGGAGTTAGATAACCTAAAGCCGACAGGTAGTTGATGACGGCATCAAACCAGACATAGATCGAATGTTTTTCATCAAAAGGCACTGGTATACCCCAGGAGACAGCGGTCCTGGAAACGCAAAGATCTTCCAGACCACTTTTAATAAAACTTTCCATCTCATGGAGGCTTGCCTCTGGTTGGATAAAATCAGGATGTGTTTTATAGTATTCAAGTAACCTATCACTGTAGTTGGCAAGACGGAAAAAGTAACTCTCTTCTTCTACTTCTTCTACCGGCCGACCACAATCAGGGCATTTCCTTTCTGCAATTTGTCTTTCGAGCCAGAAAGCTTCACAAGGTGTGCAATAAAGGCCTTTATAAGAACTTTTATAGATATCGCCTTTTTCGTAAAGAAGTGTAAAGATCTTTTGCACTAGCTTTTCATGATCTTTGTCGGTAGTGCGAATAAAACCGTCATAACTAATATTAAGACGCTGCCAGAGAGCCTGGAAAGTTTCTACAATCTGATCAACATAAGCTTTAGGGGAAAGTCCTTTTTCTTCGGCAATCCGTTGTATCTTTTGTCCGTGTTCGTCGGAGCCTGTTAAAAAGAAAACTTCCTTACCTCTCAAACGATTAAATCTAGCCAAAGCATCAGCTGCTGTTGTGGTATAAGCATGCCCGATATGCAGCTTATCACTAGGATAATAGATTGGGGTTGTAATGTAATAAGTGTTCTTAACGAAAGTTTCCATAGGTTTAACCTCCTCTTTCTTACTAAAAATAAAACTCGCCCCCAAAAAGGGACGAGTAAATACCCGTGTTACCACCCTACTTTTCGCTGGTATCTGTTAGCGAACTCTCGTTGTCAGGTACAAATTTATACCCTAGTGCGTTAACGGGCACCCCCGAGATAGCTTACTTTTTCTTCAGCCTCCGGCTCCAAAGCCATGTTCAGCAGTTAGGATCTTACCGGCTTTCACCTAAATCCGGCTCTCTAAATAAAATCCGCCTTGCCTACTCTTCTTTTTCATAGCCTTTCTTATAAAGAAACATACCACCTGTAACGGTTTTCGTCAAGGTTTTTTTAAGGTTTTAGTTTTAGGCCCATATCATAAATGAGGTTCTTAGCCACACCATATTTTAAAGATAATTCTTTTGTCGCCTCACGCAAGCTCTTACCTTCGTTAAGAGCCTTTTTAAGGTCTAGCCCAATCTCTGCTTCCTGATACTCATTTTTATTATCATTGCCTGCAATAATAAGTGTTAATTCACCTTTTATTTCTTTGGTCTGAAAATATTCATAACATCCAGTGGCACTACCCCTAAAAAACTCTTCATAGAGTTTAGTTATCTCTCTACCCACAACTAACTGCCTGTTTGGGGCTAGTGTTTTAATGATAGCAAGCAGATCTAAAAGCCTTTGCGGTGACTCGTAGACAACCTGAATCTCCTTACACTTTAATATCTCTTTAACTTTCCCTAAAAGTCCTTTTTTCCCTAAAAATCCCCGAAATGTAAACTCCCTAGTATCTAATCCCGAAGCACTTAAGGCGGTAATTACTGCCGCTGGTCCAGGAATCGGACGCAGTGCAAATCCCTCTTCCAGAAGATATGCTGCCAGCTTAGCCCCTGGATCTGAGATACAAGGCGTGCCCGCATCACTAACTAGAGCGACAGTCTCTGTTTTTAAACGCTCTTTAATCTCTTCAAACTTTTTGGGACTACTATGACTGTGAAAACTAATTAATGGTTTTTCTAGGCCAAAATGTTTTAACAACAAAGCAGTTCTTCTTGTATCTTCACAAGCAATCAGATCGACATTTGCTAGTATATAAAGGGCTCTTAAAGTAATATCATTTAAATTGCCAATGGGAGTTGCCACTATATAAAGTGTATTTAGCTCTATTTTTTCATCAATCTGGGGAAAGTACACTACCCACACCACCTGATTGGCATAGATTATTTGCCTTCATCTGAGCTTGTTTTAGGTGTTTTTTTACGTTTGTTGGCCTGTCTTCTATTTCCTTTAGTTCTTGGTGATTCCTTGGGTTGAATATCGTTATTATCATCAGCCCACTCATCGTCATCTAAAACAATCTCTTCATCCTCATCAAGATCCGTCTCGGCTATGCGTAAAATAGCGCTCATGTCAGGAAGATCCAAGCATCCTTCTTCATACACCTCATATTCATATCTCAAACAACACATCAATCTACCACAGACACCTGAGATTTTACTGGGGTTTAAAGATAGACTTTGTTTCTTAGCCATTTTAATCGAAACCGGTGCAAAATCACCTAAGAAAGTAGCACAACAAAGTCCTCTTCCACATGGACCCAAGCCACCAATCATTTTAGCTTCATCGCGTACCCCAATCTGCCTTAGCTCGATCCTAGTACGAAAAACAGCTGCCAGATCTTTCACTAACTCTCTAAAATCTACTCTACCTGGTGCAGTGTAGTAAAAGATAACTTTCTTGCGATCAAAAGTGTACTCGACATCAATAAGTTTCATCGGCAGTTTATGTTTAACAATTTTTTCAAGACCAATCTCAAAAGCTTCTTTTTCCTTTTGCTTGTTCTCGGCCAAAATAACCTTATCTTCATCTCCTGCTTTGCGAATAACCTCTTTTAGGGGTTGAATAATATCATTGTCCTCTACTTCTTTAAGGCCAATAACAACATCCCCATATTCTACTCCTCGAGCCGTTTCCACAATCACGGCATCACCTTGGCTGATCTCCAACTCACCTGGGCCAAAATAATATATTTTACCGGCTTCTTTAAACCTTACACCCACAACTTTTACCATTTATTTAAACCTCACTTAAACGACAAATTCGAATAAACAAACCCTCAAGCGCCAGCTGTGCATTCCCATAGCCTTCGATATATAGTTTAAATTCCTCGAGACTTTTTAAAATAGCTGCGATTTGGGTTATGGAGTATTGTTTCCCGAAGACCATGCTAAAATCCTGCTTCATACCTCTGGCTTTCAAAGCATCGCCTAAAAGATCTAGAAAACTTAAGGTTTGCATTCTATCTTTGCCAATAGCCGAGCTTAAAGCTATCATTTCGTATGGTTTTAAGCCGGTGAGACCTTCTAAAACCTGACTGGCTTTTTGAAAGAGTTCCTGCATCTTGGACGATTCTTGTAAGCTTAGTGCTTTACCAAGAGAACCGCCTGAATACTCGGCCAGTTTTACTGCCTCTAGCGGGTCTACACCTTTATTTCTGAGAAAACCTGTGATCTCTTCTGTGCTTAAACGCTGAAAATCAACCTTTTGAGTTCTGGAACGAATAGTAGGCAAAACTGCATACTGGTTTTCTGTAGTTAAGATTAACAAAGAGTTTTCTGGAGGTTCTTCCAGGGTCTTAAGCAAACAGTTAGCTGCTTCATCACGCATTTTTTCAGCTCTACATACAATACCTACTTTTACTCTGCCCTCATAACTGCTCATAGCAATAAAATTGGTTAAAGCACGAATTTCATCGATTTTAATGCTTGGCCCCTCAGGAGTCAATAAATGCACATCAGGAAAGAGGCCTTGTTTGATTCTATAGCAATTGTTGCATTCTCCACAACCGGTTTTAAATTGGCAATTTAATACCATAGCCAGTTCTTGAGCCATAGTTGTCTTTCCTACACCGGTTGGCCCCTGAAAGAGGTAGGCATGACTAAGGCATCCTTTGGATAGAGCTCTGGAAAGTATTCGCTTGGCTTTAGCTTGTCCAATTACTCTTTCAAACAATTTTATCCCCTCTTAATTGTAGTAAGACAAGTGAGGCTGCTTGGCAGCCTCACCCTGTTAAATCAATCAAAAGTCCCCTTATTTCACTAACCCGAGCTACAATATCTATTTGAGCTGCATGTCTTTTTAACATTATCTGGGTTAATTCTTCCAGAGACTCATCAACCTTCTTAACTATTTTATATGATCTAGCAGAGCCAAAGATATCAATACCTACTTCATCCTTGATTTCATAAGATCCTCTTAAAGCTAAATAGACAAATCTTCTAATGCAATCACGATAGGCTTTTAAGGTCTGTAAAGAAAGATCTTCCCCTAAACGACCTCCTAGCTCATCTACTTCTTTAAGCAGTTTTTGCAACTGATCACGATTGCTGTTTTTGGCCTCTTGTTTTAGCATTTCCATGAAGTTTTTTTCCGTGTTTAAAACCTTTTGATGCTTAGTAGTTTTTAATTCTTGACCTCGGATTGATTCATCACTACGTTTAATCTTGACGCTCATCTTTAGACCTTCTCAAAACGATCGACATCGACAACAAATATTGTGGCTCCGCCAACTTTAATCTGTACAGGCTGAGGGAGAAAATCTGGTACACTACGGCTAAGGTCGCTAACCAAAGGTGTGATCATTTGTTCTTTCGCTGAACAGGTAATCCTAATAATATCAATCACGTTTTCAACCATATTTTCACTTACACCAATTAGCAATGTGGTATTGCCTTGTCTTAAAAATCCACCTGTACTAGCTAATTTGGTAGCCCTAACCTTTTCATCCATCAGCTTATCTAAAAGCAAAGGGACATCTTGATCCTGGACCACAGCAATAATAAGTTTCATGAAGTGGCACCTCCTTGCCATACTTTCCAGATAATTCTCATTACCTCGTTGTGTATAACCTCTGCCGGTTTTGTCGCATCTAAGATCGTAATTCTAGGATCATTGCTCATCTCTAAAAAACCGGTTCTGACTTTCTTATAAAAATCATAGCCTCTGTTTTCAATCCGGTCTTTTTTAAGGGGTTCGCTACTTAATCCCGACTCCCTGCTATCTAAAACTACCTGACGTGCTTTTGATCTTAAAAAAGCTTCCTCCACACTCAGATCAAATAAAAAGACAATATCTGGAAAAGTAGAACCCATAGCTACAGAGTTAATATCCCAGATAGTTTTGAGATCAAAACCCAGCCCATAGCCTTGATAGGCAACAGAAGAATGGACAAAACGATCACAGACAACTATATTATCTTGGGCTAATTTGGGTGCAATAACCTTGCGTACGTGTTGAGCTCTTGCCGCTGCGTAGAGAAGCACTTCAGTCTCTTTGAGTATATCTTCGCGGGAGAAAAGGAGGATCTCTCTGATACTCTCTGCCACTTTTTCCCCCCCGGGTTCTCGGGTTAAATAAGCCTTAATATCTTTTTTACACAAAGCATCATAACATAGCTTCGCCTGGGTACTTTTCCCACAACCGTCAATACCTTCAAAGCTTAAAAATAATCCTGCCATGTATTTGCTCCTCCTTGCCCAAGGTAAATCCTGGCGCTTTTCCTGTTGTTTGAAAGTTTTTGTGCCCTTTTCCGGCTTGTTAATTATCCTTCATCTTTTGGGGGAACTATTTCGGCGATGGCATTTAGAATCTGTGCCAACGTATTACTCCTAATAACCTTAACAGGCAGTCCTTTTATTTCTGCTTCTCTAATATCTTGTGGCAATCTATTATACTGACCTTTTAAGGTTAAGACCAAATCAGCATCTTTAAGATTGCGAACAAGATTAAGCGGTGCTTTCATTTCACTTATAGCCTCATAAATTTTGTTGCGGCTAATCCCATAGGGATAGATATTGCGAATAATACGGTTTTGTCTGGGTGGTGTTATCTCTGTTTCTTCAATAACAACAACACCCAAGGCATCTCTTTTTCTCATCTCGTAGACTATTGATTCTCCTGATAATAACGCATCTACTGCCCCTGCTACATTGTCAACAATAGCTAAAGTATCGCGATCAATTATTTCAATCACTATTTCAAATGTTGGCTGTTGTTTTCTCTCTTGAATAGTCTTTTGAGTGTTGCGGCGTCTTGCTTCTTCGTCTCCTAAGGTAACACTTTGAATCCCGCCGACTAAATCGACTAAGGCCGGATTGGAGATGATGTTTTTTAAGGTAATACCATGTGCCGTACCGATTAGCATGACTCCGCGTTCGGCAATGGTTCTGGCCGCATCGGCTTCAAAAGAATTGCCAATTTCATCGATTACAATAACCTCGGGCATATGATTTTCTACGGCTTCAATCATTACCTGATACTGAAGATCATGTCTTGACACCTGGAGACGTCTGGCTCGGCCGATCCCCGGATGAGGAATATCTCCGTCTCCGCCAATCTCATTAGATGTATCAACAATAACTACCCGTTTTTCTGCAGCAAGTTCTCTGGCGATCTCTCTTAACATGGTGGTTTTCCCTACCCCGGGTTTGCCTAGTAAAAGCAGGGATTTACCCTTTTTAATTATATCTTCAATTATGTCAATTGTTCCCATTACAGCCCGGCCTACCCTACAGGTTAGGCCGATAATATCACCACGTCGGTTTCTTAAAGCTGAGATCCGATGCAATGTTCTTTCAATACCGGCACGATTATCCGAACCAAATTGACCGATTTTTTCTAAAACCTCTGCCAATTCTGCTTTGGTCACAGGAGTTTTATCTAAATAGATAAAACTCTCCGGAAAACGCGCCTCCGGTGGACGGCCCAAATCCAAAACTACCTCCAATAGTTGATCCTTATTAGGGATGTTAAGGGCAGTTTGAATTCGTTTTGGCAAAACACCCACAAGTACATCGAGATCGTCTGTAATTTTTTTGGTCATAATACCACCCTAAAATTTTAAAGTACGCGTATTTTTTTAGCTTTCTTATCTTCCAGACCGCGAATAAACCAGCCTAAACTCTGGTAGTACTGTATCAGTTCTATGACTTCTTTGGTTATCTCCTCTCCGGGCATAACAAGAGGAATACCGGGAGGATATGGCACTACCATCTCCGCTGCAATCAGTCCGTTTGTTTTTTCGATCTCCATGCTTTTCCCGTCACGAAAGAAAGCTTCTTTCGGAGTTAGTCTGGTTTTTAAGCGTGGATAGCTTGTGAAATTATGGTTATTACTTTTAACTTTTTTTATTCCTCCGGCAATATCCTTTAAGGCCTTTAATAAACTATCTAAGTCCTTTTGTTTATGAGCCGGAGTTATAATAAATAAAACACAGGAAGCTTCTGCAAGTTCGGGCATAACACCTCTTAATCTCAGTTCATCTCTTAACCTAAAGCCATTTAAACCCAAATTACTCGCACTGATTATTAGTTTTAAGGGGTCACTGGCTTTAACTTCCGTATGCTTTTGGGGCTCAAATATTTCTAAACCCTCAATTTCCTTAAGCTTTGCTCTGAGAATTTCTGCCCTATAAATGGCTCGGTCAAAACGCTTAGGATTTTCAGCCTCCAGTGCTCTGGCAGCATCTAAAGAAGCCCACAGTAAAAAATTTGGGCTGGTACTTTCTATTATACCTAAAGCTTTTTCTATTCTCAAAACATCTGCTTTTGATTTTACATGCAACCAGGAACTTTGGGTTAGAGAAGACAAAATCTTATGGGTACTTTGCACGGTAGCGGTGATATTATAATCTAAAGCACAGGGTGGGAGTCTATGGGAAAACTGGAAATGAGGTCCATGAGCCTCATCTATCAAATTTGGTACGCCGGTAATTATCTGTCTTTCTAAATCCTGGCACATACCAAAATAGTTCGGATAAAGATGGAAAGCAGCATCAACCCCATGGGCTTCCTTAAGCCAGTTATCCGTATCTACAACCGTGGCTATCCCCCAGTCAGGATCTATCTTAGGATAAACCCACCTAGGCCTTGCTCCAGTCAGAATCAAACCCCCTACTAATGAGCGATGTGCATTACGAGGCAATAATACGGTATTGTCTTCCTTTAAAAAGGCTAGGCACAGAGCCTGGATACCTTCAGTTGTCCCATTACAAAGAAAAAAAGAACGTTTGGCGCCATAAAGTTCAGCTAAGAGAGCCTCTGCTTCTTTTCTAGCTACTTCGTAGTCGTGGTGGGATTTTGGATGCTCTACTTCTGCTAGGTCTCCGGCAAGAGCCCTTGGCCAAAACTCAAGGATTTTTTTACTCATACCCCGCCCCTGAATATGCCCTGGGGTATGAAAAGGTAGGATCCCTTTTTTTATATAATTTAGAACTGCATCTAAAAATGGAGTCTCATTTTGTCTCATCACAATCACCTAAATTTGTTTTCTCACCATTTTCCTGTTCTTTTTTAAAAGAGAGCCAAACTATGTGCGCAAGGGGACGGAGTTTGTTTAATATTTCACTGTAATTTGCATCATTAGGATCTAGGTCTAAAATAACTTGTTCGCATTGTAAACAAATTCCATGTTCACCAACTAAAAGCTCTGTCTTTGTCTTTTTATTACAGATTATGCATTTAGGCATCAAAGACACCTCAGTTGAGTGATATGTAGTAAAAAGGATCGGCTAAAGACCGATCCTTTTTTTTTACAGAGTTTCACGAGCCAACAACTGGTTCCAGCGAGCGTCGACTTCAGCTTGAGCTCTAGCGATAACTTCTTTGCCTTCTTCGCTCTTAAAGAGATGTTTGAAACGAGCTTGCTGTTTCATCCACTCTTCGATACTTGGCTTGTTCTTTGGCTTATAGGTCAGTTTCCACTTGCCCTCAACAACCTCAAAGAGAGGCCAGAAACAGCTGTCTACCATAAGCTGAGCCAGATCAACCGTGTTTTCGGGATTAAAGCCCCAGCCTAACCGACAAGGAGACAAGACATTGAGGAATTTTGGACCTTCGATGGAAAAGGCCTTTTTAGCTTTTTCAATTAAGTCGCGGTAGTTGGAAATTGAAGCTTGAGCCACATAAGGAATATGATGTGCCGCTATAATTTCGGCCAAATCTTTGCGATATTGTTTTTTACCGGTAGATTTTTTACCTACAGGTGTAGTAGTTGTGTTTGCTCCCATGGGGGTAGCAGATGATCTTTGAATACCTGTATTCATATATGCTCCGTTATCATAGCAGACATAAAGCATATTGTGCCCGCGTTCCATAGCTCCGGAAAGTGATTGAAAACCAATATCATAAGTGCCACCATCACCGCCAAAGGCAACAAAGTTAAAATCTCCCTCGATTTTACCCTGTTTCTTTAAAGAGGTAAAAGCAGCTTCCACTCCCGAGACAGTAGCAGCTGAGTTTTCAAACGCATTGTGAATAAAGTTAACATTCCAAGCTGTATAAGGATAGATTGAAGTGGTAACTTCCAAACAGCCTGTAGCACATGCAACTACAACCGGTTTATCAGAAGCCATAAGAACCTGGCGCACAACAATTGGTGCTCCACAACCCGCACAAGCACGATGCCCCGCTGTCAAAGCAGATTCTTTGGCGGATAGTTCCTTAAGATTAACTGCCATTTTTATTCACCCCCTACTCTCTAACGCCTAGATGATTGAGCATTGGAATCTGCTCACCTTTTACTAGGCGCTCAAGATCTGCATAAACTTGGTTAATGGTATCTAAGGTGACGTCTCTGCCACCGAGACCATAAACATAACTGACTGTTTTTGGCCTTATATCATGCTCATAGAGACTAGCTCTAATATCTCTAAACAATGGGCCTCCAAAGTCTGCAAAGGATTCTGCCCGATCCATAATAGCTACAGCCTTGGTTTTGGCCAGAGCTTTGGCCATTTCCTCTTTGGGGAAAGGACGGAAAACGCGAACTTTGACTAAACCGGCCTTAACTCCCTTGGCTCTTAGTGCATCTACAGCTACTTTGGCTGTACCGGCGGCAGAACCAATAACCACAATAGCTATCTCGGCATCTTCCATACGATACTCATCAAGCATATCGTAACTGCGGCCGGTTAGCTCTTGCCACTCTTTGGCCACATCTAAAATTACCTGAGCAGAATTTTTCATAGCCTCGGCCTGCTGCTTTTTGTGTTCAAAATAAAAATCCTGCAGGTCAATAGGCCCCATGGTAACAGGCTCATCTTTATTCAAAAGCGAATATTGTGGTTTTCGCACACCGATAAATTTACGTACGGTTTCGTCATCTTCGGCTTCGATGATTTCCATACCGTGGCTGATAATAAAACCATCCATACATACCATTACCGGTAACTGGATATCTTGATGCTCAGCAATGCGAATCGCTTGAATCAAGTTATCATAAGCTTCTTGGCTGTTTTCCGAATAGATCTGGATCCAGCCTGAATCTCTTGCCCCCATTGTATCACTGTGATCGCAGTGAATATTGATAGGTCCGCTTAAAGCACGGTTTACAACCGGCATAACAATGGGAAGCCTCATTGAAGCAGCAATGTAGACTACCTCCCACATATAAGCCAGACCATTGGCTGAGGTTGCAGTCATGGCCCGAGCACCAGCAGCGGAAGCACCGATAGTGGCACTCATGGCACTGTGCTCACTTTCAACAGTAACAAATTCTGTATTTACTTTTCCATCGGCAACAGAATTGGAGAAGAGCTGCACAATCTCTGTTTGCGGAGTAATAGGATAGGCAGCCACAACATCAGGATTAATCTGACGCATAGCTTCAGCCATTGCTTCGTTGCCGGTAAGGGAATGACGAATCTTCATGCTTATTTCCCCCTCCCGTTTAAAATAGGTTGTTTATTCTTCATTATCATTGATCATGATAATTGCTTTTATTTTGTCAGGGCATACCTTGGCACAGATGCCACACCCTTTGCAGTGATCATAATCGATACCGGTAACCTTACCATCTTTAACTAAGATAGAGGAATCCGGACAATAGACCCAACAGCGAAGGCAATTAATACATTTTTCCTCACTGTGAATTGGCTTGCGAGTTCTCCAGTCACCTGTTTTAAATTCCTGGGCTGTACCTGCTGTAGGAATAATCCCTGCCATGGGAACCTCTTGCCACTTTGCATCTGGAGCAATTTTCTTTTTAGTGGTCATTCACTTTGCACCTCCTCAAAGGATCTTTGGATTGCTTTGAGGTTTCTCTCGATCATTTCAGGTTTATTACGGAACTTGATTGTGAGTTTGGAACGAATGGCGGCTAAAGCTTCTTTAAGATCTAAGACACTAGAAACTTTAATTAAAGCTCCAAGCATAGGAGTATTTGGGAAATTGCCTCCTACTTCTTCCTTGGAAATCTTAGTAGCATCAACAGTGTAAATACTAATGTTTTTACCGCCAAAATCCAATTTCTGTTTCCACTGGGCCGGTGATTCACTAGTATTAATAAGGATTGCTCCGCCATCTTTAATACCACTTGTAAAATCAACAGCACCGTAGAAAGTTGGATCAAGAACAATTACATATTTTGGATTTTCGACACTACAGTGAAGACGGATAGGGTTGGCACTAATACGGTTATATGCTGTAACCGGAGCTCCCATGCGTTCTGGGCCGTACTCAGGAAATGCTTGTACGTATTTGCCTGCTTCAGCAGCAGACTCACCCATAAGCAAAGCAGCGGTTTTAGCACCCTGTCCACCGCGGCCATGCCAGCGGATCTCGAGGATATCTGCCATTTTCTCTGCCTCCTATTTAACATTTTCTGCCTAAATAGGCATAAAAAAACCACATTGAAACTCCCATGCCAAAGATTATCTTGCTTACTATCTTTGTTATGGTGTTCTTAGGAGAATTAACAATTCTTCCCTAAGACTTTTACTAGCCAAAAATATAGCTAGTATAAGGCTCGTTTCAAAACCTCATAAAAGTTATTTGACCTTCTTGCTTTGAAAAAGCAAAAATAGTTTGAGTCAGTGGACACTACAGTTTAGTTAAAACTCTCAATACAAAACAACTTCAACCACTAACTTATTAAAGATTCTTTGCCAAGGCTTATATTCCTGCCTTAAATAGACCTTGATTGTCTTTAATTCGCCAAATCCTGCCACACTTTTTGCCTGTCTAGCTCCAACTCATAGGTCTTTTCTTCAAGTAATACCCTGTGCAGATCCTCTTTTGCAGGAGCGTTAACTAAGAGTAACAAAAGACGTGTCTCATATGCAATTGGCAAATAACCTAAAACTATCTCCTTAACTTCTAAATAATCAGTGGGATATTTCTTAGAAGCTATATTTAAAAGATAAGTGCTATATTTTTTGGCTCCCTCTTCCAGAGAGGTATCTAGAGATAAAGGTGATTCTAATATAAGGTGCCAAGTTGAACCTATTTTTGTTTTATCTATTTTTTCTAGCATTTGGTTATAAATCAATCTTGTATCTACGAACTCTGTTATAATTTTATCACAAATTGTCTCAGTGCTTTTATCCCCTGATAGAACAATAAGACTTTCCGCTAAAAGATTCAAGTATTCTTTATAGGCAATAGCTGCCAAAATTAAACCTCCCGGCTCAAGTTCGGCTTTCGCTTTAGCTGTATCAAGATCACTTTTTAATATAGCCTGATGTACATCATTTAGAGAAGTAGCCAAGAGTGGATAAGCCATAAGACATAGAGCTGATATTATAATGATCAGTTTTTTCATTCTTTTTACACCTCCGCTATAAGCTGATTCAGCATTTAAAGCGGAATCCCTGCTAACTTAAAACCTTAAGAACTACCTCTGTTTTAGACCCTTTCAAACATAATAACATGTTTTTAGCCCCTCAAGCTCTGCCTGAGGGGCTAAAAAAAGATCCGGCAATGACCTACTCTCCCTAAGCGTCTCCACTTAAG
>DAIMKF010000025.1:0-27407 GCA_036721855.1 Bacillota bacterium | reverse complement strand
GCAACATATACATTAGAGAAATGAAACTTGGGAGGTGAACCGGATGTTTTTTGTAATCCGTGTTTCACGCACACGTCTTTTAGTTTTTGGCCTTTTGGTTCTGGCCTCTGTAGCCGGCCTTCTCTCTAGTTGGCCCTTGGTGCAAACAACCGCAGGTAAAAACAGGCTTTTGCCTGTATATGCCATCAATACTACCGAAAAAGTCGTTGCCCTGACTTTTGATATCAGTTGGGGTACTAAAGTTCCTGAACCTGTCCTTAAAGTTCTAGACCAAAAACAAGTTACCTGCACCTTTTTTTTGTCAGGTCCCTGGGTTGAAAGAAATTCCGACATTGCCAAAAAAATCAAAGAAAACGGGCACGAAATCGCCAGTCATGGCTATCGTCATATCAATCTCAGTGGTCTTTCAGCTTCTGAAATTCAAACCGAACTCTTAAAAACTTCTCGGATTTTAGAAGATGTTCTTGGTACCAAACCCTGGCTTTTAAGGACTCCTAACGGAGATTACAACAATAAGGTTATTCAAGCCGCCGAAAGCCTTGGTTATACTGTTGTTCAATGGGATACAGACTCCCTGGACTGGACAAAACCTGGTGCCAACCAAATTATATCACGTGTCCTAAAAAAGGTTCACCCTGGTGATATTATTCTTTTTCACGCTTCAGATAGTGCCTCCGAAACACCGGAGGCTTTACCTAAGGTTATTGATGAACTGAAATCGAATGGTTACCGTTTAGTCACTGTAAGTGAACTCCTAAAACTTGATCCTGAGAATCGCTGGCAAAAAATGCCAGGGCCGCCTAAGCGGTAATATTTAACTTATACACAGTTTGTGGATAAGGTTGTGTGTAAACTGTTAATTACTGTGGATAGATTGTTAAAATTCGCTGCTCTAAAATAAAAAAAGGCGGCTAAGCCACCTCGGCAAGCCGCCTTTAATTAAACTTTAAATTTATCAACCAGGTTTTTGAGATCATCGGAAGCATCGGTAAGCTCTTTTGCTGCTTTAGCCATTTCACTCATGGTAGAATTTACCTTCTCGGCCGCAGCGGTAACTTCTTCTACACTAGCCGCACTCTCCTCGGAGATAGCAGCTATACTTTCGACAGCAGAAAGAACCTGCTGAGCACCGGCTGCCATCTCTTCAGAGGAAGCAGTGTTTTCTTCCACAACCGCTGCCACCCTGTCTATGGCTTGTGCAACTTCAACTGAACCTGTAGCAATATCCTGTGCTATGGACATGACTTTGCGAATCTCTTCATTGGTTTTGGCAACTGCTTTTAGGATCTCATCCAGTGAAGTTTGGGCCTTTAGAGCAATCTCAGACCCTTTTGAGACCTCATTGGTACTTGCTGACATAGATTCAACTGCAACAGTAATACTGTTTTGAATCTCGGTAATTAAACCCCCGATTTCCTTGGTTGCGTTGCGCGAACGCTCAGCTAAATTGCGTACTTCATCTGCAACTACAGCAAAACCTTTACCATGTTCACCTGCTCTGGCTGCCTCAATCGCAGCATTTAAGGCCAGGAGACTGGTTTGATCGGCAATTTCGTCGATTACAGCAATAATTTTACCAATCTCTCCTGAATAATTACCCAGCTCGTCCACTTTAAGTGCCACATCAGTAGTGGCTGAATTGATTCTTTCCATCCCGGAGACAACTTCTTTAACAGCTCCTCGACCATTTTCAGCCGCCGAAGCCGTAGAATCTGCCATTTGGGCTAAAAGTACGGAACTATCTTTAACCGCATCACTCAGTTTTGACATCTTACCGATTGAATCACCGGTACGATTTACAGCCTGAGCCTGTTCTTGAGCACCCCTGGCTATTTGATCAATCGCTCCTTGCAGTTGATTCATCGCCACCACAGTATCAGCTGTGTTTTTATTTTGGGTAAAAGTTCCCTCTGCAACCTGCTCTAAAGACTGGGCTATCTGTTGTACTGATGTAGCTGCTTCAGTTGAACTAATTGAAAGGTTATAACTATTCTCGGCCACTTCTCTGGAAGTGTTGGCAATTGTTTTAATCATCTCTTGGAGACTTCCTACAAAATGATTAAACGCTTCCGCAAGTTCCCCTGCTTCGTCTCTGCTATCAATTGAAATCCTCTTAGAGAGATCTCCTCCTCCAGCAGCGATGGCCGCTAATTGATCACGAATAAAGGTGATTGGTCCGGTAATGGATTTTCCTAAGAAATAGGCAGTTAATAAAACCAGTAAGGCACCTACTACAATAAGAATAAGCATCACGGTTCTTACCTGCCCTTGAATTTTCACTACCTTCTCCTGAGACTCTTCTAAGGCAGTATCAGACCATTCTTTAATATTATTAATGGCACTTCCTACCTGGGAACTGTTTTCAAAATAGATTGGGGACATTAGAAATGAGTCGCTAGTGCTATATAAGCTACCTCCAAAACTTTCAGTGCCATAACTGCCTCCATATATATCTCCGCCATAACCCCCGCCATAATAAGACCCGCCACCGTAGATGTCACCACCATAGCTGCTACTGGTTGTTTCTTTGGCTCGATCATAATCATCGTAGCTTTCTATAACCTGAGATGACGCTTCCTCATGTGCCTTAAGTGCTTTAATAAGTTCTTCTTTAATATTATAAACTGTTGTATCACTGATACCCGCTTCGGTATCAGCATTGATTTTCTGTAATATAATTTCGTTATAATTAGTAGTTATCTCTCTTGAACCGTCTTCTTTTTCTGTCACTATTAAGAGATTGGTATCAGTTACAGTTTCACTGAGTTTTTGTAGGTAATCACTAAGTTCCTTGGAGCTTTGCTCGTATTGACTGCGATCATTGGTATCACCTGTAGTGAGATATTTATTGGCTGATCCATAGCAGATTACAAATGCTTGTTTGGCTTGCGTGGCAAGCTTTACTTGCTCTACATTAACATCAATAGCTTTATCAACTTCTTTGCGTAATACCGAAACTTGGTAGTTTATTATACCTGCCATTAAAACAATAAAAACAAGCAATATACCGATCCCTAAATAAAGTCTGCTGCCTACTTTTTGTCTTCTCCAAAATCCGATTTTTTTCTTATCCGTCTTATCCACCATTTTCGGTCCCCACCTCCAATTAGATCTGGATCTTAAGGTCTTATAAAGAACTTTTCTGCAAAGCTGCCAATTTATCCTTCCTTTTAATGGAAGCATTTGCACCCTTTATAGTAAAAAAATATATTGTTGTAGTTTATTATATAAAAAACGGCAGCTTGACAAGCTGCCAAGGTACCAAGGTTATTTACTTAGGCCAAGCAATATCTCTCTAATTATTTTAGCTCCCATAAACGCAGTTCTTTCGGAAGGATCATAATCTGGAGCGATCTCTACAATATCGGCTCCTATAACATTCAAGTTTTCCAATATCAGATACAAGGCTTGAAAAAGTTCTTTACTGGTACAGCCTCCCGGCTCCGGTGTTCCTGTCCCTGGGGCATAGGCCGGATCTAAAACGTCGATATCTAAGGTTATATAAACAGGTCTACCTTGAAAAATCCTCGTCACCTCAGCCGCTGCCGGGACAAGGTCCCATTGGTGATCGGGAAAGAAATGCGTGTTTTCCATACCCCATTTAAATTCTTCCCTAACTCCAGACCTTATACCTAACTGGGCCACAGACTTAGAACCTATCTCATCAGCAACCATTCTTAAAACAGTGGCATGTGAAAGTTTGGAACCTAGAAAGCTCTGTCTTAGATCGGTATGAGCATCAAAATGAATCACAGCCAGATCGGGGTAAAACCTTTTTGTGGCTTGTACCAAAGGGTAGGTAACCAAATGATCTCCTCCAATTGAGATCAGTTTTTTCCCTTTTTCCATAATTTTTTCTGCTTGCTCTTTGATAAGATTAAGTGAGCCTTGGACATCACCCCATAAAAGTTCGGCATCGCCTGCATCCTCATAGGATACATCATCCAAAGAGCGATCAAAATAGGGACTGTAAAGTTCTAAGCTAGTTGAAACAAGTCTGATGGCATCAAAAGCAAATCGTGAACCAGGCCTCCAACTAGCGGTAAAATCCATAGGAACTCCCCAAACCGCAAGCAAACCATTTTCTCTGGCACCTAATAAAGTAGCCATATTTGGCCTCCTAATAAGCTAAAATAGGGCTGGCAAACCAGCCCTATTTACTATACCCTTTTTTGTATAAAATGAAAAGTTTACCTATTACCCGTTATTTTAGCAGTTCCTTGATAAAAGGCGGAAGATCGAAAGCTTTATCCATGACAGACTTGGTAAAATACTTCCCACTTACATCAACTTGGCGGTTAGCCTTTAACTCCACCTTTTTACTGCCTATGGTGTAGCTCCAAAAGCCTGTCGGATACGTAGGCATAAAACCTACGGTTACACCTACATGAGGGAAGTGTACTTTCATTTTATTCCAGCTTTTGAGTAAAAGTTTTGTATTAGCAAAAGGTGATTCGGTCTGGGCACAGATAACCCCATTTTCTCTTAACGCCTTAAATGCATAACCGTAAAATTCCGCGGAAAACAAGCCTACTGCCGGACCAACAGGATCAGTAGAATCAATAATAATTACATCAAAGTAGTCTTTGGTATTCTCTAAATATTTAATGCCATCTGTTATTAAAATCTCCACCCTAGGATCGTCAAGGCCACAACTTAAAGTAGGTAGGTATTTTTTGGCCGCTTCAATAACGGCTCCATCGATCTCTACATGCTTAATTTCCTCAACCGAGGGATGTTTCAATATCTCTCTTACCGTGCCACCGTCTCCACCACCAATCACACAAACCCTTTGAGGATTGGGGTGAACAAATAAAGGTACATGAGCAATCATTTCATGGTAGAGAAATTCATCGCGCTCAGCACATTGAATAGCTCCGTCTAGGATCAACATTCTTCCATATTCAACAGTCTCTATAACAGCTAGTTTCTGATAAGGAGTCTGTTGAACATGAAGGATATCAGTGAAACGAACTTCTAAAGCCACATCATCTGTCTGGGCTTCTTTAAACCAGAATTCCATTGCAATCACCTTTACCCCAGGCCGTAGCCTTGTACTTTAAAAAAGACTAGGGAAGTTCCAGATAGAACCCCACTAGTCCCTTGTGCGTTTAGTATACCTAAATTTGATTCCCTTGTAAAGCGAGAATATCTCTCGACTTTAGTCTAACGACTCTAACCACTCTATAGTCAACGAATCAATAAGCAGAGAAATTATTTAAACCCAGTTCATCTCTAAAGAGTCTGATTAGCAACTGAACGATTGCTTCAACTAAATAACTAATGGCAGGGTCCATATCGGTAAGCATCTCTTCGTCAATAAGTTTGGAATCCTTAATCAGTTCAAATAACTCTGAGCTATTCTTCACCTCCTTTAATAAAAGTTGCCGTTTTCAGCCCCCAGTGTCAAAGTGTTTAATGTTTATATTACATTTTTACTTTACTAAAATTTGTGTACCTTGGTCAAGTAGTCCTTTATTAATGGTTACCTTTTAATAACTAACTTTCTAAACACCATTTTTTGTCCATTAAGTTACCTCGATGAAGGAATTCACAGGTAACTGTACAAGTTATTGAGTGACAAATTTAGCTTTTCCAAATTACCTAAGAAAGGGGTTCCCAAGTTGCGAATAGTCGTCTGTATAAAACAGGTGCCGGACACAACGGAGGTTGCTATCGATACCGAAAAAGGTATTCTAAAACGCGAAGGTGTAGACAGCCGCATAAATCCCTACGATCTATACGCGCTCGAGACTGCTCTAAGATTAAAAGAAGAGCTTGGCGGTGAAGTAATTGTAATCAGTATGGGTCCACCTCAGGCCCAAGCAATCATTAAAGAAGCCTATGCCATGGGTGCGGATATAGGCCTGTTGCTTTCCGATCGCAAGTTTGCCGGAGCCGACACTCTCGCTACGGCCTACACTTTGGCTCAGGGATTAAAAACCCTTGGACCAATTGATCTAATAATAACCGGTATGCAAACAACCGATGGTGATACTGCCCAGGTAGGACCAGGTATTGCCGAATATCTAAATTGGCCCCATATCTCCTATGTAACCGGTATTATTAAAGCTGATACCAAAACCCTTACTGTAACCACTGATATGTTTGATACCGTTGAAACTCAACTCCTTAAACTACCTGCTCTGATAACAGTAGCCAAAGATATCAATCAGCCGCGGTTATTCTCTTACAAACTTAAGCTTAAAACAGAAAACCGGGCTATAAAAATTTTAACTTATAAAGATTTAGCCGGAGGAGAAGAAGAGTTTTTTGGTCTGGACGGATCTCCCACCCAGGTAGAACGCATTTTCCCACCCCAACATGATATAAAGCAAGAAATCTGGCAGGGCAGCGCAACTAAACTCGCTCAATGTACAATTGCCAAGTTAAAGGAGCTGAGATATCTGTGAGCTATTTAAATATTCTCACTGATCAATGTAATCTCTGTGGTAAATGCGTTAGTGCTTGCCCTTTTAATGCTCTTTCTCAAAATCTGCAACTGGAAGTTAATGAAAACTGTCGTCTTTGCGGCATCTGTGTCAAGGCTTGTCCCTTTCAAGCTTTGATTATCGAAAGAGGTGCTAAACCTACACCTAACCTTAAAAGCTACCAAAATGTACTGATTTTTGCCGAACAAAGAGGTGGAAAGCTATCCGGTGTTACCTTGGAACTGATTGGCGAGGGCCGGATACTCGCTTCTAAGCTAGGCCAAAAACTATTTGTGGTTTTACCGGGAGAAAAGACTGAAAATATCGTCTCAGAGCTTAAAGACTACCCTGTAGATGCAATCTTTGTTTATGATCATAAAGAACTTGCTTACTTTAGAGCGGAGCCTTATACAGCTGTTTTTTTCGATCTTGTAACAGAGCTTAAGCCGAGCATTATTTTAATCGGTGCCACCCAGGTCGGTCGTTCACTAGCCCCAAGACTAGCCACTAGACTTAAAACCGGATTGACTGCCGATTGTACCATTCTCGATGTTAAGCCAAATGGTGATTTAATTCAGACCAGACCTGCTTTTGGGGGTAATGTCATGGCCCAGATTATTACCCCACGCCATAGACCTCAACTAGCTACTGTCAGACCTAAAGTTATGGCTCCGGCCAAAAAAGATCCCTCCTATCCTAAACAGGTTTTTATCAGGAAGGTTAAAGCAGAATTTCTGGGTTCTGATATCAATTTTCTTAGTATAGTACCTAAACCACAGGAAACCTCAATTACAGAGGCTGAAGTCATTATAGCCGTAGGTAGAGGTCTGAAAAAAGCTGAAGATATGGCCTTAATTGAAGAGCTTGCCAAAGGCTTAAATGGTATGGTTGCCGTCACCAGGCCCCTAGTTGAAGCCGGGTGGGCAAGCTATACCAGACAGGTTGGGCTTAGTGGTCGCACTGTAAGACCTAAGCTTTATATCGCCTGTGGTATCTCAGGCGCAATTCAACATGTAGCCGGGATGTCCGGCTCTGATTTAATCTTTGCTATTAATAAAGACCCTGAAGCTCCCATCTTCCAGGTCGCCCACTTCGGTTTGGTGGGGGATTTTTATGAGATCTTGCCTGCTCTTATTAAAGAGTTGGAACAAGCTCATAAGTAGGTTAAAGAAACTTTGAAAGCAGGTGAAACTATGAAAAAGATGACCACAGGTGATGTGGAGTTTTTGCGCTTGCTAGTAGGTCCTTCATACTGTTTTACAGGTGATGATATAAGTGAAGATTATTGCCATGATGAATTGGCTCAAATAAAAGCCCGGCCTGAATGTGTCCTAGAACCCGGCTCTACCTCTGAAATTGCCCAAGTTATGCAATATGCTTATCAAAAAGAGATCCCGGTTACTGTAAGAGGTTCGGGTACCGGCCTTTGCGGTGGCTCAGTTGCAGTTAGTGGCGGTATTTTACTCTCTACGGTAAGACTAAATAAAGTTTTAGAGATCGACGAAGGAAACCTTGTGGCCAGGGTTCAACCGGGTGTTATCCTGTTAAACTTCCAAGAGATGATTGAAAAAATGGGTCTTTTATATGCTCCAGATCCCGGAGAAAAAAGTGCTACCATCGGTGGCAATGTCATGACCAATGCCGGTGGAATGCGAGCTATTAAATATGGTGTTACCAGAGATCATATCTTAGGTATGGAAGTGGTCTTGCCAAACGGAGAGATCATCAACCTAGGCGGTAAAATAGGTAAGAATTCCTCCGGTTATTCGCTGCTTGATCTTTTTATAGGCTCGGAAGGCACCTTAGGCATTGTCACGGAAATAACAGTTAAGCTGCTCCCTTTGCCTAAAAAAACGGCTACGCTTTTAGTACCGTTTCCCTCCCTCAATCAAGCCATTAAGGCTGTACCTGAAATCTTAAAGGGCAGAATTGTTCCAAACGCTGTGGAGTTTATGGAAAAAGAAATCATCGAAGCTGCCGAAAAGTACCTTGGTAAACCCTTCCCCGATAAATCCGCTCCTGCGTATTTGCTTTTGCGTTTTGACGGAAATAGCAAGGATGAACTGGAAAAAGTCTACGATATAGCCGCCAGGATCTGTTTAGATTTAGATGCTTTGGATGTCTATGTTGCCGATACTCTTGATAGGCAGCAACTTATCTGGGATGCCAGAGGAGCCTTTTTAGAAGCTCTAAAAGCTATGAGTGAGATAGATGAAGTGGATATAGTCGTTCCGCGCACGAAAATCCCCAACCTGGTCAATTTTACCCAGGAGTTGCGCCACAAATATCAGGTCAGGATTGTCAGTTTCGGGCATGCCGGAGATGGTAATGTGCATATCTACATTCTGCGTGATAACTTAAGTGCCGAAAGATGGCAACAGATTCTCCCGGAAATTATGCAAAAACTCTATGCCAAAGGCCATGAACTTTCGGGACAGGTCTCGGGCGAACATGGTATTGGTTTTGCCAAAAAAGAATACCTCTGGCAGAGCTTGGGAGAGACTCAAATGCGTCTTCAGCAAGCAATTAAAGAGGTTTTTGACCCCAAAGGCCTGCTTAATCCAGGTAAAGTCGTCTCTTGAATTTTAGCCAAAAGCCCCCGCTTTTAAAAGCGGGGTTTTTCTTCGCTTAAAATGAGGTTTTAATGGGAACTAACTGTTAGTAAATTATCTTTTAATATCACCAACCGGACAAGTCGGAATCTTAGAAATAAGAGCCCTTTACGCATATCTCTTTTTAAATCAGACATCATAAATAGAGGTATGTTAGGAGGAGATAAAATGGGGCTTAGCCTTGGAATTGATATAGGTTCCACTACCTTAAAAATTGCAGCCATCGATAGCTTCGGCCAGCTAAAACCCATAGTTATTAAGTATCTTATAAGTGACAAGCCTCTATATAAGCTGCTTTTTAGCACCTACCTGGAATATACAAAACTGTATGGTGAGGCTGATTATATCGGCCTTACCGGTTCCGGACAGAAATTAGGAGCTTACATTTTAGGCACAAACTGCACCGCAACTGAGATAATCGCTCATGCCAAAGGCAGTGTTTTTTTAGCAAAAAAACTTAGTCTGCCTCTGCCCAAAACCATTGTTGAAATCGGTGGTCAAGACAGCAAGCTCATCTTGTTAGAAAACAGTGTCCCCGTATTTTTTAACATGAATTCTATTTGTTCAGCCGGTACAGGCGAGTTTTTAAGACATACCCTTGAAGAACAATCTTTGAGTTTTCAGGATTTTAATCAATATGTTTTAAGGGTACAAGCTGAAGAACATTTGGAAGATACCTGTACTGTCTTTGTCAGGCGCGCCTTTAGACATGCCGGACAAAACGGTGTCTCTTTGGATAGGAGACTTAAAGGTATGGCTAGGGCCATTTTACAAAACTACCTCCGCACAGTGGCAAAAAACCGCCCCTTAGAAGCACCTATTTTCTTTCTTGGAGGACTGTCCAAATGTTCGGCTTTAGCTCAAACACTAGCCGAACTCCTAGAGAAAACTGTCTTTGTACCTCCTTACTCCCAAGGAGTAGGAGCTATCGGTATGGCGGTTTTAGCCTTGGAACAAAA
Source organism: Bacillota bacterium (assembly GCA_036721855.1). Taxonomy (GTDB): domain Bacteria; phylum Bacillota; class DTU065; order DTU065; family DTU065; genus JAHDNZ01. Next base: position 17,405 of record DAIMKF010000025.1, on the reverse strand, counting down.
AGAAAAAGTGGGGAAACTTGCGCCTATTGAAGATTATAGGATGTCTAGCGGTTACTGCCTGGGCTGTGTCAACAATTGCGAACTTGCTCTTTTAAGTTGCAAAAGTAAGCATTACTACCTCGGTGGACGCTGTGAAAGTGCAGGCAAAGCCGGCTTAACTGCCTCGTTAACATTAACCAAACCCCAGATTAACAAAAGACACTTAAACCAAAAGCTAAGCTTTAGCTCGCCTCAAGGAAATAACTGGGCTATCGGACTTGATGTTGGTTCCAGACAGTTTAAGGCTTCTTTAATTTGTGGCGAGGAGCTTATCTATTTACATACCGAAACCACAGCCGCCGATACTTATAAACAAGCTCTTAATCTTCTGACTATCGTAAAAGCTCATCTCCCCAAAGAATGTTCTTTTTGTCTTAAAACAACAGGCAGCGGAGGGCGTTATCTTAGCCGGAAGTTAGCCGGCAACGAATCATGTTATGAAACCGAGATCCTTTGCCATTATCGTGCGGCCGACAAAATCTTTCCCGATGTAGGTAGTGTAATCGATATCGGCGGTAATGATAGTAAAATTATTATTGCCTCCAATGCCGGTCTTGATTTTGCCATGAATGATCGTTGTGCGGCAGGTACCGGATCTTTCTTGGAACAGCTGGCCAAAAGATTTAATTTAACTTTAGAAGAGGCCGCTCTCCTGGCCTTAAGATCGGAAACACCGGCTCGCATTGGTTCTAGATGTGCTGTTTTAGCCGAGACAGATATCATTCACAAAATGCGCTTGGGTGCCCGGTATCAAGACCTGCTTCTTGGTGCCTGCTATTCTCTGGCTCGCACCTTTATCTCTGACAATCTACATGGAAGGACTTTGATAACACCAGTTGTCTTTCAAGGCGGTGCCTTTCTAAACCCTGCTCTTTTGCTAGCTTTTACCGATCTCTTATCCTTAAGAAAAGATGAGTATCACGTTGCCAAAGATAAGCGCTACCTAGTAGGTGCCGGGGCCATCGGGGCTGCCATCTATGCCTTGGAAGAAGGAAGACCTTTTGAGCAATCTCATTTGGCTGTAAATTACTCTTTGGTAGGTGGTAACTTATGAGAATAGGTATTCCTCTGGTTTTTTCCGGCAAAGCTCCTCAGGTAGACTTTATTGCCAAAGTCCTAAAGAAATTAGGTTTTAATATTATTACCAGCAATATTACTACCCCCACACTTTGGGAAAGTGCACTTTTCCTTGGCAGCAACGAAACCTGTCTGCCGGTAAAAATATATATCGCCCACTGCCACCAGCTTATTTATGAAAAGAAAGTCGATGTATTGCTTACTCCCAATCTCTGGAGGGAGGTCGAGGATTCGGCAGCGTGTGCCAAATACCGGGATGTCGGCGGTATTGCCCTTAGAGCCCTCTCTTCTACAACCGACTATGCTCTCGGCAAGTTTCCCATCTTGGTGCAACCTAATCTCCTCTCAACTAAAAAAGAAGACCTGCTTTTGGTGATAAACACTATCATCCGAGAACTAAATAAAGCCGGTGCCAAAACCGGAAAGTCCATACCTAGCTTAAGTAAAAAAACCATTAAAAAGGCTTTCTTTAGTATACCGGATTACAGGATAACTAAAGATCCTGTGCTGGAAGACAAACCCCGCCTTGGTCTAATCGGACGCCGTTATCTGCTTGATGATCCTTTGCTCTCTTTAAATATTAAAAACTTCTTTCAAAAAAAAGGCTTTCAGATCCTTTCCTCTTATGACCTGCCAGATAGCTACTTTCATAAAGAAGGTATGCCCAAAGGCTCTTATTACGATACCCATATTCAAGGTGAACAGTTTTTGCGTTGGGGGCAGGACAAACTTGCCGGTGTGGTTATTCTTTCTAACTTCGCTTGTCATCCGGATGCTTTTCAAGGCCAGTACTTTGAAGCTAAAGCCAAAGAATTAGGCTTACTCTCCTGGCACTTTGTCTGTGACAGTACCGCCGATTTAGGTGGTTTTGTAACCCGCTTTGAAACCATATCCGCCTTGCTTAAGCTGGGAAAACCGGCTTTAAATAAAAAATCCCAACCCCTTTGCCTGGAAAAAGACTCTTCTCCTTTAAAAAAACAGACCTTTATTACCTGGCCTTACATGGGAGACCCGCTTAATATCAGTCTTAAACAATTAGCGTTCGATTTAGGAGTCAGTGATCTTTGCCTGGTGCCAAAACCCATCACCGCCGAAACGTTAAAAAGAGGCAGCCAGGATTTTGCCGAGACCTGCTGTCCTTATGCTCTGGTTTCGGGTTGTCTGGAGGAAACCATTCTTGAAGCTTATTCAAAACATCAAACACCACTTGATATTAAGATTCTTATGCTCCACGGCGAAGGGCCATGTGCCTTTGGCTGGTACAGTATTGCCATGCGTGAAAAACTGCCCCTAAGGCTCAAAAGAGTTACTCCTGATATCTCTCTTAGCTGGCTTACTACCGGCCTAGATCAACCGGCCGGTTTTTGGCAGGAATTGGCTCAGCTTTGCCGCCCGGAAATAGCCAGGTTTTTTACCGATATTAAGACTCCTCTTTCATTTTTTAAACCCTTAAATATCTCTTTGGCTCTTTCTCTTGCCAGAAATGCCCTCATCAAACTCCGCCTGGCAGAAGATCTAAGAGCCCTTTACTTGCTGGTCAGACCCTTTGGAGGCAGGATAGCCACCGAAATCTATAATACAGCCCTAGCTAATCTGGATAAAGCTAAGACTACTCCTTTCATGCAACAGAGTTTTAGAAAAAGTGTAGCTGTTTTTCAAAGTTTTACCCAAGAAAAAAAGGCACCTCAGGTTATTGTTGTAGGAGAGATCTATGTGGCTATAACTCCTTATGCCAACCGCTACACCGTTGATAAGCTTTTGGGTGATGCCGGCGTGCAGGTTATAGAAGGTGTCGGTATCAGTCACTATCTTTTATGCTCACTAAAACCTGCCTTGAATAAATTCTTTGGCAATCTAGGTTTGGTAAAACGCTTAAACAAACAAGGCCTCAAGCTGTTTGCTCAAGGCCTAAGAGATAACGATGCCGCACCATTTATGAACTTTGAAGTCGGCGGTGATGGTGTACTATCAACAGGAGCTGCAAGAAGAGCACTTAAAAGCGGTGCTCAAGGTATTGTCCATATCTATCCTCTTAACTGTATGCCGGAGGTTGTTGCCAAACCTGCTTTGCAAGAGCTATCTCAACTTTATCAGGTGCCATATTTAGGGCTTTCTTTCAATAGAGAAACCGACACCGAACGACTGATGACAGAGGTGTTAACCTTTACCCGGCTGATCTTTTCTAGGCAAAGATTGGGTGCTATATAATTCTAAGTACCCTGGTCAGGATTAAAAGAATGCCTATGATTCCGATTATAATCTGATTGCGTCTTTCTTGATCGCTTCTTAAATAGCCCGCTCCTGGGCCCATAACCATGCCAATTAAAAAGCCGCCCAAAAGTCCGCCTCCGTGAGACCAGACATCAATATTTGATCCGGGAAGAATTGCAATTAACAGGTTTATTCCCAGAATAGTCATAAGAGAAGCTTGGATGTTGGGTGTTACACTGCCATAGCGAAAAACCCGGGCATAAAGCACAAAACCCAAAAGGCCAAAAATAGCCCCTGAAGCTCCCACCGAAAAAATACTGGGGTTAATTAAATAGCTAAAGGCTGCTCCTAGCATTCCCGAACCTAAATAAAGCCATGCAAAGGCCTTTTTACCCAGCAAACTTTCTACTTGGCTGCCTAATACATACAAAGCATACATGTTAAAAAAGATATGACTGAGGCTAGCATGCATAAACATAGTTGTAAAGAAACGATAGTATTCTTTATATAAGTAGACTCTTTGTCCAATCAAAGCCGTATGAAAAGTCATATTGGGAAAGACTTTGCTTAGTAAAAACATTACGACATTGATAACAATAATAATTTCATAAAGGTTTTTACTGCTCCAAATCGGCCTGGCCCAAGCCTGAGAGCTTTTGGCTGCTCTTTTGCGAAAGAGCAGCTCTTCTTTATTTTTCAGGCTAAGATATTCTTTAAGAATTTCAGCTCTCTTTTGTCTTAAAATTTGTCTTTTGGTCAGGGCAGAATCTTCTCGGGCTTTTAGATCCACCTGCCAAGCTGTTAAATTTTCTTCAGTCAAGGGTAGGCCCCTTTGCTCGAGAAAATCCATTTCTATCACCCCTTGTTTGACAAAAAACCCTCGCTTATGAATTCTCAAGATAATCGATCCTATTTTGCAAGATCTGTATTTCCCGCTTTAATTGCTCGATTTCCAGTTCTAAACTGTAATTTTCTTCGTTAAGTTTTTTAAGTTTTTCTTCTCTTATTTTTAGGTTGTATCTTTTTTTTTCAAGCCTAGTATTCATCTTGGCTTTTCCTTTCTTTTACTCGTTTTCTCCGCCTTGTTGCTCGGAGAGGAAAAAAACAGATACTGTTCCGGGACCGGTATGAGCCCCGATTACAGGACTAATCTCAGCTAAAACAAAATTCTTTATGCCATATTTATTGGCGATCTCTGTTTTGATTTCCTCTGCTAATTCTAGGTTATCCGCATGGTTTATACCTATTCTTTGTGAGGTTATATCTACACCACGTTCGGCCATTATTTCTAACATGCGCATAACAACCTGTTTTTTAGATCTCACTTTATCAAACTGGTGAATAGCACCATCTACAAAATGCAAAATCGGCTTAATTTTAAGCATACCACCGACTAAGGCTTTCATGGAACTGATGCGACCACCACGCTTTAAATAAACCAGATCATCCACAGCAAAGATGTGTTCCATACGGGGAATTACAAAGTTTAATCTGGCGGTAATATCTTCGGCTGTAGCTCCTTTTTCAGCCATCTCGGCTGCTTCTAATACTATCAGACCCTGACCTACACTAGCCGCCTTACTATCAATTATATAGATTTCCGGATCGTTAAGATCATCTTTGACGATGTTAGCTGTTTGAAAAGTTCCGCTTAAACGGCTGGAAAAGACAATATAATAGGGGATCTCACCTTGACTTTTTACCTTTGTAAAAATATCGACCATATCTTTATAAAGAACCTGGCTGGTACGGGCTATTTCCCCGGCTTGCATTTTCTGGTAAAATTCGTGGTAATCTAGTTCTAAACCGTTTTTTACCTCTCCCCCGATCTCCACCCCCATGCCTAACATCTCGATACCTTTATCAGCAATTATTTCCTTAGGTAAGTCACAACCGAGATCGGTTATAATCCGTACTCTTTTTGCCATTTTTACCCACCTCTAAATGAATATTCAAAACTTTTACTGTACTTTTTCTTTTATTGATACCCTGCCAACCTTTTTATACTCTTCTTATTAACCTACTAAAAAGTTACTTTAATTATAACCTAGTCTGTCAATCTTTTCTTTAAGCACCTGCTTTAACTGGTTTTTAGAAAAACACTCAGGTAATAATTCGACATAATCTTTCCAAATCCTAGTAGGTTATCTGTTCCCAGGATTGAAAAGTGCTTTAACTAATTTGATATCTTATTTGCCGGTTCTTTTTGATAATAAAAATGTTTTAAAATTCACTATCAATCTATTTATGATCTTAAAGATCCCTGACAACTAGGCAGGGATCTTTCTTGTTAATAACCTTGTTACCCGATCAATCCAAGTTAACCGTAAACTAAGCAGAGAACTATACAAAATAATGACTCAGTTTATTCTATTCGCTCTGCATATCTAACAAAAATTTGCCCAAAGCTAATTTGCCTAACAGGTTTTGCAACACTAATTTAGCCTTTTACAGCCAAAACATCAAACCCTAGAGCTTCAATGGCTTTTTTTAGATCTTCAACTTCAACCTTAGCCTGATCGTAGCTGATTTTGACTCTGCTTAATGTAAAGAGAATCTCAGTTTTGTCTACACCGGGAATTCTATTGACTGCAGTCTCTATCTTGGATGCACAACTTGGACAGGTAAGGGTTTCAAGTTGTATAGTCACAGTGGTCATAAAAATTACCCCTCGTACATTAAGATTTGTCTTTAGTATAAGCAAAAATAGCATTAAAATATTAAGCTCAGACTTAGCGATTAACAGGACGCCTTAAGTTTAAGTTACAGTTGAAACTTTTATTGCTTTTTTTGCGTAGGTAAGAAAGGATTTCGGATTATTCTTGAGAGAAAGTCTATTTAAAGGAGGTCTTTTCTATGAAAAAAGGGTGGCTTATTGCAGTTAGCAGTTTTATAATAATGGCAGTATTGCTAACCGGCTGCAAGTCATGGCAAAGAGCTGTTAAAGACTGGGAGTCCAGTATTGCCGGCCTTAATAGAACAGTCACTGTTTACGATAACAATGGTGATATTATCAAAACCTATCAAGGTAAAATAGATGTTGAGACCAATGAATACGGCAACAAAGTCAAGTTTGAAGTTAACGGCAAAAGAGTGATTATCTACAATGCTATTGTTATCGTAGAAGAGGATTAAAAAGGGCATAAAAAAACAGGCGAATTAACTCGCCTGTTTTTTTGGTTATAAGCGCTTGCTTTTTTAATTTTAATTTTTTTATAGGTCATACCATAACATAGGGCACATGTGCCCAAAAGATTCGGAGACCATAATCCAATTTAAACCAACTTCTTCAAAAAACGTTAAATATATAGTTTCAGCTTCAGCCGGAATTTGAGCACTGATATGGAAAACAGCTCCTGTACCCAGATCGGTAACTCCTGTTACTTCAATCATATCGCCATCTTCCTCAGACAACCAGGAAAGCTCCAGCATATCTTGGGGCAGATCGGAAACGCTTTTATGCAGATTTAAGTTAAATCCTGTCGGGGTTACATCAGAGATAAATGCTTTGTTGGGGATAAGTGTCGGACAGCGGGAAATTACTTGGAGAGTTCCCCCTGAATTCACTCCATCGCCGGTTGCGCGCCAACCGATATAATAGCCTACATCAGCTTCGGTAGTGATATATCTTCGGGATGTTTGTCCCTGGATTTCAGTCATTTTAAAACTGTAGGGATCAAAACGCCACCAGCTGTAAGACAAGGTATCGGAAATATCGATTAACTTTTCATCTAATTTTATGGCTTTAGCCTCAACTTCAATTCCTCGGCCCACAAAGGGAGCTATAACCTCGGAAATCCAAAATGATTCGTCCATCCCCCAACCGTCAAAAGCCGAGTTTAATGTCGCTAAAGGTCCAGCTACAACATTGGAAGTATAGCCATTAAATGGTCCGCCGTTAACTTTTAGCCGGTAAAGGTATGATCCATCCGGATTGATATAAAAGTTTTCTTGCCAGTCATCGGTAGTTTGTAATGAGGTATCTTCAATTAGATAGTTTGACCAGTTGCTACCACTATCCTTAGAATATTGGAGGGTAAAACTTGTAGCATCATAATAATTAGGCGGGAAAAAACCAAATGCCACTTCGTTTTGAATAATATTCCAAACAGAGACTCTATGGGTTTGATGCAGGTAAAAGCCGGGAATTGTGTTTGGCAAAGGTTCATCAAAAGTATGGGGAGCTATACTGCCGCCAGAGCCCGGTTCAAATGGCCTTCTGATGGTTGCAAATCCGGTAGATTCTTCATCGATACTTAGAGGCGGAAGATCAAAGATAACCCCATCGGCATTTACTAGAGCTGTGCCGATAAAATCAGCCCCCAAAACCGAAACACCGAAATTGGCCTGCAGATTTAAAACCGAAGCTCTAAGGTGCAAATTGTTGCCGGATGCATTAATGATAACTTCCTTGGCACCGCTTTTAATATAAATATTGATACCTGTTGCTGCGATAACAAGTGTATTTTCTGTGGCCTCTTCGTACCATGAATTTGAAGCCACGGCATTAATATTGACCTTACCCTCAACTTTAATTCTGTTTACCACCGTAGCATTGGGTGTGTTAACAGTCAGATCTCCTTTTAATAATCCCTGGCCGGATAAAGTTAAGTTTCCGGTATCATTTGCATTGTAAGCAAGAGATCCTGTTAAGGTATAACTATTTAAATCTAAATTAACCAGCCTGTTTATAGTACAGGAAGCAGTGATGTTATTACTTAGTTTAATCAATGTAACTGCCGGATCACTTATAGCTGCATCTAACTCGGTAGGTGAACCTACTGTTCTAATTGTTTGGGCAGCCAATTTAAATGTAATATTTTTATTGGCGTCTAAGGTTAATGTTTGCGATTGCTCTTCAAAACCGTCGGCTGCTACCGAAACAGTGACTTGACCAGACAGAACGTTTAAAATGACCACACCATTTTGATTGGTAGTAGCACTAGCTGAATTGGCCGTAACTACTGCCCCGGTAATGGGAGTGTTGTCGGCTTCTTTTAAAACCGTAACATTTAAGTCATATTTAATCTCTTTGGCTGCCAGTTTAATGGTTAAATTTTTATTGGCATCGACTTTTAAGGCCTGTGACTTTTCCTCAAATCCCTCAGCAACTACTGAAACGGTAACTTGTCCGGAAATTTTGGCAAAACTAGCCACACCATTTTGGTTTGTTAGAGCAGTTTTTTTAGTAGTACCGTTAACAGTAACTGTGGCATTAGCAATAGGAGTATCATTCACATTCGTAACCGTTACCTTTAGGTCATATGACTTGCCTAAGTTAAATACACATCCTGCAGACACTAACATAACCATCAAGGCTAAAATAATAATTGGAATCCTACTTTTCATTATCATACCCCCGTAAAAGAATGGTTTCCCAACTAAAAGTAAATTGAGTAATTGTCTCCTAGAAATAAACTGGGTAAGTAGAAAAAACATAACTTGGCAACTTAATTTTACTTTAATTAATTTCATAAATCCAAGGTTTACCATAATTGTCATATTTTTCTTATGGACAATAAATTGACATCCCATCTAAAGGACTTGTTATCTCAAAGGAGAATTTTAGAAATAATAAGCTAGTTGGTTTTAGCTGAATAAAGAGGTGATTTTTTGCCAAGCTTAGGTAAAGGCTATTGCCATTTAAGTCTTTTAATGGCTTCTATGAATATTACTACCAAAGAACTAGCTGCCACTTTACATGTCGATCAATCCTTAGTGAGTAAATGGCGCAATAATAAACGCAAATTATCTGCTAATTCCGCCTATCTAACCCCTCTTAGCCACTACATACTTGAAATTGATACCAAAGGGCAATTAAATATCATAAATTCCATCTTGAGTTCCTTCGATAGCGAGGTAGATCTAGAAAATCCAGAGGAGAAATTAAACTGCCTGGAAAGATGGCTTACAAGTTCGAGTCCTTTGGAGCCTCCTGTTTTGGCTTTACTGGCCAATAAAACCCATTCTTATGAAGCTACCATCCGTGTATGGAATGGGCTTTCGGGACGCCAAGAAGCAGTCTTGTTCTTTTTAGATCAAGTCCTTTCTCTCCCAAATCCTACAAAACTTATGCTTGTTAGTCAGGAAGATATCGCCTGGTTGACAGAAAATCTTGACTTTTTGGAAAAGTGGCAGGCTAAACTGATGGCCTTATTAAAAAAAGGACATACAATTAGGATTGTTCATTGGGTAGATCGTTCTGCCAATATTATTAACTCAATCATTAAATATTGGTTGCCTTTGCATCTTACCGGCAAGATTCAATCCTGGTATGCCCCTTTATATGTAGACCTTCCCTATCAGAAAACAATTTTTATTGCCGAAAACAATTTCGTCCTTTCAGGAATAAGTTCAAGCTTGACACCGAGGAACATTTTTTCAACCTTTGCCGCCGACCCTGGCTCTTTGCAGCAATATACAACGGTCTTTGATTCCATGGTTAAACAATATGAACGTTTTATTAATGTTGTAGCTTACGCCAAGCTCCCAGAACTAATGGGAAATTACCCTGATAACATTACTTCTAAGGAACCTTTTTACTGTCTTTTTTCTTCTTTGCCTCTAGCCTTAAACTCACCGGATCTGCTGCAGGAGATCCTTATTGACCAAGATCTTCCACTGGAGACTCGAAGCGGAGTTATCTCATTTTTGCAAGAACTTAACAACTTTTATTTTGCCTATCCTCTCCAAAAATCTATTCCCATGTGCTACATGATTGATGAAGAAGCACTACACCAATATATTTCCCAGGAATCTCTCTCTCTTGAACTGTCTTTCCTCCTAGAAAAGCCAGTATATCTAACCAAAGAACAACGGCTAAAACAGCTTCAAGAGATAATGAAGCTAGTAGAAACCTCACCACCAATTGAGCTGGGATTATCTACTAGTACAGATAAAATACCCCTTAATTTATCAGTCTATCCCAACCAACTGGTAATCGCCTATTCAGAACTAGCTCAATTTCCGTATGCTCTTTCAGCAACCGAATCCACCGTTGTAAATGCCGCAAATAAGTATTTAGAGTCTCTGTGGTATAAAATCCCCAGAATTAAAAGAAATAAAGAAGATGTTATTGAGGTGTTAAAATCGCTTTTAAAATCTAGCTGCATCTAACATTATGGGTATAACTTAAACCTTAAATAATTAATTTACACTTTCTTGTTATAAAGAACAAAGGCCTTGATATCAAGGCCTTTGTTCTTATAACATTGGAATTATTGTCTGATCCTTTCTACTAAACCCTTATTCGCTTGCAGTAAATCCGAGGTCTTTATCTTCACTAAAGCCTGACTGGAACCTCCGCCGGTATAAACCAGCTCCTTTTCCATAACCTTAGCATCGATTATAAAGGTAGCGCTAAACCCAAAAGATGGAACCCCACCACATGGATAACCTGATTTTTCAAGAATCTCAGTTTCAGTGGCAATTCTTGGCGAGGGAATATTTAAAATCTTCCCTACCCGGGTTCTATCAACTCTGTCTTCACCTTTAACAATAGCTACGATTAAATTGCCTTTCTCATCCAAAAAACAAATGTTTTTAACTAAATCTTCCGGTAAAGCACCTACTGCCTCTGCTGCTGCCTTAACTGAATGGCAGGATTCTTTAAACAATAATTGCTCAGCTGCTAGATTATTTTGTGTGATATAATCATGTAGTTTTTGGGCATATTTTTTCATAGCTATCTCTCCTTGTCGTTATACCTATCACACCTGATAAGCTAGATGTCTAATAGTTAACGCTATATTCTTTAAAAAATTAATGAATCCTTTATTATGGTCAGATTTAGTTACAAAACAGAGTTTTTAGTTTTATTTGTCAAGCCAAAGGGATTCTATTTAATCCCATATCTGTTTGCATATTAAGCCAATGTTCATGCTTTATAAGGCTTTTTACTTCAGAAATATCTATATAGGCACCCTTACTTAGGCTTTGCACAATTATTTCTGCCACTAAAGCTTCTCTCCTAAAAGAATCGTTAAAACACTCCTCCACATCAATGTTCATCCTCTGGTTTATTCCTTCAACCAAACCTTGATAAACTGTATTATCCCGTCCAATTAAGTCCCCAATTTGACTAAGGTTATCAATGCCAACCTTAATATCCTTAAGCGATATTTTCTTTTCATAATCCATATAGGAAATATTTAGTCTCTCGCCTAATTGATTTTGGGTGAGATTTTTCCTTTTGCGCAATTCTTGAATAAAACTACCAACTTTTTGACTGTCAATTCCCATGTTAACAACTCCATTCAATTTGAACCGGTTCTAAAAACATCCTATACTAGGAAGTTCGCCAAAACAATAACCAGACAAGTTGGTTTGGCAAGCAGCAACTAAACTTACAGTTGAGTGTCCTATGACCTTGCTTGAGTTCTTTAAGAGATTCCCCTACTTAAGAGCCCCAATTTTAGCACTAGTTTATTTAAAACTAAAAGTTACCCTGTCTTAACCGTCAGGGTAACTTTTACTTCTGGCAATGTTTAAGAATAATGCTGATGATATGCAATTTTTTAAGGAAACTTGTTAAGAGTTCTCTTAATGCTCCTTTTAAGAATATTCCACATTAAATAAGGCCAAAAAGTATGTTTCTTGTAACTCTATTTTAAAATCTTTCTATAAATAAAATTACTTTTTTCATCTTTAATATTTGTCTTTGCAAATCCGTTGCCAACCCAAAACCTTTCGTTATTAGTATTAGAAACATTTAAATCAATATATGTTGCACCTTTATCGAAAAAGTCTTTTTCTAATAAACTAAATGCTATTTTCCCAATACCATTATTTCTATATTGCTGATAAATACAATAGTCTAAAATAAAGCATTTGCCATCTTCCGAATTATAGATAACATAGGTCATAAATCCTATATTGGTTTTATCCTTATTGATAAATACGATATAAAGAGGGTCTACCTTCCTTTCCAACAGCCTCATAATATGGTCTTTATATTCTTTGGAGAAAAACCATTCTATATCTTCTTTGGAAAATTCATCTCCTAATTCACTATTAGGTATAATGTCTTTTAGAAAGTATTCATTTCTTCTTTCCCAGAAATACTCGGTGTCTTTTTTACTTTTTACATAAGAAAGGTTAATGTTACTATCCATCTTATCCCCCCGTAATTCATTTTCCTCACTTGTATATAAGCCTTTGTTGTTACTTCAAATACATACAAATTCAGTAATAAGATTTTCTGTTCTATCTATAGCACATATTATACAGACTTGTCCCTTGGATATACCTCTTTTTTCTTTTCATCTTTACTCTAAACCTTTATTTCCAAATTCTCTGCAGTAGCAAATTAATCTTTTATTTTATCCATATAGAGGTGAAACTTGGTTATCGAATCTAACCAGCCTTGGATTATTGCCATGTGTTCTTGTAGTATTTGTAAATCTTTCTCATATCCTTTTAATTGTTCCATCTGATGTTTATAATAAGAAAAGATCTTTACGGTAGGTAAGTTTTCTAGAAGATAAAAAGTAACTTTATTAGTTTTTAGAGCTTCTTCAAACTCATCTAGTTTAGATAAAAACATCTCAGGTGTAGTACTCATATGCTTCTTAAAATCCCGATTTACCCATTGTCTTTCAAAAATAGGTCTCTTATTCCAACCTTCAATTTGTTCTTTGAAGGTTTTTTTAACTTCTAAAAATAGAGTTGTGAGCTTTTCTCTTTCGGTTTTTGAAAGATTTACTGCTTGGCAGATATTATCTTGAGGTTTTTTAACCAAAATGCCAATATCTAAAAGAGCTTGTATACTCCCGATCTCAAGCCCTCTATATTTATGTGCATTAGCTACTGAAGCCGCAAAGCCCGCTCCTGCTTCTTGAACGCTTAAGAGGGCATTCTCACTCATTTTATAAAATTCGTCGACACTTTTGCCATAAAGCAGAGCTATTTGAGATATAGCTTTTTGAGCGGTTTCTGTTTTAACTAAACCAGGTCCGATAGCATATACACTTACTTTGGTATTTTCCAACTCAGCAGCCAGGGTACTTGCCAACTCTACCTGGGCTGTTTTAAAAACCTCATATGCTCCCATATATGGTGCAGCTCCAGATGATGATACAAAAGCAATTGTTCCTTCATCTTTACTTAGCATCTCAGGCAGAAAATAGGTTACTATTAGAACTGGCCCACGGAGATTTACATAATAGCTTTTATCCCACTTTCTTAAACCAACTTCATGCACTCTGCCAAGGGGAGTAACTGTTGCGTTGTTAATTATTACATTGATATGACCAAAATGCGAATAGATTTTGTTGCGTAAGTTTTTTACACTGCTTTCTCTGCTAATATCGGTATGTATAAAAAAAGTTTTGTTTTTTCCAAACTCGCCAGTAAGAGATTTCTCTGCGTTTTTTCCCTTTGTTTTATCAATTTCGGCAATAACAACTTTAGCTCCCAGCCAGATAAGTGACCTAGCTGCTTCATAGCCAATTCCTCCACCGGCACCGGTAATCAGGCAAACTTTTCCAGCTAACTGGTTAGATTTTAACCTACCCTTACTAATCACTAAATTAGTATCCATACCTAGCCCCCTTTCCTGCCTTTTATTCCCACTAAATTAGTGGGAATAACTAGAATCCCTGTGGTAAAACCGATGTTAGCAAATCTCTCATACTTAAACATACGGCCTTTCATCAAGGTAAAAAACTAAGTGTCCCGTATTCTCTATAAATCCGAGCGAATGATACAGATCTTCTTCACAATCTTGAGCTATATAAAGAGAAATAAAAGTTGCACCCATCTTCTTCAATTCATTAACCAGGATATCTCCCATTCTTTTTCCGATTTTAAAAGTATCCTTTTCAATTAACGAACCGTTATTGTATTTTAAGTTATCTCCTTGCATTTCTAATTCTAGACAAAACTCCATAATCACTCCTGACAGACCATCAAACAAGGCACGGGCAATTCCAACTAGTTTTTCACCCTTAAATGCACCTATTATTAGGTTGCTGTGGTAGAGAGGTTTTACCGCCATCTCTTTGCCAAAACCTACTTCACAAATATCATTTCTTACATAAAAATCCCATAATTGGTCTTTTGTTATTGCAGGATTAACAAGGATTTCTATATCCTTCACCTTCTTCACCTCAATTTTATCAGTAATTTGGGGCTTCACTTCTGTAAGTATTTTTATGAACTCCCACTTAAAAAAACCGGAATGCTAGTTTTTTCCCGTAATGACTATATATTTTGACATAGTAACTTTGAGACCTTTGACAAGCATAGAATCGATTCTGATCTTAATCTAATACTTTTGCATTTTCTTATTCAACTGCTAGTTGAGTTAGGCTTTCCAACTGTTTTGTTGCTAATCTCACTAGAAGGCTATATTCTTAAATCGGAATTAATAATACCACCAAGGAGGAATTGAAGTGAACCTAAGAATCGGAGAGAAGATTCGCGAACTAAGACAAATTAAAAATGTAACCCAAGAAGAATTAGCCGCTTATCTTGGCTTATCCCCTCAAGCTATAAGCAAATGGGAAAATGGATTTTCTTTGCCTGATGTAACACTTCTGCCGGGCCTAGCCAATTTCTTCGAGGTGACAACAGATACCTTATTTGGCCTTACAGACCAAAAACAAAATGAAAGGGTCGAGCTTGTCTTAAAAGAGTACCAAGCAAACTTTGCTCAAGGACTTATCGAAGAAAACGAGAACCTGTTAAAAAAAGCCCTAAAAGAGTTTCCAAACGATTTCAGACTGATCTCCAAGCTATGTTACACCCTGCTAAATAAGTATACCGGTAAAAATCAGCTGGATCTTCTAGATGAGATAATCGCAAAAGCCAGCCTTATTTTAAGAGATTGTACCGACGATAAGCTTAGGTATTCAGCCATACAGATTCTAGCGATGACATATAACTTTAAAGGTGAAAAAGCAAAAGCAAAAGAAATAGTAAATAAGCTCCCCTCAGCTCCCATCACCAGAGATGATTTGCTGGTTCATATCCTGGAGGGAGAGGAAAAACTAGCCCAGATGCAACAAAATATGCTTTCTAATTTGGATATGATTTGCAGCGACTTACAGGTCTTGAGTCAACACCAAAGAAAACAAGAGCATTATCATGATGCCCTTTATCATCTTAAGGTTATAGAAAAATTATATCAGGTTATGTTTGAAAATGGAGACTATAATTTTTATCATACTAGACTAGCTCAGCTTTTTTTTAATATGGCAGAGCTTAAAATGCAGCTTGGCCTTTATGATAAGGCTCTGGCTAATCTAATGACCTCAGCAAATCATGCCAAATCCAGTGATAAATTACCTCCAATCAGTAGGTATACCTCAAGAAACTTTAATCTTCTAAAACATGATGAAAGCAAAACTTATAAAAACTATCAACAAACAGAAGCAGAAATTATCTTGCTTCAGTTAGAGCATAAGCAATTTGACCCCATTAGGAATAAACCTAAGTTTAAAAAACTTCAAAACTTTTTATCTCAAAAAAACAACTCCTAAGGCCGAATGAAAAAGTAGTTATAACAAGTGTCAGTCGGTTATAACTATATCCATATTGCCTCCGTTAAAATGAATCTAAATGATTAAGAGTACTGTGTTAAACCAAAGGTCTTTCTTTGTTATTACTGCCTGAAATCAAAACAAAAAGGAGAATGTGTGTTGAAAAGTAAAGTGATTTTAAGCCTAAGAATTTTGTCTGTACTTATTATTATTTTGCTTGCGACAAACCTGTCTTTTGCAGATGGAGAGAATGTAGCTAAGTCACTAGAAAAGCAGGTCTTTAGATCCAAGCAGGAACTAAAGGATTTAGACTACAAGGTTATCGAAGAGCTGCTGCAGGAGGTTAACGAAGGTTCTAACGATACGGAAGAAAAGGTCAAGGAAATAAAGCGTCTTTTAATAGAATCTTTAAAAGTAGAAACCCGAGCAATTTGGCTAGATAGTGTCAGTATGGATCTTTTAACTACAAGAGAGAAGATTGTAGAGCTTATGGATCTGCTTTCAAGTGTCAAGGTGAATCTGATCCTTGCAGATATCTTCG
Organism: Bacillota bacterium; assembly: GCA_036721855.1. Lineage (GTDB taxonomy): Bacteria > Bacillota > DTU065 > DTU065 > DTU065 > JAHDNZ01. The sequence goes on along the minus strand of DAIMKF010000025.1, from coordinate 1,055 downwards.
GCAATGGACATAGTGTCTTCCCCAGCCAATATGCAAAGCAGAGAGAGGCTTTTTACTGCTTTGCAAAAGGAGATATGCTGCCGATCATGATCGAGGAAGCACATAAAAGAGGAATTGAGTTTCATGGCCTAGCAAGTATCTTCGGGGTCGACAGCAAAGGCATTCAACCCTTTATGGACATGGACAAGCTTGACTGGTTTGACAGGACAGTAGATGGTGGCTTTCTAACAGGAATCACTGAATTTGAAGCTTTTATGTCCCCGGTTGTACCTGAAGTTAGAGAGTTTTTCCTCGGGGTAATAAAGGAAATGGCTCAATATGATCTTGATGGCATTCATTTAGACTATGTCCGTTATGGAAGAAACCTGGGGTATCACCCTTTAGCCTTAGAGCTATATAAAAAAGAGGAAGGAAACCCGGATAACCTAGCTTATCCCAAGGAGCTAGAGCATTTCCTGGCATTTAAGGCTTCGTTTATCACCTCTTTTGTGGAGGAGGTAAAAAAGGAGGTTCAGGCCATAAATCCACGCCTCTTGCTATCTGCAGCTGTTGCTAGCGGTTTGAACTATTCCCAGCGTGAAATAGGTCAGGATTGGAAGGATTGGGCGGATAAGAAGCTTTTGCATTTTATCTGCCATATGTGCTATACCACCACTAGCGATTTGTATTATGATGTTATCGATTCCGATACTACACCAATTAGCAACCTTGCCATAAGTTTTCCTGGTATTGGTCTTTATTCGATTGACGAATTTGAAATGGAACGCCAGTTAGAGGTAGGCCAAAATAAACCGGTTGCAGGGCAGGCCCTATTTTCAACAATCCACTTGAATCCCCAAAAAGCAGAGGCTCTTAAAAACGGAGCGTACCGGAATATAGCCATTCCAACCTTTAGAGACCCACAGTACGCGGCTTTTAGAATTGTAGCTGATTTAAGCAGACGGCTTGAAATTCTTGGTCTTGAAATAGGTATAGACCCCAAACTTAACACTGAGCTTATAGAAAGCTTAACTGCCCTTGCTAAAAAGATCGCTTCCTGCCCGCTTCGTCCCTTT
>DAIMKF010000024.1:0-27549 GCA_036721855.1 Bacillota bacterium | reverse complement strand
GTACGGTGCTGTGGGAGGTCGGCTACTCAAATAAGGGGTAGCCTCCTACCCGATTGGCGAGTATATTTAAGTGAAGTTAATTCTAGCCTTAATAAAAAAAAAGATAATTCAAGGTCAAGGACTACCGGCTATAACTTCTATAGGAGTTAAATAAGATAGTTCTAAGTGGAGGCCTCCTCCTACTAGATCAAGAAGAGAGATATTACAGCTATCTTTTAAGATGTTCTAAATAAACCCAAGGAAGGAACTCTCTCAATGAAAACCATTCGATATTTCAAGATTAGCTCTTTATTGACAAAAGAAATAACAGCGTCTTTTTAAAATACAAACTCAAAAAACAAAAAGTTTACCCTGGGATTTATAGGTATTTTCTGCCTTGGTAAGATCTTATATGTGTAACACTAATTTACCGCAAAGGAAAATATCTAATAAAAACAGGTAAAGAAAAATGGAAAACAGAATATAAAATACAAACAGTAACTGAACGTGCAAACAGCATCTGAATTTTATGCGGTTTCGCAAATCACATCATCCATGGACTTTGAAAGATGAATACTAGATGGGGGTTAGCTTTATGCAGAGTAATCTGCGAAAAAGCTAAAAAAGATAACATACTCAGTCTAGTTCAAATTACACAATTTGATTTTTATCAATCTATAAAACCAAAGGTGAAATGTATCTAAATTCGGTGACAAGCCAGGTGTAAACAAAAATATAAACTAGTTTAGGTGAAAAATATTTTATTCTACCTATGGGTTTTACCCCTCTAAAATCTTATAATTTCAAGACAAAATGCTTATTTTTACTTGGATATAGTTTCATATGAGTTATTAAGAGGGTATGGCAATATACTTTCTTAGTGAAATAATACAATACAAGGAGGAGTTTTCTTGGCTCGAATTGTGATGATTATTGCCAGTAAAGATTTTCGTGACGAAGAATATCTGGAGCCCAAAGAAGAATTTCTGCTGCATGGTCATAAGGTAAAAACAGCCTCGTCTACTCTTAAGGAATGCAAGGGACGTTTTGGTGCTTTAGTTAAACCAGATCTTGAATATACCAAGTTGACTCCGGATGATTATGAAGTCTTGGTCTTTGTAGGAGGAGGTGGCTCCAGCGAGTATTTTGATGATCCTTTGGCTCACAGCTTAGCACGAGAATCTTACCAAAAAGGTAAAATTGTAGCTGCTATTTGTATTGCACCGCTTATTCTAAGCAGAGCCGGTCTTTTAAAAGGGAAAAAGGCTACTGTTTATCCCGACGGAAAGCCTGATTTAGTCAAGGGTGGTGCCTTTTATACAGGCACTTCTGTAGAGGTAGACGACCGTATTATAACCGGCAATGGTCCGCAGGCAGCGAGAGATTTTGCTAAAGCTATCGTGGCTCAGTTGGAGAAAATATGAAATCAGTATAGCAACCAGGGTAAGGCTCCAGAGGCAGTTATAGTTGGGGTTTCCAAAGCTTAAGGTACCTTATTACCTGTCATAGGAAAAAGAAAACAGCTCTATTGTTTACCGCCCGATCAAAAAGAATGGGTAGATTTCTTCAATCTTGGCAGCTAAGGAAAAAAATGAATCTACCGCAGTCTTCTTGCAGTAAAAGGGGCTACTTAGAAAAGCAATAGTCTGGCAACAGTCTTATTAATCAATATCGAGATAAAATCAATAGAGCTAAGCTTTTTACCGGGAATCAGGTTTTGTTTTATGAAAATCCCCCTAAAAAAACTTGATTATAGGATCTACCCAAGAAAAAGATAACTATCAAAGCCCACTGGTTTTACCGGTGGGCTCCGAAAAACCTTTAGAAAGAAGGCACTGGTTTGTTTGAAGCTGGAGCTTAATCTAGGGCTTAAAATTAGATTTAGATGAATACAATTGATTATAAAGACTACCTGAATAGGAAGGAGAAGCTGATTTGTCTGCAAGGACTGGTGTTACTTTACTAGTCTGGCTGATAGCTCTTATTCTGTTTGTTAGTGGTATAGTATTTGCTATGGGTCTAAAGGAGGGAAAGATAGTTCCGAAAAAACCTATAATTGTAAAACTCTATGTCTATGGCGAGGGTCTTTTAGAGCTGGAGTTGGAAGAATATCTTCAAGGAGTAATAGCTGCGGAGCTACCGGCTTCTTTTCATACAGAGGCCTTAAAAGCGCAAGCTGTAGCAGCCAGAACTTATACACTCAAAAGGTTAGATTTAATTAGAATAACAGACTCTAAGTATCCATTAAAGGCAGATATTACTAACTTGCCCCATGAGGGGCAGGCCTGGATTTCTATAGAAGAACGCAAACAAAGATGGCAAACAGCATTTACTATTAATCAAGAAAAAATAGCTCAAGCTGTTTTAGCAACTAGCCGGGAAGTTCTTACTTATCAGGGTATTTTAGTCGAGGCACTTTACTGCTCAACGGCAGGGCCCTATACCGAAGATGCTCAAGCTGTCTTTAAGGTTCAGACTCCTTATTTAAAAGCTCAGCCTAATCCTTATGATAAACATTCGCCACGCTACAATGATCAAAAGACCTTCAGTATAACCGAACTGGAAAAAGCACTTGGTGTAAAATTGAAAGCCAGCGAACTAACTTTAGCTGCAAGCCTCCCACAAGGACCGGATGTTATAATGGCAGCAACACTTTTAGAACCATGGCTCAACCCTGATAAAAAAAACAGTCCTCTTAAGATTCTAGCACGCAACCGTTCTGGGCGTGTAGAGCAGTTTCTAGCCGGAGGACGCATATTTAGCGGGGTAGAGGTAAGGACTAAACTTGGGTTGCGGTCAACTAATTTTACCTTTAAGGTCAGCTTAGATGGTACTAAAATTACTTTTAGCACCTTGGGTTATGGCCACGGCGTAGGTATGTCACAGTATGGTGCCGATGGAATGGCCAAACTGGATTTTAATTACAAGGAAATATTAAATTTCTACTACCCGGGTACTGAGGTTGTTTCATTTACACAGATCTGGGAATAATTAGATATGAAGGAGAAGATGCTCTAGTGTGGAAAAAATAGACGGAGCATCTGCTTTTTCATGAGGAAGGAGGAAGTTATTTGACTCTTAATCTGAGCGAAAATGCTCAAACAGTTTTAGAGAAACGTTATCTTGCCAAAAAAGATGGCCAGGTAACAGAAACACCGGCTGAACTTTTTTGGCGGGTAGCAGAGAACATAGCCCAGGCTGATAAATTTTATGATGCTGAGGCTGATCTCGAAAGCAAAGCCGAAAGATTCTACGAAGTAATGACAACTTTGAAATTCATGCCCAATAGTCCCACTCTGATGGTGCGCCAAGACAGTTAGCAGATAGTGCCAAACCGGTATAAGACTCGGGACAAGTCTTGTTAGAGAACCTGCTTACCCAACCGGGGACAACAGCATGCAGGTCTCTAGGCATCACATGGCTAAGGCTGGATTGCTTGAACTCTAGTTCTACTGGATCAAGTGGGGATCTGCGAAAGCATCTGGATTTAAAGAAGGATGTTCATCGGTCTTTCTTTAGTCCCGAAACCAGACAGGGTATCAAAACGATACTTAAAAGAACGAACAGAGAGCCTAAATGATGCGTTGTATCTGACTAACGAACTTGGGATAGGCTTATTAAGCCTACGGAGCTCCCATAGTAGTCAAGGCGGTAATGCCGTCCTAATGGCCAAGGGGAGCAGGTCAGCGGGTAAGAAGATGACGGAGGTATGCGCAATGCAAAGTAGCCTCGTTACCTTGGACTGCCTTAGAAAGAGTTCTCCAAACAAAGTTCTCACAAGAGTTTACAGGCAACTTTACAAGCTTGATTTTTATCAAGAAAATGGTCCCCAAATAGTAACTGCGTTGCAAGAAGAAAAGTATCACCGGTTAAAACTTGAGCAGAGAAAAGAAATAAAAACTGCAGTCGAGAAAATTCTTACAGCAGTTTTTGAGGTTGAGTTTGCAAAAAACAGTATTCTCCAGACAATTAAAGGTTTTACAAGGCCAGCAACTCAACTACCGTCTGGTTTACCGGTTCAACTTATAAACCGGATTGACGATGGGAGATTCTGGCGTCTTTATAACTTTTTTAGTCCCTGGCAAGCATTTTTTAGAACCGAAAAAATACTTATCTGGGAGAGAGACTGTTTTTGTTTTGACAGCGAAAGTGGTGATAAAAGAGAGATCAATTTAGGTGAGTTTATCTGGCATCTAGGAGAGATTAAACTAGATAAGTCCTTTAGGGCAGAGCTTTTAAGACCTTACCTGAGAAAAAGTCGTCCCTGTCATAGAGGAGATCTGATTAATCTTCCCGATAAGGCAATTATCAACTATTATCAAGCTGAAGAACACCGTTTTTTACAGATTATCTCTCTTTTAACCAAACCTGCTCCAGAGGCAGATCTTGTTTACTTACTTAGGCAAAGCCTATTAAAAACACTGGCTTGTAAACAAAAGACATCAGTTAAGGATATCAAAATACGTTATAAACTCTTTGACGCTGACTAGAGAGCCGTATGCGTTGAAAAGCGCACGTGCGGTTCGGAGGGGGGGTAAGCCCTACCCTACAATGCAGGCAGAGAATTGCAACAGTTATCGGCATGTTTTGTGCTCCCAATTGAAGATTCTATGGAAAGTATCTTTGAAAGCGTTAAAAACGCTGCTTTAATCCACAAAAGCGGAGGTGGAACAGGGTTTTCTTTTTCCAGAATCAGACCTGCCAGTGACAGTGTTAAAACAACAGGAGGAGTGGCATCAGGACCGATCTCTTTTATGAAAGTTTTTAACGCTAGCACTGAAGTTATTAAACAAGGCGGGGTTAGAAGAGGTGCCAACATGGGCATCCTGCGTGTGGACCATCCGGATATTCTTGATTTTATAACCTGTAAAAAGGACAACACTGAACTGACAAACTTTAACATCTCGGTAGGTGTTACGGAAGCATTTATGCAAGCTGTAGAAAAAGATGAAGAATACGAGCTTTATAATCCGCGCAAGGGACAAGTGGAAAAGACCTTAAGAGCCCAGGAAGTTTTTGCCCTAATAGTTGAGATGGCCTGGAAAAATGGTGAACCCGGTATAGTTTTTTTAGATAGAATAAATCGCGATAACCCTACACCAAAATTGGGTGAGATAGAGTCTACAAACCCCTGTGGCGAACAGGTGCGAAAAGTAGCATAATAATCATTGCCAGAAGTGGTGAGGGATTAGGATAATATCCCTCTGGATGGCCGACTTACTTGGATGGAGAAAGACCACCGGGGACAATAGCATGTCGGAAAAGCGGAAAAAGGCAAGTAAACTGCGAGAAAACCTTTGTTCCGCGAGTCCAAGTTCTATATGGCTAAAGCTATACTGCTTTAATCCCAGATTCTTTGCTTAAACCACAGAGAATCTCATACTCCGCAGTTAAAATGAGATTGTGCTTGAGTTATCTCGATTGGCTGTTTGTCGAGATAAATATCCTCCTAAGCACCAAAACACGATAAGTGTGATAAGAATCGAACGGGAAGCCTAAGTAGAACCAGTGATTATTATAGTGAACTTTTGATTCTTCGCTAGGAACGTCGAAAGACTAAAAGATAGAACCTTAAGCTTTAAAAGCGAGGTCTCTGTGATATCTGACTATCTTGGCGGAGAACGGAGCTGTCATAGTAGTCCGAGGAACCTGAAAAAACAGGTATAGCCGTAAATCGGAAGCGGAAAAACCGCCCACACATATATGGAAGCATATATGACACCCGACCTAATCAGTCCTTATGGGTGCTGGCGAAGGACAGCAGGTTAAAGAGATACTTAACATGGATAAGGTATGCTAAACGCACTAAAACAGTGTTAAGTATAATCGAGAATAAGTCAAAAGCTGGTTAACATTGTCAGTTCGGTAGACTACCAAAACTTATTTAACCTAGATTTTTATGGTCAAACACAAGGGAAAATCTAGGCTAAAGAAAGAAATAGGACTAAGGACACTTAAAAAAGTTAACGGGTTTGAAATAAAGAAACGATAAAACTTAAACCTTGTTTTGCAAACTATGACCTACTTAGAAGTTCATCATATGCGAATACTTAAAAGACTCTAAAAGAACTAAAAAGCCTCCATACTGGAGGATATTTGCCAGCAATCGAAAAACACTTCTACTTTTTAACAGTGTCAAAATGCATACAAATAAACGATAGCTTTTGTAAGTCTCGATAAAATTTAACTGTGAGAGCCGTATGCGGGGAAACTTGCACGTACGGTTCGTAGGGGGGAGTCGGAAAAAGTGGTTTATAACTAACTCGTTCGTCTTCTACCCGACCCACTTTTACCTTATGAAGCATGTAATTTAGGCTCTGTCAACCTTTCTTTATTTGTCAAAGATGGTTCAGTAGACTGGGAAGATTTAGGAGCGGTTGTTGATACCGCGGTAGATTTTTTAGACAATGTTATCGACATGAACCGCTATCCGCTTCCACAAATCGAAGCCTTAGCCAAAGCCAATCGTAAAATTGGTTTGGGTGTAATGGGTTTTGCGGATCTTTTGTTTCTTTTAGGAATACCTTATAATTCAGAGGAAGCTTTGGAGTTAGGGATCAAGATAATGTCTTTTATCAACGAGCGCTCAAAAAAGAGATCGGAGGCTATCGCTCTAAAGAGAGGGAGTTTTCCTAACTTTGAAGAAAGTGTCTACAAAGACAAATATGAGGCTTTGCGTAATGCTACTACAACAACAATTGCCCCAACTGGATCAATTAGCATAATCGCCAATTGCTCCAGCGGGATTGAGCCTCTTTTTGCCCTTTCATTTGTAAGAACAATCTTAGATAACCAAAAGTTATTGGAGGTTCATCCAATATTTAAGGCTGTGGCTATCAGGGAAGGCTTTTACAGCGACGAACTGATGGAGAAAATTGCCAATGAAGGCTCCATAGCTCATCTCGAGGAAATCCCAGAAAAATGGCGCCAGATCTTTGTAACAGCACATGATATTACTCCTGAGTGGCATATTCGTATGCAAGCTGCTTTTCAAGAAAATGGTGTCGATAATGCGGTAAGTAAAACAGTTAATTTCCCACACAAAGCCACTCGCGAAGATATTGCTGAAGTGTTTCTTCTCGCTTACAGGCTAGGTTGCAAGGGTGTTACTGTCTATCGCGACGGTTCGAGACAGATGCAGGTGTTAAGTACCGGCAAAACTGCAGAGCCGCAAAGCGAAACAGATAAAGCTATTATCAGCCCAAGAGAAAGGCCAAGTGTTACCTATGGCCGCACCGAAAAGATTAAGACTGGCTGTGGGAGTCTTTATGTAACAATCAATGAAGATGAAAACGGACTTTGCGAACTCTTTGCCCGGTTAGGTAAATCGGGAGGGTGTGCTTCGTCTCAGATGGATGCCATAAGCAGATTAATATCTCTTGCTATGCGGGCCGGTGTTTCTACCGACGCCATATTAAAACACCTAAGAGGCATTCGCTGTCCATCACCGGCTTGGGCTGAAGGCGGGGCAGTACTTTCTTGCCCGGATGCCATTGGTTTAGCTATAGAGCGTTATCTTAACTGGCGGGAAAAAAGCTATGGAAAGGCTAGTGAACAGGTTTCTGATTGTCTACCTACAGCAAAGCATATCCGGCAACAAAATATAGGTGAAAGTCTCATGGGTGCCTGTCCCGAATGTGGAGGGCATATGAAACATGAAGACGGTTGTCTTACCTGTATAGCTTGTGGATTTTCTCGCTGTGGTTAAAACACTAATTGAATAATACTAGCAAATATCTTACAATGATTAGGTAAAGTGGTAAAATAAGAATATCCTTTTTGGGTAAAGTTAAGTAAAACATTTTGAACCCCCACTGCTTTAGTTTTGGGAGTTTCAAAGCATTATAATATGTTAAAGGGGAGATATTAAAATGGCGCTAAAAATCGGTGTAATTCAGCCATCTTTTAGATTACCTCTCAAAGAAGCTTTAGCTAAAGCCAGAGAAGTCGGTGCAGATGGTGTGCAATTATGGGTTGCAAGTGGAGAACTTGATCCGGATACCTTGACCGAGACAGGTAAAAAAGATCTTCTTCACTATTTAGAGCAATATCAGTTAGAGATCTCAGCCGTTTGCGGTGATATCGGCGGTTTTGCTCATCCCGACGGCTTAGATGAGCGTATTGCCAAAACAAAACGTATTGTTGATCTAGCTATTGAACTGGAAAGTCCCATCATTACAACTCACATCGGCACTATTCCTGATGATTGGCAGGAGTCCAAACAAGGTAAAATGATGTTGGATGCTACTAGAGAAGTTGCTAAATATGCTGAGAATAAAGGCGCTTTTCTTGCCAGTGAAACCGGTCCGGAAAGCCCTGCTCTTATGAAAGAGTTTCTTGATGCCATAAAGAGCAAAGGTATCGCAGTTAACTACGATCCTGCAAATCTAATTATGCGTGGTTTCGATTATTTAGGCGGAGTTAAAATCTTGGCTCCTTATATTGTTCATACTCATGCCAAAGATGGCATTAGAAGAGATGGCAAAGGTCAAGAAGTTGCTCTTGGCGATGGTGATGTTAACTGGGATGCTTATATTAACGAGATGAGGACTATTGGCTTTAAGGGCTTTTTCACCATTGAAAGAGAAGTTGGCGACGATCCTGTAGCTGATATTAAAAAAGCAGTCGAATTTTTAAGAAAGTATTAAAAGAAAGCCTGCCAGTTATTTCTGGCAGGCTTTCTTAGAACATGTAGTAATTGAATTAGTTTGGAGGTGAGTGTATGCACTGGATTTTTCTTGTCGTAGCAGCACTTAATATCGCTACGGGAATGCTTTATCTTAGACGTCGTGATAAAAAATATGCTATTCTTAGCTTTATCACAGCTGGAGTTGTCTTAATACTAGGACTAGTATTTAAGAGTTAACGAGCAAAGACATGGTTACCAATACGACGCACTATAGGCCGGGATAAGACCCAGTTCCAACCATAGATTTTATCGGGGTTATAAAAGAAGATACTCCCATAACTCGGATCCCAGCCGGAGATAGCAGCTTTAGCTGCACTGATGGCATTTGAACTGGCCGGTTCATAGATCCGACCGTTTTTTACTACTTCAAAAGCACTTTTTTCATAGATTACACCTTCTGTAGTATTAGGGAAGCGAGAATCTTTAATACGGTTTACAACTACTGCCGCGACTGCAACCTGTCCTTCATAAGGTTCACCTTCAGCTTCGGCGTGAACAAGTCTTGCCAAAAGGTCCTGATTAATTTCAGGGTTATAATTGTTTGAGCTAGAAGGAACTTTCAATATCTGACCCGGACGAAGCTCTTCTGAGTAAAGGCCATTGAGAGATTTAATGGTATTTACGGTAGTTTGGAATTTGTTTGCTATCTTCCAAAGACTGTCCCCCCATAAAACAGTATAAGTTTTATAGCTTGAACCGGTACTTGGGGTGACAAGCACTTGGCCTGGGTAGATTAAAGTTCCTGCTCCGGGGTTTAGCTTTTGTAATGCAGAGACATCAGTTCCTATTTTTGAAGCAATTTTCCAGAGTGTGTCACCTGATTTTACAGTATAGTAGCCTGCCGATACCATTGTAGATAAGAGTAACAACACTATTGCAACTAAAAGAGCATACCTCAGGTTTTTTTTGCGTTTTAGACTCAAAGATGGTCCTCCTTCCAAAGATTGAGAGTTTCTGACTTTGGATAAGTCAGGCTAATATGATTATAAAGTCTTTCATAAATGGAGTCATTGCACTATTTCTGGTATCTAAACCAAATCAGGAAAAAAGAGGCAGCCCAAAACAGGCTAATTAGCTTGTTTTGGGCTGTTAATATTCAGAAGCAAACTGCCATATAGATTGAGGAGGAGTGGTTAGTGTGAATTTTTTGTGGTGTATTTTAATGATAATAGGGCTTGCTTCTGCCATCTTTGAGGGAAAACCTGACAGACTCTTAAAGGCAATTATGGAAGCCGGCAAAGACACATTAGAATATCTATTTACACTAGTTGCCATTATGGCTTTTTGGTCAGGTATCTATGGAATAATCGAAAAAACAGGAACTTTAAATCTTTTGACTAAGAATATAGCTAGACCACTATTTAAAAAGGTATTTAGAAAACCACTGCATTGTAAGCAAGAAAAAGCAGTATTTGCCAGTATAGCAGCCAATCTCCTCGGACTTGGAAATACGGCTACTGTTTGGGGATTAAAAGCAATGCAAGAACTAAAAGAAGAAGACCAGCTTACACCTAATATAGCAACTTTTCTTATACTTTTAAGCAGTGGATTGACGGTTTTTCCTTCTGCTGTCATTAATTTAAGAGTAGCCATGGGTTCAGAAAAAGCAGCTATTATTTGGTTACCGGCCTTAATAGTATCTACAATTTGTACCTTAGCAGCTCTTTTTCTTGACAAAGTATGGGGAGAAAAAGAATGAGTCAGTTTATACCTGCATTAATAGTTTTATTGACCATTTTTGCCGGACTAATATCTAAAATTAATGTCTATGAGCATTTTTTAAAAGGAGCTAAAGCTGGTATAATAGCTCTTTGGCAAATATTTCCTACTGTATTAGGCATATTTGTTGTTTTGTCTCTAGTTAGAAACAGTTTGTTTTGGGGGTATATTATAGATAAGATAGCTTTAGTTTTAAAACCTGTAGGAATCTCGGAAGAACTCGCACCACTTATTTTAATCAGACCTTTTTCCGGGTCGGCATCTCTGGCCGTTTTAACGAAGTTAATGTCCCAATATGGCCCGGATTCCTTGATAGGACTTACAGCATCAACTTTCATGGCTAGCACAGAAACTGTCTTTTATGTAGTAATGACCTATTTAGCTTCAGTACAAATTAAAAGGAGTCGCCATATATTTAGTGTAGTAGTGATCACTCAACTAATGGCTTTATTTTGCACAACATTTCTTTGGCTACTTCTAACTTAATTTATAGGAAATCCCATGGTTTATGAAAAAATGTTTTGCTATAATAACATTTAGACAAAAAAGAGGTGAGCATTATGCTAGAGGTAAAGGTGCGTGGTGTGGGGATAGATCCCAAAACAATGAGCACAGTACTATTGCTTTCCAGTGGCGAGAAAATACTGCCGATTTTTATTGGTGTTGCGGAAGCAACAGCTATTGCATCAGAGTTGGAGGGGAGTAAAAGTCAAAGACCTCAAACCCATGATCTGTTTTTAATTATGTTAGAGCGATTAAAGAGTAAGATCGAAAAAGTAATAATATCAGATGTTAAGGATAATACCTATTTTGCTGTTATGACAATTGTGCAAGAAGGAGCGGCGGGAAAAATAGAAATTGATGCTCGCCCAAGTGATGCAGTAGCTTTAGCATTAAAAAGCAAAGCTCCAATCTATTTAAGTGAAAATTTAGCGAACGAATTAATACTAATGGAAATTGCTCAAGAAGAGTCTTTAGCTAAAGAGCCAATTGATAAAGATGAAATAGAGGCTTTCAAACATTTTCTTGATGAGGCTACACCTGAAGAATGGGAACGCTTTTTGAAAAAATAAGCCATTAACTGTGTAGGGGTTGCTAAAAACCTCTGCACAGTATTTGCTATTTCATGTTAGAATAATGCTAGATAAACACATAAATAACCCTAAAATTTTTACACTTTTAAGAGTAAAACAGATGTACAATCATTCTAGTGCAAAACGGTTACTGGATTTTGCACTACCTTTTTCTGGCAAACAACTGGCAGATAACCGCTGGGAAAACTAGGAATACCATGGGCCAAAACCGAAAAAAAAGTATGGTGAAACTTTGCCAAAGAAGGAACCTCAGCTAAACCACTTAGAGTAGCCTTAGGTGTACTCACTATTCAAACTAAGTATAACTACACCGACAGAGAAACTGTTAACAGATTCAAGAAAACTTATATCTACATTCCATGTTTGCGGAAATTCATAGGCTTGATTATCTTCTTATAAGGTCCTATTTATGTCCTAAAAGTTCCCAACTATTTATTCAAACCTAAGGTAAAATAATATTAGATTAAAGTGCTCCCGAGGTGATGTATGTTAACGGATAGATAAACTCATCTGGAATGTATGGACTGAATCTCTCTAAATTTTTAAACCTACAGTGGCAAATAACATCTACTGTTGAGACTAGTTATGTAAACTCTCCTTAGAAGAGAAGATAAACAATTTCTAGAAGAGGTATTAATAGTGTATAATGAATTAAAATAAATAAAGGCTTTGACAAAGGCATCCTTAAAAACCTGCGGAGGTGGTAAATAGTGTTAAAAAAGCGCAGGTTTACTAGAATTATTAAGCTTCAAAAGAGATCATTTGAAACCTTTGAGGAGTATAAACTTAGGGTGCTAAGAGAAGTGGAAGAAGCTTTGGATCGAGAGATAACATTGGGGGGTAGAGTTGCAAAGTTAAATACCATTATTGTTTTTAATAGGGGAGATTAGCTACTTGGAGTGAGTATAGCCAGCTCAATTAGCTATTTAAGAAATAGTTGACAGTTATAATGGGCTAATCTAATATAAGATTGGTAATAGATGGTGTTGATAAGAAAAAGTAAGTAGTCTAGGCTAGCTTAAGAGAGGGAGGCAAGCTGAGAACTCCTGCTAGCTAACTACTGAATCCCACTCTTGGAGCCTCTGCAGCTTCGCAGCGGAAAGCCCCGTTAAAGGCGTTTAAGAGGCAGCTGATATTAAGCAGCAGGCAAGAAGGGTGGTACCACCGTATTCCGGTCCCTTAATCGGGAGCGGTATTTTTTTTACGAAAGGAGATCTAGCATGGCTAAAGATAAAAAGCTTGTGGAAGAGATTACTGCTATGGATGTTGATTTTGCAAAATGGTATACCGACGTAGTTAAAAAAGCAGATCTAGCAGATTATACATCAGTTAAAGGTTGTATGCTTATTAGACCACTCGGGTATGCAATTTGGGAAAATATCCAAGCTGAACTAGACAGACGTTTTAAGGAAACAGGTCATGAGAATGTCTATCTGCCTCTTTTTATTCCCGAGAGCCTACTTAACAAAGAAAAAGAACATGTAGAAGGGTTTGCTCCTGAAGTAGCCTGGGTAACTCATGGAGGAGAAGAAGAATTGGCCGAAAGACTATGTGTCCGTCCTACTTCAGAGACTCTATTCTGTCAGCATTATGCCAATATTATTAGCTCTTACCGTGATCTACCTAAACTTTACAATCAATGGGCTAATGTTGTTAGATGGGAAAAGACTACTAGGCCTTTTTTACGTACTACTGAATTTTTATGGCAGGAAGGTCATACTGCCCATGCAACCTATGCAGAAGCACAAGAGGAAACATTGCGGATGCTTGATGTTTACGCTGATTTTTGCCATGAGTTCCTGGCTATTCCGGTAATTAAAGGCCAGAAAACAGAAAAAGAGAAGTTTGCCGGTGCCGTAGCTACCTATACCATAGAAAGCTTGATGCATGATGGACAGGCTCTCCAGACCGGCACAACCCATAACTTTGGCGATAAGTTTGCTAAGGCTTTTAATATTCGTTATTTAGATCAAGATAATACCCATCAATATGTTTATCAGACCTCCTGGGGTGTTACAACTAGACTAATAGGTGCTCTAATTATGGTTCACGGAGACGATAGTGGCTTGGTTTTGCCACCAAAAGTCGCACCTACTCAACTAGTGATCATACCAATTGCCAGTCATAAAGGTGGAGTTTTGGAAAAGGCAACCGAGATTTACAATCAAATGAAAGATCTTGTTAGGGTAAAACTTGACAATTCCGAGAAAAATCCAGGCTGGAAGTTTTCCGAGCATGAGATGAGAGGAGTTCCGCTTAGACTGGAGATTGGTCCCAAAGATATTGAAAAAGGCCAGGTTGTTCTAGTAAGAAGAGATAACCGCGAAAAGATCATGATTGATATGGCTGAGGTTAAAACACATATTCCTGAGATCTTGGAAGAGATACAAAAGAACTTGTTAGCCAAAGCTTTAAACCATAGAGAAGCTCACACTTCGATTGCTCATTCGCTAGAGCAAATTAAAGAAAGTCTAGATAAAAACCCGGGCTTTGTAAAAACAATGTGGTGTAATGAAAAAGGTTGTGAAGACAAGGTTAAAGAAGAAGCCAGAGCAACAAGTCGTTGTATACCATTTGAACAGGAGAAGTTAGATAATAAATGTGCTATCTGTGGTAAGCCTGCTAAAACTATGATTGTTTGGGGTCGAGCTTACTAAGTTGGTGGTAATTAAAAATAATTCTAATAAGTGCAGGATATCAAGTAACGGAATAGAAATAAAATATTGTAGATGAGTTATAATTTAGTCAAGCTTTAGGAGGGGAAAAAATGAGCAAAAAAAGAATTCTACTAATGATAACTGTCTTAGTAGTGGTTGTTGTGTTCTCATTAGCGGTTGCGGCAAAGTTGATTGATGGGACATATTCTTTGCGTGGGAAAGAAGATAGCCGGGGAAACTATCCAACAATTTCTGTGGTTGTAAAGAATGGAAAAATATCTTCGGTTGACTATAAGGAATATAATGGCAATGCCAAAGCTTTAAAATCAAAAAGTAACTATACCTATGAACCTTATTTTACAGCCATTGAGGCCTTGAATAAAAAGGCTGTAGAAGTAAATGGAGACATCACCAAAATTGATGCTATTGCCGGTGCAACTCACAGTTCGGCGAGTTTCAATGATATTTTGGTAGCAGCCCAGCTCAAAGCGGCAAAGTTAGTTGATAAAACCTATCCTGCTCTGGAAACCAAAGCGGATAGCCATGGCAATAAAGCCAAAATGGTTATTACTGTTAAAGGCGGAAAAATAGATAAGATTGAATATTATGAATACAATGAAACAACAGGCAAGGCAAAAACTAAAGGTGAGTATAAGTGGGATGCTTATTTCGAAGCTATCGAAGCATTACCAAAAAGAGTTCTAGAAAACGGTGGTAGTCTTCTAGATGTTGACGGCTATGCCGGTGCAACCGCTACAACCGGTAACTTCTTTGCCCTATACAGACAGTATGTTAATATTTTACTCACTGTCGCCAAAATGTAATTTTTAATAAATAATTTAGACGGAGAGACTAACCCTCTCCGTCTCTTTTTTTTAGCACAGCACGAACCGGACTGCCATCGAGATTTCTTAGTTTTAAGGGTAAAGCGGATAGATCATACCATCCCTCAATTATTTTTGAAAGATTTAGCCCTTCTAAGATAACAGTATCTCGAGCTAGAAAAAGTTGATGAGTTTCCAATACCCTACGGCCTTTTTCTTCGATAGACAAAGCATCAATACCAACAAGAAGTACTCGAGGGTTTTGCTTAATTATTTGAGAAGCAAATTCAGGCGGCATCCCTTGATAAACTTCCAGCCAAGACGAGTTTTCTGGCAAGTTATAATTGGCTTTAATCAAAACTCGCTCAGCTTTTGGGGGTAATCTTTTGAGCTCATTTAAAGAGAATTTTTTAACTGCAAGAACAAAACAAGGGCCAATAAATGCTTCTATAGGGAGGTCGGTAATTGTTTTTGCACCTGGAAAAACATGACAGGGAGCATCGACATGGGTGCCTGTATGAGTACCTAGTTCTAACCGGTGTAATGTAACACGTGAATTAAGGCCTCCTATTTTAACAGGTGTAGCCTTAAAAGTAGGATCTCCAGGGTAGATTGGCATGGCTGGTTGAAAGTCAATCGAGATATCAAACCACATAATATACCTCCAATTAATTTTTTATGGGTCTTGACACGTTTACTAATTGGATTAACTAATAGCATTTCCTTTTACCTTTTGACCTTTTCCTTCTTCGAGGTCTTCGGAGAAATGTTGATAAAAAGCCTTGACAAACAGTAAAGTCTACAGTTATACTAAAACAGATAAAACCTTTAAGTTGGTCCAGTGAGACCAGTAAGGCGAATAGCAAAGTAAATATATTTCTATATCCATAAAAACCTTTGCCCTTTCGCCTGAGTGCGAATTTTTTTAGCCTATTGTAACCCTTTAAATGCGGTCCTGTGAGTCCGGCAAGGGAGAAAAAGGGCGCTAAGCAATAGCGAATTGCTTCTTGTGGCGTATACACCTCCCTTACGGGAGGTATTTTTGTACAAGGAGTGAAAAGGATGAAAGGCAAAGGAATCCATGCTATTAAAGATTTAACTGTTAAGGATATTGAGCGTCTGCTTGATCTAGCCGATGAGTATAAAAAAGCTGGCAAAGCCGCCAGGAAAAATCTCAAAGGTCGGACGGTAGCGCTATTTTTTTCGGAAAATAGCACACGTACCAAGCTTTCTTTTACCTTAGCAGCAGAAAAACTAGGTGCTAAAGTGCTTGATCTTAATGAAAACAGTTCGAGTATGGCCAAGGGAGAGTCTCTAATTGATACAGCTAAGACTATTACAGCCATGGGAGCAGATTGCCTAGTTGTCCGCCATAGAGAAAGCGGGATTACACGCTTTCTGCAAAAATATGTCGATATACCCATTATAAATGCCGGCGACGGCTGGTCAGAGCATCCTAGCCAATGTCTTTTGGATTTAATGACCATCCGAGAATACAAAACATTTCCAGGGCTTAAGGTATTAATTGCCGGGGATATACTACACAGTAGAGTTGCCAGATCCGATGCCGACGCTCTAAAAAAACTGGGAGCAGAGGTTTATCTAACTGGGCCCAAAACTCTATTGCCGCCTAAAACACCTAAAGTACCTTGGCCGGAGAGTTTAGAAAAAACAGATGTCTTAATTTTACTTAGGTTACAAAAGGAAAGACAAGAGCAAGGACTGCTTGCTTCCTTGCAAGAGTATCATTGCTTTTATGGGTTAACATTAGACTATCTGGAAATGATGCCAAAAGAAAGTCTCATCTTGCATCCCGGTCCCGTAAATAGAGGAGTAGAACTAGCCGAAAATATATTAGACAATCCACGTTGTAAAATAAATGAACAGGTTAAGAATGGAGTTTTTGCACGTATGGCTATGCTCTATACCGCTATAGAGGGGAGGAAGCTTATTGAAATATCTGCTTAAAAATGGACGGGTATGGTCTAAAGGCAAAGGAATTGTGCGCGATCTTTATATCGAAGGGGATAAAATAGCAGCCAAATTTGGTGAAAGTGAAGCTGATAGGATTATTGATGCACAAGGTTTAGAGATTTTCCCCGGTTTTGTGGACCTACACTGCCATTTACGCGAACCCGGCTTTAGTGCTAAAGAGACAGTGCAAACAGGTACTAAAGCAGCTGCTAAAGGCGGTTTCACTACTGTTTTGGCCATGCCAAACACCAAGCCGGTGCTGGATTCTGTTTGGGAGATGGAAAACTTTTTAAGGTATTTGGAGGATCAGGCGATAATAAGGGTTCTCCCGGTAGCACCGCTTACTAAAGGTAGATTGGGTCAGGAAATTGCAGATTTAGCCAGATTAGGTACTTTAGGTATTAAATTTGCCAGCGATGACGGCAATGATCTGCAATCGGCAGCTCTTATGAAAAATGTCCTGGCCTATGCTTCAGACCACAACTATACTGTTTTATCTCATGCTGAAGAAAGCTCTCTGACCAAAGGGTATTTCCATGCAGGTTATCTTATACGAGATTACGGTATACCAGGTATTCCTTCTTCCTCAGAAGCGGTAGCTGTGGCTAGAAATATGCTTCTGGCCAAGGAAGTTGGTGCCAAAATTCACTTCTGCCATCTTTCAGCCAGAGAAAGTGTTCATTTAATAAGATTAGGAAAAGAGCTTGGTATTAATCTTACTGCAGAGGTTACCCCCCATCACCTCTTTTACGCTGATAGTGATGTTCTGCCTTTTGATACCACATATAAAGTTAATCCTCCTTTAAGAGAAACAGAAGATCGCAACTGTTTAAGAGAAGCTCTAAACAGTGGTCTTATTGATGTGGTTGCAACAGACCATGCACCCCATACCCGCAAAGAAAAAGAGCAAAGTATAAGCGAAGCCCCCTTTGGTATTAGCAGTATAGAGATTGCAGCTAGCATAGTTCACACCATCTATCTAGATCCGAAAATTATCTATGCCAGGTTCTGTGCAGGCCCATACAGGATACTCGGCGAGGAAAACGACCTTTGTGAAAATCAAAAAGCGGATGTAACAGTTTTTGATAGTCAGCAAAAAGTAGTAGTCAACCGGGAGAACTGGGTCTCGCTTGGGAAAAACAATCCCTATTTTGGTCAAAACCTTCAAGGAAAGGTGCTTCTTACCATCAAAGGAGGCCAAATTGTCTATGAGCAAAGCTGAGGGTCTCTATGAGGGTCTCTATTTAGAAGACGGCACATTTTTTGCAGCTAAAGCCGGTTATGGCAATGTCGAAGGTCAGGTTGTCATGGTCAGGGCTGCTGATTTTATAGAGATGGCTACAGACAGTATAGCCGAGGGTATGATCCTTTGCTTTAGTTTTCCTGAGGCAGGTTTTGCTCCTGTTGACTTCAAAGAGATTGAATCACTTATAGGTAAGGCCAAAGGAGTAGTAGTGCAAAAGATCGCGAGCACCAGAAATGGCCGGGTTTTAAGGGATTTTTATCAGAGTCAGGGTATAGCTTTACTAGAAGGTGTCGATACTAGAGCGTTAGGATTTTATCTAAATTCACATGGTAGTGTTAAAGGTAAAATAAAAACTAATACTGACTTAAACGGAAGTACAGTTAAAAGGCCTAGTTATTCTTTACCAAATTCTGGCCCGAGATTAGCAGTACTTGGAGAAGAGGTGGCCAACAATATCTTAAGATTACTGGTTAAGCTAGGGTATGAACTGGATTTTTATGTAGATGAACTACCCCCCGATTTTACCCAAATCCAAGGTATAATAACAGCCAAAAATTTACCGGATAACTGCCAAAAATCATTACTTAATGTTCAAATACCGGTTATTGCAATTAGCGAAGCTGCTCAGAAGCTGGCAGTCAGTTTAGGCGGGGAGTTATTAGAGCAGAGCTTATTTAGCGCAAGCTATCCTGCATTAGAGGTAAAAACAGGACAGACTGTGACGGTAGATTTTAGACTCAAAAACTTGCTAAAAAAAGTTCCGGGAGAACCTCTATATCTAGATCTTTTTACTAAAAGACCAGTTGCTTTTGCTATAAACAATATTTTGGGTTTTGAGTTTTTGCCGGATATCTATACGCTTAAAAAGCTATTAAGGAGGGTAGGCCTTTGAGAGATCCAACGATTAAAAAAGTTGTGGTAGTAGGTTCAGGACCAATAGTTATCGGTCAAGCAGCTGAATTTGATTATGCCGGAGCCCAGGCCTGCCAGGCACTTAAAGAAGAAGGTATTGAGGTTATTTTACTTAACTCCAATCCAGCTACGATTATGACAGATAAAGAAACGGCGGATAAGGTATATCTAGAACCCATTACCACCGAGATTCTCGAACAGATAATTCGCAAAGAAAGGCCGGATGGATTTATTGCCGGTCTTGGCGGGCAAACAGGTTTAAATATGGCTCTTACCCTGGCCAAATCAGGAGTGTTAGCAAAATACAGTGTTAAGCTTTTGGGTACTAATCTTAAAGCTATTGAAAAAGCAGAAGACAGAGAACTGTTTAAAGAGTTAATGGAATCTATAGGTGAAGCGGTCTGTAAAGGAGAAACAGTAGGAAGCCTAGATGAAGCTCTAAGTGTGGCTAAAGAGATTGACTACCCTCTTGTAGTAAGACCGGCCTTTACTCTTGGCGGTACCGGCGGAGGCATGGTAGGCGATGAAAAAGAGCTAATGAGAATTGTCAAAAAAGGCTTAGAGGCAAGCCCTATCAGACAGGTACTGATTGAAAAGTCTGTGGCCGGTTTTAAGGAAATAGAGTTTGAAGTTATCCGAGACAAAAATGACAATGCGATTGCTGTCTGCAGCATGGAAAATATTGACCCGGTGGGGATTCACACCGGAGATAGTATTGTGGTTGCCCCGGCACTTACTTTAACCAGAGACGAATTAACTTTGCTAAAAGAAGCAGCCTTAAAGATAATTCGGGCTTTAGAAATTGAAGGAGGATGCAATGTTCAATTTGCCCTTCACCCACAAAGCAAAGAATACTATGTTATAGAGGTAAACCCCAGAGTAAGTCGCTCTAGTGCTCTGGCTTCCAAAGCCACAGGTTATCCCATAGCCCGTGTCACAGCTAAACTGGCTTTGGGCTATACTCTGCCTGAAATAATTAACTCCCTTACCAAAAAAACCACAGCTGTTTTTGAACCGAGTCTTGATTATGTGGTAGTTAAAATTCCCCGCTGGCCTTTTGATAAATTTATAAGCGGAGACCGCAGCCTAGGTACGCAAATGAAATCAACAGGTGAGGTTATGGCTATAGGCTCTTGTTTTATGGAAGCGTTAAAAAAAGCTATGCGAGGGCTGGAATATAAACCCGATCTCCCCCCTAAATCAGAATGGGAAAAACTATTAAAAAAGCCGGATGACAGACGCATCTTTATTCTGGAGGCAGCGTTAAAAGAAGGTATAGAGGCGGAAAAACTGGCGGCCTTAACTGGTATTAATGTAGCTTTTTTAGAAGAGATGCAAGCTGCAATAGTGAAACTTCTAACTTCGAAAATGGCAGTAAACGATCTGATTGAACTCAAAGAGTTGGGCTTTACTGATTGTGAAATAGCAGAAGCTTGGCAGGTAGCTGAAACTACGGTGCAAAAGTTAAAAAGCGAAAACAAAATCGCTCCTGTCTATAAAATGGTAGATAGCTGTGCAGGACAGTTAGAAGTTCAAACGCCATATTTTTACTCAACTTACCTAGGAAAAGACGATCCTTTTATAAAGAAAGAAGAATCGGTAGTAGTTATCGGCTCTGGTCCGATTAGAATCGGCCAGGGTCTGGAGTTTGATTATGCTACGGTCCATGCGATTAAAGCCATTAGAAAACTAGGACTAAGAGCTGTTATTATCAATAATAATCCGGAAACAGTTTCCACTGATTTTGATCTTTCCGATGCTCTTTACTTTGAGCCGCTTACTTTAGAAGATGTCCTGCCAATTCTTAAGCGAGAAAACCCCTTGGGTGTCATAGTCCAGTTTGGTGGGCAGACTTCGATCAAATTGGCAGAAGGGATCGAAAAGGCAGGTTATAAGATTCTAGGTACCTCGGTAAACTCGATAGATGAAGCAGAAGATAGACAAAGGTTTGAAGAGCTTTTGGAGAGCTTGCAAATTCTTAGGCCTAAAGGTTTTGCTGTAAGAAACAAAAACGAAGCCTTCCAAGCTGCCAACTCTATCGGTTACCCTGTTTTAGTAAGGCCCTCTTATGTTTTAGGTGGCAGAGCTATGGAGATTATCTACAGTGATGACGATTTAGAGACTTATTTAGAAGAAGCGGTAAAGATCTCTGATAAGCATCCGGTTTTAGTAGACAGATATATTCAAGGCAAGGAAGCAGAGGTCGATGCCGTCTGCGATGGTGAAAAAGTATTAATCCCTGGGATTATGGAACATATTGAACGAGCGGGAGTGCACTCAGGAGATTCGATAGCTGTTTATCCACCGCTGACTCTTTCCAAGAAAGCACAAAAGACTATTGTCGACTATACTGAAAAAATTGCTCTTTCTTTGAAAACAGTTGGGCTTTTAAATATTCAATTTGTGGTAGCAAATGATGAGGTTTATATCATTGAAGTGAACCCCAGAGCCTCAAGGACAGTCCCTTTTATGAGTAAGGTTACCAACATCCCCTTAGCTGAACTAGCTACAAGAATTATGCTAGGAGAAAAGCTAAAAGAAGCAGGGCTAAAAAAGCATAAGGGCGATGTGGCTGTCAAAGCTCCGGTATTTTCTTTTGCTAAACTAATTGATGTAGATACCGTTTTAGGTCCGGAGATGAAATCAACCGGTGAAGTACTGGGCCGAGCCCCAACTTTCTATCAGGCTCTTTATAAAGCCCTAATTGCTTCCGGGATTACTATCCCCCAAGAAGGCAGTGTCCTTTTTACCATTGCTGATAAAGACAAAAGTGAAATTTTACCATTGGCTCAAGGCTTTTATGAACAGGGCTATCACCTAATGGCTACCACCGGAACAGCGGCTTACCTTAATGTTCATGGTATAAAAGCCGAGCGGGTCAACAAACTTTTTGAAGGCTCTCCTAATATCATTGATTTACTGCAAAAGGGAGAAATAAACCTGATTATAAATACCATTACCAGAGGAAAAACACCAAAGAGAGAAGGATTTGAAATTAGACGCCAGGCAGCTGAGCGGGGAATTTGTTGCCTTACTTCTTTAGACACGGCCAAAGCTCTCTATGAAGCCCTAAAAAAGATTAATCTTCAAGCCACACCTCTTTTGTAGGAGGAGGATTAGAATGAATGAATATCTTTTACCGGTTATCGAACATAAAGAGATAGCTCCTGAAATATTTAGCCTTTATCTTAAAGGTAATTTAAAAAACTATGAGCCAGGTCAATTTGTTCAGGTAGAAGTGAGTGAGAGCTTAGAGCCTTTTTTAAGAAGACCAATCTCTATCTGCGAGATAGATAAAAAAGGGATCCGTCTAGTTTATCGCACAAACGGTCGTGGCACTAAGCTTCTTGCCAACAAGCTAGCTTCTAAAGACCAAAATAACTTTAGCGAAACCTATTTGAGGATCTTTGGCCCCCTAGGACGTGGTTTTCCCATCGTGGGAAATAAGGCTACTTTAATTGGTGGCGGGATGGGAGTGCCTCCTCTTTTGGGACTAGCCAAAAAAATGTGGCAACAAGGTATGAAGATAACAGCACTTTTGGGATTTAATACTAAAGAAAATGCTATTTTGATTGATGAATTCAAAAACTACGCTAAAGTTTTAATGGCAACCCTAGATGGGAGTCATGGCCACAGAGGCTTAGTAACTGAACTCATAACAGATAGCGCTACACCTGTTTATGCCTGTGGTCCGGAAGCACTTTTAAGAGCTTTAGAAAGCTTTAACCTCACCGGTTATTACTCTTTGGAACGCCGAATGGCTTGCGGTATTGGGGTTTGCCTCGGTTGTAACATCACGGTTTTAACAAAAGACCAAAAAGAACTAAGGCAAAGAGTATGTTATGACGGACCGGTATTTCCTATTGGTTTTGTAAAATGGGGTGAAGCAGATGATTGATCTTGGCGGAGCTAAGCTTAGAAATCGTTTTATGAGTGCTTCGGGTTGTTTTGGTTATGGAAAAGAGTTTGCCAAGGTTATGGATCTTAACACTCTGGGTGCAATTGTAGTTAAAGGTTTAAGTCTAAAGCCCTGGCCGGGCAATAAAGGTGTTAGGGTTGCGGAAACCCCGGCAGGGATGTTAAACGCTATCGGCCTTGAAAACCCCGGGGTAGATTATTTTATTGATCATTATCTGCCTTTTTTAAAAGCCAAAGATATTCCCATTGTGGTCAATATCGTAGGCCACAGCATAGATGAATATATTGATGTTGCTCGCAGACTAGAAAAAACCGGAGTCGAAGCTTTAGAACTCAATATCTCCTGCCCTAATGTTAAAGAAGGGGGCCTAGCTTTTGGCACTTCGGCTACAAAAGCTTATTCCGTAGTTAAGGCCGTAAGAGAACAAACAACTCTGCCACTTTGGGTCAAGCTCTCTCCTAATGTTACAGATATTGTAGAGATAGCCAGTGCCGTCAAAGACGGGGGAGCTGATGCTTTAACCCTAATCAATACTCTAACCGGTATGGTAATTGATATTACAACCGGCAAACCCCTGCTTGGAAATTTTACAGGAGGTTTATCGGGTCCGGCTATTCGGCCGATTGCCGTACGCATGGTCTATCAAGTAGCCGCTAAAGTAGACTTACCTATTATTGGAGTTGGTGGAATAACTTCGCTCTCTGATGCACTAGAGTTTTTTATGGCCGGAGCTTCTGCGGTTCAAGTAGGTGCGGCACTGTTTAGAGACCCACTTCTTTTAGAAAGACTCCCCCAGGAACTAGAGGGTTATTTAAAACAAAGGCAATTATCCATAGAAGAAGTTATTGGCCTTGCAAGGAGGAGTGTCTAGTGTTGGAACGGATTTATCTGGCCCTTGATTTTCCGGATAAAACTCAAGCTGAAAATCTGTTAAAAAAGTTACCTCAAGGATTAGGTGTAAAAATAGGGTTGGAACTGTTTCTCAAAGAGGGTTTGGATTTTGTAAAAAAACTAAAAAATGCAGGCTACAATATTTTTTTAGATTTGAAGTTTCATGATATTCCGCGTACAGTCTTTCAGGCAGTTTCACAAGTGGCAGCAAGTTGTGATCTGTTAAATGTTCATGCAACAGGTGGAATAGAGATGTTAAAAGCGGCCAAGGAAGCAAGTCTAAACACAGCCAAACCACCCAAACTGCTTGGTGTTACCGTTTTAACCTCTATAAATGCCGAGATATGGTCTTTGATGGGAGGCCAAGGTACAATTGCCGAAGCTGTAAAAAAAAGAGCTCTTTTATGTTATGAAGCAGGCCTTGATGGTGTAGTTGCTTCTACTTTAGAGGTACCACTTATCAAAGCGGTATGTGGGGAAAGATTTCTGACGGTTGTGCCTGGTATTAGACCTCATGGAGAAGGATTAGGAGATCAGAAGCGGGTAGCTACTCCCAAGGAAGCTATTAAAAAGGGTGCAGATTACCTGGTTATCGGTCGGCCTATTACTAAAGCTTCGGATCCAGTCAAGGCTCTGGAGGTTATTTTAAAGGAGATTAAAGAAGATGGAAGAAATTAAAGAGATCTTTCAAAGTGTCGGTGCTATTTTAGAAGGTCACTTTCAACTTACCAGTGGCAGGCACAGTAACACCTATATACAATGTGCCAGAATTTTAGAAAATCCGGATGCAACAGAAAAACTTGTTTCAATGTGGGTAAAAAAACTCAAAGAATTTAGGGCGCTTTCTTGTGATGTAGTTGTAGGACCTGCGGTAGGCGGAATTATTCTTAGTTACGAACTAGGAAGACAACTCAAAAAAAAGGCTATTTTTGCCGAGAGAGAAGCCGGAAAATTGGCTTTGAGGCGTTTATTTAGGATTGAACCAGGTGATAGAGTAATTGTAGTTGAAGATGTGGTAACTACAGGTGGTTCCGTACTTGAAACAATGAATCTTGTAAAAGCTAAAGGCGGAGATATAGTCGCTGTTTGTTCTTTAGTTGATCGGGGTAGTAATATTAATCCCGGAGTTTTATATCTGCCATTGCTAAAAATAGAGGCAGCAAGTTTTTCACTTGAGGAATGTCCTCTCTGCCAAAAAGGTATAGCTATAGAGATGCCTGGAAGCAGAAGATTAAAAGAGCAGCCATAAGCTGTTCTTTTTTTCTGGAGGAATAAAACTTGGCAGTAGAGAAACTAAAATTGATAGGTTATTACAAAGCTTTAGGGGGTAAAGGTAAAGCTATTCTAGGAACTCAGCAAAAAATAGAATACAATTTGGGAGAAGATATTATACTTAAACTAAAGCAGAAATAATACCCTACTGTTGCTTTTTAGAAGGAGGTTAAACTGTGAAGGTTTTAAAAAATTGTGCTTTGGTCTTACCAGAACGAATAGTCAAAGGATATGTAATAATTGACGGCAAGTTTATCTCCAAAGTCGGCTTAGGTGATTGTTCTTATGATGGGGAGGATTTATACGGAGATTACTTAGTACCTGGATATATTGATGTTCATGTACATGGTGGTGGTGGAGCAGGTTTTAAAGTCACCGATCTTGATGCCTGCCATAGAGCCGCTGATTTTCATTTGAAGCATGGCACAACATCTCTATTATTGGGTGTCGAGGGTACCCTTACCGATTTAGAAAATTTTCTACCACTTAAAATGCCCGAAAATGCCGTGGGTATTTTTATGGAAGGACCTTTTCTTAGTCCAAAACGTCCCGGAGCCATTGATCCGAAATTCATTCAACCTCCAGATCCTGAGGCGTTAGATAATTTTTTAGTACGTTTTGGCTCGCAAATAACTTATATGACCATTGCTCCGGAATTACCTCAGGCAGAAAAACTAATCGAGGTTGCTCTAAAACATGGTGTTATCGTATCTTCAGGTCACACAGTTGCAACAATTGAAGAACTTTTTCAAGCTATAACCTGGGGTGTGTCATCGGTTTGCCATACATTTAACGGCATGCTTCCCATGCATCATAGAGAACCTGGTGTAGTTGGCGGAGCGCTTTTATATGACGAGCTTGCAACCGAGATCATCTGTGATGGATTTCATATTCATCCTGATGTTGTTAAGTTACTCTTTAAGGTTAAACCCTACGATAAAGTTCTAGCTATTACCGATTCGGTTAGCTTAAATGGTATGCCCGATGGCCAGTATGGTAGAAGAGTAGTTAAAGGCAAACAAATTACTCTAACAAATGGGACTACTATTGCTGGCAGTTCTTTAACTATGGACCAGGCAGTTAAAAATATGGTTAGTTGGGGTTTGGATCTTGTAAGTGTTATTAGAAGTGCTACCTATAATCCGGCCAAAGCGATGGGCTTTACAGATAGAGGTAGCATTCAAAAATATTTAAGGGCTGATCTTTTAAGACTAGATAAAGAGTTGAACCTTGTCGATATTTATTTGGCCGGAGAAAGGTTAACTTAATAAAAAAAGAAAGTTTACCAAAATTAGTTAAATAATTCGCCAAAAGTCTTTTCAGTTTTAAGGGCTGTGCTAATTGCATCTTTTAGGTATAATATGATTAATATATTGCAGAGATTGGAAAAAGGCTATATAGAATAATAAGACCTAAAAATAAGTAAAATTTATTTAGAGGTCCTAATTGAGAAGGAAGAATATTCTTCTTGTCGAAAACTTAGTTAAGGATAAACGCAAGAAAACCGATTGGTCCAGAAGACTAAAAACCAATGGTTTTTTACTCAGAGCGTTTTTTCAAAGTCTATTAAATACCATTATAAAGGGGGGAAGGGCATGTTACCTTAACTAGGTACATGCTAAACAAATGAAGAGAACTACAGCTTTGTTTCTAATCATGTTGTTGGTTCTATCTTTAGGGGTTAGTGGTATGACGGCAAAAGTCAAGTTTACTAAAATGGAAGACTTCGGAGAAAACGTAGGGGCAGGTAGTTGGGAAGATGTAAAAGGCGCATGGATTCCAGGTCCACAAGATCAAAGTTGGTTAAGATCCCATAATAAATATAAAAATTTCATTTTAGAGTTCGATGCTATATTACAAGGACGTTCTTTAGTTCTTGTGCGTAGTACAATCGAAGGAGTTCCTTATTACTTTGGTCCGGGAATTGACTTAGTATCTGCAACCGACATTCGGATGCGTCGCTGGGAAGATGGCGGCTGGGCGCCGGCTCATAACCATTCTGCTGAGATAATAACTCCTATGGCTTGGGGAGATCCGATTCATTTCCAAGTCACTGTAAAAGGTGATATTGTAAGATTTGTTATTACTACCGAAGACGGCGATGTTGTTATCGATGATGAAGTTGAAGCCGGAGAATTCTTAGATGCTGGTTATATCTGGATTCGCTCAACAAGTCCCAGTGCAGAAAGTATAATCGAAAATCTAACTATAGAAGAACTCAAGTAATAGGTTGATTCTAAAAGAGAGAGGGTGCCTGCCCTCTCTCTTTTTATTGTGTGCCACGCATGGCGATTAACTAGACGGTGAAAGTCCGTTACGGGGGTATGTAGCAACCAACCATTAGCTCAAGGCAAGGGTGTCCACCGCGAGGTG
>DAIMKF010000023.1:0-29297 GCA_036721855.1 Bacillota bacterium | reverse complement strand
ACATTGCCCTTTCACGGCAAAGGCACGGGTTCAAATCCCGTTGAGGGTACCATATTGCGTTTACAGCCCGCAGCAGATTGTTAGCGGGTTTAATTATCGGTGCAGTTTTGAGAAACTGCACTTTTTTATCGTATTCGATAGGATATTGCCAGTTATTACCAGAATAACATATCGAGATAAATTAAGAAATATTTAATAAGATATATATACTACAACCAAAAAAACCAAATACAGACTATTAATAAGCATTTATATTTGGGGGTGCATCTTTTTGCAATGGTTAAAAAAAGGAAAAAAGCAAGTTAAAACTTTAATCACTTTTCTTTTAGCTATGTTTCTGTTGATAGTCTTAGGAACTATGATGATCACACAAACCCAAGCAACTATACAGATCGGTATTGAAGAGAGAGCACACCAAGCTGTTTTGGCAACAGTTAAAACTATTAGAAAGACAATTGTCAGTAGAAGTGTTCATGTAGAAAACCTTTCTCTTAGTTTAGATATATTTAACAATAATCAAGAGCTTATAAATACTTTAATCAATATATTAAAAACAGATCCCCTTGTCGAGGGAATCTATGTTGGTTTTGAGGAAAACGGTAAACATGTCGGTTGTTTATACGAAGATCATAAACCGGTTCAATGGGTACAACCAGACTACTATGATCCTCGCACTAGGGAGTGGTATAAAGAGGCAAAAAAATCATCCACTTCCATCTATACACCGGCTTATGTTGATGCTGCAACAAATAAATATATAGTTACCATTGCTCATGCTGTACATAATATCAGTGGTCAACTAGTTGGTGTAGTAGGCCTAGATATACCGCTGGAAAAGATTAAAGAAAATCTTTCATATTTAGGAACAAAACAAATTGGCTCGATAATTATAGTCGACTCGGTGGGTACAATTTTAGCTCATCCGGACAAAGAGATGATGTCTCATAATATCCTGGCCTTAGCTGGAGAAATGGGCCAGGTTGGCAAAGCAATGTTAATGGGTAAAGAAGGCTGGCAAATTATTGAATCTGGTAAAAAGAAGTATTACATGTATTATCAACCAATCGATGTTCTTAGCTGGAGTGTTGGCATTTTATTACCCGAAGACGAAGTTACAGGCGGTTCGGAAGCTTTTCTAACTAAAATAGGTCTATCCGGATATTTAGTTTTGATAAGTGTTTTGTTTCTTATTGTTTTTATATCGGTAAAGGAAAAAAACTAAGTTTTTAAATTACGACTAACTAAGCCTATGTATAGATTTTACTGCTTACATTATTTTGAGGTTTGATCATTATATGATTTTAATTAATTAGAAAGGAAGAGAAGGCGACTGCTCAGGCATAGCCGTGAATTATGAAAAAGACGACATCAATATATCTTTTGGCTCTTTTAAGCCTTGTTTTAGTGGGGATACTGTTAATTAAACATCAAACAGACAAAAACCACTATTTAGAAGCATCTATTAAAGAAAATGAACATTGGCCTGAGTTAGTAGAAAAACAGAATTTTCTTCAGATTGTCCCGATTGCCATAAGTAAGGATTTAACAGATTGGTTTGCTTTCTTTGATTTAAAAAAGATGTTGAGCTTTTCTGTTAATTGTCCGGCTAATGAAAGACTGTTATTTGAATTTAGTCTTAATCTGCATTCTGAGGATGGCATTATAGAAGAGCTAGCTTTTATGTTAGCAAGTGATCCTAAACTTAAACTAAACACCTCATTTAAGATAGGGTTTATTTCAGGTTATGATGATTTGGGCCTAGCAGAATCGTATCGTTTGCGTGCCTTGGTGGGGGAAAGAATGGTTGATCGGCTTGATTATGCTGCACCTATTCTCAGTAATGAAAAAAGTTCCGTTATTGATGCCAAATTGTTTGTTACAAGAAAAAATGTTGGTATTGTTTTAGCTTATTGGCTAGAACCACTAAACGGTAAAGTTTCAGGAGGCAAAAAAGTCTCTCTTAGATTAGGTATAACCATAGAAGAGCTTTTACAAGAGCTTAGAAAAACTGGGTTTTCAAAGGTAAGAATTTTAAGTGTCAAAAGTATTTCTGGTCGATAAAAGATAAAAAAGTGAAGGATAACCTTCACTTTTTTTAAGGGAAAATATTAAAGATTGCAAATAAACCATTCAAGATAAAATCAATAGCTGGCAGCATTATCTTGGCCATTGATCCAGAGAGAATAAGGTACAAAAGTATAAAAGGGCCAATTTTTTCTAGGATATTTATTACTCCGGATAGTGGCTGTGGCAGTAAACCATATAAAATTCTTGAACCATCAAGGGGTGGTATTGGGAGTAGGTTTAAAAAAGCTTGTAAGATATTATAATAGATGCCATATATTAAAAAAATCAAAGTCAGCGATAAAACAAGATTTTGTTCTAGAAGTTCACCACTTACAAAAAAGCGAAATATAAAAATTAAGATACCAAAAAAAACAGCTAAAATTATATTAGTTAAAGGACCAGAGATTGCAACCAACGCTAAATCGCGATGGGGGTTTTTAAAAGCGGAAGTATTTGTCTTAACAGGTTTTGCCCAACCAAAACCAGCAAGGAAAAACAACAAAAACCCAATTAAGTCAATATGCTTCAAAGGATTGGTTGTTAGGCGACCTTCTTGTAGAGGTGTTTTATCACCCAGGCGATAAGCTACATAAGCATGAGCATATTCATGATAAGTAAAAGACATTAAAAGAATAGGGAAAAGTAGTAAGCTATGCTGCCACCATTGTGGGGAGAAAAGAGGTGCATTCATTGATATCTTCCTTTCTTATTTCTTATCATTATTAATTACAGAGAGGTAATCTCCTTTGAGATATCGAAAAAAAACGTAAGTTGTTAATAATACATGCCGATCAAATAAAGGAGAGAATAGCAGTGCTAAATATCGTTAAAAAGGAAAACTCTACACGTATTGAACTTGTGGAAAATAATGAGATTAAAAGCGGGTTAACAGTTCATAATCTTAAGGTTTTTGTTTGGGGGAAAATTCTAACTGCCGGAGGTATAGGAGGCGTTTTCACTAAAGAAGAATATCGCCATCATGGTTTTTCCAAAATAGTACTAGATGAGGCTCTTAAAGTTATGCTAAGGGATGGACAAGATCTAGCTCTTTTATTTGGAATTCCAGATTATTACTACCGTTGGGGTTTTGTCAGCTGTCTGTCACAAAATCATATTAGTATTCCTACTTACCAGGCAGAAAGAGCAACTATGTCTCACTTAGTAAGGCCTTTAAATGAAACCGATTATCCCCAGATTATATCGCTCTACCAGCAGAACAATAAATTCCGTACCGGTGCAATAGTTAGAGATTTTGAGCGGTTTCGTTTTAGGCTAGGCAGTCATTTTGGCGAAAAAGCCGAAGTATATGTAGTGACCAAAGATGCCAATATAGAAGGCTACTTAGTTTTAGATCAGGCTAAACGAAGAGTCAATCTAGTTGAAATAGAAGCGCAAAATCCTGCTGTGTATTATTCCAGCTTGGCTTTTTTGGCAAAACAGGCAATTGATAAACGTGTTTCCGCAATAACCGGCAATATTCCCTGGGATCATCCTTTTGCTCTTATCGCGAGAGACTATGGACTTTCAGTGACAATTAACTATGTCTATAATGCCGATGGTATGGGGAGAATTATTTCGCAAGCTAAGGTCTTAAAAACATTAGCCCCAGAGATATTTATCAATTGTAGTCTATCTGCAAACGAGGTTACATTAATCTTTTCGACTGAACTAGGGCAGACAAAAATTGGTCAAGGCTTAGAAACCCATCTAATCGAGACAGATCAAAAAACCCTGATGCAACTTCTTTTTGGTTATCAAAGTGCTAAAGTGTGTATCTACGAAAAGAAGCTTAGCTCAAGATCTCTAAGTATGGCTGTTTTAGAGGAAATGTTTTCTACCAGAATATCTCATCTTTATGGACCGGACAAGTTTTAAGGGAGTCTTCGACTCCCTTTCTGTTTTTAAGATATCTATTGTGAATCCCCAGACAATAATAGCAAATTATGTCCGGAGGAAAACTCCAAGACAGTAGTTTCATACTACTAAATTGGCAAATGCCCAAGATTTACAAATCTTAAAGGAACGAAGCAACTAAAAGTTGAATCCTTGGTGCTTGATAATAAGAGCAAAATGCAGCCTTAGTTATCTATGTCCTATAAGAAAAAAGCGCTAGACTGAATACCAGCGCTTTTCTACTAATACTTTATAGGTTTAATAATAGATTTCAAAGAGACAGTTTTTAATTTACTCGAAAGTTTTTCTAATAAAAGTTCAGGTGTTGCACTAGAGCCGTTTTTAGTTAAGGCCAAAAATGTATTTTGAATAAAGCCCAGATAGGTAGTAAGGTTTTTATCGTAGATATTAAGATTTAAGTTTACAGTTTCTAAAACCTCAAGATTAATCGCCGGATCAAAGCCTCTTTTAACATTCAGTTCAGCAACACTTTTTATGGTACCAAAAGCATCTGCCGTAAGAGCTTCTGCTAGTAGTGGCATTAATTGAATTTTAAATGTCTCACGATACAAGTTTAGCTGCAATTCAAGGGGTAAAAGCCAGGTGCCAATTACTACAGATGAAACAAGAGATTTATACTGCACAAAAATCTCAGTGAGCCCTCTACCCTCTTTGAGAGGATTGAGAGCTAGATTTTTACTAAATTCCAGATGTAGACCACCAACATCAGCTTGAAGCTTTTTTAAATTGCTATAAAAACGACCTAAATAGACTTGGTAGCCTAAGGGTATTTCACTGAGCAAGACCTTATATTTACCTGGATAAAGAGGCGAAACAATACTAGACGAGATTATCTGTGCGTCATTAATCAAACCTATTTTCGCTTCTAGAAGTTTCTCGGAATTAATGTTTTTAAACGAAACTTCTAAACCACTAAGATTAAAAACTGTATCTGCATCTAGAAAAGGGCAATCGGTCTCTTTTTTGGTTACAAGATGATTGTCTTTTAATAGTTCAATAGTAAAACAAGGGGGGTTTTGAGAACTATCTACAGATAATTTTAAGTTATAATAACCTTCTTTAAGTTGTGAATCATCGTTAAGTCTTAGGGAGATAATATGAGCTTCATTTGGTGCTATAATTTTTGCGGCTCTACCGGTCTGTCCTAACAGAATAGGGATCCCACAAAAAGAAATAGTATAAGCATATTTATTAAGAGCATTTAAGGTTTCGTTAAATGAGTTGGCATAATACAATCGTTCTGTATCGGTTAGGTCATAAGTCGCTGCTTGGATAGTTATTCTACGTAGCTGCCAAACAAACTTCTGCACATTTCTAACTGACTTTTTAACAAGGTGAATGATAGTACTAGCTGATTGCAATATAGCTAGATTTTGGTCAAGTAAACATGAGGCGGAATTTGCATTATATATGAAAGTTAAACGACGGCCGTCTTTTTTTAGCAACAGTTGTGAAGACGGTTTCTTTTCGTCAAGAATATTTTTAAGGGGGGGCATTTACCATTCCTCCGCTTATCACAGACTTACATTTAGATAATCGGCAGAAAAAAGAACTTATTAAA
This sequence comes from Bacillota bacterium, assembly GCA_036721855.1. Classification (GTDB taxonomy): domain Bacteria; phylum Bacillota; class DTU065; order DTU065; family DTU065; genus JAHDNZ01. Next base: position 23,755 of record DAIMKF010000023.1, on the reverse strand, counting down.
GCGGGTTTTTAGGGTAATAACTAGGTTTTTCTACAACCATCTAGTTATTAACGTCTTTTAGTCCTTTAATTGCTTCTATTTGTTTATTAATGTTTGCCTATATTTATCCATGAGTTTGCGGAATATTTCCCCATTGGTTGGAGGGGTGTAAGTAATTGCGTTTGCTCCGGCTTTTATAGTGGCTAAGATTGTTTCTTCTGTGGGACCTCCGGTAGCTATTATAGGAACGCTGGGAAAATCTTCGCGGATTTTAGCTACAATTTCGGGTGTTTGATAAGCTCCGGAGATATTTAAAATATCAGCACCACTATTAAGTCGTTCTTGAATTTTTTCATCCTTGGAAACTACAGTAACAACAATTGGAATATCAATTCTTTTAGCTACTTGTGCTAATATTTTGCTTGGCAGAGGTGCATTTACAACAACTCCCATAGCTCCTTGGAATTCGGCATGTAAGGCGAGATTAACAACACGTAGACCACTGGTAGTTCCACCTCCAATACCACAAAAAACTGGCACTTGCGCAGCTAACATCAGAGCTTCGGTGATGATAGGCTGTGGAGTAAAAGGATAAACTGCTATAATCGCATCAGCATTTGTATTGCGGATAATGGCTACATCGGTAGAAAACAAGAGGGATTTAATTAATTTACCATTGATACGAATTCCTGAAGCTTCATCAAGAACTTTAGGTAGAATAATTAGGTTTTTTCTAAGTGAACCTTTTACTTCTGGAATCAAAATAAAAACCTCCTCTTTTTACACAAAACCAAGAACAAGGCACTCCTTAGGAAGGAGAATCACCTTTAACAGCCAAATATATACCTTTGTAGTTAAAAAGTTTTTACTAAAGGTAAATAGTGGGAGTTGAGTTTTTAAATTATGAATGTAGAGTCTTTCTTTGCTTCGTTGAACCAAGCTCTCCCAGGCACTAAATACTGGGATCTTTTTAAAACCCAAGCTATTAGTCTTTTAAACAAAGCCGTCTTAGCAGCCCTTGTTTTTCTTATTGGTTGGCTTATAATAAATAATTTCAAAAAGATATTGGTAAGAATCTTAGAAAAGGGTCGTCTAGATAAAGCCCTTACTAATCTTTTGGGATCGGTTTTAAACTTTGCTGGCTGGGTTATTGTTATCTCAGCTGTATTTAAAGTTTTAGGCTTTACAGAGGTATCTTTGGCTTTTAGCGGTTCTTTAGCACTTGTAGCTATGGGTTTGGCTTCTTCTGCATCTAGTGTGGTCGGAGATCTATTCAGTGGTGTCTCTTTGATAGCTGATGATGATATTGAAATTGGTACTCGGGTTACAGCAGCTGGGGTGACAGGTATTGTTGAGAGCATCGATATGCGAAAAACAAAAGTTCGAGATGACAACGGTAACCTGTATATTATACCGAACAAGGCCATTGACAACGCTACTCTAACAATATTGGCTCCTGCAAAAAATAGTATTGATATAAAAAGTCAAAAGTCCTCCTAGATATTAGAAAGGGATTACTATTGCTTATTATTTGTCGTCTATTATCATAGATTGTTCATAGTTGCGAAAGGGTGTAGCAGATGACTTTTCAGTTTTTGTTGTTAATTGTAGGCTTAGTTTTTGTTATTAAAGGTGCCGACTATTTTGTTGATGCTGCAGTATCTGTGGCCAGGAAAACAGGAATGAGTGAGGTTTTAATTGGGGCTACTTTAGTAAGTATGGCTACTACCCTTCCGGAGATGGCAGTATCTACTTACTCTTCATATTTAAATAAAACTGATTTAGCTGTGGGTAATGCTGTAGGCTCGGTAATATTTAACACCGGCATTATTTTGGGGTTTTCTATTTTACTTAAGCCAATAGTTATTAAGGACAAAAAGTTTTCTAGCAAGGCAATTTTTATGTTATTGGCCGGTATTCTTTTAGGATTGTTTGCTATAAATGCCGAAGTTACTTTTCCTGAAGGTCTTTTACTGGTAACTCTATTTATTGTTTATACTATTTTTATGTTTAGATTTTCACCGCTAAAAGTAAAAGATAAACAGATTGACACTACACCCGCTTGGCTTTTGACTGTAAAATTTGTTGGTGGGGCCATGGCGGTTGTTTTTGGTAGTAGATTGATGGTTAATGCAGCAGTTAGTATAGCCGAAGCTTTAGGTGTATCGACAGCTATAATTGGCCTTACTATAGTAGCCATAGGTACTTCATTACCTGAACTGGTTACTTCGTTAACAGCTATTAGAAAGGGCCATCAGAACGTTTCTGTTGGCAATATTGTAGGGGCAAACTTTTTAAACATGGCTACCGTTATCGGTTTTTCAGCACTTATTAATCCTTTGCCAATGAGTACCGACAGTTTAAAGATCGACCTGCCTGTGATGCTACTTTTTATGGCTTTAATATGGCTTTTTGGAAGGAAAGGTAAAATGGAGAGATGGCAGGGTGTGGTATTTATTAGCATCTATCTATTATATTTTGTCAATATTGTGGCAAGAACACTTGTCTAATAGTATTGTTTGCTATTAATAACCAAAAGCAGAAGGCTGTTTGTAAACAGACAAGCGAATGAATATAGAAAATGACAAAGGAGGTGAGTCTGCTACCTTGTAAATACCTTAAGATAGCCGCAAGTTAAATTATGAAAACTATTATTACATAGATCTGAAGCTTATATCCCTGGCTAATGGAGAAGTATATTTTAGAGTTAAGAAGATAAACAAGTTTATTTTCTTAAGATTCTTCATGGGTATTGATGACCCCTAAAGGTAGCAGTAGGGTTTGAAGAAGACGATATATCTTATTTTTGTGACAGCAGTTTTTTTAACGGGTTGTTTTAAGTATTATCCAGGTGAAATTGAAGTATGGCCGGAACCATACTTCAATTGTTTTCCCGGAGCGTATTACCGCAAAGCTGCTTCTAGTTATGACTTCTGGACAGGTATCGAAGGTGTTATTATACTTCCGGAAAACTCAATAGATGTTAATCGTCAGGTGGGAAAAAAAGCGTTAGATAATTTTTCGATCTATATGGGGGGCAGAGCTGGCAATCAGGAAGTCGATGCGGGTGTTCTTTGGGAAATCACTAAAGATGAATCTGGTAATGTAGATTATAATAAAAAAGCTTACAGACCATTTTGGCGTGTCACTTACTGGAATAATGCGGATGCAAAAGAAGAATATTATTGGTATCCGGGTGAAAAAATTCGAATGCGGGTAGAAGTGGCAGGTGAAGGTTTATTGCGTTTAATTGTTGAAGATGCAATGCCACATCCAGTCAAAAGTTTCAAAGTAGAGTTTGAAGCTTCTAAGTTTGGAATCGGTCTTACTCAACAGTTTAAAAGAGTTAATGCCATTGATCAATCCGGGAATGAAGGCAAGCCTGTTCAACCTACTAAAGCTAAGGTAATAGGAGCTATCTGGGAGGAAGTTTATCTTTTACGTGGCGAAAAACGTTATCAATTCACACCACAAAGGTTTACAGATATGCGTTGTCCGGAAAATATTTATTTTGAAATTAAGACATTAAACAGCAATGGCGGAGAGGCTATTAGTATTTATGGAGACCCAAAACAAAAACCAGATATATAATTTAGATGTTAAAAGTTGTAATTTGGTTTAAAACCAAACTACAACTTTTTTAAGGTTTTTCTTACCTGTGGACTTTTAACTAACATATGTTGGTAAAAGGGTGGGGGATTTTTTATATAAAAAAGCCCACTTGATGCTAATCTTTATAACGACCCTATAATTTTTACTGTGTAGTAGGACAAACTTACAAATAATATCTGTATTGTTTGTAGTTGAAGATAGTAAGAGAGGGTGTTTTTTGCAAGTAAAGTAAAAAAGTTGAAAATATAAAGGTTTGATTTGGTTGTCTTTTATCTGCTTTCTTATCTAAGACCAACTTGATTTCAAACTAAAAAATCACAGCTAAAGACTATTTTACATCGCAAATAAGAGGGCCAAGCCCTCTTATTTATTAGATACCTAAGACATATTTTGCTATTTCAAAGTACGTCATAAGACCAACAATATCAACTATTGTGGTAATAAAAGGGCCAGCCATTACTGCTGGGTCTAGCTTTAATTTGTCAGCAATCATAGGAAGCAAAGCTCCTGTAACACTAGCCAAAGTAACTACCACAGATAAACTAATACCTACGGTTAAGCCAATTAATGGGCTTGAATGTGACAGATAGGCTTTTAGACCACCAAATGCACCTAGAACAATTCCTAAGATAAGACCTGAGACAAACTCTTTGCCAAGGACTTTCCAGGCATCTTTCTCTTTTATTTCGCCTGTAGCGATGGCTCTGATTACGACTGTGGCACTTTGTGTACCCGCATTACCACCTGTATCAATTAACATAGGAATAAAAAAGGACAGAGCAACTAAGGTAGAAAGAGCACTTTCGTACATTTGGAGAATGTTACTAGAGAAGCTTTCAAAGACAATCAAAGCGATTAACCAGCCAGCTCTTCTTTTAATATTATCCCAAATCGATAGTTCTAAGAGATTGCGGTCGGTAGTAGTAACACCACCCATAAGGTGAATATCTTCTGTATCTTCTTCTTGAATAACATCGATGATATCATCATGGGTTATAATACCGACTAGGCGTTCTTCTAAGTCAACTATGGGTATGGCTAAAAGGTCGTATTGGGCCATTATATTAGCCACTTCTTCTTGGGGAGTATCAGTGGAAACAGCAATGACAGTTGTATTCATTAAATCACCAATTAAATTATCTCCAGGACTAGTGATTATTTTTCTTAAGGAAATAACACCTGTCAGTTTACGGTCTCTAGTCATGACATAACTATAATAGATGGTTTCTTTATTAGGAGCAGATTTACGAATGGTTTCTAAAGCTTTGTTTACAGTGTCAACTTCATGGAGTTCAACAAAGTCAGTCGTCATTAATCGACCAGCTGTATATTCTTTGTAGCCTAAAAGTTGATGGGCTATTTGGCGTTCTTGATCACTTAAAACAGCTAGATATTTACGTACAACATGAGCAGGGAGCTCTTCAAATAGCCTGGTTCGATCATCAGGAGACATTTCATTTAAGATATTCACAACTTCTTCACTTTTTAAGCTGTGTAAAAGCATTTCTCTTGCTGGACTGTCAAGATTTTCAAAAACAGAGACTGCTACATCTTTGGGGAGAAGTCTGTAGATAATACCTCCATAATGAGGTGGAAGTTCTTCGATAATATCACTAATATCCCCAGGATGCATTTCCTCGAGAGCATTTTTAATATCTAGGTATTGTTTTTGCTCAAGTAGTGTATAGATTTTTTCTTGCATCGGCATCACCTCTTAAAAAATATTAATACCTCCCCGGCGAGCCGAACGCAAAAGGGACCGGGGAAAACAACCAGAAAGGAATCGAGCAGGATAAGGGCCACTAGAGTCACTATCCATTAGTTGATATCCCCTCCTTGATAAAAAAATAATAGTCAAAAGCAATATTAGATAACATTTGCAAGGTTTGACACATGATTATCTTATCACAAAAGCTCTTTAAATTATAGTCTAAAAGTGAAGAAATGCCCCGAAGGGCATTTCTATTTTATTTATTATTACTTATTTAAGAAACGAGCAAATTCTTTGAGCTTTCTTTGTATTTCGTCAGTAGAATCTTTAGCAGCTTGTTTTATGGCAACCTCTGGATCAGCATTTTGCAGGTAGACTTTATTAAAAGCAAAGTCAATGTAACGGTCGGCAACGTAGCCACCTACAATAGCGGTAGGTTGTCTGCAGGCTTGTAAAGCTTTTTGGGCAACTGCTTTATGATCGGCTGGAAAAGGAGCTTGATCTAAAAAGCCCTTGGTAGCAAAGTAAATACGTGCTTTTTCTTGAGACTCAAAGAGACGTTTGGAGAATTTCTCAGTAAAGGCAGGTGTAGAAAGCCATTTCATAAACTCCCAGGCAGCATCAGCTTTTTTGGTGGAATTTACAATGGACCAAGATAAGCCATTGGAGTTACAGTTGTGGTTGATTGAACCATCTTTTTGCTTAGTACCTGGTATTTCAGCTACAGTCCATTTACCATTTATTTGAGGAGCAGTATTTTCAAAGACGTAATAATACCATGCTTGCATAATGGTAATGGGAGTTTCTCCGCTAGCAAACGTAGTAATAATTGGGTCTTCAACTAAAAGACCATGATCTTTGTAAAGTGAAGTAAATTCTTTAAATGCAGAGATAACTTCAGGAGCTGCTAAATTGGACCCTTTACCGTCAGGAGTATAAATATCAGTGCCTCGTTGATAGACAAGTGCTAAGAATTTACTGGCAACAACTGTACCTGCATCTCCTGTGTGATCGTAATAAGTACCTAAGCCTCTAGCTTTTAGTTTGGTGCTAATAACTTTAAAGTCATCCCAAGTTTTTGGAATTTCCAGACCCATATCATTGAACATATCTTGTCTAATATAGGTCCAAGGGAAAGCTATTTCGCAAGGTAGAGCAAAAGTAGAATTATGATAGGTGAGTTGTTTTAGATAGTTAGGATAGAGGCCATCTAGAACATTAGGTAAATCTTTAAATCTAGATAGGTCCATCAGAGCACCTCTGACACCTAATTCGACTACCTGGTTGGTATAAAGCTCTACAACATCTGGGGCATCACCACCTAGATAAGCGAGCAGTAGTTTGTTAAACATATCTGGGATGGGAACACTCAGAATTTCTACATCGATACCTGTTTTAGCGACGAAATCTTCTTTAACTAGTTGACGAAAGATAGCACCAAAAATACCATCGTACCAGGTCCACAAAGTAATTGTAGTGGCAAACACACTACTAGATAAAACTAGTAGAAGACAAAGTATGAAAAGAAAACGATTTCTCAAAATGCAACACCTCCAGTTACTTATACTATATTCTTTCTCAGTGATTTTAGTAATTCCTGCTTTTGAAGGTAGATTTAAATAAAAATCTAGGTAAAAAAATGGTTGCTTTCTCGAAAACTTATCTCTCAAAATTCAACTCTAAAAGATGCATAGCGTTAACATGTTTTTTGTAAGATAAAAATACCGAAAGTTGCAAGTAAGAATTCCATAGTTTTGCAATTGGAAATTCCATATTATTGCAAATGTCCATTGCAGGCATAAACCAAAAACCATATCCTTGTATCTGACTATAAGATGCAAGGAGGGAAAAGGAGAATGCTTACAATGGACAAGGTACATGATATCAGATCCCGTTTTTTTGTGAAAGGGAAAAACCTTTTCTGGTAGAAAAACAAAGTTAAAGGGGTGAGCTTTAGGATGACGAGAAGATTGTCAAGAGTTAAACGTTTATTATTTTTTGCTTTCTTTTTACTACTTAGTTTCGGAACTTTGGCCAGGGAGATTACCATGTGGACATGGTATGGGGGGGTATTGGGAAATATCTTCAGCGAGATAATCAGGGAGGATTTCACAACCAAAACAGGTATTGAGGTCCAAATTAGAACCGTTCCGGAAGACGACTCTCATTTTAATAATTTTTTACTGGCATATATCGGTGGCGCTCCTCCCGATATCGTAGAAATTTATTCTCATCATGCGGGTGAATTGGGTATGCGCCAAGCACTTACTGATTTAAGTACAATAAGTGATTGTGAGACAGTTTTTAGGCGCATAACTCCTAAACTGCTAGAGTCTGTTAAGTTTGGACGAGGAGTATTTGCTATTCCTTCCGAGGTGAACTGGGGTCAAATGTATTATCGTCAAGATATTTTGCAAAATCTTGGCGTAGAAGCCCCCAAAACATGGTTGGAGTTGGGGCAGGTAAATACTAAATTGAGAGCAAGTGGGAAAAACAGTTATTATGAATTTCAAGGAGATAATCAAGCTGCATATCTATATTATCCTCTGGTTTGGCAAAGAGGAATTGATATCTATAACTATGAAGGCGATGCTTCAAATCTTGGAGCAAAAGAAGCTGAAACAGCTTTTATTGAACTGACAGAGCTCTATACCAAATATGGTTTAGTGTTAGAGACGCCAATACTTACGACTTTTCCTTCGGGCGAAATTCCCATCTGCATCTTACAAAACTGGCACTATTCAGTTATCGAAAGAACTGCACCTCATATTGCCGGGAAGTGGGCAATAGCTGAAATACCGGGAAGTATTAACAAAGAGGGGATATTCGATCACACTAATACCGGTAAACTTCTAACATGGGGTATCCCTGAGTCGTCAAAGAACAAAAAAGAAGCATGGGAGCTTATTAAATTTCTTTCCTCCAAGGACTTCTTAATAAAATTTATGAACAAAGTATACCAATCACCAGAAAAATGGCGTTTAGTTTTTAGTAGTCATGAAGTTTTATCGAGTGTGCCTTTTCCCGAAGATATTAAGCCAATTTTGGATGCTTGTCTAAATAATTGTAAACTAAAGAAGGTTGTGCCGGGAGGATACATTACAGATCGTTATGTAGCATTTGCTTTTAATAAAGTAGTTTTAGGTAATGAAGATCCTAAAAAGGCATTAAAAGATGCAGCAGCGGAGTCTACGCGTGAGATTCAAAAAAAGATAAAAGAATTTGCCAGGTTTTTGAATAAACTAAAATAAATTAGAGTGCCCTAACGGCACTCTAATTGTAGCTATAACATTAGTAACAGGAATGCTTATTTGCATATAACACTACAAACAAAAAGATTAAATAATAATTTATTAAAAGAAAGTGACAGACTGTTGTCACCACCCTTTGCCATAATAGAATTAATAACAGACTTGTGGGAAGGAGTGGCACAGTATGAATGTTAAAAAGCTAAAAATAAGTATTATGGCTTTACATAAAGCAGAAATTGAGCTTCGTACTCTAAATCAATTAAGTCAGCAGGTGAGATATAAGAATAAAACATTAAAAACCACTGTCAAAAAAATCGGACGTTTATTAGCTGATATCTGGATTGGATTGGAATTTCTCGAAAGTAAAAATGAGATAAAGAGAAATGAAATTGTAGATGTTCTTGAGCAGATATCGAAAGTGGCATTAAAAGTTGCTTGTACACTTGAAGAAAACCATACTTCCGATAGAGAAGTTAAAAGAGTTTTTCTCAAGCGATCGATTAGAACGGGTTTTTGTCAAAAACAGTTTCAGATTTGTGATATCTTAAGCTGGCCGGATGAAGGATTGGTTTTAGGCATGAAAAAAGAACTGTTAAAAATAATTGACAGTCTTGAATAAAGATTACATTGGAAATGTAGCGAAGTTTATACCATTACAAAAGAAGAGGTAATAAATTTACAAGAGCTATAATGTATAATATTGGAATTGAACTAACTATCCGAAGAACAAAACTACAGATAACTTAATAGGTGTTTTAATAGAGAAGCTCTTAGTTGGAATTAGTTCGTTCTCAAGTATTGTGTTGTGTTGCATTCAAAACACTAAGGTGATGTACTTTATGGTAATTCCATCCAGCGGTTCTTATAAAAGGTTTCCTAAGAAAAGATAGTTAGGCTGTCAGCTTTTTTTAGAAAGAAATAGCCAAAACTCATTAATAATTAGTAGTGAAAGTAAAGTGATCTCGCGGAATAATGAAACTGAAGGTGTTAGATATGTATAATGATTTTAAAAACTAAAAGCGGGCAAAAAGCCCGCTTTTAGTTAGAGATCAGAGAATCTTTTACCTGCCACTGCGTAATGTTTTTTGGACATCTCTTCGATAAAGACAACAATGTTTTCTTTTGGGGCTCCGGTAGTTTGAGCTACAGCTTCAGTCACCTTTTCTACCAAAGCCCTTTTTTGTTCATCGCTACGGCCCTCAAGCATTTTTACGGTAATATAGGGCATAAGATACCTCCATTTATTAAACACTTCGTTTTCGAAGAATGTTTTTGTAGTGCTTTTAGTTTAAATCTTTATTGTAGACAGTCTAGTATATTATAGCAGCTAAAGTGAAAGAGGATAGCAGCTATCGGTCTTTTACTTAGAAACCATAACCAATGAAAAGACGGCCGGTAGCATTAAGATCATTATTAGCATAGGAAAAAGTTACTCTAGGTGCTAAAAAAAAGCCATTTGGCCAAATGTTATCTAGACCAAGCACAATCCTAAACAGACTATCTACTTTTGAAGCAACAGTCAGGTTAGAGTCTGTAGACGCAGTTATTGGGAGGTAGAATAGACCTTCTGGTTCAACAAAAATACCTTGATTTGTGTCGATTTTATATCCAACAACAAAGTTAGGTGTAAGGCTAAAGGTATCCGGTCCCGGAGTATCTACTAGGTCGAAATAAGCATTGGTTTCAATATAAAACCCTTTATTTTTTTCCATAAGATAAGTGCGATATTGCACACCGCTACTAAGTAATTTGAGGTTACTCTGCTCTTGATATTTAAGAGGGAAAGTAACAACATAACCATAATCAGTTGCTATTTTGCTATAATAACAAGAGAAGAGCTTGCTAGTTAAGGGAATTGGTTCAAATGCCAGTAAATTAAAGGTAGTTGCCATGCAAGCGGTGGTTAGCAGAAAAAAGATGAGTCCAATGGTAACATTTTTTAGTTTCATTTATTTTTGCTCCTTTCAAATTAAATAAACAAAAAAAGAAATAACTTTTACTGAGGAGAACGATTAATGAGATTACCAAAACGGTTAAAAAAAGCTGCATCTTTAATAGGCAATTTTAACACTGGTGCTGATATTGCTTGTGATCATGCCTACCTAAGCCAATATCTACTTAAGACAAATCAAGCTAAATACATGATAGCAACTGATTTAGCAGAAGCTCCCTTGTTAATTGCCCAAAAAAACCTTGCTAATTATAAAGACAGATCTGATATTCGTTGGGGTTATGGCTTGGATCCACTCCAAGATAACGAAGTCGACACTATTTTTATATGTGGGTTAGGAGCCAAGACCATTGTACAAATACTTGCCAAAGGAATGAGTAGATTTGCAAAAACTACTTTTGTGTTACAAGTTAATGGCGACCCTTCCCCGTTAAGGCAGTTTTTATTGGTCCATCCTATAGCTAAAGAAGAGATGGTCAATGAGCGTAATCGCTATTATCAGATTATCGTTGTAAAAGAAGGTTACCAACTAGGAAAAGAAAAGTGGTCGGAGGCTACTTTACGAATTGGTTCACTTTATCGGACCATTATAGGGAAAGAATATCTTAATAAACGTCTTGCTGATATAAATAAAGCTCTCAATTATGTCGATACCGAAGATGAGCAAAGTGAGAAATTGCGACAAGAACTATACCATTTAAACTGTTTAAAAAAGCATTTCTAGAGGGTTATTTACCTTCGATGCCCATTTTGTTTATGATTATAATTATTTAAAAGTGAGAAAACAATTTTAAGGAGGGAGAAAATGAAACTACGAGATGTTTTAAAACCGTTAAGGGTAATAGCACCGGAAAAAACAGCAGACCCAAGGGATAATGTAGGGTTACAGGTAGGCGATATAAACCAAGAGATAAAAAGAGCTCTTTTAACGGTAGATATAACTAATGAGGTAATTGAGGAGGCAATAGTCAAAGAATGTCAGCTAATTATTAGTCACCATCCCTTAATTTATAAACCCTTAAAAAATCTAACAACTGATTCGCTGGTTTCAAGATTAGCACTTAAAGCAGGTAAAAACAACCTCGCAATTTATGCTTTACACACTAACTTAGATCTGGCGGAAAATGGTGTTAACCGGGCATTAGGAAAAGCATTAGGCTTGGAAAGAGGTAAAGGCTTAATTCCACTAGGTTATCAAGAATATGTCAAGCTAGTTACTTTTGTGCCCGAGGAAAACACCTCTGCTTTAAGAGAGGCATTATGGGAATCAGGAGCGGGCTTTATTGGGAATTATGATCATTGTTCTTTTGAAATACTAGGAACAGGGCATTTTAGACCGCTTCAGGGCAGTAAACCTTTTATTGGTAGCCAGGGTGAGGATGAAAAGACCGGCGAACTTAGAATAGAAACATTGGTACCTTTGGAAGGCTATACAGATCTAGTGGCAAAAATCAAAAAGATACATCCCTATGAAGAGCCCGTTATTGACGCTTATCAACTTCAATACCCTAAAAAAACCCGCTATATGGGTGAAATAATAAAACTAAAAGAGGCTTTGCCTTTAGAGGTTATCCTCAGACGTTGGCAAAAAAACACTCTTTTTTACGGCCACAAAAAAGAGTTTAAGCATATTGCTATCTTAGGTGGCAGTGGTTCTGTTGGACTAAGTTATGCTCTAAAAAATCATGTGGATCTATTTATTACCGGAGAACTTGATTACCATGATCTTCTTTTAGCCCAAGAAGAAGAACTTGCTATCTTGTTGTTAGGCCATGGAGCGAGTGAAGCTCCTGTGCTTAAGTCCTTGGCCAATATTGTACCTGTTGAAACCGTGATAGCTTCAACCCCCTATCTAACAACTCTTTAATAAGATGTCTAAAAAAGTTAATCATCATTGCATATAATAAGGAGAGAGTCGTACGACTCTCTCCTTAAAGGGATAGTTAAGATTGGGAAGCGTTTTTTAGCATCTTATGAAAGTAATGTTCAACAACAACTAGGCCCGTTACTAAGATGATGATTTGGTAGAATCCAACTATTAGGTAACCTAAGCTACGGAAAAGTAGACTGATGAGAAGGATCCATATCCAATCAGCTACATTAGCCGCTCTTATTCCTAAAGCTGGTAAAATTAAAAGATCAATAAAGAGAAATGAGGTTGGGGCTAAAGCAAAAACAAATAACAATGAACCACCAAAACTAATTCTTCCACTGCCAACATTAGCAATAACTAACGTTACAAACAATTGAGCAATTGCTTTTAGAAGTAGTGAATAGGGATATTTAGTATAGAATTGACGCATTCGATCGACCCCTTTCCCATGAACATTTGTTAGTATTAAGAAATTTGAGTATACTTATTAAGATCAACTTAATAAAGGAGGATAAAAGATGGTAGAATTACCGCTTAGACAAGACACAGATCAAAAATATCATTGGCATTTGGAGGATATCTTTTTTACAACTGATGCCTGGGAGCAGACTTTTAAAGATCTAGAAGCAAAACTATCTAGTTTTGCTACCATAAAAGGCACCTTAGGTCAGTCGGCAGACTCACTTAAAAATGGTCTTGAGATTATAAACTCAACGAGCGAAACTTGTGGGAAGCTATACTGGTATGCACATATGAAAGCTGATGAAGATGCTACTAATTCTGAGTCTCTAGCAAAAAGCAATAGGGCCCAAGCATTGCTGGTGAAGTTTTCAGCGGCAATTGCTTTTTTAGAACCGGAATTGCTTGCTATACCTGAAGAAACTATTAAAGAATTTATAAGCCGAAAGTCTGAATTACAAATCTATCAACATTACTTTGACAATCTTTGGCGTCAAAAGGAACATATTTTAACGACTAACGAAGAATTTATTATGGCAAAAACGGGACAACTCATCGAAGCACCTCACTCTATTTATAACATGTTAAACAATGCAGATCTTACATTTCCAGAGATAAGTGATGCACAAGGAAATAAAGTGCAACTGACCCATGGCAGGTTTATCCCTCTAATGCAAAGCCAGGAACAAAGAGTAAGAAGAGAAGTTTTTAGAGCATTTTATAGCACCTATGATCAAGTAAAACATTCTACTACAGCCTTACTTTCTGCTCAGGTAAATGCTAATATCTTTAATGCTGAGGTTCGCAAATATAAATCAGCCAGAGAAGCAGCTTTAGCAAAAAACAATATTCCCATAGCGGTTTATGACAGCTTAATTGAGGCTGTAAACGCCAAACTACCAGCAATGCATCAATATGTAGCACTGAGAAAGAAGATGCTCAATCTTAAAGAACTTCATATGTATGATGTTTATGTACCATTAGTTGAAGAGCTTAAAACTATTTATAGTTTTGAGGACTCTAAAAAGATAGTTAAAGAAGCATTGCAACCATTAGGAGCAGATTATCTTGAAATTCTTGGTCAGGGTATGGAATCTGGTTGGTGTGATGTATATGAAAATAAGGGTAAACGTTCCGGCGCTTATTCTTGTGGTGTCTATGGTGTTCATCCCTATGTACTATTAAATCATCAAGATACCTTAGATTCATTATTTACTCTAACTCATGAGATGGGCCATGCTATGCATAGTTACCAAACTAATAAAAACCAACCGTTTATTTACAGTGATTACAGTATTTTTGTGGCCGAAGTTGCTTCAACAGTAAACGAGGTCTTATTAATGAACTATCTTCTTCAAAAGGTTCAAAACAAAAATGAAAAGATGTTTATACTCAATCACTACCTTGAAGAATTCAAAGGGACTGTTTTTCGTCAGACTATGTTTGCTGAGTTTGAAAAAATGATTCATGAAAAAGTAGAAAATGGCTCGGCCTTAACAGTAGAATATTTGAATTCTACCTATAAGGCTTTGAATGAGAAGTATTTTGGACCTGCAATAATTGTTGATGATTTAATTAGCCTTGAGTGGTCACGGATCCCTCATTTTTATCTTAATTTCTATGTTTTTCAGTATGCGACAGGGTTCTCCTCGGCAGTAGCGTTTGCAATGGGTATTTTAGGAGATGGGCCAGAAGCTCTAAATAGATACTTAGAATTCTTAAAAGCTGGTTCTAGTAAGTATCCTATTGATATCTTAGCTCAAGCAGGTATCGATCTTAGCACCCCTGATCCTATTGTAAAGGCTTTAAATGTATTTGAACAGATAGTAAAAGAGTTAGCAATATTAGCTTTAGAAGAATAACAGGCAAAGGGAAAAAACACCGGTTAAAGGAGGATATATAAAATGCGAAAAGCGTTTCTAATATTATTAATGATTATGTTACTTGTTTTAGGTGTAAGTGCTTATAATTCATTTCAAATAATTGAGGTACCAACAGCTTATACTGTTGGCCTAAAAAAAAGCGAGCTACTTCTTTGGAGCAATTTTAAGTCCCTAAAAGTTAAAGGAGTATATTCACCTGTTAACGATTTGGATTTTGCTATCACATTTTATGGTCGAAAAAATATCTTTTCCGGATATGTCTCTGCTAAGTGGCAGTTTATGCCTCAAGCAAGCCAAAATCCGGCAGCTGCCATAGGTATTGGCAATGATGCGATATATGCAGTGGTCTCCAGCGAATTAAATCCGGGCCTTACAGGACATATAGGGCTTGGTGCCGGGAATCTTTCTCTTATATTTATTGGACTAGATTATGATTTGCCTGTAAGCAAAGATGCCCCCAAAGTTAAGTTGTTGGCAGAGATCAATAAAAGTTTAAATTTTGGAGCTATAGCCAGTATTACACCGGCATTTAATATTGCTATCGCAATTAAAAGTTTTGATGAATTAAATCTCGGAACTGAATTTAAGTTTGCCTTTTAATTATTTTGCTGTAGTTAGGACAATTTGTTAAGTTGACAGAGATATTGATAAGTGCTAAAGTTAATGCAGAATCAACAACCAACTTGGATGATCGCTCCGCAAAGCGGTGAGGAAAGTCCGGGCTCCATAGGGCAAGATGCTGGGTAACACCCAGTGAGGGTGACCTCAAGGAAAGTGCCACAGAGAAAAAACCGCCTGTTTTAACAGGTAAGGGTGAAAAGGTGCGGTAAGAGCGTACCAGCGTTCCGGGTGACCGGTCGGCTTGGTAAACCCCATCTGGAGCAAGACCAAATAGAAGGGATATAAGGCTGCCCGTCTTTCCCTCGGGTTAGGTCGCTAGAACTTGCAGGTAACTGTAAGTCAAGATAGATGATCATCACCCATAAGGGTACAGAACCCGGCTTACAGGGTTGGTTGTCAACAAAGCGGCGCTACCTTTGTAGCGCCGTTTAGCTTATTGCTTCAAATAGGCAATATTTGGGGTGGTAAAGATGGAAGAAAAGCTAAAAACAGCTCTACATGAAAAAGGTTTGCGTTTAACACCGCAAAGACAAATAGTCTTAGAGGCCATGCTTAATTTAGGTGAATCTCATCTTACAGCTGACCAAGTCTATTCTTTAGTAAAGACTCAAACTGATGATATTAGTCTGGCCACAATCTACAGGACACTGGATCTTTTTGTCGAGATGAATTTATTACGTAGATTTGATTCGGGTGATGGAGTGGCTCGCTATGAGATAGATTCTCGGAAATCCGAACACTATCACCACCATCTTATCTGTCTAAGTTGCGGTTCGATAATTGAATTTAACGATGATCTTTTAGATGAACTGGAAACAAAAATTTCTCAAAAAGCTGGATTTAAGATAGCAGACCACTGTTTACGTTTTTTTGGTTACTGCAACGAATGTCAAGAAAAGGAAAATTCCGAACAAGCCGTAGAAAACCTAGTAAAAAAGGTATCCAAGCCATTTTTATTATAACAAACTACCGGGATTGAAAAAAGACGTATTCATTATAATAAGCTAAAAACTAAGCTTAATTAAAGATAAATAAAACAATCCTTGCAAAATTTACGTTTAATAAAGCCCATCCTTTATCGGGAAGGGCTTTAATAATTAAGGTGTACCTGGAAACGATGGCAGCGAGTGAAGTGAAAAGAGCAGGCTTAAGCGAAGAAAGGGCATGAATATGGGTAAATAAGGGGAAAGGTTAATGGCGTATAGCCAATAGCCTTTCCTATCCATGATCTTAACTATTGAAGTTTTAAGTGTGCTGGATACAAAAGCCCTGCAGAACACTAATGTATTAACCTTGGAACCGCCATATACCGAGCGGTTTGTATGGTGGTGAGTAGGTTGGCTACTCAAATAGTGGGAAGCCTCTAACCTAATTAGACCTTTCCAGAGCATTGCGCAAGTGCGATGGCACCCATAACTCCTACATCTCCACCCAGCTCAGCTTGGACGATTCTAAGATTATCTAAAAAGCGTTTAATGGCTCTTTTTCTTACCTCTTCTTTGATGGGATTTAAAAGAAGATCACCCATTTGCGAAACTCCGCCACCAATAACGATCAAATCTGGGTTTAAGGTATTAATTAAGTTAGCAAGGGTAACTCCAATATATCTAGCAGCGTTATTTATTACCTCAATGGATAGTTGGTCACCTTTCCTAGCAGCTTCAGCTACTTCTTTGGCAGTTATTTCTGGGTATGTGTTAAGTAGACTATTTGGATAATTAATCAAAGCTTTTTTAGCAGTCCTAGCTATGGCTGGTCCGGAAGCTAGTGCTTCAACACAACCATAGTTACCACAGCCACAACGAGGGCCATTTATATCAATTGTCATATGACCAATTTCCCCTGCTCCAAAGGTGGCACCACGGTAGATTTTACCATCTAATATAATACCACCACCTATACCCGTAGAAACTGTCATATAAAGCATGTGTTTAGAACCTTTACCTGCACCGAAACGATTTTCACCAAGACCAGCAATATTTGCATCGTTATCAAAATAAGTGGGGACATGAAAACGTCCTTCAATTATTTTTTTCAAGGGAACATTATGCCATTTTAAGTTTGGTGAACCAAGCACTATACCATTAGCAATATCTATAGCTCCTGGTGAACAAACACCAATTGCAATTATATCGCTGGCACTAACCCCAATTTTTTGCATAACTTCTTCGATAGTATCACCCATGCGACGAGTGACTACTTCAAAGCCATCTTCAGCTTGAGTAGGAATCTTAACAGATGCAAGCAGTTTTCCATTGGTGTCTGTAATACCTGTGGCAATTTTTGTACCACCTAGATCAAGACCAATATAGTATTTGTTAGTCATTATTTTACCGTCGCAAGAAACTTATAAAACTCGTTGGTGTAAAGGTTTGAAAAAAATTGGTTTTATAAGTCAATATTCTTCAACGGGTTGCACCACCTTTCTTCAAATTAATTAACAATTATTTTGTTTAACTCGCCAATTCTTATTAAGCAAAAACAAAATTCATAGAACAGATATTGGGTTCAAGTACCAGCAGAAAAATTATTTCAAGTAATCATGTGTTTAAGATTTTTCATTCGAAGGAGGAATCAAGTCAACTAAACTGAAATTAACGATATAGACAATAAAAAGGGGGTGAAGGTAATCGCTTAAAAAATGTTTTTAAAAATAGAGCGATTATTGATTAATGAAAAAGTCGTTAGCTTTATGGGTCCTTCTTTTATTTATTATATCAGTTTTTTCTTCGGCTGACTCCTATTGGACTTATTTTGACAAATTTAAAAATACACCTCTTTTATCTTTTTATGAGCAAAGCTTGAACATACATTCTTTTGAAGCTACAGAATATCCTCTGCTTCCTGACGAACACTTTCTATTGGACAAAGCACCCATTTTGCTACCAGCAAGTGGTGCAACCTGGAAAGTCAATATCCCCCAATCGGGATTGTATACCATTTTTTTAGAATATCTTTTTTATACCGAAGCTGGTGATGAGGGCTTATCAATATTAATAGACGGTTTAGTCCCCTTTGATGAAGCAAATTCAGTTTTGCCGGCACGTTATTACCGTAACAATCTTGATGATAGAAAAAAGCCAGTTCGGAGTTCAACTTTAGCACCTTTACCTGCTATTGTATGGCAAAGCCGTTATGCAGGAGATGCCAGTGGTAAGTCAGACTATCCGTTTAAATTTTATTTTACCAAGGGTGAACATCAGATTACCCTTAAGCCTGTAGGTGGCAAATGGTTTATTAATCAGTTAAAAATAGCTACTTATCAAAGCCCACTGAAACTTACCGAATATAGAAAAATCAATCCAGTTGAGCTTAAAGCCAATATTGATACTCGTATTACCTTAGATGGAGCTGCTTATAAATACCAATATGGTGAAGCTGATGCCATGATCTATATGGACATAGAAGCAGATCCCATTCGTGATTACAACGCCCTTGGTCGCTGGCGCTATCCCGGCAATGGTGTTATCTGGGAGTTTGAAGTTTTAGAAGAAGGTTTATATCGTGTGGCTTTTCGTTACACGTTAGGGAACATTCCACTTTTAGAGACACCTTTAGGGCGTTTATCTGCAAAAGGGTTTCTTCATTCAGAAAGACTATTGCTAATAGATGGAGAAATTCCCTATCAAGAGGCAGAGATCATTGTTTTTCAACCGACTGATAATGGGAAAAGAACAAATACCAATTACTGGTATCTTTACTCACCGCAATTGGGTAAAAAAAATGATGAGGTTTTATATCTTGATATTTTTCTTACCAAGGGTAAACACACCTTGGAACTAGTTCCTTCGATAAAAAAACGTTTACCCATTATTGATTCTCTTGAGAAAATTCTAACCGATATTATTCCGATTGAAGAAGATTATCGCCAGGCTTTAGGAATTGATCCCAATCCCAATCTTTGGTATCAGTTAAATAACAATACCTCGGAAAAAACCAAGAATCTTTTAGCGGAAGTTCTTTTAGCAAAGAAAAAAGTAGCTATGTTTTCGAGAGGTTCACAAGTTGAAGCAGCTTTAAATGATCTGTTAACTAGGCTTACTAATCATGCCTTATTAAACCAGATCAATACAGGCCACATGGTTGAGATAACCAGAATAAGAGAGACTCTTCAGTGGGTTATTCGTTATTCTCAGTTTATGCCCTTAAATATCGACTCTATTGAGTTATACTCTCCAAACAATACTAAAATTCAAGTTAACTATCGCAATGAATCATTTTGGAGCAAGTTAAAAAACTACTGGCATTATCGCGTAAATATTTAACTATAGCCTGGCTAACAACCAGGCTACTTGATCTAAGTTGTCCTTTTTAGATCTAGTGTGACGGTTGGAGTTCTAACCTGCTCTAGTTTTTGTGGTACAACCTTAAGGTAGATTAAAAAAATAAGCCGACATGAGAGGTTTGCTAGTACGGATTTGTGGTCATCTTACTGCACACTAAATATTGTCTTTTAAAATAGAGTCTGCTTAAGGAGAAGACTACACTTGCTCATCTGAACGTGCGAACATCATCTTCGTTTCCTATGGATCTGAAGACCTAAAAAACAGAGTAATCCTTAAGATATCTTTAATTTATAAAAAAGAGGCTCTAATTGTTGTAAGTGGTTGACAAGATGAAGTAGATCTTACTTCTCTTTATTGTAATGGATTTTATATACTAAGCCAACATTAAAATTACCTGTAAAAAGTTTTTTGCTTTTACGCCTTTATGTGGTTACTAGTTAAGGTTTTTCTGTGTTAATAAAAGCTCCTGCCATTTTGACAGGAGTTATGTTTTTCAATCATTATTGTTTAGCTAAAGCAGGAGCTGCTTCTTTTTCGGCAATGCTTTCATTTACGATTTGACACATCACATCATATTTTTCGATCATGTCTTGAGCTAGTTTAATTTGGCACCGAGCTCTTTCTAAGTTATGGTTTTTACGATGTATTCTAAAATACTTATCTCCATTAATGTGATCTGCTAAAAATCTCGAAGCTAGTTCTATAGTGATCGTTATGGCTCCTAAAGCCATAGCGTCGATTTCCTTGTTAGTCAAACCGTGACAGGCACTCATAAAGCCTTTGGTAAACTCTCTGTAATTTTCTAAATTCAATCCTACTTTACCCAGATCAGTCTCATCTTCAACAGCTGTATTGGCCGCAAATCTTATGGCATCGCCAAAATCATGCATGGCCAGTCCTGGCATAACCGTATCCAAATCAATAACACACAAAGGTTCGCAGGTATCTTTATGCATTAAAATATTATTATACTTAGTATCGTTATGGGTTACCCTAAGAGGAATCTCACCGGCATCAAGCAGACCACAAAGCTTAGTGGCAAGAGAGGTATGTTTTTCAAAAAACGCAATTTCATTTTTTAATTCTTTTGCTCTACCTAGTGGGTCTAATTCCACCATTTCGAAAAAGGCATTTAAACGTTTTCTGGTATTATGAAAATCTGGGATTGTCTCGTAAAGCTTTTCCATAGGTAGATCTGAAAGTAAGGATTGAAATCTACCAAATGCGTATCCGGCACTGTACAAAACTTTGCTGTTTTCGACAAAATTATAAGTAACGGAGTCTTTTACAAAGCGACAAATACGCCAATAATCTCCATCGATCAAGGTATAATTTTTTCCTTCTTTGTTATCTAAGAAAGAAATTATATCGCAATCGGTGTCGCTTTTACGTCCTCTGACATGGTTGCCTACTTCCTTTATGTTATGCATAACTTTTTTGGGGTCCTTAAAAACATAGTGATTTATTTTCTGAACAATAAGCTCATCTTTTTCACCATCTGTTTTTAACAGTCTCACATGATATGTTCCATTAATATGGCCGTTTAAACATTGAGTAGCAGATATAATATCTCCGGTTAAGTAATAACATTCTATAACTTTTTTCAAAAAGTCTGTGGATTCTTGGTTCACAATATTGCCCTCCTATGTATCTTATTTAGTAAGACTATGTAACTGTCCTAAACAGCTAATATAAGTGGCACATGTAATGCAGGAACGATTGGAGATAACCATTGGTACCACTTACAAAGGAAGTATAAAAAAGAAATCAAATAAGCTCATATTTTTTCGATCTATTAGTGGCAGTTAGGAATCTTTTTGAGTAAAAGTAAAAATGCCAGCTTTTGTGTACCATAATAAAGGTATACTAATATTCAATACCTAACTGCTGTCTGGGATAAAAAAGGGTACTTCTTACATTGTGAAAACAGATCTACGACAAAAATATAAGATAATCATTTTTCCCCTTGCTTATAATATTTCTAGCAGGATCCTTTAAAGTCCTGCAAATTTTGGGGAGTGTGAAGAGCATCGTTTGAGGGATACTTACTGACAAAATTATTAAGGAAGAAGATTTAAACGTAAATTTCATGTATAAGTTAGCCATCCAATGAAAGTAGTGAGTGAGAAAACTATCATTTTTCTCTTACCAAATTAAGTTAGCGTCTAAAGAAGAAGCGGATAAAAAAACCCACAGGCAAACTAATACCTGTGGGCTAATGAGGCAATATCCTTTGAGATTAATAAAACCTCATCATTGCCTCACTAGAATTATAACCAATAGTTATGGTTTATATACATGGAGTTAAAAATATTTTCAACGTTAATTTTGATTAGTCAAAGTTGATAGTAGCTAGATATTTTCTATAAAACTGCGGGACAAAAAGGTAAAAAAGGTTTTCTGCAACATTTTAAACAAATAATAACAACAATTGGATTTAGTTTTAGCATCATCCTGATGGTTTTACAAGGAGGCTAAAAAGTGATAGTTATAACTGACAATGAAGCAGGTCAAAGACTAGACAGATATTTAAGGAAAAGATTTACGGGACTTTCCTTAGGAGAAATTTATAAACTTATTCGAAAAGGGATAGTAAAGGTAAATGGGAAAAAAAGCAAAGAAGATTATAGGTTAATCGCAGAAGATATTGTTGAACTTCCCGACATAGAACAAGAAGAGAAGGAAACATTTTTGGGTGTTCCGTATAATATCAGTGTTGTTTATGAAGACGAAAATATTATAATTGTTGAAAAACCTGCAGGTATACTGGTTCATCCGGCTAAAAGTGAAAAAAAACATACTTTGATAAATCATATTCTGGCGTATCTATATCGAAAGGGTGAATATGATCCTAAATCCCTATCTACTTTTACACCGGCACTTTGTCATCGCCTAGACCGCAACACCAGTGGTTTGATTATAATAGCCAAAACCTACCTAGCCTTACAGACTATGACCAGTCTAATACGTCAAAAAAGGGTACGCAAGTTCTATCTTTGCCTGGTAGAAGGGAAATTAACAAAACCCGGGGTCATTGAATTAAGACTTCAAAAAGATGATAAAAAAAACCAAGTTAGAGTCGCTAAAGAGGGTCTTACAGCAGTAACAAAGTACCTCCCTATTGAAGTTGTTAATGGCTACACACTTTTAGAAGTTGAAATTATCACCGGTAGAACTCACCAGATCAGGGTGCATATGGCTTCGATAGGTCATCCTTTGGTTGGTGATCTAAAATATGGCAAGAAGATAGATAACCAGAGATTTTATAAAAATTATGGTTTAAAAAGACAATTCCTGCATGCCTATAAGCTTGTTATTGATGCCAAGGATACTCCGCTTTTTTACTTAGGCGAGAAACATTTTCAAAGTGAACTACCGGAGGATTTAAAAGCTGCTTTAATAGCCTTAGAAGGAAGTAAAAGATAGCTCTTAACGTATCCTTCCTAAGTCATTGTTCATATTCGAAAAAGATGGTGTGCTCCATTTTTCTCCAGGGTAAAGTTTAAAAATGTTTTGAAAACTTGGAATTAGGTTATAAGTTTTATGACTCTAACCGAAAGGAGAATATCACGAAATGGAGTATTTTGGTTCTGTTTTAAAGGCACCTGAAGCAGAAGGACGCGAAAAACATGTGCCTGTTATTAAAGTTCCCAATAAGGTAAAAGCCGGAGAGGCTTTTCCGGTAACTGTTGTTGTTGGCGAGTCAATACCACATCCAAACATTTTAGAACACCATATTAAATGGATTCAAGTTTATGCCAAACTAGAAAAAGGTATGGTTATTCATTTAGGTACTTTTGATTTTGCTCCGACTTACGCTCAACCAAAGGTAACCTTTAATATTAAACTACATGAATCTGTTGTTATTTACGCTTTGGAATACTGCAATATTCACGGTGTTTGGGAAAACAGTGTCAGTGTTAAAGTCGAATAACAAAAAACCAACCGGGCCCTCTTTAGAAAAAGGCCCGGTTTTTTATCGTGCGCCACGCATGGCGATTAACTAGACGGTGAAAGTCCGTTATGGGGGTATGTAGCAATCAACCATTAGCTCAAGGCAAGCTTAGATGAGTAGCTGAGAAGTCGCATTAGAATGGTAACCTGGAAGCGTTGGAAGAAAGTCCGTACG
>DAIMKF010000022.1:0-30182 GCA_036721855.1 Bacillota bacterium | reverse complement strand
AAAACATCTTGAGGTTAATATGTAGTATGGACGCTTTAACTGCAGACAAAATCTAGCAGTGAGGAGGGGTTTTATGAAAAAGAGCAGAAACTATTTTATTCTAGCTATAGTTCTAACTTTCTTTCTAACAGGCTGTTTTTTTCTGGGTAACAGCTTAGATGTAACCGTTGAAATTCCATTCCTTAAAGACACACCTATATCAGTAGTTCTTGTTGCTAATAGGAGAGATGGTCAAAGAGTTGCAACAAAGATGAAAAGCAAAAACAATTCTTTTACCGGTAGGTTAAAAAGATTGGAACCGGGAGAGTGGTCTTTGTCTTTGGACTATGAATACCAAGATGTGGTAATTGGTTCGGAGACTTTAGTCGGCAATCTTATTGTTGGAAAAGAAAATAAGTCTCTTAAGTTTACCTTAAAGCCTCAACTAAAAGAAGATTCTAACCTAATAGGATCAATTGATGTACCTCAGCTGAACGAAGTGGGTACACAGATAAGCCTCAAAGAATCAATTCCAGGTCCTATTAATTCAATTGAATGGGATCTCGTATATAAGCCTCAGGGAAGTTTGCCTCAATTTAATAAAAGTGATAAGGAAGCACAGTTAACATGTGATAAAGAAGGTATATATATCGTCGAAGCTTTTGCTAAAACAGATTCAGCATATGCATTTCAGTATATCTTTGTTAGCAGTGTGAATTCATATGAGTATTTAAGCTATTCTGTGCAAAAAGCTGAATATAACAATGGTAAAATATTTCTTCTAAATAAAGATAGGGACTTAATATCTATAAACCAAAGTGATTCAACAAAAATAGCATCCGGGCAGCCAATTGATTCATTTGTAATTGACGAAGCAGGAAATAGAGCGGCATTAGTCTGCAATAAAACTTTACTACTATGGGATTTAACAACTAATATTCAGATTAAACAAGTTGACATTGATATTTCCGTGGAGGAAGTGTTACTTTTACATGACAATCTAGTAATATGTAGTCGAAAGGGTACTTACAACAGAGATGAATATTATTATATCGACTTAAAAGATAACAAATATTACTACCTGCATAGTTTCGATAAACAATGTGCAGTAATTCCTCGGTCAGATATTATTGCCTCCGTATCAAAATCATTACCACCGGTGAAATTATATATTTGGGATAATATAAAAGGAGACTTGCAAACCAAAGGCTCAGGGTATTTTTCGAACAATAATTTTACCAATAGTTATATTTGGGGTCTTGCTCAGGGATGTTTTCTTACAAGTTCGGGTCATGTCTTATGGGTAGATTCTGTAATCTACGATTTAAGAACATCAAACAAAAAGATTGTTTACGATGATGAGCAAATAGTATGTTTAACCAGAGATAATGGTCAGCTAATCTATGCGAAAGAATCAGCAAGCTCGTCACAGTTAATTATTGCCACTGAAGAAAATCTTCAAACTGAATCTGCAATAGATTTACCGATTATTAAAAACCAAGATGGAAAATGGCAAGGTGTACATCCTTTGGCCTGTGGATATTTAAATAACAAACTAGTAGCATTGGTTTCATTTTTAGAAAGTGATGAAGTAGCCTTAGTCTACTATACTCGTTAGAAAGGTGGCTACTACCATGAGAAAAACTATCGTTTATTTAGTTTTATTGTTTAGTTTGCTTCTTGCCGGTTGCAGTAAAAAAGTGGATTGCTTTGTAATTGATGTAAAGATTGATCTTTCGTCAATTCCGGGAGAGATTTATGATGGTGCTACCTTACAGATAAAGTCTAAAACCCAGGTCTTTTCTGTACCCTTAGAGCTTATCAAGAACTTGGGGATAGCAAAAAAACTAATACTTCCTGCAGATATATATTCCATGACTGTTACATTTTTTTCGGGGACAACTCAAATTTATAGGTGCCCAGTTAAGGAAGTAATAACTGTAAAAAGTGGCTATATGTTACCGCCAGTCTGTACCTTACTAATCGATAACGATGAAAAGGACCTAGTTCCAATTATTATTGCCCCAACTCTCTTACAAACTGGAGAAAAAATAGTTTTGGATGGTTCGCTAAGTAAAGTTAATAGTTTTACTTCGTTTAACTGGACAGTCAGTAAGAAACCTATAAACAGTGATTTGCAAGACAACTTAGAAACAAATAGTAGAGTTGAATTTAACCTAAACTATCCCGGAAGTTATGAATTTATTTTAACTATTGATGATGGGGTCAATAGGGAGTTTTCAACACACCTTGTTGAAGTGGCTGACAAATGGCTTTCGCTGGGAGAACCAATCATGGATATTGTTGCTGTTGCAAATAATTCTCTGGCTATACTTCATGGTATTCCAAGTAAATTATCTATTTTTAATGGAACTGGGATGCGGACAGTTGAAATTAATGATACTTGTTTTAAAATAGCTGCAACTAAGAAAAGCAGTATAATTGCAGTACTTTCAGCTACGAAGATCTATATTTATGATCTAGCTAACCTAGAAATAATTGAACAGATAGATAATTTAGTTACACATGGTATTATAGCTGTTACAGACAACAACCGGGTTTTTAGTGCTAATAAGGATTATAAACTTTTATGTTGGACTTTCGGTGCTGAACCCACAATTAACAATAATATTTATTTAATCTATGATAAATTAATCAGTACCGGGGAGCGATTGTTTATCAAAAGTAGTTATTTAATTGAGCTCTTACTGGATGAAGAAGGTCAGGTAGTAGATAGTAAGACTATCGAGGGTTCAAGTCCAGCTATAGCTGTAAACGACGATTGGCTGGCTACCACTTCGCACAAACTCTATAAGCTTTTTCCGAACTCCAAAATAGGTTTAATGTACAATCTTGGTTATGGTAGTTATTTTGTTAAAGGAGTGTTTCAAGGCGAGTATGGTGCTTTCGTTATCACGGATTACGATTATAATAGCTATGGTTTTGAAGTTTATAATATTATGACAAATAAACTAACGCGTGCATGGCAAGCACCAACATTCGGCCAACCAAGAGATACTAAGATTTTAAAAATGGAATTTTTAGAGGATAATACTTTAGGTGTTTTTTATGAGCCAGGCTCGTATGCAACATTTAGTGAAGCGATAATTGGTTTTTATAAATGTGAAGACAGTACCTTTTAAAGGGGTTGATGCATAATGAGAAAGCAAAACCTAATTGTCTTATTGCTCAGTCTCTGTCTAATATTGACCGGTTGCCTTAAGAAAAAACCTCAACTGCATGAGAAGCCTGCGATTACTTTAGAGTTGATTTTCACAGAAGATGTTGAAAAAGATCTTTCAGATATGTACTTGTATCTAGAATTCGGTGGCAGGGCGGTCAGATTACCCTTTAAAAGGGTAGGAGATAAAGCAACTATAACATTGTTAGACATTGCTCCGGGAGTGTATAACCTAAAGGTATTTGCTATATTCGAAGGAAGAGAATCCAGTCAAGAATGGTCTTTTACGGTGGCTGAAAACGAAAAGAATAGAGTAATTAATTTTAATGTGTATGCTTTTAAATCTGATTCTTTTAGGTTTACGCAACCTAGTTTGGCTGGTGTAGGTGAAACAATTACTATTAAAGCTGTAACAAACAATACTGTCACCGGTTATACCTGGGTTTTAGAGAAAAAACCTGAAAATAGCAATGTGATAGTTACTACCGAGGGGACAAATTGTATCTTTACTCCTGATTTGCCCGGAGAGTATAGTGTCAGGATAAAAAAAGAAAATAGTATTAATAGCTTTTTTCCCATTACAATAAATGTCTACGAAAAAGTTAAAACATTAAGAGCGGGTGTTATACTAGTTCAAGAGATTGAAGGAACTTCAAAGTTTGTTTATGCTACGTATGATGGCCGGTTGTATATACAAGAAGATGCAAATCTCTTAGCAGAGGTAGCCTGTGAAGGTTATCCTTTAAGTATCTCGACCAATAATGATTCTGTTTTTTTAGCTACATCAAGTAAGATATATCAATTTACTCTGCCAGACCTAGCGGAAAAAAGATCCTGGGATATAGTGGCCAATGATATTTTAGCATTAACCGATAGGCTTTTAATTATAAAAGATGATAAGACTGTTTTAGTTCTAGGCCAAACCAATGAAGAGAATCTGGCTATGGAAGGTATATGGGAATGTTGGTTGAAATCACCTGATAATAATCAGGTTATAATAACAACCAGTGCCAGATCATATTACCTTGCTACAGATAACTTTATTCCCAAACCAGTTAATGACACTATAAGAAACCAATCTATCTGGTTTGACAATAACTTACTCTACCAAAATGGTTGGCATTATGAAATTATAGTTGAATCCGATAAAGTAACAGCAAAATCATTATACCCCTATTTTATAGGGTTTTCTCCTGCGCGCCATTATGCAAGTGGCAATATTATAGGTTATAAATTTGATAAACAACTTAAGTGTGTTTCTATGCCAATTGATGGCCAAGTAAATGTTCTTGCAGAAATGACTATTCCAGATTACCATAAAATCGGGATTGCTTCTGTCTGGTATGCAAAATCCACTCAAAAGCTCTACAGCATTATTTGGGATTATATTGTATCGGGTAAGGTCTATCTTGTCTGGAATCAAATAAACTAACAACAAAATAAGTAAACACATAAAAAATAAAACGCCTCTCCATACATACCGTTGGTTATGTTTTGGAGGGCGTTTTATTCTAGCTATAAAAGCATGGACTTATCTAATTCTATTCTAGAGCTAGTTAGTAAAAGAAAAACTGCTGTAAATGAAGTAAGCAAGTTAGGCAAATTAAAAGAAATAAAGAAAGCCGAAAGAGTTTGAAAAATTACTGACCTTTATTTATGTACTTAAAGTTTTAGCAACTGCCCTGAGTTATAGTTGAGGTGAAATAAAAGAAACCGCTTAAAAGGAATTGCTTAAAATAAATTAAATTGCTTTCTAAAAAGAGAGTTGTATTTAGAGAAAAGATCGCACTTGTAAGTGAATAATAATTATAATTAGAGGGATCTATAAAATGGATTCATCAAGAAAATAAAGGTAATTACTTGGTGACCACAATCATAAGTTAAGATAATAAGTTGAGATAATAAGAAAGCTGGTGGTAATTGTCACCAGCTTTAGGATATAATTTTATTTTACTTTACGAAGACTAGAAGAGCGAATATATTTGGATCTAAGAATGTGGTAACTGGAAGGTTGCTCCAAGTTCTCCATTCTTCATCAGTACCCTGGGCATTTGCATAACGGCGTGTTAAGTTAATTGCCCATTCGTCATTAACCTCGGGCCAGAACTCTAGCATATCAAATGGAATGGCGATCTCTGTTACCCAATAATCTTTAGAGATAAGTGTTTCTACTTCCCAATCGTTTACCGTTCCAAAGCCGGAGCTTGTCTTAACACCTTCAGGGCTAACAATACCCTGGAAGAATGGACTGGTGCCGGGAAACATAGTTGAGATAAAGACCTCATTGTCATCATCTGTGTTCCAGATATCAGAACCATGACTTGTGGCATTAATTACCACTGTGCTTTCTTTTTGATAGTTCTTAAATGCTATATAGAGATAATCATCATCCCAGCAGACAAAAACATCAGATTTATCCTTTTTAATAGGGACAGCATTGAGAAAAAAGGCGATTTCACCTTTGCCTCCTTTTTCAGCTGCAATCTGCCACGCTTCATCATCAAGTTTACCGTCAAGCTTTGGAGCTTTTTTTACATAAGGAGCTTTGAGCATCATCTCAGCTACAACGCTAAAAGATAAAACCACAATAAGCATAACAAAAACTAGAATAGTTAGCGATCTTTTCATTTTGATATCCCCCTTTTTTAAAATCCAAGTAAATAGTAATAGAACCTAAAATATTACTTCTAAAAGTTAATTAAAATACCTTCTTTGACGGTTGCTTTTATCACGACAGGTATATGTAAAATAAGTATTATTAACGTATTTTTCAAAAAGCTCCAGGTAAGGCATAGAAAAAGATAGAAGAAGAAAATGTAACAAGTAGGTATGAATAAAAACTCCCAGTAAAAGAGATTCTTAGGGATGTAACCATTTTCCATGGGAAGTATTAAAGGATAATATGGCTTAATCTTCATCATACCCAATAAAACCAATGTTTATAATTTTCAAAAGAAAAACCAATAAATTAAATCTAGCACTTTAATTGCCATCGCCACATATAATAAATAGCGGTCTTGACCAAGGTCGCTACTTAATCTTTAAGTAATTTTAATCTACAAAAATCTATGGGTAGGGTTGGATAGGTTACTATTAACCCGCTTTTTAACAAGCTTTTTTTAATAAATCACGGATCTCTTCTAATAGTACTTCTTGTTTAGATGGAACTGGTGGAGTTAAAGGAGCGGCCTCCTCTTTCTTTTTCATTGAATTTATTGCCTTTACAACCATAAAGACTGAAAAAGCTATGATCAAAAAATCTAAAATAGTTTGAAGGAAAACACCATATTTAATTGATAAACCAGTTGTTGTTGCTGTTGCAGGAATAACTACTAACTGTAATTGGGTAAGATCTATTTTACCTGTAATTAAACTAAGCAACGGCATAATAATATCATTAACCAATGAAGTAACAATTTTGCCGAATGAACTACCGATAACTACACCTACTGCCATATCTACCACATTTCCACGCATAGCGAACTTTTGAAACTCAGCTAATAACTTTCCCAAAGAAAACCCTCCTTTTAGGATAAGAGTACCACATGTTAATGCCAAGGAAACTAGTAAATCTATACAAAAGTTCTTGGACTTATTAGCACTTTTTCAAAAAACTCCTATCTCCTTTAGCAAACAGATATATGAATAACAAAGCACTCTATAAAAAAGATAAATATCATATACGAAAAGACCACGAGACTATGTAGCTTTTGACATAGTCTCGTGGTTGGCTTTAGAGTCTGGAAATAAAACGCTCGAATTCTTTTTGTTTGCGTAAAAGCTCATTATTCATCTCTTCAGCAGCCTCTCTAATAGCTTTTTCTGGGTCTTTACCTTGCAAAACAGCTTTATTTGCCGCAAAGTTAAAATAGCGGTGTGTTATTGAGGCGGGGATAAGAGCAAACGCTGGAGCAACTGAAGCAGCTGCTTGTCCTACTATAACCTTTACATGATCTTGAGGTAGAGGCAGATTTTCCATGGCAAAACGATTTGCTGGGATAAACATCCCACCTTTGATCCTTTCTGGAACCAATTTGGCGAGTTCAGATTGGATTTTGCAGTCTAAAAACCATTTTACCCATTTAAACCCATCGTCTATACATTTAGCATTTTTAAAAAGAATCAAAGTTTCTCCACCAATGTATGCGGCATGATTAACAGAACCATCTTTGGAAATTGTACCTGGTACAAGTGAAAGTGTCCATTTACCTTTGAGCTCGGGAGCACCAAATACTAAAGAGGAATATTCCCAAAAAGGTGCAATCATAAGAGGAATATTACCTTTTGTAAAATCCATGAAAAAGTTAATTTCCATAGGGATTTTATACTTAGTAAAAAGTTCCGTAAACTCGGTGAAAGCTTTGATAGCTTCGGGCGAGTCAAGGCCAGAGCGTTTTTTGTCATCGCTATAGATATCTCCGCCTTTTTGCCAAATAAACATCGAGATGTCGGCATAGACAGCAGGGCCAATCCCAAAAGCAGTAGCAAAATTACGGTTTTGCGAGTGAAGCTTAGGTAATACTTTATATAGATCATTCCAGGTATCGGGAATAGAAAGTCCCATCTGATTTAAGATATCTGTTCTTACAAGCATAGGATAGACATTTGTTTGGATAGGTAAACCAAAGGCTGAGCCCATAAAATCAAAAGAACGCATAAGTCCGGGATACATATTATTGCGGACCTTTTCATATTCGTTGCCAAATCTTTGCCTAAGATCAACAGCGGCACCCCTAACCCCTAAGTCAGCAGGGCCTAAAGAACCACTTACGCCAACTTCTGGTACATCTCCAGAGATAGCAGCAAGGAGATATTTTTGTTCATAACCAGCGTAAGGGATTGATGTAATCTTTACATCTATGCCAGTTTCAGGGGTAAAATATTGGTCGGTTAGTTCCTGGTAGATTTTATTTTGTTCTTGAGAAAAGGTAGACCATACCTGTACGGGAGATGCATAGGTTATTCCTTTTAAAAACAGAAGGGCTATTAGAAAACCAGCAATTTTTTTCAACATTTTAAAGAGCACTCCTTATTTGGTAGTTTTAAGAAGCCAACTAAATAAGTTTTAGAGATAAGACAGTTTGATTCCTTCAAAGATTAGATGATAAAGGTTTTCAGTTGTGGCTTCCTTATTTTTATAAATCCTGGATTCCCGCCAACTCATAACGAGGAAGGTGGGGTAACACCCAAGCTTATAAAAATATCTTTCTGTTTCTCGAGGCTCTCTCCCACATGTAGTTTCTGTCCTGGTTCTTCGAAGCATTCAATGATGTCAAGTTTATCAAGAACACTCTGCATTGTGTACTCTTTGAACAAATCTGCTTCTTGCATCTGTTTTTTGATATAAGAAAGATAGATGAGAGCCACAAATTCCACAAATAATTTACCATCAAGGCTTTGTTCTGACAAAACAAATGGCGGCAAAAAGTTTTTTCGTCTTTGGCAGCTTTGTCAATGTTGTAGTAATAGTGGATATAGATACGTCTCGGTTTCGACAGGGTATCTCCTTTATAAGGACGGTATTTAGTACTAATCCACTCTGTCTGTACAGTATGGCAATACAGCTCATATTTTTCACTATTGTGCTCATAGGAACGAAACTTATCATAGATGGGATCTAGTTCTTTCCTTATAAAGCTAGGGACATCCTTACAGAAATAAGGAATTTCAAGTGTTCATTAAAGAAAGCATTGATATTATCTTCGCTGTAGAAACCTCTGTCCATAACCAGTTTTACTTTGGAAAAGCCAAGGATATCCAACTTAGCAAGTAAGTTCTTGGTAGTTTTGCAATCAGGGATGTTTCTAGCCAGTTGACGATAATAAAACGGAAGGTTAGATTTTTCGCCAAACACCAACGCCAGGTTAAGTTGGGGAAGGGGATCGCTCTCTTTATTTAGGCCGTATTGTACTTGGCGTAGGTGCTCAGAATAGCTGGAAATGGAAGTAATGTCATATGCCCAG
The DNA here is from genome assembly GCA_036721855.1 of Bacillota bacterium. GTDB lineage: Bacteria > Bacillota > DTU065 > DTU065 > DTU065 > JAHDNZ01. Next base: position 21,059 of record DAIMKF010000022.1, on the reverse strand, counting down.
AACTCTTTCTCCATCCGCCGTTTGCCTTGCAAGCAGAAAAACTTTTTCATTGCTTCTTCAGCGATTGAAACGAAGATTTCGCTGCTTCGCTGTGAAGGAATATCCTTGCCGTAAGGATGCTTATGCAAATAACTCCATTTTTCGAAACGGTAGAGGGGATTTTTATCCTCCAGAATTAAGTAATACACAATCGAAAGGATCTGCTGATAATTATCTAGAAAACACTGTTTTAAGTCCTCAGTAACACCAAGTTTTTCACCGATAGTATCTAGTAGATAAGTTGCTCTATAAAAGGATCTTGAGGTTTGAAAAGATGCGACAGGGCCCCTTTTTGCCCCTGTAGGTACTTTGTTCTTTTTTCAACCTCTACCGTCTGTGGGGACGATCTCTCCTGTTTTATTATCCACCCGCCCGATAAGTGTCCTTTTTGCTTGAGATTGCTTGGCGCAAGAAAAATTTGGAAATAACCCTGCTTTTTCGACAGTTTAAGTGATATTTGGTTAACTCCTCGTTATGGGATTAAGGGAATCCAGGATAAATAGGTTGTGTTATTAATACCAGGATCTTTAGGTAGAAAAAGGGATTTCACAATAAAAAGATAAAATTAATAGTAAGGCCTTAAAGAGGGAGGATTTCTTTTTAATAGGAAACGCAAAATTATTGTTTTTGTTAACAAAAAGCAATCCTACATAACATTTTACAGAGGTTAAGAACAATACAATACACATATTATCTGGTTATTAACATGCTTAAGAACGTTTGGTTTTTCAATGAAAAGCATATCGTAACATAAGCAAATATGCTTTTATTACTGAGATTAAAATTTCAGCAGGATTATTTATTCCATTAGACAAATATTCTGATAGAAAGAAAAGAGGGGGAATTTTCATGAAGGATAAAGTGTGGATAGGAGTATTATTAGTTCTCTTACTTTCGTTTTCAAGTGTAGCTTCTATAAAACTTGAAGTTTGGTGTATCGGTTGGAGCAATGAAATGGCACGAGTTGCCGAATCTATAACCGACAGAGAGTTTACACCCAAAACCGGTATCGATGTTGATATTGTTCCATTAGCTTGGGGTGATGGTAATAAAATATTTTTAGCTATTATTTCAAATGATGCTCCCGAAATTATTACCGGTAGTGTTGTTGAACTGGGTATTAGAGGTTCGCTTCTTGATCTTAAAAAGACCTTTGGTAAAGAGTTTGATGAACTCGAAGCCCAGCTTTTCCCGGCGATCACCAAGCAATTGCATTTTTCTGGGACAAGATTTGGTGTTCCTCAGAATGTTAGTGTTATGAATGCTTGTTACCGAACCGATATACTTGCAGAAATGGGCTTTGAAATTCCTAATCTTTGGACTGATGTATACAAGCTGTTGCCAAAACTCCAGTCCAAAGGGAAAGACGCTGGCTTTTTCTATGGTAGTCCAAGCTCAAATAGTATTTGGGGTGCCTATACTTTAATAACTCAACATGGAGGCAACTTCTTCAAGTCGGATGGTTTTACATCTGCTATGGATACATCTGAATCTATCAGGGGTTTTAGGGAGTATATTGAACTTTATACCAAGCATAATATGCCCAAAGCCGGTGCTGGTATGACGCAATTTAGAACAGGTGAATGGGTAATGTTTATCGAAGGCTATTGGACCTATAGTAGTCTCCTTGTCGGTGCTCCTGAAATTAAGGGTAAATGGGAACCAGGTCTAATCCCTGGAATTAAAAGAGATAACGGAGTAATAAACCATGGTACATTTACAGGAGCTACTAACTTTGGGATTCCCAAAACAACAAAACACTATAAAGAGGCTTGGGAGTTTATAAAATGGTTTTGTTCGGCACCAATTCAGCAAAAGTATGTAGAAGAACTAATGGCCAAAGTTCCCGGTTCTCTCCAGGTTCCAACCTCGATAGATGCCTTATATAATATTAAGGGTTTACCGGAAAACATTGCCAAAACACTTCATGCACAGATAGATGAGTCTGTCGCCATACCTTATGCACCAACAGCCGGTGTCTTATATAGATTCGTGGAATTTGCTATTCAAGGTTGTATCCAACAAGGAAAAGATCCGGAAGCTGAAGCTAGAAATGCTGCTTCAGAAATGAACAAAGAGATGTCCAGACGTAAAATAGAATACAAACGTTATTTAGATCAGTTAGCTAAGGAAAATGCTAAGAAATAGCAATTGTTGGCTCATAAATTGTATTTGAAAATAAAATGAAAAAAGAAGAGATGGGATATTAGTGCTTTGCCAACGTTCCATCTCTTTTTATTTATCAGGCAGGAAAATTGTGTAAGTGGGAAGAAAAATTCTCCATGAAAAAACATTTTTGAAAGGAGCTTACCGATGTTAAAAATATCAAGGAAATTATTAATTATTCTACTCATCTCCCTATTCAGTGTTTCTATAATGGCAACAACAGACATGCAATTTGCTGAGGGTAAATGGGTTAAAGACGGAGATTCGCTTATAGGAGAGCTTGATAACGATGAGCTTGACTTTGCCTCCGCCTATTTTACAGAACCTAGAGCTAGTTTTTCTTTAGAGTTCGATTTTACTATAGAAGAAATCTCCAGTTATAATCAGTGGCTAGGAGTTTCTTATAGAACTAATGAGGATAAATCAATTTCTCATATGTTAAGAATAAAACAAAAGACCGCACTGCCAACCGGTGTTGCAGTTTCTTATTTAACCGATGATAGGTGGAGTTATCAACAAAAAAATCAAGGAGAGGTTTTCTTAGAACCGGGACAGATATACCACTTGCATCTAGCCGTGTCTAAAGACTATTGCCTTGCTTTTTTAGATGGAGAGGTTATTTTGGCAAGTAAACTTCCTACTGATGTTGCTCGGGGTGTAGTAGGTCTACACACCAATGGTCCCAAAGTAAGATTTACAAATATAGTTCTAACAGATTACCCCAAAGAAGAAATGATGGCTTTTGAACAGACTGCAGATTGGGAAACCGGTAGGAAAAGAGCAGCAGCCTTTCCAACAGTGCCGATAATTGTAGCTCATAGAGGCAACTCCTCTGAAGCACCGGAGAATACTCTGGCAGCAGTTCGTTCGGCTATAGCAGCTGGTGCCGACGCAGTTGAGATCGATGTTTACTCTACCCACGATGGGGAGATTATTTTGAGCCATGATAGTACCCTAGAGCGATGCACAAACGGTAAGGGAGATGTGCGTTATAGTACTTCGGAATACTTACGCTCTTTAGACGCTGGTTATTCAGCGCAGTTTGGTAAGAAATTTGCTGGTGAGAAGATGCCATTTTTAAGAGAGGTTTTAGAAGAGATTAAAGATAAGATCACCTTAGTTATAGAGATCAAACAGATTGGTATTGAAGAAAAAGTTCTTCAGCTGTTAAACGAAACTGGGACAAGAAATCAGGTTGTGATTATCGCATTTGCACCTGAGGTATTGGCAAAATTTCGTGAAATTGCACCTGATATCCCTACAAGTGTGCTAACTTATTCGCATAAAACCTTGGAGGAGATAATCGCTTTGGCCCAAAGAGCAAAAACGTTTTCTGTTGATCTCAATTTTGGGTTGTGCACTAAAGAAATTGTAAATGCTCTAGTTACTAAAGGTTACTCTGTTTGGGCATGGACTGTTGATGATCCATCTACCATGAACAAGATGGTGGAAAATGGAGTAAGTGTAATAACTACTAATGTGCCTAAAAAGGCTCTAGATACATTTAGACCCTTGAAATAAATGTAAGCATAATCAAAGAATATTAAACTATAATTCTACTACCTAGTAGTTATAGCAAGGTTTGACTATTTGGGTTAATTAAGAAAGGGTATAAATGAAAGGTGTCGAAAATTCAATAAGTAGAAGTTATTTAGGAGGAGAAAGAGGTGAAAGGTGCACTTGTGTGCACAAAAAATGAAACGTTTAGTAGTAATTTTTATGGTCTTATCTTTGTTTTCGGTACTGGCTTTTGCTGAAGATACCCGCTTTGTCAGAGAAGAACTTCCCAACAAACAACTAGTTGGTCCAGATGGAATCTACATGATGTTAAGTCACTATAACCGCAATGTTTCTTTAAAAAGCATGATTGGCTATGAACAAGAACTAGCTGTCTACACATCGGAATTTAAAGATCGCATTAGGGTTTTCTCGGGTGCGTTTGTAACAGTATTTGTCGTCAAAAATGATATCATTGAAGAGATAACATCTAAAGTTCCTGCTATTCCCGAAGATGGTTACTTGGTAGTTGGCCATGGAAGAGCGTCAGTTGCTTTTATGGTCCAATTTGAGGTAGGAGATAAAGTAGAAATCAGAGACTATACCCCTCAGATAGCAGATGGTAAGTACATGACCCTTATTTATATGCCAGATGGTACCGATGTGGAAATTAACGGCTGGAATAGGGGCCGTGGCCCCGATGAGGTTGTCGTCTTTAACGCAGACTATGGTGATAAGACTTATTCCAATGAATGGGGCTATGAATTTGCAGTTGATGTCGATGAAGTCTATGAATTAAGAACAATGGGCCAAAAAGAATCCCTTGAAATACCTAAAAAGGGTTTTGTGGTTTCAGGACATGGCAACAAAGTTGAAATGGTAAATAGGGTTATGGAAGGCGATTTGGTTGAATTAGATAAATAAAGTCATTAGGGCTGCCGATTTTCGGGAGCCCTTACTTAATTTTAAGGACATAAAAGAAAATGAGGCAGGAATTCAAGTAACCCAGTGGAATTAATAGAAGGAAAACAGGATCTATTTTTATGAGGCTACTGTTATATAACGGAAAGTTTAGTGTATATAGTCAAAATCAGAGAAATTATTACTAGGTAGGTGGTGGATAAAGTTTACCATGTTATATAATGCCCTGTTGATTTCGGTTCATAATAAAGTGGGGGTGAAATGAAATGAAAAAAAGCATCCTTTTAGTACTTTGCTTGACACTAGTATTAGTGAATGCTGCTTTAGCAGCTCCTACCAACTTAGCGCTTAAGAAGGATTACATTGTAGACCGTGAAGCTTCTCCAACCTACCCGGATAACTATAAGCTTACTGACGGAATATACAGTAACGCCGCTAGATACAGTAACTCAGATTTTGTAGGTTACAACGGTCAAGATCCGATGATATGGGTTTTTGATCTTGAAGCTGTGTACAAGGTTGATAAGGTGCTAGCGAACTTCCTAAATGAAAATGATGTAGGTTGCATACTACCAAAACTACTCTGTCTTTCAATTTCAGTAGACGGTAAAAAGTGGAAAATTGTCGATTATCAAGAGTATACAGAGGATGATTTACCACGTGAAGGTACCTACCTGCATAAATTTGAGTTTAATGTCAAAGGTGAAAAAGCTAGGTATGTAGCACTTAAAGCCTCTTCCCAATTCTGGTTATTTATTGACGAGTTCGAAGTTTTAGGTGATCTAAATTCCAAGGAAGATGCACCTAAGGGTTATTCACTTATTGAAATTGACTACGAAGAGATTGATTTTGATTTCTAAAAAGAAAGGCGGCTTGTCCGCCTTTTTAGTAATGGCTTTATATTTACATGTTGCTATTTAACATGCTTGCTAGCTTGGCAAAAAAACTTGTTACAATTTAGGTAAATTAAAAAGGAAGGAGGATAAATTATGCTTTTTATATTTTTATTAGTTTTAGCTGCTAGCTTAACGACACAAGCTTATGAATATACTGGTTTTGAAGCTTGGCAAACGCCCCAAAAAAGCATCGAAAAAACAGCGACCACTCTTCTTTTAAATAAATCTGACTTTGCGTTTGTATCTATAGGGGAGAATGATTGGAATAACTACCACTTAAAACTAAACCTTAAACCGCTTAGTTATGGGCCCAAAGGTGTTTTGCACTTATTCTTTCGCCAGGAATTTCTTTGGTCTAGCTACTCCTTAGATATTACAGCTGAGAAAACACAGCTAGTTCGTTATGATAGTATTTGGGATAAATACAGGGTCTTAGCTGAGGGAAGAGGTATTCAATCCGGCGAAGAAATAAGCATTACTCTTGAGGTATTGGAAGATCAAATCAAGGTCTTTTTTAATAGCGAGTTATGTTTAGAAGCTGAAAGCAACAAATATAAAACAGGTAAACTAGTTCTCTTCTCGGAAAATGTAGCCTTTGAAGCCTCAAAGGTCTTTATAGAAGGTACCATTGAAGAAGAGTATTCCTCTAGAGATCGCGGTTATTTACCCCAAGGTAACCCTAAAGGTGGTGGGGTAGAGCATATGGTGTTAATTTATGGCAATGCAGGCACTAAATGGGATCTTATAAGTGCATATCCCTATGTCGGTTACCTTAGTCCGTTAGAAGAAAATAATTTTCAGATTGAATTTACGGATTATCTCTTCGATAGCGTGATGTTTTTAGCTTTAACAGCACCAAATGGCTATGCTTTTGATTCACCTAGCAGAGGTAAACCAGCTCTTAAAGAGCAATGGCAGTGGTATCTTGATTCGTTATTTACAGAAGGAAAACAACTAGCTGCTTTTAACGAAGCCATGGATAAGGTAAATAAACAGTTAGGTCAAGAGAGAAAAATAAAGATCTATATCATGATTCCCAATCCAATGGCTCAGATAAAAAGTTTTGGTGCAGTAGATGATACCGGCTCACTTAACTTTTCTCTTAAAGACCCTGTAGCTAATCAAGAGCAACGTTATAAAGCTGTTAAATGGTATTTAGACCAATTCTTTATCCGTTACGAAAAAGCGAATTATAAAAACTTAGAATTAATTGGTTTTTACTGGTTACAAGAGATTGTAGATCGTAGTATTCCGGGTGAACTCGAGTTACTTAAAGAAATTAACAGCTACCTTCACGCCAGAGACTTGAAGTTTTCTTGGATACCTTACTTTAATGTCGATGGTCGTAGGGAGTATGAAACTTTAGGTTTTGATCTTTGTATTTATCAGTCAAACTATATGTTTGGTGCCAATATTCCTCCATCCAGATTGCTTGAAACTGCCAAAGAAGCGTATAAATACCGTTTAGGTGTAGAGATTGAAGCTGATATCAGTGTTCTTTCAACCTTAAAAGGCCGAGAAAAGCTGTACGATTATTTCAGAGCTGGGTTATCCTATGGTTTTATGACCGAGGCGACTTTAGCCTACTACCAGGATATTGAAGTATTTGGTTTGGCAGCCACAAGTTCTGCACCGGGAAAAAGAGCTGTTTATGACAACCTTTATAAGTTTATAAAAGGAACTTGGGAAGAACTACTTGAAGCCAGAAGATAGAGCTCGACTTTAATAGCAAACAATTAATGTTGCCCTTGCTGAGAAGCAAGGGTTGTTTATGTTTTTTGTGGGATCATTAGTTTAAGGATTAATTTACCAAACTTTTAATACCGATACTAGGTGTTTGTTAACTTTAGAAGTTCTTTCTCAAAAGGAGAATAATTCCAAACAAGTAAATATATATGTAAGTTGGTTCTAAGACTATCTTTAGCTGGAGGAGTATTCAAGATGCAGTTAAACAATTTGTAGATAGTCTTAAATTTAACTGGAGTTGTAAGTCAGGAGGTGAAAACTATGCACGAAGAGAGTATCTATCAGGCATTAGGAAAAAAAGCCCTCGGAAAGGGACCATACCTTTTTCAAGATCCATATCTAGATGGGAAACGCGATATTGAGTATGTCATGTTGAAAGATGGAGGTTTTAATCGGCTTAATGAATTAATGGCTTGTGATCTGATCAACCAAATTGAAGACTGTTTCAAAGAGGATTGCTTAACAGAAAATTTTTCTGTATTTTTAGAAGCTAATCCTATTTACCTGTATTTAACAGCGTTAAATCGCCGTTTAAAGTTATGTTTATCAGAAGGGTTAATTGATGCAAGATCAACTTATCAATTCGGTATTTCACTTGCGGCTCAAAGTAAGAAAGTAGAAGAAGTAAAACTTGGCATGCTTTTGCTTGGCTTTTTTGAAAATGATTTTTCAAAGCAAATCTTAAAAACTCTTGGTCTACATAGCGAGTTTACTCTCTATGCATTAGAAGCTGCAAAGAATTTTAAGAAGTCTAATAAGTTTATTTTTGATTTAGTGCAAAATACTTTGGGCTACGGCAAGTTGATAGCTTTGTATCTTTTTGAACCAATTTTTCCCATACAGAAAGAGTGGCTTTTTGAACATGGAGCCCTTAATGAAGTGGCTTGCAATATGTCAGCTATAATGTGTCTTGAAAAAGTTGATATGGCAGATTACTATGAAAAATTAATTATAACAAAGACAAACTTTTCAAAGTTAGCCTATTTACTTGCCTATGCTTTTGAAAACAGTAATCCGAGGGATTTTTACAAAGGAGAAGAATTTATAACAAAATTTCTTGAAGCAGCGAATCATTATGCCAGCTCATTTATTGATTTGGTAGCAGTAGTTGTAATTGAGAAATCTCTGAATTCATTTCCCAAAGAGTGTAAAGAGGTAGAAAATCTTTACGGACCAAGTGAAACGGTTTGCTTGCTTAATTTGTGTGCAATGATTATTACTTGGCCTAAATGGAAACATATCGTATTAGAAGAGTTGCAAGAACCAAAAGTCGCAACCAGTTTAATTGTGGCTGTGTTGCAAAGGTTAAAGCTAAGACCTAGTTTTTCTATTTTGATTCCTCTTTTGGAGAAAGAATTATTTGATATGGAATTATTAGGGTTTGTTCTGTTAGAAAACTTGGATTATTATTTGGATGATGTTTTTTATTTTCTACGCCAAAGGTTACCGGAGGAGATTTTTAGAGATCCTCAATATATCTTTGAAGAAGGGTTGACTGCCGAACACAAAATGGATATTTGGTTAGTTTTTCTTCTTAAGGCCATGCAAAAAGAAAAACGCAGCGAAGAAGAGTTCTATTTGTTATGTTTGTCGGGTCGATACCAAGATGTTAGATCCGAAGCACTAAAAGCATTAGCTTTAATTCAATCACAATGGAGTGAAAAGGTTTTACCTGCTTTGGAAGAGGCCTATCAAAAAGAACCTTTTTTGGTAATTAGGAAAAACATTCTCTGTTTAACCGGAGAGATAGCTGTTAATAAAGAACAATGTTTTGTAGAGAGTGTCACTACTTTTATTAAGCCCTCTCTACTAGATGAAAAGATTTTAAACACATATATTGTAGGGACATCAATAAGGGATCTGTATATAGTAGATGATAAAATAAAGACAGGGGAGGTATTGTATCTAAAAACTTACCCTAATAACAAAAATGACCAAAATGAAGTAGCAGTTATAACTGATTCTGGGTATATATTGGGTTATCTTCCACAGAACGAGAAAGATAAAATAGCTCAATTGATAAAAGGTAAGGAAAGATTATATGCTATTTTGCTGAGCGATGAATTTGGAGAGGACAGGATAGCTATTCAAGTTATGCTTAGTAAATCGGTATTATAGTTTATAGTGGTGGAAAAATATGAACAATTAAAAGCAAGTTTAGATAGCTTAATAAGGTAGAGCACCATCTCGAATTGATGGTGCTCTACTTCTAAATTTACTAGTGACTTTAATTTATGGTTCCCGGTAGATAATGAGCCCTGCTTCAGGTTCCATATAACCATCAAAAAGCTTTCCCTCAAGTTGTTCCAAAGGAAGGTCCCAATTATTTGGGTAAGCTATGATGTCACTGACAGAAAGGTTATAGATATGGTAGGTATGATTATGCAAAAAGGTATTATTTTTAATCAAAGGACCAACTTCACCAAGGAGAATCTTAATGCCAACATCATTATTTTCAATAACATTTGCAGTAATTGTAGCAGGCGTGGAAGCAGTTGCGATGCCATCGATATTATTTGTAAGCGAACATTTGTTAATCTTGCTTATTTGCCATCCCCAAAGAGCGATAGCGGTTTGGTTATTGGAAAACATACAATTCTCAAGCTGCATTTGCCCGCCTGAAGAGGTGACCCCGGTGACAGCATCACGGATAAATGCATGTTCTAGTTTTACGGTTCCTAGGGAAAAAATTCCCTGCCAAATACTTCGGGATGGCTCCAAGCCTTGAAAACAGATAGGGCTATCTGTTTTGCCAAGAGCTTCAAGAGCACCATAGATGCTAATTTCAAGTCCGCTATAAAGATTATCAGCTGATAAAACAGGATTGTGAATATATTTAGCAATGATCTTTGTACCAGGTAAGATTTTCAAGGTTATACCTTCCGGAACTACGACATCATCAGTTAGAAAAATAATTTCATCTGCTAATAGAGCCTCTGATCCCCAAGGACCCCATATACAGGTTTTTAGATCAACAACCCCTGCAAAATCAAGGGCCAAAGATAAGTTGCCGATTGTTAAGCAAATAACAATTATTTTTAAAACTGTTCTTTTCAATCTTCCCATCTCCATTTTAGCGCTAGAGGTGTTGTCCCGGTATAGAAACTGCGATTTTTGAGATTTTTTGGTAGTGCTTCAGCCATGGTTAGGGAGAACATACCTTTTTTGGGCAGGGTAATTGTCAGTTCATGGTTGCCGGCAGATACAGAGATTGGAACTGTATCATTGGGGAGGGTATGTTTTCTTTTTCCTTGGTGAAGATAAATAGGTTTACCGTCTAAGGAAATGCTAAGGTTGTTATCACTGCCTACCCACATTTCTAAATCCAAATCCTCGTTCAAACTAAACCATGTTCTAAGGGTATACTTAGAAGCATCACCCAAGATCCAAGGATTAACCAAGGTATCCATAAAAAGCAAAGGTTCGGAAAAACTCTGGTCATCTTTAGAAACTTCAAAGATTCTCACCCCCTGGCCAAAATGCCCCCGCGGTGAATATTTAGGATCAGGCTTAATCCATTTGGAAGCGAGACTTTCTAAAGAATCGCCAGATATTGTAGGATAAATAGAACCAAGGCCAAGATAATAAGCCAATGAAATATGCTCAATATCACGGGGATTTAACCCCATTAAAAGACAGGCTGCAGCATCAACCGCTACGAGGTCTCCTCCGGCAATGATTAGGTTGGCTTGTTTTTTAATTCCACGCCTAAAATTGGTCTTATCTTTTTCCATACCTACAATACCGTCGATGACAACAAAATCAGGCACCCTCACTTGGGCTAAATCCACAATCTCTTCATCAATGACAGGATAGGTGTGTCTGAGGCCACCCTGGTTTTTGGTATAGGGAAAACCACGGTTTTTCGACCAGCCATAGACCGCTCCGGCTGCAAGCCCCACATTGTTTTTTATGCTTAGTGTAACTTGGCAGGTTTCTATTATCTTCAAAACAGGCACCGATATATACAGATCACAGTCACGTACAAGACGATGAATATAATAAACATCTTCCGAAAGTGGTTTTTTGGGTTTAACTTCAACTAAATCCTCAAGGGGAATATTAATATCAACTATTTCAATATCGATTTTCGGATAGTTTTTTTTCAGTTTTGAGACCATTTCTCTATAACCTGCAATCTCAAACCCATCAGAGGCTTTAGCTCCGGGAAAGGCTCCCCACTCATAACCTGTAGGGACCCAACCACCGGCACCTTCACCAATAATTATTTTAAGGTGGGGATTTTTTTCAAAAATATAAATAGCGATATTTTCCACGACACGGTAATCGGTAATAACTCCAGAGTCGCTTTCCAGAGGCTCTACGATATTTGGTTTTAACAGTACAGTTTTAATCTCCGGAGTAAACAATTGTTCAAACTGGGCTAAGTCCAAAACATCATAGACCAATTTCTTCACTTCGGCATCACTAAGAGTTTTGTTGGGATTAGCACCGGCCTTGATAATAACAGGCGGTCTAGTGGCAGCAGATACAGGATTTTTGATACTTGCAAGTGGATAATAAGGTAAATCTACATAGGCTCCTATTGCCGAAAGTGAGAGCAATAAAATTAGCAATAGGCTTAACATGATGCATCCTCCTTATACAGAAAGCCAAATAGTATAAAGGTAACCGGACAAGACAGCAAACAGTAAGGAAACTAAAAGATAAAAAACTACATAGTACCATTTAAATGTTAGATAGACTGCACTTACATTAGGTAGGTTTGTGGCTGGTCCGGCAATAAAGAAAGCTAAGGCAGCACTTCTGTCCATACCTAGATCAATTAGGGAGCTTACTATGGGAATGGTAGCTCCCCCGCAGGTATAAAAAGGAACACCTAAAAGTGCTGCCAAAGAAATACTCCAAGGTTTATCGGCCCCAAATAGACCGGCCACTGCTTCTGGTCTCAAAAAGATTCTAATTAAGCTTGCCAGCAATAAGGCGAACAAAAAAGCTTTACTCATATAACGGGTCATAGCACAAACCATAGGCCAGAAAGCTTTTGTTTTGGGTATCTTTAGGGCTATATTTTCTCTAAGGACAGAGCGTTTAAAAATCAATTCAGCCAAAAGACCAGCTGTAATACCAATTAAAATGGTTGCTAATAAACGTGCCAGAGCCATTTCAAGGCCTAAGCCTTGAAATGTTAGAATAAAGATAGTTGGATTCATTAACGGAGTACTAATAACAAAAGCTGAAACAGCGCCAAGAGGGAAACCCAAGCTAAGAAGAGCTCCGGCAAAGGGAATTAAAGCATAACTAGACAAAGGAGAAATAGCTCCGAGCAACGAGGCTATAAATATACCACCAAATTTATTGAAACGGAAAAGTTTTCCCAGCTTTTTGGGGGTAAGATAGATGGCAATTAGCGAAGTGACAAAAATGCTAAAAATGATGTAAGGAAGATATTGCCAAAGCAATTGAAAAAAGACTAAAATAACCTTAAATGATTTGTAGTTGCTGAGTTTATCTAGGTAATAAGCTAGGTAATCTAAAAATGTTGCTTGGCTGACATACATTTTAATCCCCCCAAAAAAAGGATTAAAGATAGGTAGCCAATATCCTTCTTTAAGGAGATTCAATAGCAAACTGAATAGTTTCATCCCAGTTGCCTTCACCATCGTGAAAAATAAGATTGAGTAGTTTTTGAGGGAGGACGGCAATATTTACTGTCCAGCCATGATCTGGCCAAAGATGCATTGGAAGATCAAAAACTTCTTCCCAGTTAACAGCACCATACCCCCCATGGACTCTCATCATTTTTGCTCTGTCACCCACCTGACCCTGGTAGATAATTGTAAGAGGGAGATAAGCCTCGGGTTTGGCAGGATGAATCTTGATTTCCATAAATAAACACCTCCACAGATAGTGTTACCTAAAACAATTGTCCTAGACATTTTGGCAGGAGTATGGCTATATGTTGAGAAACATTTCTTTGTGAAGTTAAAAGAGAAAGGTGGTTATGACTAATTAAAATATATCTAAGTGATCTAACAGTAGGTCAAAAAATAGAAGATGTTTTTGTTGTTACCCAAAAGCAGATGGTTCCCTATAATAACAAACCAAATGAATACTATCTGAAATTTACCCTTAAAGATGCCTCGGGAGAGGTAGCTGGAAGGGTCTGGCAGGGTGTTTATTCACTAAACGATTTAATGACTGATGGTTACCCCATAAGAATAAAAGGTTCGGTAGTAGAATTTAAAGGTGCCTTGCAAGTGAATGTCGAAGATGCTTTTCCAGTAAATCCGGATGAAGTAGAGGCCAGAGATTTTATCCCGGAGGGTCCTTATTCTACGGCAGAGTTAGAAAAGAGATTGGATATTTTAATTGAAACACTACCCAAAAGTCCTGGGTTAAATTTATTAAGGAAAGTTTATAACACTGAAAGAATACGTACTAACTTTCTGTTATGGCCGGCAGCTACCTCTGTCCACCACAATTGGCTCGGTGGCTTGGCTCAACACAGCCTGGAAGTAGCCGAGCAATGTCAGTTTCTAGCCAAAACTTATAAACTTTCACTAGGTCTTGTCACCGTAGGTGCACTTTTACACGATATTGGCAAATTAAAGGAGTACAGTTTTACCGGAGCAGCATTTACTCTAACCGATGAAGGCAGGCTCAATGGGCATATGCAGCTAGGCATCGAAATGCTTTATCCTTATCTAGATGAACTACCGGTACTCGAAGCTGCTCAAATCAAGCATATTATCCTTTCCCACCATGGTCAAAAAGAATGGGGTTCCCCGGTACAGCCACAAACTCCTGAAGCATATGCTGTCTTTTTAGCCGATTATACTTCCGCCAAGTTAGTCAGGGTACAAACTGTTTTGGAAGGAGTCGCCTCTGGTTGGTCTGGATACGATAGATTCCTAGAAACCAGTATCTTTACAGGTGAAGTGAGCAACAAAGGTACTAACAGTCTTTTTGAAGATCTCGAATAGAGGTGTTATTAATGAGAATAGCCCTAAACACTCTGATTTTAAAAAACTATTCTGCCTATGATGCTATACAAGCAGCTAAATCCTTAGGAGCCATAGAAATTAACGGCAGACATCTGCCGCCAGATACGCCTCTAGATAAAGCTCAAAATCTGCTAAAGGATTTGGAGGTTATCGGTATTGGGGCCTATACCGGCGGTTTTACTACCGGAGATCATAAACCAATCCTGGCCGAACTAGAAAAGTATGTGTCTATAGCCCATGTAATCAAAGCTAAAGGCATTAGAATACATCCAGGGGCCCCGGGAAGTGCTCAGGCGACAAAAGAAGAATATCAAAGGGCTGTAGCGGGTCTTAAAAAGGCAGCCCAAATAGCCGCCCCACTTAAGCTTTATTTTGAACTACACCACAATGATCTAGCTGACAGTGCTAAAAGTGCGATAAGGTTAATTAACGATATTGAGCTTGAGAATCTAGGTATTATTTTAGATCCTGCCAATATGTATATTGCTAATCAAGATTACCTGGCCCTTGCCGTGCATACTTTAGGTTCTTTTCTTAGCCTTGTGCATATGAAAGATATTAAAAGGCTTGAAAAAGATGAACCAAATGCATTTTGTATCGACGGGGTTTACTACGCACACAAACTTTTAGGTATGGGAGACCTACAGTTAGAAACTTTACTGGTTAACCTAAAGGAGATTGGTTATCAAGGTTACTTATCCCTTGAATACCACGGTGAAGATGCCGATTTTAATACGGTATTAAGAGAAGCTGCTTGGCTTAGAGAAAGAATAAAATAGAGAGTGATCTTTCTTAGAAGTCTTCAACCAAGTTTTTCAGGGGTACTTTTTAGGTAAATACTCACTGAAACTACTATAGTTAGCAGGACAGCAGTTTTATTTCGAGAATAGAATAATGATGGCTAATAACAGGAGGTCGAAAAACGAGATGTCTAAAAAGATCAGAATCGCCGTAATAGGCGCCGGAGCAATTGCTGAGCATGCACATTTGAATGGTTATTCGTTAATACCAGAACTCTGCGAAATCAGAGCTATTTGCGATGTAAATAAAGCTCGTGCAGAAGAGATGGCAGCTAAATTTAAGATTCCCGAGGTATATACAGATCACAAAGAGATGCTTTTAAAAGCCGATATCGATGCAGTATCAGTCTGCACACCAAACAAATTCCATGCACCACAGACTATTGATGCCTGTAATGCAGGAAAGCATGTCCTGTGCGAAAAGCCTATGGCTACAAGTATCAAAGAGTGCGAAGAAATGATTGAAGCTGCAGTAAGAAACAATGTTCAATTGATGGTTGGTTTTACCCACAGATTCTATAACTACAATCAAAAAGCCAGAAAACTCATTCAAGAAGGCGTTATTGGCAAACCATTTATGATCAGAGTTCGCTTTGCCCATGAAGGTCCATATATTTCCTGGCCTGCCAAAAGCAACTGGTTTTTTAATAAAGAAATGGCCGGTGGCGGCGCATTACTCGATATGGGTATTCATGCTCTTGATATTATGCGTTTTCTGGTAGGAGATATCAAAGATATATCTGCCAATATCAATACCTTGGTGCGCACCATTGAAGTCGAAGATAACGCTGTTTGTTCTGTTAATTTTGAAAATAGTGCCATGGGTTATCTGGAAGTTGGCTGGTCTTCCAAAGCCGGTATTTTAGGCATTGAAGTCTATGGTGAAGACGGTTCTATGGTTATAGATTATTCAACACCTCTTAAGATCTATATTGATAAGAAAAAAGCTATCGGTGGTCCGGGCTGGGTTGAGCTTAAAGACTGTACCGGTGGCGGCTGGGATACCGAGATGAAAGCTTTTGTTGAGGCTCTTCTCAATAACGAGCCGGTACCTGTTAACGGTTTTGATGGCTTAAAAGGAGTTAAGCTAGCTACAGCTGCTTACAAATCCAACGCAGAGGGAATCAAAGTTACTCTTTGAGATCTTAATTTAATTAGGTTAAGCTTTAGTAACCATCTAAAAAAGTCTTAATTAGGTATATCGTTAGCGGAGGGACAAAAGGCCCTCCGCTAATATTTTTAGTCTGTTCTTCTGCTCTATAGAAAAAGAGGATTAAAACAAAATTGTCATTTATATAAATGCCTAGCCTAAAGTTTACAGAACTGCTAAAGGATTTAGATCGAAAGCTAAGTTTGTAGTTGAGATATTTGTAAACAGCAATAATATATTTACTAACTGCCTGTTTTAGACAAGCTAATTCTTTACACCCATACTAGCTTGGAAAAATTAAGGAGGGGGTAACTAAGGTAACTGACCCCCCTCCTTATCAATACATACCATGCGTTAGCGCTCTAATGTTCTGCGAGTGATATTTCCTTTGTATGGAGTTGCTTTTTTTAGAGAAGACCTTCTTTTTTAGTTAGCAGCAAAGTAGATTGAAGTCCAGTTTACATAGTCATTAGCCTTGTTATCATAGATACCATCCCAGTAAGCCGCTGAACCTGTAGATGGACCATCACCATTGGTATCTCCACCTCTAGAGTCATCGCTAAAGGCAGTAAAAACAACCGAAGGACATAATATATTGGTTCCGAAGATTGAAAGTGAGGCGTCTCTAACAAATTTAAGAATGGCACCGCTACCTAAATTGAGCTTACCGGTTGAAGTTACATCTAAATACAATTCAATAACATAGGGTACGGCTGTATCAAGCCAATTTGTTTGCCCGGTTATTTCACAACAGGTTTCGGGAACAAAGATACCATTTTTCGTATTGGTAACACTGCTATTTTTAGGATCGAAAAAGCGATTACCAAGTCCTGTTGTGACTAGATTGTTTATGACTAGAGGTTTAACATTACCAAAGAAGGTACAGGATTTAATTTCAGTAGCTAAAGCGTTACTTGCATTTAGAGCCCCTACATTAGCGCCATTTGAATAGGCGAAAGTGCAATTATCTAGTTTAGCGTTGCTAAAGTAAAGGCTTAAGACTCCATCATAACGACCATCGCCACCGCCATACATAAAATAACAATAGCTAAATTCATTGCTAAGACTTGGAGTTTGATCAAGAGTAATATTTCTCCAATCATTGGCAGCAGGTGTAGTATTGCTTCCGTCTCCGTTTGTATCGCTGAGAATGTCATGTAGGAATGAAGTGAAGTAAATAGGTTTATCAGCTGTACCATTGGCTATCAGAGAGCCTCTTACATTAAGACTGACATTTTGACCAAATTTACATACTACTCCAGGAGATAACGTAAGAGTAGCATTTTGGTCAATATCGAAGCTGCCCAAAATTACAAAGGGGACTTCGGTTTCAGCCCAGGAAATGGCTGTATTTATGGGACTGTTAGTAAAAAAGCAGACACCGTTTTGAGTATTTTTCTCGGTTGTTTTATCTGGGTTGTGGAAAGTGTTGGAATCATCAAGATTAAACTTTGCCCCTATGGAAAGAGGTTTAATGTTGTTGTGAAAAACCGTGTTTCTAACAAAAGAACCTTCTAAAGCATATTCAAGGTCCAGAGCAGATTTGGAACTGCTATTGTTATAGGCAAAGAGGCAGTTATCTATTTCTGCTTTGGCTTCATAAGCTCCCAGAGCGGCATCATAGCTAGAAGTACTACCGCCATATAGAAATTGACAGTAATTAAAGGTAGAGGATCTTGCTTCATTTAGTTCAATACCTACCCAATCTCCGGCACGAGGGGTTGAATTTGTGCCGTCTTTGTTGGTATCTCCACCGTGGTAATCATCGCGCAAAGAAGTAAAGAAAATTGGTTTAGCGGAGGTACCACTGGCAGAAATAGAACCACTTGAACTAACAACAAGCTTGGCACCTTCTTTAAATTTAACAATAGCCCCAGGTTCAATTGTTAAAACGGAACTTAAGGTTATGCTGTTTAACAAATAAATTTTATTAGCATCAAAGGTAGTTGGAGTGGTGATGTTTTGTTCAACGGCAATATAGCCTGGGTCGGCTGTAACGTTTACATTCCAAGTATATTTTGTCGAAGCTTTACCATCTTTAACTGTTACGATAACTTGAGCAGTTCCTGCAGTTGCCGGAGCAGTCCAGGTTACTGTGGTGCCAGATTGGCTGCTTAAAGATCCTTTCGTGGCACTCCAAGCATAATCGATACGGTCATTATCAGGATCACTTGCGGTTACGGAAAAAACAACAGTTTTACTGACTTGAACAGAGACCGGACTCTCAGGTGATGTACTGGAAATAACAGGTGTTGAATTAGGTTTGGGTTTGGGAAGACATCCAAAAAGTGTAACGGCTACCACTAAACAAAGCACCAACTTACAAAACCTTTTCATACTAACCCTCCATATAATTAATTAATGATACTACTCTCTCCAATAATATTATTGCATAATATTCGCAAATTTGTAAAGCATATATTAATTAGAATGGGAGTGAAGAATTATATAACTTTCAAAACTAAGATATAATGTAAATAACAAAAATAATTCAAATAGAAGAGACAACTCATTTTGATAATATTTACCAGACCTTCCTAGACTAGCTCTAGTCTATAAGATACTATGAAGAGGGTTGTCTTATTATGACTGTAATGGCCACTTAGAAAGAGACGCTTTTAGAGAGATAACAGGAAAAAGATAGATATTGCTAGGTCAACTAAGAAAAGAGAAGCTTTTTTGGCTTCTCTTTTCTTTAGCAAATAATTGTGTTTTTCACTTGGCTAGTTTTTTGGTTAAATCAATTTAATATAAAAAGGCTTTGCTACCTAGGGTTAATTTGTTTCTTTAGGTATAGATATTAGGGATTGTAAAGCTAAATTCTACGCCACCTGTAATATTTCTAACGTTTATTTTGCCGCCATGAGCTTCTATATATGCCTTGGCAATGGATAATCCTAAACCAGAACCACTTTTATCTCTGGTTCGAGAGGGATCTGTTTTGTAAAAACGATTAAATAAATGCTCTAAATCTGCTGCCGGTATATGTGGACCGGAATTAGAGACTGTAAATAAAACAGCATTTTCTTTTTCGGTTACAATTAAAGAAACACGGCCATCTTTGGCAAAGCGAAAAGCATTAGAGATAATGTTAATCAATATTTGTCTCAACCTGTTTTTATCAACCATTAAATCAAGATCCGGGTATATAAATTCCAGTTTGATATTTTCTGATTTAGCTTCGGTTTCGAAGTTCAGACGAAGATCAGATAAAAGTTCGCTTAGGTTTTCCAAAGTTAAATTCAATTTAAGTTCCCCTGCTTCTGCCAGACCTATGTCTTGGAGTTCACGCACTAAAGAGGTAAGCCTGATTATTTCATCGTTAAGCGAGGCGATTCGCAAAGGAGTTGGCTCAATAGCACCTAACTGCATACCTTCAAGGTTACCACGAAGTATAGCTAAAGGGGTTCGCAGTTCATGAGCGATATCATTAAAAAGGTTTTGTTTAGCTCTTTCATTAGCGGCTAATTTTCGCATCATCTTATTAAAGGCTTCAGCTAGTTGAGCTAGTTCATCGTTGCCAACAACCGGCACCAGAGAATCATAATCTCCTTTAATGAGGTTTGCGGTAGCACTGTTTAAGACTTGGATACGTTTGATTAAATCATAAGAAAGTACAAAACCAATGCTAAGGGCAATGCAAGAGGCAAAAATACCACTAATCCAGGAGACTCTTTTTAATGAGGTGTTAAATGATTCCCTAAGTGAAGCTATCTTACTTGAAGCCGGTGTTTCAATACTTAGATAGCCAATAATATTAGAATTTATAGTTATGGGAGTAGCTTCTAGTAGCTCTTCTTGGGTAAGCGTGGTTTTGGTATTATCGGAATCATAATAAACAGTACCCAGATTATCGGCTACTATTATTCTTTCTTGATTGAATGGAGTTCCATGCATCATCATACCTCTACCGCCCCTATATCCTAGTGGTTTGAGGTATAAAACAAACTCCCAGCCAAGGCTTTGAAAGCTTTCGGCAGCCCAGAGGGCGAGAGCTTCTTCACGAGCACCTTTTTCTTGTCTTAAATAGGAAGTGAAACTTTTAAGAGTCAGATATGAGGCTATGGTTCCATATAAGATGGTAGTTAAAAGAGAGATACTCAAAACAACCACCAATATTTTTACAACCAGTTTGCTTTTCATTGCGTATTACCTGAGAACTTATAGCCCACGCCATAAACAGTTTGGATATATTGATGCTCATCCTGACTTAGCTTTTTTCTAAGGTTACTTATATGAGTATCGATAGAGCGTTCATACCCTTCATAAGAATCACCTAAGACAGCTTCGACCAATTGGAGTCTGGTAAATACTCTACCAGGAGATGAAGCGAGAAGGCGAAGGATTTTAAACTCTGAAGGTGTTAGAGGTATTTCAGTGCCATTTTTAAGAACCCGGAAATTATCAGGCTCAATCAAAAGATCAAGTACTGGCCATTGAGTATGGGTTTTAGCTTTTTCTAAGCGTCTAAGTACCACTCTAATTCTTGCCGATAACTCTCTTAAGCTAAAAGGTTTGGTTAGATAGTCATCGGCACCAAGTTCAAGCCCAAGAACTTTATCTATCTCGCTTGTTTTGGCGGTCAAGAAAATAACAGGCACTTCACTTTTTTTATGAATGTGCTTGATTACCTCAATTCCTAAGATATCAGGAAGCATCCAGTCAAGAACTATCAGATCAAAAGGCTCACTTTCCCAAAGTCTAATTCCTTCATTACCCGTTTTGGCTGTTTTAACGGTGAAACCTTCAACTGATAAAAACTCAGCAATTAAAGAAAGCAGCTTTTCTTCGTCATCAATTACTAGTAGCCGAGTCATCCTTGCACCTCCTATCTCAATATGTGACTTAATTTATGCATAATACTGCTACTATCATA